>JAPPJO010000138.1 GCA_028820325.1 Gammaproteobacteria bacterium | reverse complement strand
TCCAGCCCCGCCGGATTGTGCCACACGACCTTGAGGCCCGCCGCGACCGCGCCCCGGATGTCGCGCGGCGAACCGGCCACGAACAACACCTCGGCCGAGGGGACGCCGAGGGCTTCCACGCCCGCGTCATACATGCGCGGGTCGGGCTTGTAGAACCCTGCCGATTCGGCCGTGACGACCGAGCGAAAAGGGGCTCCGACCAGCTCGGCCGCGCGCACGCCCAGCACCTGGGAGCAGTTGGTCGCGACGCCGATCGGCATTCTTCGGGCAATTCGCCGCAACGCCGCTCCCGCCCCCGGCCACGGGGCCAGTTCGTCCCAGCGCGCCTCCAGCTCGCCGGCGAACGCGCGCGGCAGGCCGACGGCGGCCGCCGACTCCTCCACGAGATCCAGGTACGGCACGTAGGCGCCGGTCCCGTACGTGAGCCGCAAGTACTCGAAGCGCCAACGACGCCCGCGCTCCTCGCTCCCCGCGATGTCGTCCCAGAGCGACCACGAGTCGATCAGCGCCGAGAGCAGGTCGAAGAGGACGGCTTTCACGGAATCTCCGCGCGCCTCATCCCCCGAGGTCCACTATCCGGAGATTCCGCCAGCGCACCTTGATCCCGCCGCCATCGTGGATCTGGAGCGCGATCGACCCCTCGGCTTCGCCGATCTGTGCATCCTCGAAATCCACCATGCGGGTCCCGTTCAGCCAGGTCGTGACCCGGTCGCCCACCGCCCGGACCCGCAGCGTGTTCCAGTCGCCCATCTTCAGCGCAGCGTCGAGCGCCGGATCGGGCTGCACCAGCCAGCCGCGCCCGTAGGACTCGTAGATCCCGCCGGTGAAGAGTCCCGGCGGCGCCACTTCGGCCTGCCAGCCGGTCACGACCGTGCCCTCCACGCTGGAGCGGAAGAACACACCGCTGTTGCCGTCCGCCTCCTGCCTGAAGTCGACGGTCAGATCGAAGTCTTTAAATAACTGTTCTGTCGTCAGGTAGCCGTATTCGGCATCAGGGCCGCTTTCGCACACCAGTTCCCCGTTCTCGACATACCAGCGCTCGGTTCCGTGCACGCGCCAGCCGTCGAGGTCCTCGCCGTTGAAGAGCGAAACCGGCCCCAGCGGAAGAATCTTGATGTTGCGATAGAAGACGTTGCGCCCGTGGTCCTGGAGCCCGATGGGACCCGAGGCCGCGCGCCCGTAGCGCGGATAGGGCGCGAACTTGCTGGCCCCGACCAGTGCCTCCCACTCCGGCGAGCCGAGCTCGTACTCCACCGTCTTCACGCCGTTCAGCCAGTGCTCCACATGGTTGTTCGCGATGCGGATGCGGCCCTCGTTCCACTCGCCGGGGCCGTGCAGGGTCTTCTCGCCCGCGGCGTGCAGGTCGTAGTTGTCGCCGGTGAGGTGGGTGCGCATGTCCATCGTGCCCATCTCGATATACGCGGTGTCGTCGAGCACCTGGTACTCGGGAGCGTTGAACCAGATCTCGGCTCCTTCCTCCTCGATCACGCGGTAGAGGACGCCGCTGTTGGCCACCTCCGAGAGCATGAACTCGAATCTGAGGTCGAAGTCCGCGAAGGACTCGGTGGTGACGATGTCGCCGCCCACCGGGACATCGGGATCCACGGCGGTTGCTCCGACCACAAGCACGCCGTCGATCACCGCCCAACCCGTGTCGGGGAAGGACTCGCGGTTGTAGCCGCGCCAGCCATCCGTGGTCTCGCCGTCGAAGAGGAGGCGCCAGCCGGCGTCGCGCTCGGCGTCGGTGAGGGTGTTGGGGGCTGCAGCCTGTGCCGTCCCCGGAGCGGCCATGTCGGAATCGGGCGTGGTCTGCTCCGGAGCGTCGGCGGCATCTGCGCACGCCGCGGCCAGGACGCACCCCGCGAACAGCGCCACCGCGAGCAGCCCGCTGACTTGCGATCCCGCTCTTCCTCCAGCCATGAAGCCATGTCTCATCGTCTTACGCATTTGTGTATTCCATCCATCAAGGCACCGGTTCCGGCAATCCATAGCTGACCAGCACGCGCTCGCGAGGCACGGCCCTGGAACGCCCGTCAGCTGCCACCGTCGCACCGGCCGCTTCGGCGGCCTCGCCCCGCAGGATGGACCGGATCCGTCCGGTTGCGCGGTCCGTCACGATGGCCACCGGCGACGCGCGCGTCTCCCGGTCCAGCGTCGCGGTGCCTTCCGGTCCGGAGAGCACGATGCGCTCCAGTGCGGCGATGCGATCCTCGGCAAACGGGAGAAGGAAGAAGAAGCTGCCGCCGCCCTCCGAGACCATCTCCATGTCGAAGTCGAGCGCGAACGCGCGGCTGCCATCCGTGGAAAAGCCTTCGACGCGATAGGGACCGGACCCCGAGGGCAGCTGCGCCGGCGCGTCGAGCGCGAACGCGGGATCCAGGTGAAGTTGGCCCTCGGCGCTCACGTGGCCGCGCAGCAGCAGCCGGCTTCCCCGGGGTTCGTCCCGGGCGGCCAGAGCGCGTGGGCTGGTCTCCGCGCGGAGCCGGTACTCGAGCGCCTTCCTGAAGTTGTAGTCGCTGATCCATTGCGGATGGCAGTAGGACATCAGGTCGTGCGTCGAGGAGTCCACCAGCTCCTCGGATCGGGCGTCGTAGCCGAGCACGCCGATACTGCCGTCCGGATAGGGGTAATCCGGATCGATCTGCCATGGATTCCCGCAGGGCGAGTGCATGAGGCTCATGCTGTGACCCAGTTCGTGCGCGAAGACCTCGGCATCGGGGACGCCGAGCCCGACCCGGCCCTCCACCAGGGCGATCCCCCGAATGCCTTCGTCTCCGTCGCGGTTCACCACGCCATACCAGTATCCGCGGCCGCCCTCGGCCTTCCGGACCAGCTCGATGTCCTCGAGGATGACGATCCATTCCGCGCCCTTCGAGGCATCCGGGGCCGATGCGATTCTGAGCGGCTCGCGCACGGTCAGGTTGAGTTCACCGACCGGCAGCACAGCCCGCATGAACTTCACCGGCGGAGCTTCGGCGTCCTTGACCCATTCCCGCACGTTCGCGTCCGCGCTGGATCCGGTCACGACGGGTACGATGGTGAGATCCAGGGGCGGCAACTCGCGCACGTCGAGGGGAACCCGCACTTCATCCAGCGTCGCTCTGGGCATGGTGCTGTCGGGATCGATCCGCACGGCCATCTCGACTCCGGGACGCAGCGCCGCCGCCGGGATCGCAGCTTGATACCACTGGTCCAGTTGCCCTGGAAGGCTCTCGGCCAGGCCGCGGGACGATTCAAGCGCCATGTCGGCCGCGTGGGCCTCGCTGCCATCCACGACGAACGCGGCGCGGGCACTCGGCCTGAAGTCGTTGGCCCGGTCCGCGGTGGCCAGAACCCGCACAAGCCCGGGACGCCCGGCGATGAGCGGAACCCCGCCGCCGACGCCCTGGGTGGCCTGCGACAGGTGTGCTTCCGCGACTGACACCGAGAAGATCCCGTCGCAGGTCGGCCCGGAGCGGGTCTCCACCGACTCGAGCCAGGTCTGGAACCATGCCACCTCGGGGGCGCAGGCGCCGCTGTTTCTCCAGTTGAAGTCGGAAAGCGAACTCAGGCTGGTCAGGATGCCTGGGAGCGCGCCTCCCAGTTCGTTGTCGGACAGGTCCAGGCGTTCCAGCGTCCCGAGCTGCGCGAGATCGCGTGGGACCGGTCCCGAAAACCCGTTGCCCGACAGGTCGAGGGCCTCGAGTTCCAGCAGGTTTCCGAGGTCCGGGGGCAGACGGCTCGTCAGCGCGTTGCCCTCCAGGTCCAGACGCTTCAGGTCCAGGAAGTCGCCCACCGCGGGAGGGAGCGTGCCCGAAAGCCCGTTGTCGGGGAGGTCCAGCGCCGTGAGCAGGCTGTCCTCCACGGTCACGCCGAACCACGAAGCCACGGGTGCATCCCTGAGCCAGTTCGCGTTGTTGGTCCAGCCCGCACCGCCGGTCGCCTCGAAGAACGCCGTGAAGATCTCGCGCGGCGGGAGTGTACAGCCAGGGCCTCCCTGGTGGTTGAGGATACTCGCCAGCCATGACTGGAATACGCGATCGCGCGGGGCGCACAGGGCGGTGGCCTGCCAATTGAAGTCGTCCAACCGGACCTGCATGAGTTCGCGGGGAAGCGCCCCGGTGAGACCGGCGTTTCTGAACACCGAGAGGTACTCCAGGTTCGGCAAATTCCCGAGCTGGGGCGGCAGTGCGCCGGTCAGCAGATTGTTGCCCACCGCCAGCGATTCCAGGTTCGTCAGGCGGCCGAGTCGCGGCGGGATCAGGCCGAAGAGCCGGTTGGTGCCGAGGCTCAGCCGGACCAGTCCGGTCATCCGCGTAACGCTCGTGGGTATGGGCCCGGTCAGGAAGTAGTTGCTGGCGAGATCGAGGAATTCCAGGTCGTCCAGGTCATCCATCCACGCGGGGATGCCTCCTTCGAACTGGTTGCCGGACAGATCCAGGTGGCGCAGTTGGCGAAGCTGCCGGACGACCGAAGGAATCGGGCCGTCGAGCGAGTTGCAGGTCAGCGACAGGTATTCGAGCGCGCGGAGCCTGGCGAATGCGGACGGGATCGTGCCGGTGAACTTGTGTCCCCGGAGATCCAGCTCCTTCAGGCGGACCAGATTCCCGAGTTGCGGCGGGAGCCGTCCCGAGAGCACATACCGCGGACGCGGGGGCGTGAGCGTGAGATCGTAGCTCACCGCGAGGTTCAGGCTCTCGAGTCGGATCAGGTTGCCCAGCTCGGGTGGAAGCGTGCCCGTAAGCCGGTTTCGCGAGAGCGACAGTGTTTTCAGGTTCGCGAGCTTTCCCAGTTCCGGCGGGATCGACCCCGACAGTTCGTTCGAGTCGAGAGAGAGCGTCTCGAGATTGGCAAGTTCGCCGAGTTCGGGCGGAATGGGTCCCGCCAACCGGTTGCCACCGTTCCGGAGGCCGGTCGCAAAGCTGAGCGGCGCACCCATCGGGATGTCGGTCACCAAGCCGGCTCCGTGCTCGCGGCCTGCGTCGGTGCGCCTCGCCCACGAGAGCCAATGCAGGCTTCCGCCTCCCCGTGCGGATCCGGACCAGCCGATGTCGCTTCCGTTGCGCGCACTCGACTCGGGAGGACTGGACGGCCGATAGCACCAGGTCTGGGGGACCGTAGCGGCGTCGAGCAGGAGCTCCCTGAGCTCATCGAGGCGACCGAGTTCGGGCGGAATGTGCCCCTCCAGGTTGTTGGCGACCAGGTCAAGACCGACGACCCGTCCGTCAGCGTCGGTATCGACACCGTACCAGTCCCCCAGCGGCGCGTCGCTGAGCCAGTTGCGGTTGTTCCTCCAGAAACGGCCTTCGGTCGCGTCGTACACGGCTTCGAGGATCGCGCGGTCCTTGGCGGCGCCCGCAAGCAGGCTCACCGTCACCGCCGCGCTTCCCGCGACCGATGCGGTCGTGGCCGTCACCACGCCGGTCCCTTCACGTACCGCGGTCACTAGGCCCGTGGCGCTCACGCGCGCCGCCCCGCGGTCGTTCGACCACTCGAATTCCATGTCGGGCACTTCCGCCCCGTTCGCGTCCAGCGCCCGGGCAGCGAGCTGCGCCGTGGTGCCGACGGAGAAGAGCGTCACCCAGCCAGGCAACACCTGCACCTCCGCCACGGCCTGTTCCACGTTCACCGTCGCCTCGCCGGACACCGTCCCGGTGGTGGCCGTCACCACCGCGCTCCCGTTCCTCACCGCCGTCACCAGGCCGTCCCTGTCCACCGCAGCCACCGAATCGTTGCTCGACCACTCGAACACGTGTGTCCCCGGCACCCCCCGACCTTGCGAGTCGAGGGCCTCGGCCTCCAGCCGCAACGTGTCCCCGATGGCAATCAGCGTGGCCGAGTCGGGCGACACCCGTACCTGCGCCACCATCTGCTCGACGGTCACGGTCGCGACCCCCGTCGCCGCGCCGCTCGCGGCCGTCACCACCGCGCTCCCGTTCCCGATCGCCGTCACCAGGCCGAAACCGTCCACCCGCACCACCGACGCGTCGGTGGTCGTGTACGCGATCGGAACCCCGGTCATCGGGTCACCGTTCTGGTTGAGCACCGTGGCGGCGAGTCGAATCGTGTCGCCCAGCGCGTCCAGCGTCACCGACGAGGGTTCCAGGGTGACGGTCGTGGCGACCAGCCCGGGCGGCGGGGGCGGAGCCAGCACCGCGGGCACTTCGTCTCCGCAGTTGACGATCAGGCACAGGATGGCTGCCAGGCAGAGGACTCTCGAGCGGCGGTAGTTCGCCGCCCGGGCCGTCCCTCTCGCCGGATCGGGTCCAGCCGGCACGGATGTCATCCCGCTCGTCGGAGCCAGATCCATCAGGCGAGTCTCATCGCGTCGGGATCCCAGCGCACGATCCGGTCCTCGAAATAGCTGAGGTTGCACGCCAGCGCCGGAGCCGCCGCGCGCAGGCCGAAGACGGCATCCTCGATGACCGGCGGGCCTCCGCGGATCGCCTGGAAGAAGTTGAAGAAGTGATCGACGTGCGCGCCCCGGTAGCCGCGCTCGACCTCATAGCGGGCCTCCGCCGGCGGAAGCATGCGCACGCGCGCGGGGAGACCGCCTTCGCCCGCCGCCGCCTCGGCCATCTTCTCCTGCGAGAAGGCGTCCATGGGATCGACCGCTACGTTCTTGCGCAGCACCACGTCGGTCCAGGTCACGTCCATGGCGCCCTCGCTTCCCACCAGCCGAAGGAAGGTGCTGCCCGAAGTGCCATCCACGAAGTTGACGCGCAGCGAGAGGTTGAACCCCGGATGCGCGTCCGTCTCCGGATAGTCGAAGACGCCGAGGAGCACGTCCGGCACCTCCCGCCCGTCCTTCCAGTAGCGCAGCCCTCCCGCGGCCTGGATGCGCGTGGGTCCACGCGAAGAGACCACGAAGTGGAGGCTGGAGAAGAGGTGGACGAAGAGGTCGCCGGCGACCCCCGTGCCATAGTCGCGATAGTTGCGCCAGCGGAAGACCCGCAGGGGGTCGTAGGGCCGTTCGGGGGCCGGACCCAGGAAGCGCTCCCAGTCGACGGTCTCCTCCGAGGCGTCGGGCGGGATGGGGTACTGCCATGCCCCGATGGGATCGTTGCGCGCCCAGAAGCCCTCCGCATAGTTGAGATGCCCGATGGCGCCCTGCTCGTACAGCTCCTTCGCCTTCTCGTTGCCGAGCGAGCTCATCCCCTGACTGCCCACCTGGAATACGCGTCCCGATTCCTCCTGGGCGCGGATCAGATCGTGGCCTTCGGCGATGTCGTGCACCATCGGCTTCTCGCAGTAGACCGCCTTCCCCGCCCTGAGCGCGTCAATGGAGATGGGCTGATGCCAATGGTCAGGCGTGCCCACGATGACCGCGTCGATGTCGTCTCGGACGAGGACTTCCCGGTAGTCACGGGTGGTGAAGATGTCGCCATGGCGCTCGCGGGCAGCGTCGAGGCGCCCGTCGAAGATGTCGCAAGCGGCCACGAGTTCGACGCCGGGGATGCGCAGCGCCGTGTCCACGTCGGCAATGCCCATCCCGCCCGCGCCGATGACGGCCAGGCCGACGCGGTCGGAGGGGGCAACCTGACCGGGCGGAATCGGTTCCCGGGACAGCGTCCGGCGGACGGTTCGACTTCCTTCGGCTGCAAGCGCCGAAGGGAGACCCGCGGCGAGTGCGGACCCGGCTACCGCGGACTTCACGAAGTCCCGGCGGGTCCGGGAGCGAGGTTCGGATCTTGACAGTGAACGGGGCTTCGTTCTTCCGGTTTCGGTCATGATGAAAACGCGTGTGGAAGTCCGTGCGAGAGCGCTGTTCGCCAACGCTTGCGTCCGACAACCTAATTACACG
>JAPPJO010000083.1 GCA_028820325.1 Gammaproteobacteria bacterium | reverse complement strand
GCTCGACGATGACGGTGACCGCGGTGGCCATCGGGACCGCGACGGTGACGGTCACCGCGACGGACCCGTACGGTCTGACGGCCTCGCTGAGCGGTACCGTCACGGTGATCGAGCGAGTGAACCAGGCTCCCGAGGCGCAAGGAACGATTAACGATATCTCGCGGTCGGCAGGGTGGTCGGGAACGCTGGATCTGGAGGGAGACGATGCGCTCTTCGTCGATCCCGATGGCGACGAGCTGACCTACTCGGCGGAGTCGTCGGATCCCGGCGTGGCCGCCCTGGAGGTGACGGGCAGTCTGCTGCGCGTCAGCACCCTTGCCGAGGGGACGGCGACGGGGACCGTAACGGCGACCGATCCGGGAGGCCTGTCGGCGTCTGTGTCCTTCGGGATTACCGTCCTCCCCGCCGCGGGCCTCATCTTCCGCGACGACTTCGACGACGAGAGCAGTCTGGACGACTGGGGGTTCGCAAATGCCGAGGGTGAGATCTCCGAGGGCATCCTGCGAGTGACGAATGTCTCGGACACTCTGTGGGGAATCGTCGGTCGCGAGTTCGAGTCGCCGCTCACCTCCTGGCATATCGCGGCCCGTGTGGGGCGTCAGGCGGACTCGGTGCGAACTGCATTGCTCGTCGAGCCAGCCAATCCCGGCGAGTTGGGCACGGAGGCGATAAGGCTCGAAATCGGTGAGCGAGTGCTCAACTTCGGGGAAGGCAACACGGAAACCGTGAACTATGCCTTGGTCGTCTTCTTTGAGCCGGAAGGCCGGGAAGAAGGCTGGTACTACATTTCCGGTCGCGACGGAGTCGCCTTCCGTGGTGTGTCGAGTGCCATCAACGACGGCCCCGGGGAGCTCACAGACGTCGCGATCAGCGTACAGGACGGTATCTTCGCGGCTGTTGCGGGAACGGACACACTGTTCCTGGTTCCGACGAGCGCACTGAGCTTCGGCGAGGCATTGTCGGAAATCACGCAAGTCCACCTGTGGACCTATGATCCGGCCATCACCGCCCCAAGCCTTCTCGACTGGATGGAGGTCAACGGTGTCGCGGTCGAGGGCGACTCCGCCAC
Organism: Gammaproteobacteria bacterium; assembly: GCA_028820325.1. GTDB lineage: Bacteria > Gemmatimonadota > Gemmatimonadetes > Longimicrobiales > Gaopeijiaceae > BD2-11. The sequence continues at coordinate 6,745 of JAPPJO010000083.1, read as the reverse complement.
GGCCGGTGCGGCAAGATACCGGGCGGTAGTCCCGCTGGACGCCATGAACGATGCCGGCGCGGTCCGTGAGGTGTCACCGCAGATCGTGGGCGAGTCACCGCCCGGGGTCGTAGGGGAACCACCGCGACGCTCTCTGACCCCGGGTCGCCGTTGAGGGTCAACGGCCCCTCCGCAGCGCGTTTCAAAACCGAAAATGCAACAATATGTTGCCTTTTCGAAAATGCAACACTGTGCAGAGGGGTGCGGGAAGGGGTAGAACCGCGAGGGGAATGCTACCCGTGCCTCACCCGTAGAACCCTCCCGGCCCAGCGCCGCGGAGGTGCTCTCAGTCCAGCAGGGCCGGGAGCACCTCCCCCGCCGCCCCCCGCAGCGGCACCGTGGCGGATCGGGTGAGCGGCGTGTCCTCCAGGTTCACCTCGATGAGGCTGCCACCGGCCTCCAGGGTGGCCAGCGGGACCGCCGCGGCCGGGTAGACCACCGCGCTGGTGCCCACCACCAGGCAGAGGTCGGCGCGCTCGGCCAGCGAGTAGGCGCGGGCCAGCACGTCCCCGTCGAGCGACTCGCCGAACAGCACCACGTCCGGGCGGCGCAGGCCGCCGCACGAGTCGCACCGCGGCAGAGCGTCGCCCAGGGGTTCGGCGGGAAAGCGCGCCTCGCAGCGGTTGCAGCGGTCCCGCCCGACCGCCCCGTGCAGCTCGACCGGAAGCGCCGCCTCCGGCGGTCCGTCGCCCGCCTCCTCCAGCGCCGCGCGGGTGTGCAGGCCGTCCACGTTCTGGGTCACCACCCCGGCCGCGCCCCGTGCAAGGAAAAACCGTGCCAGCGCGCGGTGCCCCGGGTTGGGAGCGCACCCCGCCAGCACCGATCGCCGCCAGTCGTACCACTCCCACGCAGTGCGCGGATCGCGCGCGAACGCCTGCGGGGTGGCGAGGTCCTCCGGGCGGTAGTTGCGCCACAGCCCGCCCGCGTCCCGGAAGGTGGGAACACCCGATTCCGCCGAAATGCCCGCGCCCGTGAGCGCGACCACCCGCCGGGCCTCGCGCACGAGCCGCCGCGCCCGCTCGATGTCCGCCGAAGCGCTCACAGCCCCCCCTGGATGGCCCCGCCCGCGGCGGCCGCCCCATACGCGAGGATCGCGAATCGTGCCCAGCGGCCGGCGAAGCCCAGCGTCAGGAACGCGGCGAAATTGGTGCGCACGATGCCTGCTGCCAGCGAGATCACGTAGAAGGGCGGCAGCCCCACGAACGCGCTGACCAGAATCAGCGTCCATCCGGCCTGCTCGAGTCGCCTGGTCTTTTCGGACGCGCGCTCAAGGTGGCGCGTCGCCCGGGCCGGCAGCTTCTGGGGCAGCCAGCGGGCCAGCGCGTAGAGGGCGGCCTTGGCGATCATCTGGCCCAGCGAACACACCGTAACTACCAGCCACACCTGGGATCCGGGCACCGCGACGGCGGTCGCCGCCACCACGACCTCCGCGTTCACGAACGGCACCAGACCGCTGGCCACGGAGGCTGCAAACGCCGATGACAGGAGCGCGATTTCCAAAGGAGAGAGCCTCTGCGTGCGATGATGGCCTGACTCAGCTTGACCGCCATGAGCCGGACGTACGATCTTTAACAGCTATGGGTTCAAATGTAATGGCATCTTGGAGCGTGGGATGAAACGGACCGGAGCACTCGTTGCGGCCATGGCGCTGCTGTCGCTGGGGGCGGCCCTGCCCGCCAATGCGCAGACCGAGGAGCGGGTGACCACCCTCGACGGCGTCTACACCGAAGAGCAGGCGGCGCGCGGCGCCGAGGTCACCGAGGGCGTCTGCCGCGAGTGCCACGACGACGAGGAGTTCGTCGGAGCTTTCATCCGTTCCTGGGCCGGCGCGAGCGTAGCGGCGCTCTTCGACGACATCTACTCGCTCATGCCCGAAGACCAGCCCGGCTCCCTCCCCGTCCAGCAGTACGCCGACGTCATCGCCTACATCCTGCAGCTGAACGGCCTTCCCCCCGGCGATGTCGAACTCGGCGCCGCCCGCGAGTCCCTGGAGCGGGTGCTGATCGAGGCCAATCGCCCGCGCTAGCCTGGCCGTCCCCCGGGGGTAGTGCCCTGCCCGGCGGTGGGCGCTATCTTGGGCTCGGAATAGCGACGAAACCGCGATTTTCTTGCGACAATTCTCCGACACGCCAGGATGCCCCGCGGTCAATGACCAGGGCGTCGCTCCGAGGAGAAGGGTTGCGTCGAGCTGAGAAGGAGGATGCCGGCAATGGGTACATGGCTCTCAGGATCACCGCGCGTATTCTTTCTGCTGGCGCTCTTTGGCGCTCTTCCCACAGCTCCGGCTGCGGCACAATCCACCGGATCCATCGAGGGCGCCGTAGCCGACATCGCCGATGGCCGGCCGATCGCGGGCGCACAGGTCTTCATCGAAGCGCTCGGCATCGGGGCGGTCACGGACGCCGACGGCCGCTACTCGATCCAGGACGTGCCCGCGGGCGCGCACCAGCTCTCCACCAACATCCTCGGGTACCTGGCGGCGACCGAAGACGTCACGGTAGCGCCGGGAGAGGCCACCACGGTCGACCTGCAGTTGAGCTTCACCGCGCTCGAGCTCGACGAAGTGGTCGTGACCGGCACCAGCGCTGAGACGGCGGCCACGGAGCTGCCCTACTCGGTTGCGGTGGCCGCGCGCCGCAAGCTGGAGGAACAGGGCTTCCCGCTCGTGACCGAGTTCTTCAAGGCCCTCGGCGTGAGCCACGGGGTGGTCGGCGAACGGCAGAGCTGGTACAACGCCAACGAGATCGCCGCCGTGCCGGAGACCGTGGCCAACGTGAACCTGCGCGGCCTGGGGGCGTCCCGGACCCTGGTGCTCCTCAACGGCCGGCGCCAGGTGTATCTCCCGGCCCGCCTGATTGGGGGACGCTACGTCGACATCAACTCGTTCCCGTCGATCGCCATCGACCGCATCGAGGTGCTGAAGGAGGGCGCGTCCGCCATCTACGGGTCGGACGCCGTGGCCGGGGTCGCCAACTTCCTGACCCGCGGCGAATTCGAGGGAACGGAAGTGACTGCTTCGCACGAGTACTTCGCCGGCGCGGGCGACAGCAACGTGGCCGGCATCGTGGGACGGCGGCTGGGCGATCGGGCGCACGCGGTTCTGTCCGCCGAATACCTGACCCGCCAACAGCTCACCCCGGAAGACCGCGACTGGGCGCTGCGCCCGTACGAGGCGGGCGCCGGCGCATGGTCCTGGACCGGCAACCCGGGGGCGTTCCTCACGCCATACACGTCCGGTATGGAAAGTGCCGAGGATCTGGTCGCCACGCTGTCGGGCGCACACTTCTCGGACGATGACATCTTCATCGATCCGGCCTGCCTCGACTTCGGCGGCTACCTCGAGAGCTACACCTGCCGGTTCCGCTATCAGCCCTGGGACAACCTGCTCGAGCAGTCCGACCACTTCCGCGCCTTCGCGGAAATCAACGGCGAGGTGGGTGACAACTCCAGCTACCACATAGAGGGCCTCTGGGCCGAAGCGACGACGCCGGCCTGGGTGACAACGCCGTCGTTCCCGCCCATCAGCCCCTACGACGGGCTTCAGATCGTGCCGTCGGAGAACCCCGGGCGTCAGGCCTTCTGCCAGCAGCACGCGTCCAGCGTGGGGTTCATGGGCAGCGGCGATTGTCTGGAGAACGACTGGTACTTCTTCGGGCGGCTGGTGGGACACTCGGGGCCCGGCCGGACGCTTGAGCGGAATTCCCGCACCCAACGGGTGTCCGCGTCCCTGGACACGGGCCTCGACGCCCTGGAGGGGCACGACAACCGGCTGAACCTCGCCCTCAGCTACTCCCGTTCCGCTGGTAACGTGAACCAGCCCGCCGAATACGCCTACCGCAAGTTTCTCGCCTTCCGCGGCTACGGCGGACCCGACTGCGGGGTCGATGTGGTCGCAGATCCCAGCTCACCCTCGGGCATGGCGCTGGGTCCGACGGGCGGGCGACTGCCGGGCCAGGGCAACTGCCAGTTCTACAATCCGTTCAGCAACGCTCTCCAGCATTCCCAGCAGCCGGGCGCGCGATTCGTCAGCGAGCCCAACCCCGACTTTTCACCGGGGCTGGCGAACGCCGCCGAACTGATTGCGTGGATCAACGAAGAGGTCGATGTCGAGAGTTCCGCGGACATGCTGGTCGCCGACGCCACCCTGACGGGAAGCAGCGGCCCGGTGGAGAACTACGCCCTGGGCTACCAGTTCCGCTGGTTCGACGTCTGGTCACAGCCGAACGATCCCGGCAACCTGAACATGAACCCGTGCTCCGTGCTGGGCAGCCGCGCCTGTCTCGAGCAGGCCGGCCCGTTCACCTTTACGACCGGGACCTATCCCTACGCTGCCACGCAGACGGTGCATCGCTTCTTTGCGGAACTCCCCGTCCACGGAATGGATGAGCGTCTCCACATGCAGCTCGCCGCGAACTACGAGTTTCACAGCGTCGCGAGCAGCTTCAATCCGAAGGCCGCGTTCCGGCTGGACCTGTCGGACCAGTTCGCGTTGCGCGGCTCGCTGCAGACGACCTTCCGCGCCCCGTCGGTCGACGACGTGAACGAGAGCCGTACGACCGCGCTCGCATACGTGAACGAGGCGGGTGTCTACAAGGCCGTCGACACCCACGGCGACCAGAATCTGAAGTCGGAGCAGGCGCTTACCTTCAACGCCGGCTTCATCGTGACGCTTGCGGATGAATCGGGCTTCGTCCCGGTCCAGTTCACAGCGGACTACTGGAGCTACGATTTCAAGGACGTGATCGCTGTGGTGCCCTACAATGCGATTACCCGGCTCTATAACGAGGGCGGGAGCTCCCGCCAGGCCGTCAAGAGCTACGTGACCTGCTCGGATGGACGGGGCACGGGCACCTGCGACGTCACCGGCATCGAGCGAATCGACGTCGATCTCATCAACTGGCCCGGCGTCAAGACCTCCGGCTTCGATTTCCAGTTGACCGCCCGTTCCCAGGCCGGCACCGGGATTCTCAATGCCGGGCTGGAGGCCACCTACACGAACAAGTATTCCATCGAGGCATTGCACGTCGAGGGTGTCGAGATCTCACCCGATTCGGAAGGCGCCGGACGCCTGAACAAGTACAACCCCATCGCCCCTCCCCTCCCGAGCCTGAAGGGGAGACTGTTCGGAAGCTACGGCTGGTCCGACTACAGCGTCGTCGGGTACATCAACTACATCTCGTCCTACAAGGACCGCGACGAAGAGGGAAGCGAGGCCGAGAACATCGACGGCTTCCTGACGCTGGACGCAACCGCGCTCTGGCGCCCCTCGAGAGGCTTCGGCGTCTCGCTCTCGCTGCTGAACCTGTTCGATACCCCTCCGCCCTACGTGAAGTGGGAGCAGTCCTTCGACGGCTTCACCCACAGCGCCAAGGGCCGGCGCATCAAGCTGTCGGCGACGTATCGGGTGTTCTGAGGGGACATCAGCCGCCAATCACCCGGGCGCTGTAGAGGCCCGCCCGCTCGCGGCGAGAGGCCCGGCCGCGGCTGCCGCCCGTGACAGCCGCGGCCTTCCCCTCGCCCCGGGGTCCTCGGGTTCAGCGCCCCGCGCCGCCGTCCGAAATCGTCACCCGCAGCAGCTGCTCCAGCCGCGTCACGTGCTCTTCCAGCGCCGTGTGGAGCTGGTCGTAGCGGACGATCGCGTCCTGGCCGGGCTCCTGGTCGGCGCGCGTCAGGTTGCTGTACAGGTACTGCAACTGATCGACGAGCATCGGCCGCGAGTAGCGGATCGGCGCCGTAACCAGCTCGCGCTCGATCGCCTCGATCTCGTCGGCGAGGCTGCCGCCCCCGCGCTCCCGCGCCTCGTTGATGCGGTGCACCGCCAGCCGGCCCTCGCTCAGCGCGTCACGCGCCTGCAGGGCCAGCTCAATCTGCCGCTCCACCATCTGCACGCCGATTCCCTCGGCCGCGACGCGCGGATCCAGCGTCACCTCGAAGCTGCGGCTCGCGCTCCAGTCGCCGGCCGCAAGGCGCGCCGTGTACATCCCCGGCGGCACCATCGGGCCACCCCGCCCCGACCGCGCCGGATTGGCATCCCACGGCCCCGGATATGTCAGGTCCCACGTAAACCGGTGGGTTCCCGCGTCCGACGGCAGCCGCGGCGTGCCGAAGCGTTCCAGCCGCCACTCCCGCATCCCGGGCTCGGCGGGGACCGTGTATTCGCCGGGGCTCTCGCTCGAGAAGGAGCGCACGACCTCGCCGCTCGAATCCACGATATCGAGCGTCACCGGACCCTGCGCGGGCGAGGCCAGCATGTAGTCGATGTTGGCGCCCGCCTGCGGGAACTCGGGCTCGTGGGGGAGCCCCCCGCCGAAGCCGGCGCGGTAGCGCAACCGGTAGGCGTCCCGGATCCCGAACAGATGTGCGTCAGCGCTGGCAACCCGTTCGCCGAGCTCGTGCAGTGGCGTGAGGTTGTCCATGATCCAGAAGCCGCGACCCATTGTCGACAGCACCAGGTCGCCCTGCACCACCTTGATGTCCGTGATGGGGGTTCCCGGAAGGTTCAGTTGGAAGGGCTGCCAGGAGCCGCCGTCGTCGAACGAGATGAACATCCCGAACTCGGTGCCCAGGTAGAGCAGCCCCTCGCGGTCGGGATCCTCGCGCACGACGCGCACGGGATGGTGGTTCGGCACGCCGTTGCCGCCGGTAGTGATCCGCGTCCAGGTCGCGCCGTAGTCGTCGGTGCGGTAGGTGTGCGGGGTGAAGTCGC
>JAPPJO010000030.1 GCA_028820325.1 Gammaproteobacteria bacterium | reverse complement strand
GCTCCGGCTCGCTACGCTCGCCTCTGCGGGCGCTCAACAGCCCGGGCCTTCCCCGCGACCCGGTCATGCAAATCACGCGGGAATCTGCATGATTATGGGAGACAAGCCAGCATACCCCCGGTATAACCGCGGGCTGGCGAGGGGTGCTCCGCCCCCTTCGATCCCCAGGACAAACCCCGCTCCGGCAGCGTTCGCGGTTGGAAGGTCCGAAGGTCCCCCCGGTCGGCCCGTCGCCGGATGTTCCGCCCTCGGCTTCGCGGCTGAGTTCGCGGAGTGACCGGCGGGCAGCGTGGTCGGCGTTGCCACCGCTTCGGCGCCGGTCCCCCCGGCCTCCGGCACGGACTCCGTCCGTTCCTCCCGCCGGGGTCGAGTCCCCTTCCCGTCCCGGCCGGCAGGAGGGACGACCCACCGTTACCGCCCTCGTTCTCGGCAGTGGACGTCGAAACGGCGAACCCGAGCCGCGACAGCATCTGTCAGATCGGGATCGTCGACGTCCGGGACGGCCAGATAGTGGACGAGTGGAGCACGCTGGTGGACCCGGAGACGTGGTTCGATGACTGGAACGTCGATATCCATGGGATCGACGAAGAGGATGTGGTAGGCAGCCCGACGATGCCCGAACTGGAGGCCGAGATCCGTCAACGCCTGCAGGATCACGTCGTGAGCCATTCAGCCTTCGACAGGGTGGCGTTCCAGCGCGCGTTCAAGCGCCACGGGCTTGCCACCCTGTCCGGTGTGTGGGTCGACACCGCACGCGTCGTGCGGCGGGCGTGGCGGGACCGTTTCGGCAAGAAGGGATACGGCCTCTGGAATGTCGCCGAGTTCCTCGGGATCGAGTTCGAGCACCATGACGCGCTTGAGGATGCGCGGGCGTGTGCCCGGATCATGCTCCGCGCCTGTCAGGACACGGGTTTGAGTCTAGAGGATTGGCCCAAGAGGGTCAGGCAGCCGATCTTCCCCAGCGCGCATGGCCCCGGGCCCGGGCCCGGCTACCGCAGCCGGGAAGGAAACCCGGACGGGCCGCTGCATGGGGAAGTCATCGTGTTCACGGGGACGCTTTCGCGCCCGCGCAGCGAACTCGTCGACAAGGCGGTCGAGTGGGGTTGCGACTACAGGAATCGGATGTCCGGAAGGGTCACCATCCTAGTTGTGGGCACACAGGACGAGCGCAAGTTGCGCGGTCGCGAGAAGAGCACAAAGCAGCGCGATGCCGAGGCGCTCATCACCAAGGGCCACGAGTTGCGCATCATCACCGAAGAGGACTTCTGGCAGCTCACGGGGTAGGGAGCGGGTCGCATCAGGGCATGGGGGAGGGGTCTGACCCCGACCGGGGGGCGGGTAACCGAGGCGCCCTTGCCCGCGTAATAAAATTTGGCCTCCCAGCCTTTTCAGGATCTCCAATGAAACGATCGCGCCGTTCCCTTTCGCTGCTGCTCGCGCTCGGCCTGACCCTTCTAGCCTGCCGCAGCGCTGCTGCCCCGGAACCGCCTTGGATCGCCGGCGAGTGGGAAGGCATCAACCACAACGCGCACCCGCCCCATTACTGGCACCTCGACCTGGACGCTCACCCGGAAGGTCGGGTCACCGGCACCTTCGGCATCAATCCCGCAGGCGGGAACCCCACCCGCGGCACCATCGAGGGCAGCCACCGGGATTTCGCCGTCGTGCTGCACGCCTCGGGCACCACCCGGGAGATCTCCTGCATCATCCATGGGGTTGACACGGGCGACGGATTGAACACCAACATCGACTGCGGCTGGGACGTGTCGGCACTGGTTTTCTTCTGGCGGGTCCGGTAGCCCGGGCCTTCGGCGCGATCGGGCGGCTTCAAACGCTGCCGGCCGGTTCCGGCCGCAATCAGGGGGACCGGCCCGATGCTTGCAACATAATGGCCTGCGATGAGTCCCCAGGAGGCGCCCGATGAGAAGATTGATGCTGGTAGTAGCTCTGGCAGGCTGTGAGGACGCGCCTGATCTAGACCCTGAAAGGGCGGTCAGTGACGAGACGGTGGCACGTCTGTCGCGCGATCTCTCCCAGCAGGAAAGGTTCCTGGACGCGGACCGAGCACTCTGGCTCCTGGCGCAGGCGGGCCAGAAAGGCGCCGACGCCATCATGTCCCTGGATCGTGCCGGAACCGTGAACGAGGACGTGTACCGTCTCGTCCGGACCGGTGGGTCGGAGATCGAGGAGCTTTGTGCCCAGGTGCCCGAGTTCACGGCATGCAAGCAGTTTGCCTGCCGCAGAGAGCTGGGCTGGCTCGGTATCGGAACGATGCAGTTCAGCTGCCGGGATTTTTACCGGATACGTTGCGCGTTCCGGCCAGAGGAGCTTGCGGGAGCCTTCGAGGGGTGCCGTGAAGAGATCCTGCGTGAGGAGGCTCTGCGTTTCCTGCGTTACGGCAGAGATTCGGTAGCGAGCATGCCCGACCGGAAGCCCTACCGGTGATGCGGGAGTTTCAGCCGGTTTCAGCCGCTTTCCGCCGGTTCCAGCCGCAGCCAGGGGGTTTCGCGCGCCATCCGGCAAACGCCCCTCACAGCCCCAGCTCCTTCTGCTTCTCCGGCTTCCGGTACGGCACCGCCAGCGTGGCAGCCGCGGCGCGCTTCGCCTCCTCGCCCCTCCGGTCGTAGATCCGCGTCGTGTCTGTCCGCGCGTGCCCCATGCAGCCGGCCATCACGGCCAGGTCGTTCCCCGCGGCCAGCAGGTGGGTGGCGAACGATCTCTGGAGCATGTGCGGCGTGACCGACCCGAGCCCTGCCTGCTCCGCACGGCTCCGGAGCCGCGAGGCGATCGCCCGCGGCCCCGGTGTCGAGATCCTCCAGCAGGCCCGATGTCCGCCCTGCCCTTACCCCTCGGGAACCCGAGATCGTCAAGTCTGCGCGATCCCAAGGCCCTTAGATTCCGCGAAATGCCTCCCAAACGCCTCGAAACGGGTCCTCCGAGCCCCGTCGCGGACTCAATCAGGTCCCGCTGCCCGTGCCCCCGGCCGCCAGGTACGCCGACCAGTCCTGCATGATCTGGTGCAGGCCGTCTCGAACACGCTGCACGCACGCGGAATTCGGAGACGAAAGCCGAGGCGAAGGTAGCGGTGCCAAGCCTGACGAGAACCGTGCGTGCAGCATGGCTCGTTGCCGATCCAGAAGTGCACATCGACATCAGGGTCGTTGTGCACGAGACACGCGCTCGGACGTGACACAACGACGATGCCGCAAATGGCTGGTGTGGTTGCGTTTGTGACGCCGCCGCCGGGACGGGCGTGACGCGCGGACACGGGTGCCCGTTGCCGGGAGCGACCCCCCTCCGTGGACGCTTGGCGTGCCACGGGGGAGGGTTGGGATGTGCACATCCCGGACACCCTCCCTCGGGGGTCGCTCCCGTTCCATCAATCCTTGCAGGAAGGCTTTGGGCGTTCGGGACCGGCGCGTCCTGGGCCTACGGGCGTCTGCCGCGACCTACGCCATCGGGGCGAGGGCCAATTGAGCATGGCCCGCAACACGGCTTGCGCGACGGGATCGTGTCACGGACGTTAGGCGGACCTGCTGCCTACTCTGTCCGTGAGAAGAGACCCGCCCTTGGCAAAACAGGCGATCGAAATCGAAGGGGTCGTTACCGAAGTCCTTCCCAACACTACCTTCCGGGTCCGCTTGGAGAACGGCCACTCGATCCTTGCGTATCTCGCCGGAAAGATGCGCCAGCACTACATCCGGGTGCTGGAGGGCGACCGAGTCAAGTGCGCGCTGTCCCCCTACGATCTGTCGAAGGGACGCATCACGTATCGGTACAAGTAGTCAGCGGGCCGACACAGGCTGCGGCGAACGCCGTGATCGTGATCGCTTCATCGTTATGGAAAACACGGTGGAAAAGTGGGAAAACTGGCACCATAGGAGCGAGTTGGCGGCAGAATCGTGACGAGATGGGGAAGCGACTCCGACTACTGATGCACATCGCGCACTCAAATGCAACGTAAGCGAATTCACGTGACCCGCGAGCCCCAAAACATCCTTGATGGCATCCCGCAGGGCACTACAGTATTCGTCCAGAGCACCGGGGAGGGGCCCGTGTTCCTCTTGGAGGGGCCGGAGGCCGATCCAGCCAGCGAGGACGGTGCAACCGTGCTGGCAGGATACCCGGTCTTTCGCATGACAGCTTGGAAGGTCGGCACCCATCCCGTTTGGGCTTGGCGTGGCGACGTTTCCTCCGTCCTCGCCATGCGCTGGTGACGTCGCGAGTGCTGACCGATCACATCGACCTTGCTCGCTCGCCACGTGCGCGCTCAGATGGGCTGCGCGGAGCGCTTCCAGGCGCTGGTGAGGAAGGGCGCGCGTACTTCGACTTTCTGCATGTGCGATGAGGCGGCGAATACTACGCAAGAGGCTCCGCGTCGAGCGCGCTGACAAGGTCTGCAAGCGCGACGGCTGTTCGCGGCCGGTGCATCCCAACCGCGATTCGGATTACTGCGATGCCGTTTGCTCGACGCGCGCGCACGAGCATGAAGCAAGACTGGAGCGCGCGCGCATCTCGGCGCGCGCATGGCTCTACGAACGACATCGAGGAGCTTGACCAGTGCCCCGTGATACGGGAGCCGCACGATCGGCGTGCGCGCGGGACCAGACCGGCGGACCGGCCTCCCCGAACCGCTCCGGCTCTGCGCCCGCCGGTCCTCCCATTCTCCGGGGCGGGCAGAGCCCGTCCCTCCGACCGGGACGTTGGGATGGGATCCGTCCCGGAGGCCGGGGGGAACCGGCGCCGAAGCGGTGGCGACCCAGACCACGCCGCTCGCCGGTCACTCCGCGGACTCAGCCGCGAAGCCGACGGGCATCGACCGGCGGTGATCGGCCGCCGTTGGGAGAACACCCGGCGACTGGCCGACCGGGGGGACCCCAACCGCGAACGCCTCCGGAGCGGGATTTAACGGGGGGTCGAAGGGGGGCGGAGCACCCCTCGCCAGCCTCCGCAGGGGACTCACGGAGTGTGGCCCCAAGGAGTAAGCTGGCTTGTCCACCTTACAGTGGGTCAAGCCAGCCCGGCGGAGCCGTCGAAACGCCCCTCTCGGCACCGCCCGGAACCACGCCTATCGAGCAGTCGCGGACAAGCTCCCCGGTCTCGTCGTCGGCAGCCTCAAGGACGATGAGGGCGACCAGCCCGGCCCATCACTCCCTCGGGACTGCGCCACGCTCTGGCGAGCGCCCGGTTTCCGGCCTACCCGTACACCTCGGAGACCCGAGATCGTCGATCTGAGGCCATCCTGTGGCCCGCAGATACCCCGAAACGCCTCCAAAACGGTTCGAATCTCCGGGACACGGAGCAATCGCTCGCGCGCCGTGCACGAACCGCCTGCCCTTCGGCAATCCGTTCTCCGCACTTCGCACACTTGGCATCACGGCTCCTAGCTGCTAGTAGTCTAGAGCCTCGCCAATCCCGCCCAACCGGCTAGGCTGGCGACATCACGAGTTGCGCCCAAGGGCGCCGAGAAGCTCATCGGCCTTGCCGGATTCCACCTTGGCCCGCTCCTTCCCGTGGTCGGCGATTCCTTGGCCGACGATGTACGCTACCAGAGGCAGCAGCGCCTCTTCCGAGATTGGGACACCGAGATTCTCGAAGACGACCACCGCCACTCCAGTGAGGGCGGTCAGGAACTTCTTCGAACCAAACATCGTCACGATTGCGTTTCGCACAGGCCTCCTCCTGTAGTGTTTGCACCATTTACAAACTACGCCCTCGTAGGGCCTTAGCCATCCTTATCGGGCATAAGCAGGGTGTTGTCGGAAGTCGCCGGCCATGGGAGTCCGGGCCGCTGTCGCGGCAGGGTGGGCGCGGACTCGCGGCAACGTCAGGTGCTCACCCGTTGGGTCGGCCCTCATTCAGTCCGGGGCAGGAAGGGGACTCGACCCCGGAGGCCGGGGGGACCGGCGCCGAAGCGGTGGCGACGCCGACCACGACGCCCGCCGGTCACTCCGCGGACACACCCGAAGCCGACGGCCTCGACCGGCGGTGAAAAGGTGGCGGATGGCCGCCCGGGGAACGTGCGGACCCCCCGGAAGTGGGCGGAACCCCAACTGCGAACGCTGCCGGAGCGGGGGCTTTCCCGGGGGATCGAAGGGGGGCGGAGCACCCGCCAGAGCGCCCCGTGTTGTACACGGGGCAGGCTGACTCTTGAGGCCATGAGGGCTCGGTACTACCGTTCACGGGAGACCCTTCGGCAGGCTGGCCAGGCTGCTCAACGAGCAAGACGGCGGCAGGCTGGTCATCAGGGATGCAATGGACGACGGCGACAACATTGGACGGCCATGAGAGAGTGGTGGGTGGTCCTGAACGAACGTGGCCAACCCCTTGCCTTCGCGGAGCGGCGGCAGGTCGCCGTCGAAGCCTTGCGCGCGGCCGGGGGTGATGGAAGAGTGAGGCTGCTCTTCGGCAGGAGCATACAGCGACAGGTGAACGAGCACCGATCCGTGGCAGCCCGCAAACAGGGCGACGCATGGGAGCTGCAGCATATCAAGACTGACAGGTATTGCTGGAAGTGCGGCTGCGACCTTCCCTCCGCTTCCGACTGCTATCGGCTGAAGCGGTCACCCTTAACCTTGTGTGAACCCTGTTACGAATCGTGATCCTCCCCGTCCGATCTTTCTTGGTAGCGGCATTGCTCGCGCCGACCTCCCTTGCCAGCCAATCCGTTCTGGCAACGCGGGCCGACAGCTTGGCGGAAGTGGCGAGGGTGGCTGCGGATCAGGGCGAGCATCCGGGACGAGTCGCACGGCTGTGGTACCTCGCCACCGCCGCGTGGACGGAAGAGGCTGCTCGCGCCGTGATCGCGGAAGACTTCGAGCGGTACACGAGGGCGCGGCGGCCGTACAACCAGGTGAGGGCGTTTGCAACCTACTGGCACGGAAAGGCTGCTTGCCCGACGGCCGACTGGCCCGGGATACCAGCCCAAGGCGGGCTAGACTACATCGCCGGAGTGTGGGTTGCTCTCGGCAGTCGCGGGCTCGACACCCGGCTTTCCGGTCGATGGACCGCTAACCTGTTGGATGGTGCTGATTTCATGCGCGCCGCGGCGGCAACGGTCGCGGCGTGCGACCCTTGATGGCACACCATTCAGGCCACGAGCGACAGGCCTTCCAGTGGATCCCTATGCCAGCAACTGGGGCAGTCGCTCTGGTCCAGAAGTCCGTGCGAGCCTCCCCGTGATGCCGTTCGCCGGTACGCCCTTGCATTTGGCTGCCGCGGCCGGCGACGCGGCTCAAGTGCGGCATCTGCTTGCGACCGGAAGCGATCCCAACGCCCGTGATCCCGTGATCGGCGCGACGCCTCTGCACTTGGCGGCAGGCTACAGTGGCTCTGTAAACGTGGTTCGGCTCCTGCTGGACGCCGGTGCCGACCCCAACGCCCGAGAGCAGTGGATGGGCGGCGCCCCGCTGCACGTGGCGGCGCACTGGGGCTATTTGGATGTGGCGCGGGTGCTGGTGGAGGCCGGCGCCGATCTCGCAGCACCTACGCACGCTGATGGGGAAACACCCATGCAGATTGCGGCATCACGGGGCCACCATGAGGTGGTCGAGTATTTGCTTGCGGCCGCTCCCGAAGACGGGCCACCGACCCTTGCGGGTGATGAGGCTTAGAATTCCCGCCAAACGGTGCGTGTTCCCCGCCATCGCGACACGATGGCGTGAGATGCCGTCCAACGGCGAGTGCGGCAGATCGTGCAGTCCTGGTTCAACTTAGACGATTCCTCGCCGTGATTCGCGCCTCCCACCCTCTGCCAAAATGGCAGACGGCCTACGTCGAAAGTCCCGACCGGGGCAAGGAGGTGCGCCGCTGACCCTGCCCGGCTCGGCCGGCAACCCGCCCGGCGGCCGCCACCAGGTCGGTCATGAGCCCGGCCGCGGTGACCTCCGGGCCCGCTC
>JAPPJO010000123.1 GCA_028820325.1 Gammaproteobacteria bacterium | reverse complement strand
TCGGTGAATTGTGAGGCTGTCGGGAGGGGGCGTCCATTCCATCACATCTGGCTCCCCGGAAACCCGCAAACTGCGGGCCAGCGAGCGGCGACCGACCGCTCACCCCCCGAGGCGGCGACGGCGGCTGCCCAGGGAGCCATGATCGCGCCCTCGGCGCGGGAGGCGACGGGCGGAATCACGGGTCGTCGGAATCGCCGTGACGTACAGTCAGGGGAACACCTCGGGCGGTGTCAACAACCGCCGAAACGGCGATGTCCAACGGGTTCCAGAGCCGTCCGAAGGCCGAACCGGCCTGCGCCAGCGGCGCCGCCGCCGCCACCGTCCGACCGGTGCTCGGTGTAGTTGGACCGAACCGGCAACATCCGGCGCGCGGTCAACCGCCCGTCTGGACGACGCGCCCGCCCGGCGCGAGGTTTCAAGACGCGCAGATCGTGCGGTCCATCGAGAGAGGAATCGAATGATGGCACGCACGAAACGATGTCGGCGCTCGTACGGCGCTGGCGAATGGGGCCGGAACCGGGTCAGGGTGTTCCCGGATCCGAAGACCGGCCGATACCAGATCGAGTGGCGCGAGAACGGGCGCAGGCTCACCCGGTCGCTGGGGCACCGCGAATGGGTGAGGGCGAAGCGGCAGGCAGACGAGTTCGCCGCCGGATTCGCTGGCCCGGACCTGAACGGCAAGGCGGAAGCCGAGCCCGAGCCGCTCACGCTGGGAAGGCTTCTTGACATTTACGGTGAGGAGGTGACGCCCACGAAGGGCAGGCACACCCGGCTGCACGACAGGGCCGCGACGGCGATGTTCCTCAAGTGTTTCGGCGAGGACCGCAGACCCGAAACACTCTCCCAGCGCGACTGGGACCGCTTCATCCAAGCGCGACGGTCGGGCAAAGTTGGTCCGAGCGGCCAGCCCGTTTCCGACCGGACGGTCGAACGGGATCTGAGATTCTTGCTCGCGGTGCTGAACTGGGCCGCACGGTCGAGAGACGAGGAGGGCAGGCTCCTCCTTGAGTCGAATCCCTTCAGAGGCTTCAAGCCGCCCAGGGAGAAGAATCCGACCCGGGTCGTGCTCTCCGAGAGGGAATACCGGGCGCTGCTCCAAGTGTCCCGGCGGCTCGATTGGCGGTTTCGTGTCGCGCTCGTGCTCGCGCACGAGACGGGGCACCGCATCGGTGCCATCCGTCAGCTTCGATGGTCGGATATCGACCTCAATGGCGGAGTCGTGCGCTGGCGCGCGGAACACGAGAAGACCGGCTACGAGCACGTCACGCCGCTGACCGACGAGGCCCTCGCTGTCTTGGAGGAGGCGCGGAGGATGGACGCCGGGACCGGTAACGCCCCGGTGCTGCCGTCGCCCACGGATGCCTCGAAGTGCGCGGGCCGTTGGCTGGTGCGTAAGTGGTGGTACAGAGCCCAGACGTTGGCGGGACTGGAGCCGAAGCGCGGGAGAGGCTGGCACTCGCTCAGACGCAAGTTTGCCAGCGACCTGATGGACACACCGCTCAAGGTGCTCTGTGAGCTTGGCGGCTGGAAGGATGCCACGACAGTGCTCAGGTGCTACCAGAGGCCGGATGCTGGACAACTCAGGACGGCACTGGAAGACCGCCCGAGGGTTCGCGGCTGAAATCCCGATTAGCGGGAATCATTCAGCGGGTATCGTGGCTCACGCTCCCGTAAGTCGAATGAGCGCTTTAGGATCCCAATCTCCGACCTCATGCCATTTTGGCAGATTCGATGACCGTTGTCCGCAATCCAGGGCTGCACGACTGCCAACGCAGCGCCACGACGACTTGTCGACGATTGTGCACGGTGACTACATTGTGATTACACGTCACGCGAGCCTGGCTACAGGATGGAAACACGACTCATCAAGATCGGCAACTCACGCGGAATTCGTATTCCAAAGGCGCTTCTGCGGGCAGCGAGGTTGGGTACTCGACTTCGGCTGCGTGTCGTCGATTCGGGCCTGCTCGTCGAATCCGTTGACAACCCGAGGGCTGGATGGGCCCATGAGGCCCGCGAGCTGGGAATGAGCCCTGATGGCGGGCTCCTCGACGAGCCGGTACCGACGGCTTTCGATGATTCGGAGTGGGAGTGGTAACAGCTGGACCGCGCCGCGGCGACGTCTACCTGATCTCGCTCGACCCAACGCGAGGCTCGGAGAGCAGAAAGACGCGTCCGTGCGTGGTCGTTTCGCCGGACGAGTTGAATCCATACCTGGGAACGTTCATGGTGGCCCCGATGACGACCGGCGGTCGCTCCTATGCGTTCCGGGTCCCCTGCCGGTTCCGGGAGAAGGATGGATACGTGGTGGCCGACCAGCTCCGAACCGTGGATGAGGTCCGGCTGGTTCGTCGGCTGGGGAGACTATCTCCGGCGACGATGACCGAAGTCCTCGAGGTGCTGCAACGCATGTTCGCCCCGTAACGCGTCGTGGCCGCCCTCCATTTCGATCAGGCGCTGCTTCCCGGCGGCTGGGCGCGCGATGTCCGCGTCGAAGTGTCCGCAGACGGCGATTTCGCGGAGGTCCTTCCGGGCGGAGACCCGGAAGCGGCACGACGCGTCGCCGGCGCCGTCGTTCCCGGCATCCCCAACCTGCACTCCCACGCATTTCAGCGGGCGATGGCGGGGCTCACCGAAAGCGGCGGCACGGCCGAGTACGGGTTTGGCAGCTGGCGCGAGCGGATGTACGCGTTTCTCGCGCGACTTGCGCCGGATGATGTGCAGATCGTGGCCTCCCAGCTCTACGCCGAAATGCTGCGCCACGGCTACACGGCGGTGGCGGAGTTTCACTACCTGCGCAACGACCCCGAGGGGCAGCCCTACGCCGTGCCGCACGAGATGGCCCTGCGGCTCCACGAAGCCGCCGCGGCCGCCGGGATCGGGTTGACGCTCCTGCCCACGCTCTACCGGGTCGCCGACTTCGGGGCGGACGCGCCGCTCCAGGAACAGCGCCGGTTCGTCGCGACCGTCGACGAGATCCTCCGTGACGGCGTTACGCTCGGGCAGGCGGTCGCAGGGGACGGCAACCGCCGCGTCGGCCTGGCGCTTCACTCGCTGCGCGCGGTGCCCCCCGGCGACCTGACCGACGCGGTTGTCGCGCTGAACGCGACCGATCCCACCGCCCCCATCCACATCCACATCGCCGAGCAGGTTACCGAGGTGCGGGCGTGTCTGTCGTGGAGCGGGGCCTCGCCGGTGGAGTGGCTGCTCGGCCACGCCCCGGTCGACGCCCGCTGGTGCGCGGTCCACGCGACCCACATGACCGCCGAGGAGACCCGCGCCCTGGCCGCCTCGGGCGCGGTCGCGGGGCTATGCCCGACCACAGAGGCCAACCTGGGCGACGGGGTCTTCCCTCTCCCGAGCTACCTGGTCGCCGGCGGCCGGTGGGGGGTGGGGAGCGACTCGCACGTCAGCGTCAGCCCCGCCGCCGATCTGCGGATGCTCGAGTACTCGCAGCGGCTCACGATGCACGAGCGCAACGTCGCCGGAGGCCGCGAGGTGCACTCCACCGGGCGGGCCCTGCTGGAGGGCGCGTGGGCGGGGGGGGCGCAGGCAAGCGGGCGGCGCCTGGGCGCGATCAGGCCGGGATTCCGCGCCGACCTGGTCGTCCTCGACACCGACCATCCCGCCCTCGTGGCACGAGACGAGGACCAGCTGCTCGACGCCTGGATCTTCAGCGGCGAGGACACCCCCGTGCGCGACGTGATGGTGGGCGGAACCTGGGTGGTGGAGGACGGCCGCCACCGCAAACAAGAGGAAATCGCGACCGCGTACCGGGCGGTGGCCCGGAGGCTCGCGGCAGCGTTTTAGCTCTGGCTAGCTAAGCTAGCTCTGGTGGAAGCCGACGAGACCTCGGGGCTGTGAGCCGACGAGACCTGTGAGCCCGACGAGACCTGGGGGCCGGCGAGTCCCCGGGGGTCGTTGTGAATCAGTTCTCCAATGACTCCTCCACGGCTTCCCGAGCAGCGGCCTCGATCTCCCACGGGATCTCCGAATCGCGATAGAGCGCAGCACCGTTGGGCAGCGTGAAGCCATCGCCTTTCCCCGGGGCGGCAGGATGCACCGATGGGACCGGGGCCAAATCCCTCCAGACCTGTCTCGGCGCGTCGGCCAGCATCTTCCCCCCGCGCGTGAAGAACACCACCGTCCCGTCCGTGGCCACCGATACCTTCACCTGCCCCTCGTGAACCGCGCGATGATGCCGCCGGCATAGCAGCATCGTGTTTCTCAGGCTGGTCTCGCCCCCGTCGGCCCAGTGCTTCACGTGATGCGCCTCGGTGAACCGGCAGCCACACCCAGGGAAACGGCATCCCCGGTCGCGTTCCTCCAGCGCCCGCCGGATGTGCGGTGGAATCGTCCGATCTAACAATCCTGTAACTGACATAACAACAACATAATACGGCGACTAATCAGCAGGTGTTATCACTATTGGTATCCCCATCCTGAGCCAAGAATCCATTGGATCTCAAGAGAGGTCTGTGGACGAGTGCGAGGGCCGACGCGAAGCCGTTCCCTTTGCCTCGGGGAGGCGGACAGGGCCGGGGTCGGAGTCGGCTTGCCCGGGTGATGGGTCACCCAGTAAGATCCTTCCGCCATGGGAAAGAACAAGCCGAAGGCCAAAGAGCGGAGACCGTCGTGGACGCGTTCGCTCCTCAGGAGCGCGTGCTTCGTCTTCTGCCTCTTGACCATCCGGGTGGTGGCCCTGCAGGGCTTTACGATCACGTCCGGATCCATGGAGCCCACGTTGCTGGTGGGGGACTTCGTGTGGGCCAACAAGGCGGCGATGGGCTCGCGAATCCCGTTCACCGACATTCGCATCCCCGGGTACTCCGACCCGCGGCGCGGCGACATCCTCGTGTTCGACCCGCCGCACTCTGACTCCCTGATCCTCGTGAAGCGGGTCGTGGGGTTGCCCGGCGACACCTTGGCGATGCGGGCCGGGATCCTGTACCGGAACGACCACCCGCAGGTGGAGCCCTACGCCGTGGTCAAGGGCCTGCCCGACAACTTCTCGCCCCCGATGCTCTGGCAGCGGTCGATCCTCCTGGGTGGGCCGAGAGCCGACTACGCGCCCACGAGGGACAACTGGGGGCCGCTGGTGATTCCGGAGGGGCACTACTTCATGATGGGCGACAACCGGGACGACAGTCTGGACTCGCGAACTTGGGGGCTCGTGGAGCGGTGGCGCTTCGAGGGCTGGGTCGTCTTCCGGTACTTCTCCTACAACGGGGATTCCCACCGCCCATTCCCTTTCATCCGCGAGATACGCTGGAGCCGGATCGGAACCCGACCCAGGTAGGCAACCGGAGGGCAACCCCAGACTACCGTCAGTTGGGTTGAAGACTTCGCTCGCGAGCCCTCATGGGAAGGAGAACGGAAGTTCGCGGAGGAGCCGTTGGTGGTGGCGGTAAACTTCCGAAGGCTCCAGCGAGCCGGAGACCCATTGCAACTACAACGTCACGGCCGCAGTCGGAGGCGCTCCCACTCGCGGCCGAGGAGGACGTTCTCGGCGACGCGGGTCCCGAGTCTTCCGCGCTTGCGGACGACCGGGCTTCGCCGGGTTGGGAAGGGGGGTCGACCCCGGCGGAGGGACGGGCGAAGTCCGTCCCGGAGGCCGGGGGGACCGGCGCCGAAGCGGTGGCAACGCCGACCACGCCGCCCGCCGGTCACGGCGCAGGACTCGCCCGCGAAATCGATGGCCTCGACCGTCGGTGATCGGTGGTCGGCGGGAGAAACGCGGCGATCGGCCGCCTGGACGTTCGGCTAGGCGGAAGGGAGGGCGAACAACCCTAACCGCGAACGCTGCCGGAGCGGTGGTTTTTCGGGGGGATCGAAGGGGGGCGGAGCACCCCTCGCCAGAGCGCGAATGTTATACATCGCGTAGGCTGGCTTACGACCCTTAACGGTCGTCAGCCAGCCCTTGGGGACGGTGCCGAAACCGCCTCGCGGGGCACCGTCCGGAACAGCGTCCACCGGACCATCGCCGGCAAGCTCCCCGGCCTCCTGGCCGACCGCCTCAAAGACGGCGAAGTACGCAACCCCCGGCGCTCCCCTGCCGCGCCCCGGTTTCCACCCTACCCGTACCCCTCGGAGACCAGCGATCGTCGATCTCAGGCGATCCTGAGGCCCGTAGAAGACCCGAAACGCCCGCGGTGGGTCCCGAAAACGGCCTCCGAGCCCGGTCGCGGGCTCGGATCAGCTCCCCGCGCCCGCTCTCCCGGCCGCCAGATACGCCGACCAGTCCTGCATGACCTCGCGTCGGCGCTCGAACAGGTCGCTCCTGAAGTACGCCCCCTCGACCCCGCCGACCTTGTGCGCCAGCGCCGCCTCGGCGACCGTGCGGTCCACGCCCGTCTCCGCGGCCCAGTCGCGGAACGAACTGCGCAGCCCGTGCACCGTGCTCGGGATCCCGAGGTCCCGAAACGCCCCCGCCACCTGAGGGCTGCGCAGCTCCCGTCCCTTGAAGCTGGGGAAGATCAACCCCGACCCGTTCTCGATCTCCCGGGCCTCCTCCAGCACCGCCAGCGCGCCCGTCGAAAGGGGCACCCGGTGCTCCCGCCCGGTCTTCATGCGCTCGGCGGGCACCGTCCACGTCGCGCGGTCCCGGTCGATCTCCGGCCAGCGCGCCCTCCGCGCCTCGCCGCTCCTCGTCGCCGTCAGGGCCACGAACTCCAGACACAGCCGGATGCCCAACCACGCGTCCGATTCCCGGACCGCCTCAAGCGCCGTCCCTACCTCGGCATGAGGAAGGGCCCGGAAGTGCGTCCGGTGGCGCGTGCCCCGCGGCAGCGCCGCCGCGATGGCGTCGCCCGCCGGGTTGTCCTCGCGGTAGCCCCTGGCCACCGCCCACTTCATCACCGCGCCGATGCGCCGGCGCACCCGCGCCGCCGTGGGCCGCTTCTCGTTCCAGATCGGCGCCAGACAGGCCAGCACGTCGGCGGTCGTGATCTCGCCCACCCGCTTGCGCCCCAGCTTCGGGAAGACGTAGTCCCGAAGACACTGCCGCCACTGCTTCTCGCTGGCGTCGCCCTTCCAGTTCTTCGCGTGGAGCGCGATCACCTTCTCGGCCGCCCGCTCGAACGTCGGCATGCCGCCGCTGCGCGGATCCATGCCCTTCTGGATGGCGCGCCGGTTCTCGAGCGCCTTCGCCCGCGCCTCGGCCAGCGTCACGACCGGATAGGGACCCAGGCCGACGTTGAAGGGCCTGCCGCCGATCCGCATCCGTTGCGCCCAGGTCTTCGACAGCCTTCCTGAGGCGGTGGGCTTGACCAGCAGCGAGAGCCCGTATCCGCCGCGACCGTCCCCGTACCGCCCCGGTCGCTTGACGGTCCGAACGAACGCGGCGCTCAGGCGTTTGGGTCGCGTCACGGCGTGCTCCGTATGGATTCCGGTTATCACCATAGGTTATCACTAACGGAACAAGACTACACGGAATCGCCCGATAGGTCAAGGGACGTACAACACAAGTGATAGCAACGTGTTATCCGGAATTACGAGACGCTATGGGACCTTGCTGAACGCCTATGGTGCGGAGGAATCGTGCGCGTCCGGCGCCCCACGCTCAGCATCGACCCGTCCTTCGCGTGGACCATCGCCACCACAGCGGCATCGCACGCCATGCGCCGCGACGTTTCCGCGGAAACGCGGATCCCGTCCAGATCCGAACGCCCGGGCTCGCCCTCCGCCGCCAGCGTCGCGGCATCGCAATGGACCATGACCTGATAGCGCTCCGCGCGGGTGCCGGATTCGACGCGGGGTCGAGCCTCTGGCCGAGGGTCCGGCTCCGAGCCGTTGCGGGAGTCGCGCGGTTCGCCGTCCCCGAACCCCATCGCCAGCGCGCGCTCCGCCAGCAGCCCCACGGCGTCCGCCCGGCGCTGTTTCGGCTTCGGCCGGGAATCATCGGGACCAGGATCGCGGGTCGCCGGGCCTCCTCCATTGCTTCCGGCATCCT
>JAPPJO010000032.1 GCA_028820325.1 Gammaproteobacteria bacterium | reverse complement strand
GGGACCCGAGGAAGCTCGTCCACTGTACGCGGGTGAACACGCCGCCGTGGCAGCAGGCCAAGGCGATCCATTCGGCACGGCGTCCCTTCCAGCCGAAGGGCTTCAACCCTTCTGCGCGCTCCCTGAGACCGGGGACCGCTCTGCCCGCCGCAGGACCGATCCATTGCTTCGGTGTCTCCATGCCCGAAACGGTGAAGGGCCGCTTGGAGGGAAGTCAACCCACAGAGAATGCCTTGAAGTCCGTTGGCCTTCAGAGATGTTCGACAGCGTTCGCCGCTCGGAAGAGGGCTCCGCCAGGGAGGTGGCAGATACCCCCGAAGTCACGATAGCGAGCAGGTCGCCGTGGGATTGCGTTGCGGGCGACGATGTCCCGGTTCCCCCGAGAAGTCATCGGGCGACCGCAATGTGAAGCCGTGCTGGCGGCGACAGCTTTCCGATTAACCCCCTACTACGGGGGGAAGATTCCGCATCAAGTGGGGTGTTCAGTACTCTATTCGACTTTGCGACAAAGCCCGAACGTTGTTGCGTCCATTGGCCGCGGTCCTTCGCGGCCACCACAACCAACCCTCAGAACAGGAGGATTCCGATGACGAGGGTGCTTTCCTTCCTGGCACTGGCCATGCTCTTCGCTACGGGTGTGGCCGTGGGCGGGACCGTTGGGCCTGCGCCCGCCTACGCGCAGACCGAGGAGACCTGCGAGCAGGACGAGTGCGATCCGGCTCCTTGGTGGAAGTTCTGGGCTAGTGACGAGTGCGTCATGAACCCGGGATACCTCACCGGTTGCGACTGGGTCGGCGATGACGAGTGCGCGACGTACGCGTGCGGTCAGAAGCTGCCGGGCGGCGGCAACGGCTCAGGAGACGACGACGAGTAGGATCCGTCCCGAAGCAGGGGGTGGCGGGCGCGGGCTGGCCTGCCGCCCCCTGGTTCGACCGACCAGGGGAGGAGACAGGGAAGAATGAAAGGAAGAGACGAATGATCAGCGTAGCAGCAACAGCGGTGGCAGTAGCCTTGCAGCAGGCGGCCGTGACCGGAGTGGTCCGTGACAGTACGGACCTGGAGCCGGTCGCTTTCGCGCGAGTGACGGTCGAGATCCCTGAGGTTCCACCACGGGAAACGGCCACTGACAGATTCGGCGCCTTTACGATGGCGGGACTCGAAGCTGGCGATGCCGTCGGCGTCCTCACCGTGGATGCGTTCGGATATGCGCCTTGGCGGATGGAATTGACGCAGGCTTTGGACGGCGAACTCACGATTCTGCTTCGAGCGCAGCCGATCGCGCTTGAGGAGATACGCGTCAATGGACGACGGGCGGCCGACCCGTTGTCGTCGTCTCCGGGAGCCTTCGTGGTGGACCGGGAATTGGTGCGCGCACAGCCCGTGGTGCTGGAGACGGATGTACTCCGCGCCACGGCCCTTTCCCCTGCCGCGTCGCCGGCGTCCGACTGGGTGGCGGCACCGTTCATTCGGGGCGGGGCGAGCGAGGGCACGCCGGTCTTCCTGGACGGAGTACGGATCTTCAACCCGTTCCATGTCGGGGGATTCGTGGCGGCGCTCAACGCCGAGGCCGTCAATCGGGTGACTCTGCTCACGGGATCGTCGAGCGAAGCGCTGGCGGTGGGGTCGCTTTCGGGTGCCATCGATGTGGCCACCCGGGATGGAGCGCGGGACAGTTTCCGCTCAAGTGGCTCATTGGGTATCGCTTCGCTGCGCATGTCCGCCGAGGGACCGGTGGGTCGGTCGGCGTCGTTTCTCGTGGACGCCAGACGCTCATACATCGACCTGCTTACGGCCGGACTAGGAACGATTCTGGACAACTCCACGGTGCCGTACTCCTTCGGCGACGTCCATGGAAAGTTCACGAAGGATCTCGGGGGCGTCCGCCGACTCTCGCTGACGGGCTACTGGAACGACGAAGGCCTCGATTCGAGGCCCCAAGACATCCCCGAGGGAGACGCGGCGCTTGGCCGGGCCTCAAGGGCGATCTGGGGGAACATGGCGCTGGCCGCGCACTACCGGGACCGGCTTGGGTCGGCCACCCTGGTCGATCTGAGCGTCGGGCACAGCCGGTTCTCGGGCGACTACACGGTGTTTCAGGGCAAGGCCATGGACGCCGACACCTCCTCCATCGTGCGCGGTATGATGGGCGAGTACCGGACCGAAGTGCGGCTCCGGCGGCAGTCCGGCAACGTGACCCTCGACGGAGGCGTACAGGCAACCCGTTTCGAGGCGTCACACAGCGCCGTCGGCAGTGAGTGGGACGGTAGCGACCCGCACGACCTCTTCGAGGCGTTCGATCTTTCGCCCGCGGCGACGAGGTTCGCTGCGTTCGGCAGCGTGAAGGCAACCATGGGCGGGGGGTTCGCGGTTGGAGGGGGCCTGCGGGCCGACCACTTCTTCGGCGTCGAGGGCGCGCTATCGCCCTTGGCGGAGTTGTCGTACCAACGGCCTCGCTGGAGGGCTTGGATATCCGCCAGCCGGTCACATCAAGCGCTGTCGTCGATCCGCAGCGAAGAACCGGTCTCGTCGAGCTATCTGGCCTACGACCTGTTGGCTCCGGTCCGAGAGGGTCCGCTTCTAAGGAACTCCGAAGTGTCCGGCGGCTGGGAGGGCGGCACTCACGGTGTGCGCGTTCGGGTAGAAGCCTTCGCCCGGCGGATGGACAACCTTCGCCTTCCCGTCCTGAACAACAATCCCATCGAGTCACTCATGCTCATTGAGCCGTCCAAGCGCGAGTTGGGGAGCGGCACGGCGAAGGGGCTGGAATCCACTTGGAGCTGGGCTCCGGCCGGCGGTGGGGCAACCGTGATCGGCAGCTACCGTTGGGCCAATGTGACCCGAACCGTCGGCGGCCGCACCTATACACCCCGATTCCACAGGAATCACGAAGGGGAGTTGAGTGCGAGTCTGCAACGTGGCGGCTCGACCTGGTCGGTGCGCTTCTCTGCGCGCAGCGGACAGCCGACGACACCCATCGTGGCCTTCTTGCCTTTCGTCGCCTACCAGTCCCCCGATGCGCGCGCGGGTGGTCTCTACGACGATGTCCTGAACTTCGCAGGAGACTACAACTCGGCCACGCTGCCGCCCTACCTGCGAATCGACGTGGGCTGGCGCGGCTCGAAGGACGTGGACTGGTTCGGCGGCGGAACGCTGACGCCTTTCGCCTCCATCGCCAATCTCTTCAGCCTTCCCAACGTCGTTGGCGTCGCGCCGGAGCAACGCAGGGACGGCGTGACCGAGCGCGTGTACGCGCCACAGCTTCCGATGCTCCCGTTCCTGGGTCTCGAATTCCGATTCTAGGGATCACCAACCGATCGAGAAAGGATCTCATCATGCATGACAATTCGATAGACAGGGCTACGGGCGGCGGGGCCAAGCGCCGTGGGCACGGCCCTGCTCACCTCATCGCCGCATTGACGGCACTTGGCGCCGCCGTGGCTGCGGGCGCGTGCAACTACACGCATCCGACGGAAGTCTTCGTCCCCGACGAAGACGTCATAGCGGTCGCCGCCGTGATCAGTGCGGGATTCGACACCGCCACCTTGCTTGCCACCTACCCGCACCGCGACACACTGGCCGGTCCGCCGGTGGTCGGTGCCCAACTGTCCGGTCCGGGATGGACGGCCACCTTCTCGCAGGGTCCGGACTCGCATACGCCAGAGGGTCTTTGGGCGTGCAATCTGATATCCGGGTCGGTGGCTTGGAAGGGGCCTGTATCATGCTTGCGCGCCCAGCTTCCGGAGCCAATCGAGGTGGGCGGCCGGTACACCCTGTCGGGCACTACGGAACTCGGCGCCTTCTCTGGAGCTACGACCGTCCCTTCCGCTCCAGTGCTTGTCGAGCCATCGGTGCAGTTCGTTGCCACGCCAACCGGTGACACGTTTGGCGTCGATGTACGATACGAGACTCCTGCCGGAGTGGAGTTCATCGTAGCGGAGGCCGCCAATGTCGTGCAGGTCGTCGTGGACAGCGCAGGCGACTTGAGCGAGGAACCCAGATGGATAAAGCGCCTCGCCCCCCGGGAGCTGAACCCGGCGGCTGAGCGCGCTCGCATCATGGTCTGGGGCTATGGTTCCAGTTCGCCCCAGAACGCTTGGCGGCCTCCCGAATTCCGCCTCGACCTCCACCTCGTCGGCTTCGACGAGAACTTCGCCCGCTTCGCCCGACTCCGCTACGACCGTCTAGTGATCCGCCCTTGGCCCAGCTTCGGGCTCAGCGGCGATGAAGGCATCTTCGGCTACTTCGGAGCCGCATCCCGTTCAAACCCGGTCCAAGTGATTGTGAGGCCAAAATGAAAACTCGATTCCTACCACCACCCCGATTCTTCCCGGTACTCCTGAGCGTGGCCGCGCTTGGGTTCGCGGCCGCCGCCTGTGACGGCCCAAGGAACAACGAAACCGTGCATCCGTTGCCCGGTCGGATTCCCGGGAGCGAGTGGGCTACGTCGATCACGCGCGACAGCGTTCCGGGGGACATGGCACCCGAACGGCTGGCGAAGTGGACCGCCGCGCGCGACGCGATCCGAAACGCCCGCCTTGTCGTGGCAATCGGCAGCGCGGGGATGGATCATTCGGAACGTTCGGATCCCACAGTCTTCGGAAGTCTGGCCGATGTCGCGGTCGACACCTCTGGTCTTGTCTACGTTCTCGATGAGCAAGCTCAAGAGGTGCGCGCGTTCGATTTCGCCGGCCGCTTCCTCCACAGATTCGGCGGGTTCGGAGACGGACCCTCCGAACTTCGGCACGCGATCGGCATCGAACTGCTCGGTGACGGACGGATTCTGGTCGCGTCGCGTGATCTGCGCGTCAAGGTGTTCGCGCCCACCGAGCAAGGATGGAGCGCGACCCAGACCATCGAGGCCCCCGTCGGCCCCCGCGCGATCTGCTCGATGCGCGACGGGCGAGTCTTTATCAACGGCTATCGCCAGGATGCGAACACGCTCGTCCATCAACTGC
Organism: Gammaproteobacteria bacterium; assembly: GCA_028820325.1. Lineage (GTDB taxonomy): Bacteria > Gemmatimonadota > Gemmatimonadetes > Longimicrobiales > Gaopeijiaceae > BD2-11. The sequence goes on along the minus strand of JAPPJO010000032.1, from coordinate 3,240 downwards.
CGGTCTTCGGAACCGACTCGGTCGCCCCTGCCTTCGGAGGAGGCTATCAGGACGAAAACTGGCTCGTACAGATGGCGCTCGCCGAGGGTGCGCTGGCATGCGCGAATGCCAGACGCGGTCTGGTGGTGCTCGGCCATCGCGCCATCCCGCTGATTCGGGCCTTCGACTCGCTCGACGGCTCGCTCGTCTGGGCCTCGAAGCTCGAATCGTTTTCTGGAATGCCCGTCTATCAGGGGGTGAACCAGAGGGGACGAAACTACATTCGCAAGGGACGCCCGGCTCAATGGGATGTTCTGGGCTCGGTCCACCCCGTTGCGGAAGGCCACCTGCTGGTTCAGGTGGGCCACGGAAGCATGGTTCGACGGACGGTTTCCATCGAGAGCTACCTGTTGGACTCCGAGTCCGGCGCCGGAGCCTTTCTCGGCGATGAGGTGCCGAGAGCCATTCCCTTCGAGGGAGGATACATCGCCCTGTATGAGGATCCCTACCCCCGGATCGAGGTCCGGGCATTCGATGATTCGCAGTTGATCAGAATGGCCTCAGCGCCGAAAGGGGTGGCTGGGCAATGACTCGCAAGACAAGGACATGGATCGCCGGTACGGTGTTCACGGTGGGATCGGTTGCGGGCATGGCCCTGGCAACTGCGGGTCTAATGCCCACGGTGGACATCGAGCTTGCCGTGCCAGCGCGCGAGGCGCGGGAGTACCGGCCCGGCAGCGTAGCCGCCAACGGCGTCGAGGACGAGATCGTGCTCGTCTATCTGGGTTCGTCGTCGTGTGGTTGGTCGAATCTACCCGAGGTATCGCGCGCAGTGAGGGACGCGAAGGTCCTCGTCGCGGAACATGCTCGGAACGCCGGGATGCGCTTTTCCGCTCTGGGAATCGCTCTGGACGTGGACGCCTCACGCGGCTGGGCGCATCTTCGCAACGCAGGCTCGTTCGATGAGATTGCGGCAGGCATGGGTTGGGCCAACAGTGGAGCCGACAAGTACGTCTTCGGCAACTTGGCTGGCCCGGCATCGACCCCGCAGCTACTTGTCGTCCAACGCTCTCTGAGCACCGGCCTGGGAGGACGCCCGAAGGCGGAATCCGAGCGGGTTTTGGTGAGGAAGACCGGCTCGAACGCAATCCTGGGTTGGGTGTCGGAGGGAGCTGCATACGAAGGCCGAACCGGCGAAGTGCGGGCCGCGGGCGGGATGTGATCACATGGGACTCATGAGATTGATTCGGAGGAGGTCCCGCGATCAGCGCCGGTCCCTGCGGCGTCCTCCGGCCGTCCTGCCGCTTCAAGTACTCCGGTGTGGCACGCTGCCGATTGCGTTGCTACAATGCGTCATGCTCACGGACACCCTGATCAGAGAAGTCTTCGACGCGTCGCCGGACGCCATCTTGGTGGTGGATGACGGAGGTGTGATCCGGGATGCCAACGAGCCCGCTGCGACCATGTTCCAATGGGATCGTGGTGAGTTGGTCGGGCTGAGTGTCGATCTGCTGGTGCCCTTCCAGCATCGCGCGCGCCACTCGGAACTCAGGGCGGAATACGCGCTCCAACCCCGTGCCCGGCCAATGGGACACGGCTTGCTCCTGCATGGGGAACGAAGAGATGGGAGTCAGTTCCCGGTCGAAATCGCGCTCACGCCCTGGCAACCCGCCGATGACCAACCGATGGTCGTCTGCACGGTTCGAGACCTGTCCCGATTCGACCGATGGCGCAGCATGTCGATGGCGAGGGAAGAGGCCGCGGAGGCGGAGCGGACCCGAATGGCTGCCGAGTTGCACGACGACATCGTCCAGCGGATGGTCTTCATCAAGCACCGCTTCACTACCCTGCGGAACGCCGAGGGCCTGTCCGGCGACGATGGCCGTCTGCTGGAGTTGAGCGCAGCCATTGATGGGACCATCGCTTCAATCGAGCGGATCTGCCGAGGTCTGACGCCGCTGGAACTCAAGCACTTCGGACTGAGCTTCGCGTTGCGGATCCTGTTTCGCGAACATTCCGAAGCAGGGTTCGCGGTTCAAAGCGATCTCATGGATGTGGGGCGCGAACTGGACCCGGCGAAAGCGCTGTCCCTGTTTCGCATCGTCCAGGAGTCCCTTTCCAACGCGCGCGAGCATTCGGGAGCCGACGAAGCCTTCGTCACCCTGACCCGCGATTCCGACTGGATTGAAGTTGAAGTCAGGGACGCTGGCGTCGGCTTCGATACCGCCGCCGTCGCTTCGTCGGGGAGCGGCATCGGGCTCCTCGGGATGAGTGAACGAGCCGCCATGGTCGACGGGCTCTTCGAGGTGCGCAGCAGTCTCGGCAATGGCACGGGAATCCGGGTTCGCGTTCCGGTGGCTGAGCGTGCTTCGGCGGAGGAAGGGCTGTGAGTTGGGACACGAAGGTGCTCATCGTTGACGACCATGAGATGGTTCGTGCCGGTCTTCGGGCGATCATCGAGAGTACCGGTCGAATGAAGGTGGTTGGCGAGGCTGCCGACGGCGAGGAGGCGATTCGGCTGGCTCAGAGACTCGAACCCGACGTGATCCTGATGGACATCGACATGCCTCGCCTGGACGGCATCGAGGCAACCCGGCGAATAAGCGCGCTGGAGTTTGGCGGAGGGGTACTGATCCTCACCAGACACGACCACGAGGAATACCTTGAACCCATCATGTCGGCGGGCGCGATGGGGTTCATCAGGAAGAGCCGGGGGCCTGAAGACTTGGTCCGGGCTGTGGATCTGATCGCAGCCGGACGGACAACGATGCCTCGCGTGGCGTCCCAGCTCTACATGAGGAGACGGCGGGAATTCGACGCCCAGCCGGAATCCCCGCTGGCCGCCTTGAACGATCAGGAACGCGAAATCCTGACACTGACCGCGAGAGGCTATACGGCAAGCCAGATTGCCGGCAAGATGTCCCTGGCGCGGAAGACGATCGAGAATTACCGTGCCCGCCTCAAGGAGAAACTCGGGTTGCGCGACCGGTCGGACTGGGTGGACTTGGCGCTCAAGTCGGGCTTGTTGCTGGACGAGTAGGATTGGATCAAGAACCCCATCGGCCAGCGTATACTGGAGTACGGCCGCATCCGCCCGGACCCCCTCCGAAGTCCCGCTATTTGGTCACGATTTCCCCGCTGTTCGTGGGCGGCGAGGTCAGATGTGGTCTGAGGGCAGGAAACGCAGATCGCGCAGCCCTGATTGAACTTACGTGATTCCCTGCCGTGATACTGACCACCTCTAGTCTGCCAAAATGGCAG
>JAPPJO010000162.1:7856-8312 GCA_028820325.1 Gammaproteobacteria bacterium | reverse complement strand
GAGCCGAGCCGAGCCGAGCCGAGCCGAGCCGAGCCGAGCCGAGCCGAGCCGAGCCGAGCCGAGCCGAGCCGAGCCGAGCCGAGCCGAGCCGAGCCGAGCCGAGCCGAGCCGAGCCGAGCCCGAGCATCCGGCCAACACTCCAGCCGGAGGCGCGATTCCCCGCGCATCGGCGCTTTCAGTTTCCGCCTTCCGTCCTTCTTTTCCTCGCGGCACTTGCGGGCCACGTCAGCAACGCTATCGTGCGCATTCGCCGCCATTCAGTGGCGCTGATCGGTTAGGAGTCGCGGCCAAGGCTGGCGACGGGCAATGAGACCGCAAGGCAACCGCGTCGGCATCGCGCTATTGGCGACAGTCCTGACGGTGGCCTGCGGCGATGGGCCAGCGGCACTGCCGGCCGCTAGCAATCGCGCGCCGGAGCCGGTCGGCTCGATACCGGACCTTGCGGTGCATGTCGGC
>JAPPJO010000162.1:0-7756 GCA_028820325.1 Gammaproteobacteria bacterium | reverse complement strand
TCTCCGCCTCCGATCCGGGAGGGCTCACGGCCGCCCAGACCTTCGAGGCCACCGTACCCAATCGCGCGCCGGAGCCGGTCGGCTCGATACCGGACCTTGCGGTGCATGTCGGCGACACGGCGACGCTGGACGCGGCTGCCCGCTTCACCGACCCCGACGGGGACGCGCTGACCTACGGCGCGTCGTCGTCGAACCCCTCGGTGGCCGCCGTCTCGGTGTCGGGCTCGTCGGTCGCCGTCGCCGCGCTCGCAACCGGCTCCGCCACGATCACGGTCTCCGCCTCCGATCCGGGAGGGCTCACGGCCGCCCAGACCTTCGAGGCCACCGTCATGGCCCCTGGACCGGATCTCACGTTCACGGGCGTGTCGCCGGCCTCCGCTACGCTCGCGCCGGGCAGATCGGCGACCTTCACGTTCGCCATCCGCAACCAGGGAACCATCGTGTCAGGCGCGACCACGATCCGCGCAATGCGGTCCCCGAATCCGATCATCAGCGGTCGCGACACGGAGATCGGGGCGTATCCGCTCGCGGCGTTGGGCGCGAAGCAGGAACGCACGTTTCCGCTCACGATCTCGGTCGACGCGGGCAGTGCCGCGGGCACCGTATACATCGGCATGTGCGTCGATGCCGTCACCGAGGAATCCAACACGCGCAACAACTGCTCCGACGGCGCTCGGCTGACGATCGCCGCGCCCTCGGCCGGGCGCGGGCTGGTCGCTGGCAACCGGTCGGCCATCCGGATCCGGGCGTCTCGCCCGCCGACCGGAATGCCCGACGAAGATCCGTAAAGGACGGAACGAGATGAGAAGAAGACGCCAAGCGCAGCAACCCAGCTCGGTGCGACCGGCCGTGCTGCTGGTGATCGCCACGACCGTGGCCTGCGGAGACGAGTCGGTAGTCGATCTCCCAACGGCCCCCGCCGCGGCGTCCGAGCCGAGGGCGGCGCTGGCGGCCGCGCAGGCCAGCGACCGGGACATCCTCGTCGCGTTCTACAACGCCACCGGACCAAACTGGACCAATTCCGAGAACTGGCTGACGGATGCGCCGCTGGGGGACTGGCACGGCGTTCGCGTGGATGCGACCGGACGGGTTACCGGATTGACCCTTGAGGAGAATGGGTTGTCGGGCAGTATCCCGCCCGATGTGGGCGGGTTGGCCAAACTCAACAGGCTAGACCTTGCGGACAACCGACTGTCCGGTTCCATCCCCGCCGAACTGGGTCGGCTGGCCAACTTGGGAACTCTTTGGCTGGCCCGTAATGAGTTGACGGGTCCCATCCCGCCGAACTTGGGAGACTTGGCCAACGTCTTCCAGATGAGTCTCGCAAACAACCGACTATCGGGCACCATCCCGGCGGAACTGGGTAGCATGGTCAGCTTGGGGTTCGCGCAACTCCAGGACAACCATCTGACGGGAACGATCCCGAGCGAACTCGGCAACCTTGCGGTATTGGAGGAGCTTTTCCTCGACGGCAACCGGCTAACGGGCCCGATTCCTGAGAGCTTTCTGAAGCTAAGTGACCTCGCTTGGTTCACGTTTTCCCGCAATGCCGGCCTATGCTCCCCGGGCACCCTGCCGTTCGTCTCCTGGCTTCAGGGCATCCGGGGTGTCACAGGCCCGTACTGCAACGAGTTGGACGCCAAGGCGCTCGAATCCCTATACGGGGCAGCCGGCGGCTCACGCTGGACGCACTCCGATGGCTGGCTCGATACTCCCGCACTGGAGGAGTGGTACGGGGTCGTTGCCGATTCCCTCGGTCGCGTGAGGGAACTGGACCTGACACAAAACGGCTTGGATGGCCGCCTGCCCGCGAGCTTGGGCAACCTTGTTTCGATGATCCGTCTCCGGATCGGCGACAATCCCGATCTGTCCGGGCGGTTGCCAAACTCGCTGTCCCGCACGCCGCTCGAAGAGTTGCTCTACGCGAACACGGGCCTGTGCGCTCCGGTAGAGGCGTGGTTCCAAGAGTGGCTCGGCACCGTTGGGCGGCACGAGGGTACGGGGGTGCAATGCCCTCCGCCGTCCGACCGCGATATCCTGACGGCGCTGTACGAGACGACCGATGGGGCCAACTGGGAGGAATCCGGCAACTGGGTCACCGACGCTCCGCTTGCGGAGTGGCACGGCGTGGAGACCAACGCGGACGGACGGGTCGTGAGCCTGGATCTCAAGGGGAACGGACTGCGCGGGCCGATCCCTCCCGAGTTGGGCGGGTTGACCGAACTGGACACGCTGAGCCTGTGGGGGAACGACCTTGGGGGGCCGATTCCCCCGGAGTTGGGCGAGTTGACCGAACTGGAGCAGTTGTTCCTCCATCGTAACCGGTTGACTTCCGTGCCGCCCGAGTTGGGTCGGCTAGCCAGTTTGAAGGTGCTTGCGGTGTCCTTCAACCAATTGGAATCCCTGCCGCCGGAGTTGGGCGGGCTCGCGGCTTTGGAGGAACTGTATCTTTGTTGCAACCAGTTGACGTCCGCGCCCTCGGAACTCGGCCGCCTTGCCAACCTCCGGGTCCTATCGCTCGAAGCGAACGAGTTGGCAACGATCCCGGCAACCCTGGGCCGATTGCAGCGGTTGCAGGACTTGCTCCTTTCACTCAACCGGCTCGCTTCCATCCCTCTGGAACTGGGCCGCCTAGCCAATCTGGAGCTACTCGACCTCGATGAGAACCAACTCGCCTCCATCCCGCCGGAATTGGCTCGGTTGGAGAACCTTGGGATCCTGGGGCTGAAGTCAAACGAGTTGACGGCCATCCCGGCGGAACTGAGCGCTTTGGAGCGGTTGCGGTGGCTGGCGCTGGAGGGGAACCGCCTGGCCTCCATCCCGCATCGGTCGGGGGGGTTCGCAAGCCTTGAGATTCTGGATCTCTCCTCGAACGAATTCACGTCCTTTCCTGGGGAGCTAAGCGGACTGGGTAACCTCAGAGTGCTGGAGCTCGACGGGAACCGCCTGACGCACATTCCCTCTGGACTGGGCAGCGCGACCGGTGCGACACGGCTCGACTTCTCCCAAGCCGTCCAAGCATCGGCTCAATCCGAGAGGTGGAGCGAATCGTACGATCCCTGGCGGCTGGATCCCGATGAAGGACTGGTCGCGAGAGATAGCTTTCGGAAGCGGTCCAGGGCGGCATCCGGTGCAACCCGGTCGTCACCGGACGCGCGGACGCGCACCGGTGTCTTTCCGAGTCTCGATGTCCTCGATCTCTCGTCCAACGAGCTGAGCGGTCCGCTGCCGGCGGGGCTGCTCGAATTCACGGGCATCGCGAGTCTGGGCCTCGCCGGCAACTCCGGCCTGTCCGGTCCCCTTCCCCTGGGCCTGACGGCGCTGGAGCGCCTCGATGACCTGCACACGACCGGGACCGGGCTCTGCGCCCCGGCGGACCCGGAGCTCCTCGATTGGCTCGATGGCGTGACGCGGCAGCGGGTCGCGCTCTGCGCCGCGGCCGGAGGCGCGGCCGCCTACCTGACGCAAGCCGTCCAGTCCCTTGAGTTTCCGGTGCCGCTGGTCGCGGGCGAGCCGGCGTTGCTGCGCGTGTTCGTGACCGCCCAAGGCGCCGCCGGGGCGCGCATGCCGCCGGTTCGAGCCACCTTCTACATGGACGGAGCCGTCATCCATAGGGCGGAGATTCTCGGAACGTCCGATCCCATTCCGGCGGCGGTCAACGAAGGCTCCCTCTCTGGCTCCGCGAACGCGGAGATCCCCGGTCGGGTGATCCAGCCCGGCCTGGAGGTCGTGATCGAGCCGGACCCGGAGGGGACGCTCGATCCGGTGCTGGGCGTGGTCAGGCGCATCCCCGCCGTGGGCCGCATGGCGGTAGACGTGCGCGCGATGCCGGTCTTCGAGGTGACGCTTGTGCCGTTCCTTTGGGAGGAAAACCCCGATTCCTCAATCATCGAGACGGTTGCCGCCATGGCCGCCAACCCGGAGGGCCACGAACTGTTCGAGCGCACGCACCTGCTGTTGCCGATCTCCGAGATCGACGCGACGGCGCACCCGCCCGTGGCAACGTCCACCAACGACGGATTCGAACTCCTCCATGAGGTCGAGATGATCCGGATCGCCGAGGGCGGGCGCGGCCACTACCTGGCGGTCATGGCGCCCCCGACGACGCCGGGTGGTCTCCTCGGTGTGGCGAACGACATCGGAAGCTGGTCCAGTTTCTCGGTCCTGGACGTCGAAACCATCGCGCACGAGTTCGGGCACAACCGCAACCTGTACCACGCGCCGTGCGGAGGAGCGGGCGGTCCAGACCGGTACTATCCCTACGGGGAGGGCAACATCGGCGCGTGGGGCTACGACTTCGGCTCCGACGAACTCGTGCCCCCGGGCCAGCCGGACTTCATGTCCTACTGCGAGCCCACCTGGACGAGCGACTACCAGTTCACCAACGCCGTCCGCTACCGTCTCGAAACCGAAACCGGCTCGATCCTGATCGCCACCGCCGATGTCGCACAGGCCGCCTCCGCCCGCGCCCTGCTCCTGTGGGGCGGCCTGGACGGCGAAGGCGCGCCGCGCCTCAGGCCCTCCTTTTTCATCGACGCCCCGCCCGCGTTGCCGGAGGCCGACGGCCCCTGGTCGCTCACCGGGACGGACGGCGCGGGCACCGTGCTGTTCTCGCTGTCCTTCGCCATGTCCGAGTTCACCGACACCGACGACGGGCGTGCCGGGTTCTCGTTCGCCGTGCCGGTCACATGGACGGAGGAGTTGGCAGAGATTGCGCTGCAAGGCCCCGAAGGCTCGGCCACCCTCGACCGCGACACCGACCTGCCCATGACCGTCCTGCGCGACCCGGCGACCGGCCGGATCCGGGGCATCCTCGACGGAGTGCCGCAACCGGCGGCCCCGGGCACGGCCGCGGCCGTCGCGGCGGACGGCCAAGACCTCCAGATCCTCTTCAGCCGGGGAATCCCGAACCGTGGGAACGAACGATGACCATGCCCCGGCGAGCCCACGAGACACCAACTCGATCGCGGAGCCACCGCACCGTACAACCCGCATCCAATCGGAGACACTCGATGTTCGACTGCAACCCCAAGCCCCTGGCGAAGGAACCCCTTGTCGCGGTCGCCTTGGTCATCGCGACGCTGGCCGCGTGCGTCGACCAGCCGATGGCACCCGATCTCGATGGCGCCCGGCTTCATGTGCCGGCCAGTTCTGACCGTGTTTTCCGCGGGATCGACCAAGCCGAACTCGATCGATTGGAGCGGGAGGCGCAGCTCGGTCATCCCTCCTCGACCGGCGAGCAAATCCCCGGGACCGGGCCGTGGCCCCGTGACGACGAAATGGACAATCCGGCGTCCGGTGTCGCGGACTCCACACGCCCCCGCGAGCTTGCTCGCAGCCCCGCGAGGCTTGACAACGGCAGCGACGCGGCGAGCGACTTCGCGCGGAGTCTGGACTTGGACATTCCCGAGGTCTGTCACCGCGATTCCCCGGCGCTCGACTTCGAACGCGGTTGGATCTTCTTCGACGACGATTGCGACGCGCTGCTCGCCGCGATGGACCAATTGCGTGGGACGGTCGCTCTGAACTGGGACACCGCAACCGTGATGACGGAGTGGGACGGCGTGTTCCTCGGCACCTTCGGCGTGGAGAGACTCTACCTGCACAACCGCGGGCTGGACGGATCGCTCCCGCCGGAGTTGGGAGCGTTGGACGACATCGAGGTGTTGTCTCTCGGCCGCAATAACCTGAGCGGCGAGATTCCGCCGGAGATGGGCTCGATGACAGACTTGGAGCGGCTGTACCTGCAGGACAACCAACTGACCGGCGAGATTCCGCCGGAAGTCGGGGGGATGCGTTCGCTTGAGCGATTGTACATGTGGCGCAACCAGCTCTCCGGCGAGATTCCGCCGGAGCTGGGGTCCATTCACTGGCTTGAGCGCGTCAACCTGGGCGGCAACAGGCTCACGGGGAAGATTCCGCCGGAGTTGGGTTCATTGAACAATCTGGTTGATTTGCGCCTGTGGGGGAACGAACTGACGGGCTCGATCCCAATGGAACTTGGAAAGCTTCGGTACGACCTCCTGTACCTTTCCGTCAGCGGCAACAAGCTGACCGGCGAGATCCCGCCCGAACTGGCCGACCTTCGGGATATCGAGGCGTTGTGGCTCTACGACAATCAGCTGACGGGCCCCATTCCCACGCCGGACTCCTATGGCGCATGGGAGAACCTGCGGGTGCTGTGGCTGCACGATAATGAACTGAGCGGGCTGGTCCCCGCCGAGCTCGGGAACACCGCCCTGTACAACTTGGCGATCAGCAGCAATGCTGGCTTGGCGGGACCGCTCCCGCTGGCGTTGCAGTCTCTGCTCTTCAGCGGGTTCTACTGGGGCGGCACCGGCCTGTGTTCTCCACCCGACCCATCGTTTCAGGCGTGGCTCGCCTCAATTCCCTCGGATGAGGGGGACAACTACAGCGGAGGGCCGGTCTGCGATTCGGAATCCGGCAACCGATCCCCAGTCAGGGTGGGCACCCCCGATGACGTCACGCTGAAGCCCGGCGACCGCGGAACGGTGGACGCTTCCGACTACTTCCGCGACCCGGACCGCGACGCGCTCACCTACTCGGCCCGTTCCTCGAACGCGAGCGTTGCGACGGTGTCCGTCTCAGGGAACACGGTAACCGTCATGGCGGTGGCCGATGGCAGCGCGACGATTCGAGTGACGGCCAGAGACCCCGGCGGACTCACCGCCGAGCAGGCGTTCGGCGTCACGGTGGCGGGCGACACAGGCGGCGACTACAAGACGATCGGCGGGCTGACGATCACGCAATCGGGCGCTCTCAAGTGGGGCAACTTCACGAACAGCGGATGCGTGGGAGCCAGCCGGGTCACCATCAACGGCGTGGATTACGAGGTTCACTGGACCGAATGGCAGAGGAAGGACAACGCCGCCGGTTCCGCCTGGGCTCAGGTCTCCGGCACCCGGAGGAACGGGCAGCTTTGCGGATACCGTCTCGCGAACGCGCAGGCCGGCGTGTACCGGTTCGCGGGCGAGTTCACCGTGGGCGGCGTTCGCGGCAAGTACAAGAGCGAGAACGAAGTGACCGTGGGCGGCGACAGCGGCAATCAGCGGCCTCGGACAGTGGGATCCATATCCGCGAAGACGCTGAAGCCGGGCGACAGCACGACCGTAGATGCCTCGGACTACTTCCGCGACCCGGACGGCGACGCGCTCACCTACACGGCCAGTTCCTCCAGCGCGAGCGTCGCGACGGTGTCCGCCTCGGGAGACATCGTGACTGTCAAGGCGGTGGCCGATGGCAGCGCGACGATTCGCGTTACGGCGAGAGACCCCGGTGGCCTCACCGCCGAGCAGGCGTTCAGCGTCACGGTCGCGGACGACACCGGCGGCGACTACAAGACGCTCGCCGGATTCAGGGTGCGCGACGACGGTGGCCTGACCCTTCGACTCGGCGGCCTCACCAACGTGGTCGGCAAGGACGGATGCATTGTCGCCAGCAGCTTCACGCTGAATGGCAGGAAGTACGGCTACCACGAGACGTGGTGGGAACGCGACACCGGCTCCGGCTGGCAGGAGTTGGCGGGAACGAAGAAGACGGGCAGGCTGTGCGGCTACGACCTGGGTTCTGCCCCGTCAGGCAAGTATCGCGCGGTGGGCGACATGACGATCGCCGACGTCCGCGACAAGTACAAGAGCGAGAACGAAGTGACGAAATAGACAAGCCGAACAACCCTGGACCGCAGTCTTTTCCAATACGGAGATGAGCCTGAACCGGGGGAGGCGCGAGAGGTGAG
>JAPPJO010000034.1 GCA_028820325.1 Gammaproteobacteria bacterium | reverse complement strand
ACCTGGCGGTCTCGAAGGCCGCGACCGCGTTCTGGGGGGTGTTCGCCTGCTTCGTCGCCCTCTACGCGGTCAGCCTGGGCTCGCTGATCGAGGTGGTGAACCGGTTCGGCTCATTCTTCTACGGCTCGATCCTGGGCGTCTTCCTGCTGGCGATGGTGCCCCGGGCCAGGGCGGCCGGCGCGTTCGTCGGTCTGCTCGTGGGGATGGGGGCAGTCGCCGCCGTGACCTTCGGCGCACCGGACGTCTCGTTCCTGTGGCACAACGTGATCGGCGCGCTGACCGTGGTGGGGGTCGGGGTGGTGCTGTCGCTGCGTGGGGCGGCCCGGGCTTAGGCGCCTCAAGGCCATAGCGGCACCATCCACCTCAGGGCATCCGCGGACTGCGCGTCCCGCCCCGGCCGGGCGGATATCGTCCCGGAAGCGGATCGAACCCGGCCTGCGAGAAGTGGCGGTCCGTCGTCAGGACCGTCCGGACGCGCAACTCCCGCATGACGACAAAGCTGGTGCAGTCCGTGAATGAGAACGCCTTGTCATTCCAGTCGAAGAACCAGCGCCTGGCCTTCCCGGCGCGCGCAGGCGTGATCCACTCCCACCGAAGCCGGGAACTGGCATCGATCTGTTCCCACCAGCGGGCCGCGGCGCCGAGCCCCAGCCGCATCCGAATCAGGGTCAGGGTCTCGTCGATCACATAGTCGGTGGAGAGGAGGTTCCCTCCGCTCCGCAACCACGCGTCACGCGATCCCCGGCTGGCCTCGTGCATGGGATCCGCCGCGTCCGCCATGGCCATCCAGCCCGCGGTGTCGACGAAGAGCGTGCGGTCAGGCACGCGGTGGCCCGTAGAGCGAGCGATCGTGTTCTTCCGCCGTCAAGCCATCGTCCGATCTGCCAACCGCCTCGGCCCGGTAGAGCGAATCGTCCTCGGCGACGCCGTGGGTGAAGACGCCGCTCAGCGGCACGATCCGGAACGCGGGGCGGCTGCGATAAAGCACGGTGAAATCCTCGCCCTTGCGGACGCGCTCGATGATCCGCCCCATCTCGTTGCGGAGCGTCTTGACGTTGATCGTGCTCGACATCGCTCGGGCATCTCCATCAGGCGGTTAGCAGTAGATCATGTTAAGATAATCTACAGTTGCCGACAAGATGCCTTAGCGGACGGCAGAGAGCGCCAGCCGCTCCACGAGCGTGACGATGACGAGGAACGACAAGCCGGTCCTGTAGCGGTTCTAGCTCTTCCCCCCCGTCAACCGCTTGACCCAGGGCGCCGCCAGCAGGCCCACGATGCCCACGATGCCGATGGTCATCGCGACGTTCTGGAAGAGCGCTCCCGGGGCGAGGTCCACCAGTTGCCCGGCAACCAGCCCGGCGAACAGGTTCCCCAGCGCCGCGCCCACGAACCACACGCCCATCATCTGACCCACCCGCTTCACGGGCGACAGCTTGGTGATCGCCGACAGGCCGATGGGCGAGATGCACAATTCACCCACGGTGTGGAAGAAGTAGGTCACCACGAGCCAGGAGGGACTCACAAGGTTGTCGGTTGTGGCGTTCGCAGCGCCCCAGGCCAGCACGAAGAACCCCATCGCCAGCCCCACCAGCCCCAGCCCAGCCTTCATGGGAATCGACGGGTTGCGGTTGCGCCGCTCCAGCCAGACCCAGAGCGATCCGAAGACCGGCGCCAGCAGGATGATGAAGAAGGAGTTCACCGACTGCAAAAAGCCGGCGGGCATGAGCCACCCGAGGATGTTGCGGTCGGTATAGTCGCGGCCGAAGAGGTTGAGGGAGGAGCCGGCCTGCTCGAAGCCGGACCAGAACACGGCGATCAGCAGGAAGAGCCAGAAGATCACCCCCAGGCGGCGGTTTTCCTCCCGGGTGTGGCCTCCCATCGTCCACAGGTAGACGAAGTAGGCCGCGATGATGATCAGCACGCCATAGCCCAGCACCGTCGCGATCTGCGACAGCGTGGCCGGAATCACCCCGTTCGACACCAGGTAGCCGAACGCCACGACGCCCACGACCACGGCGAAGAAGGTGCCGAAGAACCTGCGCGACTTCGTCGCCAGTTGCGCCGGGCGATCCTCCGTCTTCAGGAGCCCCGCGTCGCCCAGCAGGCGGGCCCGGTTGCGGTACTGGATGAGGCCGAACACCATGCCCACGCCGGCCGCACCGAAGCCCCAGTGCCAGTTGTAGCCTTCGGCCAGGAAGCTCGTGATGAGCGGTCCCAGCAGCGCCCCGACGTTGATCCCCATGTAGAAGATGGAGAAGCCGGCGTCGCGCCTCGCGCCCCCCTCGGGATAGAGCTCGCCCACGATGGTGCTGACGTTGGGCTTGAGCAGCCCCGTGCCCAGAACGACGAAGACGAGACCCAGAAAGAAGGCGAACGTGCTCGGCACCGCCATCGTGAAATGGCCCAGGGCGATGATCCAGCCCCCGACCCAGACCGCCTTGCGCTGGCCCCACAGGTTGTCGGCCACCCAGCCGCCGGGGAGCGCCATGATGTAGACGAGGCTCGTGTACAGGCCGTAGATGGCGGCGGCGGTTCCTGCATCGAGTGCCATGCCGGGGTTGGCGACCTCGGACCCGTCGCCCCGCAGGACCACGTGCGTGGTCGCAGTGGTCATGTACAGGATGAGCAGGGCGCGCATTCCATAGTAGGAAAAGCGCTCCCACATCTCGGTGAAGAACAGGGTGGAGAGCCCGGCGGGATGCCCGAACCAGGCTCCGTGGCGCTCCAGGATGTCGGCGTTCGAGGCGGATTGGGTCGTGGGATTATTCAAGGTCCCGGACTCCTGGCTAATTGAGATGGCTCAGCGCTTGAAGGTGAAGGCCCCGGCTTCCTTCATTTCGGCGATCTCGTCCCCGCCGTACCCGAGCACGTCCCCGAGAATCTCGTCGGTGTGCTCGCCCAGCAGCGGCGAACGCGTGATCTCCGCGGGCGAGTCCGAGAGCTTGATGGGACAGCCGAGGTTCCAGTACGGCCCGCGCTCGGGATGGTCGAGTTCGACATACATCTCGCGGCCGCGCACGTGGTCGTCGTCCGCCAGGTCCGCGGTGCTCATCACGGGACCGCAGGGCACGTTCAGCTCGTTCAGGATGGCCATCAGCTCGCGCTTCGTATACCGGCTCGCGAAATCGTTCAGGATGTCCCACATCGCGCCCTGGTTCTTGCGCCGCACGGTGATGTCCGAGAAGCGCGGATCGTTGACCAGCTCCTCGCCTCCGACGCGCGTCGCCAGCGCCTCCCACACGTGCTCCTGCACGACGATGTAGAGGTAGTCGTTGATGCCGCCCGGCTTGCAGTGGATGCAGTTGCCCAACTGCCCGCCTCCCGAGTCGTTGCCGGCGCGCGGGGTGAAGTCGTCGAACTCCTGAATCGAGTACTCCGCCAGCGGACCGCGGGTGATGCGCTGATGATCGCGCCACTTCACCCGCACCAGGTTCATCACGCAGTCCATCATGGCGCACTCGACGTACTGCCCCTTCCCGGTCTGCTCACGATGGAGCAGCGCCGCAAGGATGCCCAGCGCCAAATGCACCCCGGTGCCCGAGTCACCGATCTGCGCGCCGGTCACGACGGGCGATCCGTCGAACATCCCGGTCGTGCTCATCGAGCCGCCCATCGCCTGGGCGATGTTCTCGTAGGCCTTGAAGGCAGCGTAGGGACCCTCGGTGCCGAAGCCCTTGATGGAGGCCATCACCATGCGCGGGTTGATCTCGTGCACGCGCTCCCATCCGAAGCCAAGCCTGTCGAGCACGCCCGGCCCGAAGTTCTCCATGAGCACGTCGCACTCCTGCACCAGCCGGGTGAAGACCTCCTTCCCGCGCTCGTTCTTCAGGTTCACCGTGATCGAGCGCTTGTTGCAGTTGAGCATGGTGAAGTAGAGGCTGTCGGCCCCCGGCACATCGCGCAGCTGCTTGCGGGTGGCGTCCCCGAAGGGCGACTCCAGCTTGATCACGTCCGCGCCCATGAAGCCCAGGAGCTGGCTGGAGGTGGGGCCGGCCTGGACGTGGGTCATGTCCAGGATGCGGATGCCGTTGAGTGCTTTGCTCATTGACGGGTGGCTCCGATTGCTGGTTAAGGGTTGATCGATGGCGGAAGGGTGCCGGTCACTCGTATCCGGACCCCTTCATCGCCGGTCCGGGTCACGGGTTGCCGATGCTCGCTCGGTTATGGCTGGCCGGCTGCGACTACTTGTACATCGTCTGGCGCTTGGTGCCCGGCGCCCATTCGCCGGGATCCACCCAGATGTTGATGACCGCCGACTTGCCACTGCTGCGCACCGACTCGCGCGCCCGCTGGAGGGCCGGCTGGATCTGGCTTGGATCGCGCACCTCCTCGCCGTATCCACCCAGCATCTCCGCGAACTTCGAGAAGGGCACGTCGCCCAGCAGGTTGCCCACGTTGCCGCGCTCCTGCCCGTACTTGGCCAGTTGCCCGTAGCGGATCTGGTTCATCGCCGAGTTGTTGCCGATGACGGCGATGTAGGGCGCGCCGAAGCGGTTGCAGGTCTCCATGTCGAAGGCGGTCATGCCGAAGGAGCCGTCGCCGTAGTAGCAGAGGATCTCCTTGTTCGGATGCGCGAGCTTGGCCGCCATGGCGAAGCCGGTGCCGACGCCGAGTCCGCCCAGGGCGCCCGGATCCATCCAGTTGCCCGGCGCGCGCGGCTTGACCGCCTGGGCGCTGATGGTCACGACATCGCCGCCGTCGCCGATGTAGACGGTGTCCTCGGTGAGGAACTCGTTCAGCTCCCACGCCACCCGATAGGGATGGATTGGGTCGGCGTCGGAGAGGAAGAGCGGCATCAGCTTCTCGGTCTTCTGCTCCTCGATGGCGCGCAGCTCCTTCATCCAGCCCAGGCGGCGGGCCGGGCCGTCGCCGAGGTTGGTGCTGGCCTCCGCGAGCACCGCCTCCATGACGGCGCCGGGATGGCCCACCACCCCGAGGTCCACGTCGCGGTTCTTGCCCACCGTGCGGTAGTCGAGGTCGATCTGGACTACCTTGGCGCCGGCGGGCAGCCGCTTGCCGTACCCCATGCGGAAGTCGAAGGGGGTGCCCACGATCACGATCACGTCGGCGTTGCCGAAGGCGGCACCGCGGGTGCGGTGGAAGTAGTGGGGATCGTCCGGGCCGAGCAGCCCGCGGGAGGCGCCGTTGGTGAAGGTCGGGATGTTCAGCGTGCGAACCAGGTCCCAGGCCTCCTGGTGGGCGCGGCAGCCCCACACCTGCTGCCCGAAGAGGATGGCGGGGCGCTCGGATTTGACCAGCAGGTCGGCGAGGCGCTCGATGTCGCGGGGGTCGCCCACGGAGCGGGTCGAGGCGCGGTAGCGGCCCGGCTCGGGGATGGTCGCGCTGGCCAGCGGGATCTCGCGGTCCAGGATGTCGCGCGGAATCTCGAGGTAGCTCGGCCCGGGTGTGCCCGCGAAGCATTCGCGCGCGGCCATCGACACCATGTCCGCGATGCGCTCGGTGGAGCGGACCCCGCCCGAGAACTTGGTGATCGGGCGCGCGATGTTGACGTGGGGCAGGTCCTGAAGCGACCCCATCTTGTGCTGGGTGAGCGCGCCCTGCCCGCCGATGTGCAGCACCGGGCTCTCCGACCGGAACGCGGTGGCGATCCCGGTGAGCGCGTTGGTGAAGCCCGGGCCCGCCGTGGTGATCACGCACCCGAGCCCGCCGGTCTGGCGCGCGTACCCGTCGGCCGCGTGCGCGGCGACCTGCTCGTGCCGCACGTCGATGATGCGGATATCCTCGTCGATGCACCCGTCGTAGGTGTCGATGATGTGCCCGCCGCACAGCGTGAAGACGGTGTCGACGCCCTCGTTGGCCAGCGCCCGGGCGGCCAGGTGTCCGCCCGAGATGACGTCCTCGTCGCGGCTCTTGCGAGCCAGCGTGTCTTCGGCGGTCCTGGATTTCAGTGCGGTTGCGGTCGTCATGAACGGATCCTCCGTGATGGCTTTCGAATCGAGCCCGCGGGCCTCCCCGCGAGTCCGGGCAAACCTAGGGAGCCGCGCGCGGCCTGCCAAGGAAGGCGGGTGGCGTGTACGACCGTCAGCAAACCACGTTCTGCGACGCATGCAACTACGTCTGCATGCCCAGGGTACCGGATCCGACTACGGAGCTTGCGGATTCCCGTGGGTATCCCGGTAAGGACATCTGTTTCGATGGTCTCACGTGACTAGACAACTGGATCCCCGGGCTCGTCTTCGAACCCCGGCAAGGCTCGTCCCCATCCTGGCCGTGGCCGTGTCGGTCAGTGGTTCCTGCACTGAGCCGGAGTCGGGCGAGACTGCGCTTCGCCTGGTTCCGGTAGCCAGCTCGGGTTCGCCGCTCAGCGAGGGCGAATCGATCGCGTTGGTGACGGAGGTGGTGGCGTGCGTGATCGACTCCTACGAGGTCCGCATCCACTGTACGGGAAAGGATGATGTCCAGATCGGCGTATTCGGGCGGAGCGGGGAGGGTCCGGGCGAATTCGAGACGCCTTTCTTCCTCATCCGGGGACCAGACGAGACCGTCGGAGTGATCGACTGGGGCCTGATGCGGATTTCGGTCTTCACGCCCACGGGAAGATTGATGTCGGACAGATTCCTGGCCGACCTCTTCACGCCTTCCGGGCCATTCGGGACCTCATTGGTCGGGACCGTCATGGATCTGGCGGGGATGCAGTGGCGGCATGTCGAGCTGGACCTGGCGTCGGACGAAGTCCTGTGGGAGAGAGTCTTCCCCAGGGACCTGGCGGATGAGGCCGGGTGCGAGTCGTCCTCGTTTCGGGGGCTCGCGTTTGGCGTAGTGTCCCCCGGAGGTCAAATGGTGTTCTCGGCCTGCGACGGGCACCTTCTTCACTATGCAAGCAGGGATCATAGTGGCGGCCAGGTAATCCGGGCCCCCACCTATACCCTCGAACTGCCGAACGAACGCGACATCCAGTACGTCGAGGAACTCAGGCGAAACGCCGCCCAGCGTGGAGAATTCGTGCCCCCTCCGCCTTCCCGGGACACGCCAAAGGCGTATTCCAGGCACCTCTGGTTTGACGGTCAGGACCGGCTTTGGGTCCTGACCAACCGAGACCGCGACGAGTGGTCCTACCTCGATATCTACGACCGGGACGGCCAATACGCCGGCACCGTCAGGATACGAGACCGGGCGCACGGCTTCGACGTGCTTGGATCGACCCTGGCCGTCCTGGTCGAGCGGCAGGCGGGACCGGACGATGCCGACGGCGTCCCCGATCGCGCGATAGACTGGTACGACATCAGCGGTGTCGACCTGGGCCTGCGCGCTCCCTGACCAGGAACTCTCGGTTCCCACCACAGCTTGCATTGCCGGTCCGGGCAACTGACGTTACCATGTCACCATATGGAAGTTGGCAAAATACCATTTGGGGGACATCGAAATGAGATATCCGCCGCCGGAGTCGCGGTCAGCCCTGAACCGTCTTCTCGTTCGCGAGGGAGCGGTGGCCCTGGTACGGAACGGCCTCCCGTTCTCGACGCTGGACGAGGTCGCGGCCGCCGCTGGAGTGGGGCGCCTTGCTCTCGCGCGGGTCATCGATCTGTCCCCCACCACCCTGGCCCGGCGGCGCAACGCGGGAGTGCTGACCCCGGAGGAGTCGGATCGCCTGGTGCGCGTGGCCCGTCTGGTGGCGTTGGTCCACGACATGATGCTGGGCGATGGCAAAGCGGCCAGCCGCTGGCTCAGGGATCCGCACGATCTGCTCGAGGGCGAGTCACCGCTTGAACGGGCATCCACGGAGGTGGGGAGCCGCGAAGTGGAACAGGTCATCGGACGGATTCGCCACGGGATTTTCAGCTAGAGGTGCCTGAACTGATCCAAGGGTGGCGCCTCGCCTCGCCGGTGTACTCCCGCACCGTCAAAGCCATGCTCTCCGGGGACGGCACTCTTCGGAATGGCGGGCGCTGGAACAGCCCGGGGCGGCGGGTCGTCTACTTGGCAGCCAGCCTGGCGCTGGCGAGCATGGAGTTGCTCGTTCATCTCCGGGAAACCGATGTGCTGAAAGGGTACCGGAAGCTTCCGGTTGGTATCCCGGAGCACCTTGTGAAGGCTGCGGATCTGCGGGCGCTGCCCGCCGATTGGGCCCGTACCAGCCTGCATCCCGCTACCCAGAGGATTGGGGATCGATGGCTCGCCTCGCTGGAATCCGCCGTCCTCGCAGTGCCAAGCGCGGTGGTCATCGGTGAGGTCAACTACATCGTCAATCCCGCTCATCCCGATTTCGCGCGGCTTGAGCCGGGTGAGATTACGGATTTACCGCTACGATCCCAGGATCCTGAAAACCTCCGCCGGGCGGTAGTGCGAGCTACTCCTCCCGCACTCTCAGCACCAACTTGCCGAAGTGTGCGCTCGCCTCCATCTGGCGGTGCGCTTCGGCGGCATCCCTC
>JAPPJO010000001.1 GCA_028820325.1 Gammaproteobacteria bacterium | reverse complement strand
CACACCGGCGACCGGTGCCGTGGCTGGAGCGACCCCCCAGTCCGAGGGCCTGGTATGGCATAGGGGCGGTTGTGTTTTCACACCACCGCGCCCCTGCCTTCAGGGGTCGCTCCAGCACCATCGATCCCTGCGGGAAGGCGGTACGAGCGCCGCTTTGACGCGGCGGAGCACCCGTTCTCTGACCAGCGGGTCGGAGGACATCCCTCCATCGCCGAGCAGGACGAGAGAACCCCGCAGGGTCACGAACCTCACCTCCCAGTCGGGACGCGCATCCGAAGGTGCCCGACCGCCTCCTCGCGAACGTGGGAGGTGCGGATAGGTAGCGATCCCCGCTTCATCCGCTCCTGATGGTAGCAGCCCCGTGGTCTCGTTCACAACACACATGAGGAGGTTCCCGATGAAACGGCCATCGCTCGTTCTCCCCGTCGTCCTGTGCATCTTCGCCACCGCCTCTCCGGCCTTGGCGCAGGCCACGCTGTCGCTGACCGGCGGCCTGAACCGGACGACCATAACCGCCGACCCGCCCGACGGCATCGTATGGCGTTCCGAGTCCCTCACGAGAATGTCTGTCGGGTTGGCGGCGATCTTTCCGGCCTCGGAGCGTATCGGATTGCAGCTTGGCGTCGCGTACGCCCAGAAGGGCGGCAGGTTGATCGGACTGGACGGCGACATCTTCGTCACCACGGAAATCGCGCTGGACTATTTCGAGTTCTCCCTGCTGGCCGTGCCGACATTCCCCTTGGCGTCATCGGACCACTCCGCCGTCCGGTTCTTCGCCGGTCCCACCTTGGCGAGCCGGATCGACTGCGACTTCGACGCGTCGGCCCGGCTCGGTCCGGAGCGGGTCACCGCCTCCGGCGGTTGCGACGCTGGGAGCCGCGACGAGGTCGAGGCCACGATGGACCTCGGGGTTGTCGTGGGCGGAGGTATCGCGGTCGGCGTGACGGAGCGGGCGAGCGTGAGCTTCGACCTGCTGTACACGCTCGGGCTCATTCCCATCGGAGAGGGAGACTCGTACTTGAGCGGACCGAGGCAACGTGTCTTGACGCTTCGGACGGGCGTGACCCTTCCGATCGGATAGGGCTGTCGTGCGGCAAAGGAGCGACCGTCCATCCTCGTAGCATGGCCGACGGCATCCGCGTGCTCGCCGAGATGGGCGGCCACCTCGACTTCAGCACGCATTGAGACAAACGCCAGGTTGGACCGGCCAAGCCGGCCGCAAAAGCCTTCCTGCAAGGATTGATGGAACGGGAGCGACCCCCGAGGGAGGGTGTCCGGGATGTGCACATCCCAACCCTACGCCGTGGCACGCCAAGCGTCCACGGAGGGGGGTCGCTCCCGTCATCGGCCTCAAGGCCCGGATGCCATCCGCCCTTCCGCGACCACCGGACAACCCACAACCTGACAGCAACTTGGGGGATCTGCGGTGTGCACGCCCGAAACGGATTCTCGTGCACATCGATCTCCGCTTCGCAGTGCGCCTCTGGATCGGCATCGGGGTTGCCGAGAATCGCCTTCAAATCTGTGTTTCCCGTCCGAAGATCGTGAAGCTCGGGCGCCGCCGGCAGACGGCATGTTTCCGGTCCGATTTCGGGAGGATGCCACGCGCACCGAGCAGCTCTTTCTGGCGGACCCGGCTTGTCTCCGCGATACTTCGTGCGCGCAGATCGTGCAGTCCATCGAGAGAGGAATCGAACGATGGCACGCACGAAACGAAGCCGCCGGAGCTACGGCGCCGGCGAGTGGGGCCGGAACAGGGTAAGGGTGTTCCCAGACCCGAAAACCGGCCTGTTCCAGGTGGAGTGGCGCGAGAACGGCCGCAGGCGGAGCCGCTCCCTCGGGCACCGCGACTGGGTGAGGGCGAAGAAGCAGGCGGACGAATTCGCCGCCGGGTTCGCAAGCCCGAACCCGAACGGCAAGGCGGAAGCCGAGGCCGAGCCGCTCACGCTGGACAAGCTGTTTGAAATCTACGGTGAGGAGGTGACGCCCACGAAGGCGGAGGCGTCGCAGCGGTCCGACCGGGCGGCGACGAGGATGTTCCTCCGGTTCTTCGGACGGGGCCGCAGTCCCGAGACGCTCTCTCAGCGCGATTGGGACCGGTTCATACGGGCGCGGCGCGCGGGCAGCATCGGTCCGAGCGGCAAGCCGGTGTCCGACGCGACGCTCGAACACGATCTGAAGTTCCTGATCGCCGTGCTCAACTGGGCGGCGAGATCGAAGGACGAGCGAGGCCGTCTGCTTCTCGACAGGAACCCGCTGAAGGGCCTGAAGATTCCCACGGAAAAGAACCCCAGGCGGGTGGTGTTGTCCGAGGAGGAGTACCAAGCGCTTCTCGGTGTGTCCCGAGAGGTCGATTGGCGCTTCCACGTTGCGCTCGTGCTCGCGCACGAGACGGGACACCGGATCGGGGCCATCCGTCACTTGCGGTGGCCGGACATCGACCTTGAAGGCGGAGTCATTCGGTGGAGGGCGGAGCACGAGAAGACCGGATACGAGCACGCCACGCCGGTGACCGCCGAGGCCCTCGCGGTTCTGGAGCAGGCGAGGGAGAGGAGTTCGGGGATGGATGGGAGTCCGGTGCTCCCCGCGCCGACGGATCCCACGCGGTGTGCGGGCCGGTCGCTGGTGCGCTACTGGTGGAACCGGGCGCAGAAGCTCGCGGGGCTCGAAGCGAAGCGAGGAAGGGGCTGGCACTCGTTGAGGCGCAAGTTCGCCAGCGATCTGATGGACCAACCGTTGAAGGTGCTCTGCGAACTGGGAGGCTGGAAGACGGCCAAGACGGTGCTTCAGTGCTACCAGCGAGCCGACGAGGGACAGCTTCGGAAGGCACTGGAAGCCCGCCGGAGACCCGGCGGCTGAAGCTTACGAACCAGCGGGAGTCATTTGGCGGGAGTCCGACCGACGGGGCGCGTATTATTCAGTGATCGCACGAGATACAGATTCGGTAGCGCATGCCGTAACGTCAGGGTTGGGCAGCTTCCTCGGCCATGTTCACCCATCCTCCCCCCCGACCGGCGAGATCTCGTCCAGAGAGATCGCGGGGGAGTCTCATACGGCAATCGCCTCATCCCTCACGTAGTCCAATCTGATCACGCCGGGGACAACGTCGACAGCAAAGTGGCAGCGCACCGCGTCCCGGACCATTTCCTTCAGGTCCTCCCAGTCCTCGCCCTGCGTGAAGAAGCCGTGGCCGAGCGCCCGGGCTTCGTATCCGCCTTCTGGGGCGTCGGCTACCTCAAAGATAATCTCGTTGTAGTCCATCTTCTCTCGAGCACCGCGTCGAGGCGGCGAAGAAAGGTCGTGGAACGTGCTCTCCACGATCTGCTCACCCATCCCCCATCCGCGCGACGACCTCCTCGGCCGTCCCGCAGTCGAGAACCACATCGCCGATCACCAGCATGCGATCCGGGGCGGACGGACTGCCAAGGACCGGTGCAAGAGTCTCGGCATCGCCCGGATCGAACTTCTCGGCGATGAGTCCTTCAACGAGTCTGCGTTCCACCTCCGTCCAACCCTGCTCGAGTCCTTGTTGCATGCCCGCCTCGATGCCCTTCCGCCAACCGTCCTCGACGCCCCAGCGTCGACCTCGTTCGAGGCCCTCGTTGAACCACTGTTCATCGATTTCCTCGTCCAGTTGCCGTGACTGCTCGAATACCGTCAGAATCGGCGCGGCCGGCTCGCCCAGGATTCCGGGTTCCCGCGTCCCTCTCGCGAAATAGAGGTGCGGCGCAACCACCAAGTGGACCCACTTCCTGAATCGGTCCACAAGTTCCGACGCGTCCGTTTGCGCGACCCACTCCGCCACCGACTCGGCCAGCTCTTCCAGCTCCTCGGCGGAGTCGACCGCATCGAGGTCCCGGATGTCCGCGAACTTGTTGTGCGTTGGCAACTGCGTGATGGCCCTGACGCGCTCCTCCTCGGAAAGCCTGTTGAGCACCGGGACAAAGTGGACGGCTGCGGCGGCACCGATCCTTCGCGCGACCAGCCACGACACCAGCTCGCGTTCGCCCGCCATCCGACCCCGCTCGACACCTTCCTGGATTCCCAGTTCGATGCCCTCCCGCCGACCTCGCTCGAAGCCCTCACGCCGACCCTGTTCGATGCCCTTCTCGAGCGATTGCCGTCTCCCTTCCTCACGCCACTTCTGCACTCGATCGATCAACGTCATCCGCTCTCTCTCTCCCCAACGGGATTCCGGGTTAGATTCCAAGACGTTGGCCAAGGGTGCCTCGGCCGGTAACTCGTTTGCTTCGTGCGATTTGTGGGAACCCACCCGCAGCACGACAAGATCGACGCCTCCCAGTCCAGGAATCCAGGATGACGATCAGACCCATCAGTAGCGAAACCGACTACAATGAGGCGCTCGCTGAGATCGACCGCCTCATGGGAGTCGCCGCAGGAACGCCGGAGTCCGACAAGCTGGAAGCCCTGGTGACGCTCGTCGAACGGTACGAATCGGAGCACTGGGCCATCGAGGCTCCCGATCCGATCTCGGGAGGCCTGGCATAACCCGCACGTAACGTCAGGGTTGTCCTTCGACAAGTCACTTGTCCCGTAACCCCGCCGGGATGTCTCGCCGCCCGTGCAGAACGCGCCACACATCGACGACCTCGCTCGCCATCATGTAGAAAACGACATGCGGGTGCGCCTTGACCGGCCAAGAGCGCAGCCTCGGCAAGTTCAATTCCTGACCATAGCGGGGAGACCCGGAATCCGGGTGGTCGGCGAGCTGCCGGAAGGCTCCTTCAAGGGCATCGATGAACCCGAGTGCCACCTGCGCTCCCGCCTCTTCCAGATAGCGGGCGACCACCTCGTCCACATCCCGTCGGGCTGACGCCCGCAGGACCACGGACCTCGGCGTCATTCCTTCGAGTGGCGGCGAACCCCGGTGCGCAGTGTCTCGAAGTAGGTGGTGTCGGCGAGGACCGAGAGTGGAGACTCAGCGCCTTCCAGCAGGAGGCTGCGAAGGTGCACCCGATCTCGATCGTCGCGAATAAGTTCCCGGATGTACGCGCTGCAGCTGCCGTAGCCGCGGCCCGCCACCTGCTCGTCGACGAACGTCTTGAGTTGGGCGGGCAGGGAGATGTTCATGGTGCTCATGCTCAGAGGATATGAGGTTTGGCAAGAATTGGCAACCCCGGATGGCGTCGCCCTTCGCCCTGTGCATCGCCAACCGCTACGGCTAGCTTGCTGTGCACATCGAACCCCACTCGACCGACCCGGAAAAACATGCTCACGTCCTCTCCCGCGCGCCCCCTCCGCACCCTCATCCTTCCCCTCGCCCTCACATTGGCGGCCTGCGGCGGCGACGAGAACGGGCCGGTCGAAGTCGAACTCCAGGACCCCGCCCAGATCAGCTACGCCTCGTCCCTGGGCGTCGACCTCTCCGCGATGGATCGCCAGTCTTCGGGGCTCTACATCCGGGACCTTGAGGTAGGCGAGGGCGAACCCACGGTCTCTGGCGATGTCATGGTCGTTCACTACGACGGCTGGCTCAACGACGGGACTCTCTTCGACTCCTCGCACACTCGCAACCAGCCGTTCGCCGTCCCGACCGGCGCCGGCAGGGTCATCGACGGGTGGGAGGAAGGGCTCCCGGGCATGAGGGTCGGCGGCGTCCGCCAACTCGTCATCCCCCCGCAACTGGCCTACGGCACCCAATCCCCGAGCCCCCTCATCCCCGCGGGCTCGGTGCTGATCTTCGAGGTCGAGCTGCTGGAGGTGAACCCGGGGTCGTAGCGGCCTCTACTCTTTCCGCGTTCGCTCCAGGCCTTCCGGATGTCCGGCGTCTCGACGGCCGACTTCCCCGTTGGAGGGATTCCATGACGTCCATTGGCAGTGTCGCTCCCCTCCGGCATGTGCTTCTCCTCCTTCCGGCTCTGATTCTCGCCTGCGGAGACATGGGAACGGTGGTCGAGGCACCTCCGCCGGTACCCACGACGCTGGCAATCACACCTCCTTCCGCCGTGCTGGCTTCCCTCGGGCAGACCGTCCACTTGACTGCGACCGTCCGCGACCAGACCGGCGCTCCCATGACCGGCGTCGCCGTCAACTGGGCAAGCAGCGACGCAGGAATCGTCACTGTGGACGCTTCCGGAGTCGTTACGGCGGTCGGAAACGGAGCTACCAACGTGACCGCCACCGTCCGGGGCGGCGGGGCTTCCGGGAGTGCGGCGATAGCCGTTGAACAGCAGGTCGCCGAGGTGCGGTTGACCCCGGATTCTCTGGTTCTCCGGGCGATCGGCACCACGCGGCAGATGTCGGCAGAGGTCATCGATGCGAACGGTCATTCGGTGGCGAATGCCGGAGTCGCCTGGGAGTCGAGCGATGAAGCGGTAGTTACGGTCAGCCGCGACGGGCTGGTCACGGCCACGGGCAACGGCAGCGCTCAGGTAACGGCTACGGCCGATCAGGCGTCGGCCGTAGCGGACTTCGCCGTCGAGCAGGAGACCGCCGAAGTGCGGTTGACCCCGGATTCCACCGTTCTCCGGGCGATCGGCGACACGCTGCGGATGTCCGCAGAGGTCATCGATGCGAACGGTCATTCGGTGGCGGGTGCCAGAGTCGCCTGGGAATCGAGTGATGAAGCGGTTGTTACGGTCAGCCGCGACGGGCTGGTCACGGCCACAGGTAACGGCAGCGCCCAGGTAACGGCTTCCACCGATGGGACGTCGGGTGTCGCGGAGCTGTCCGTGGGGCAAGAAGCCGCCGAGGTGCGGTTGACGCCGGATCCACAGGTCTTGCGGGCCCTCGGGGGAACGTTGCAGATGTCCGCGGAAGTTGTCGACGCGAACGGCCATCCGGTCGCGGACGCGACCGTCACCTGGGCTTCCGACGACGAGTCGGTCGTCACCGTCAGTTCGTCGGGGCTGGTGACCGCAGTCGGAAACGGCAGCGCTACGGTTTCGGCGTCGTCCGACCCGGTGTCGGCGACCGTGAATTTCACCGTGGAGCAAGAGGTGGCATCGCTGACCGTCTCTCCCGACTCCGCAGTGCTCAGCCCACGGGAAACGCTGCGGTTGACCGCGGACGTACGGGATGCAAACGGGAATGCGGTCACGGATGCCGACGTCACCTGGCTGTCCGACGACGAATCGGTCGCGACGGTGGACGCAGCCGGCCTGGTGACCGGGGTACGCCCGGGATCAGCCGGGATCTCGGCGCAGTTGCCCGCCTCGAGCCTGACCGCGAGCGCCCGCATCGTAGTCCAGAACCGGGACCGGGCGGCGCTCGTCGCTCTCTACAACGCGACCGGCGGGGCGACCTGGACGAACAGCGAAAACTGGCTGACGGATCAGCCGATCGGCACCTGGCGTGGTGTGGTCACCGACGTGGAGGGACGGGTTACCTCGTTGAATCTCCAGGTCAACGGACTGGTGGGACCCCTCCCTGATGAACTCCGGCACCTCACCGGGCTTCATACCCTCAACCTGTCGGCCAACGGCCTGAATGGGACGCTGCCGCCCTACCTGGCCGAATTCGCGGACCTTGAAGAACTGAACCTGGTGTCGAACCACTTTTCAGGTCCGATTCCGAGCGAATTGTCCAACCTCGCGAGGCTCCGAAGTCTGCGACTCCACGGCAACAGATTCTCCGGCTCGATCCCTCCCGAACTCGGCCGACTGGCCAACCTCGAGGACCTGGGGCTCTCCGGCAATCGACTGACCGGCACGATTCCGGCGAACCTCGGCAACCTCTCCCGCCTCAACGAGCTCAGGCTGCATGGGAATCTACTTTTGGGTCCCATTCCCACCACCCTAGGCAGGCTCACGCACCTCCGGCTATTGAGCCTCTGCTGCAATCAGCTGACGGGTGAGATCCCCGACGAACTTGGTGCGTTGGCGTCGCTCACGTTTCTCGGGCTTCATTACAACCAGTTGTCCGGGCCCGTGCCTCACGAGCTGGGGGGGCTCCATAGGCTTCAGAGGCTCTACCTCCGCAGCAACGAGCAACTGACGGGACCGCTCCCGCAGCAGTTCGTGCATCTGCCGCTCCAGGTGTTCAACTGGGTGTCCACCGACCTGTGTTCTCCCGCCAATGCCCGTTTCCAGGAATGGCTGGCAGGCATCGACCGCCACGAAGGCGAAGGCGTGTGCTCGAGTTCGGCGCCCTGAATGAGCCTTCCCGGTCCGTCACGCCGTCCCCTTGAGACAGCGTCCGCCGGTGGAGGACAACGAAATCCGGCGAAGGGCGACGCGGACTCTGCCGGCCCCCAGGGACAGGCGCGCCCCTACAGCTTCGGCAGCGTAACCCCTTTCTGGTCCTGGTACTTGCCCTTCCGGTCCGCGTACGCGATGCGCGGCTCCCGGTCTCCCTGCAGGAATAGCAGTTGGGCGATGCCCTCATTCGCGTAGATCTTCGCGGGCAGCGGCGTCGTGTTCGAGATCTCGAGCGTGAGGTGGCCGCACCAGGTGGGCTCGAGCGGGGTCACGTTGACGATGATCCCGCAGCGCGCGTACGTCGACTTGCCCACGCACACCACCAGCGTGTCCCGCGGGATGCGGAAGTACTCGA
>JAPPJO010000126.1 GCA_028820325.1 Gammaproteobacteria bacterium | reverse complement strand
GCGTGCGCATCACGGTGACGGACGTGAACGAGGCGCCGAGGAGTGTTGGCGCTATCCGTGCGCGGACGGTCCGGGTCGGACAGCCCGTTTCGCTGAACGTGACGGGCTACTTCACGGACGAGGACGCGGGGGACCGGCTGACGTTCACCTCGGAGTCGTCGGCGACGGGCAGGCTGACGGTGAACGCGAGCGGGAGCCCGGTGACGCTGACGGGCGTGGCGGCGGGAGGCGCGACGGTCACGGTGACGGCGCGGGACCGCGGGGGCCTGACGGCGACGCAGGTGTTTTCGGTGACGGTGGAGCCGGCGCCGCAGCCGTGCGGGATCACGGTGTCGGACGCGTCCCTTTCGGTGCCGGAGGACGCGGGCGTGGGCACCGCGGTGAGCGACGTCGTCGGGGTGACAACGACGGGGGATTGCGGGGCGCTGCGCTATGCGCTGACGGGCACGGGTTCCGGCGACTTCTCGGTGGCGGCGGCGGGCGCGAACGACGACGACGGGAAGATCGAGGTGAAGCGCGGACTGAACCACGAGGGCCGGGACTCGTACGACCTGACGCTGACGGTGAGCGAGGCGGGCGGCACGGCGACCGGCGCGGGCGACGTGGACATCACGGTGACGGACGTGAACGAGGCGCCGAGGCGTGTTGGCTCGATCGGGGCGCGGACGATCCGGGTCGGGCACCCGGAGTCGGTGGACGTGACGAACTACTTCACGGACGAGGATGCCGGGGACCGGCTGACGTTCACGTCCGAGTCCTCGGCGACGGGCAGGCTGACGGTGAACGCGAGCGGAAGCCCGGTGAAGCTGACGGGCCGCGCCGCGGGAAGCGCGGCGGTCACGGTGACCGCGCGGGACCGCGGGGGCCTGACGGCGACGCAGGTGTTTTCGGTGAAGGTGGATCCGGCGCCGAAGGAGCCGTGCGAGATCACGGTGTCGGACGGGGCTCTTTCGGTTCCCGAGGACGCGGATGTCGGGGACGGCCTGGACGGCTCGGTGGAGGTGGCGACCAAGGGGGATTGCGGGACGCTGAGCTATGCGCTGTCGGGCACGGGTTCCGAGGACTTCTCGGTGGCGGCGGCCGGAGCGGGCGACGCCGACGCGAAGATCGGGGTCGCGAGGGCGCTGGACCACGAGACGAAGGCTTCGTACGCGGTGACGTTGACGGTGCGCTGGGGTTCGGCGAGCGACACGGGCGACGTGGACATCTCGGTGACGGACGTGAACGAGGCGCCGGAGGCGGCGAGCGCGATTCCGGGGGTCAAGCTCCATGCGGGCGAATCGAAGGTGGTGGACGTGTCGGCGCACTTCACCGATCCGGACGGCGACGCGCTGACCTACGGGGCCGGGTCGTCGAAGGAGGGGGTGGCGACGGTCGCGGCGGTTGGGAGCAAAGTGACGGTGACGGGCGTGTCCCCCGGCGTATCGCGGGTGACGGTCACGGCGAGCGACGGGCGGGGCGGGTCGGTCGAGCAGGCGTTCGCGGTGACGGTGGAGAACCGGGCGCCGGAGGCGGCGAGCGCGATTCCGGCGCTGACGGTCGCGGCCACGAAGTCGAGGGTGGTGGACGTGTCGGCGCACTTCAGCGATCCGGACGGCGACGCGCTGACCTACGGGGCCGGGTCGTCGAAGGAGGGGGTGGCGACGGTCGCGGCGGTCGGGAGCGAGGTCACGGTGACGGGCGTGTCCGAGGGCGAGTCGGAGGTGACGGTCACGGCCCGCGACCCGTACGGCGCGACGGTGTCCCAGGCGTTCGCGGTGACGGTCGGACCGGAGAACGCCGCGCCGGAGGTGGCGGGCGCGATACCGGCGCTGACGGTGGAGGCGGGCGAGACGGCGGTGGTGGACGTGTCGGGCCGCTTCCGGGACCCGGACGGGGACCCGCTGAGCTACGAGGCGGAGTCTTCGGCGGAGGGGGTTGCGACGGTCGCGGCGAGCGGGAGCGAAGTGACGGTGACGGGGGTCTCGCGCGGCGAGTCGCGGGTGACGGTGACGGCGAGCGACGGCCGGGGCGGCTCGGCGAGCCAGGCGTTCGCGGTGACGGTTCCGAACCGTGCTCCGGCCTTCGGGAGCAGGACGCCGTCGCGTTCGGTGGCGGAGAACTCGGTCGCGGGCACCAGCGTGGGCGCGCCGGTGACGGCTTCCGACGCGGACGGGGACCCGCTGAGCTACTCCCTTGCGTCCGGCGGAGCCGCGTCGTCGTTCGCGGTCGGCCCGCGCACGGGCCAACTCGAAGTGGCGACGGGCGCGCTTCTGGACTACGAGGGCGGCGACACGCTGCTCGCGGTGTCGGTCGTGGCGAGCGACGGGATGCTGGCGGACACGGCGGCGGTGACGATCCGCGTGACGGACGTGCCCGTGCCGGGGCGGCCCGCGAAGCCGTCGTTGCGGGGCGGCGGGCAGGCGCTGAAGGTGTGGTGGAAGGCTCCGCCGAACGCGGGTCCCGCGATCACCGGCTACGATCTCGGCTACCGGGTTGCATCCTCCTCGGGCGATTGGACCGAGGTGTCGGCGGGCGACGTGCTCGAGCACACGTTGAGGGGCCTGGCGGCGGGCAGGGTCTACCGTGTGCGGGTGCGGGCGGTGAGCGCGGAGGGCGCGGGCGAATGGTCGGAGCCGGGCAGGTCCGGGACGTCGCCGCGCTTCGACCCGGCGGCGGTGACGCGTTCGGTGCCGGAGAACTCGCCGGCGGGCGCCAGGGTGGGCGCGCCGGTGACGGCGGAGGCCGGGGACGGCGTGGTGTTGAGCTACGACCTCGCGGGCAGACCCCCGGCGGAGTTCGCGATCGACGCGTCGACCGGCCAGATCACGGTGGCCGGGGGCGCGGCGCTGGACTACGAGCGCGGCCCGAAGTCGTACAGGGTGCTGGTCGCGGCGACCTACACGGTGGGCGGCGAGACCTTCGGGCACGCGGCGGCGGTGACGATCCGGGTGACGGACGTTCCGGCGCCGGGCAAGCCGGACGCGCCGGCGGTGGCGGGCGGCGCGGAACAGGTGAAGGTGTCGTGGAGCGCGCCGGAGAACGAGGGTCCGGCGATCACGGGCTACGATCTGCGGTACCGGGCGAAGGGTTCGAGCGGATGGACGGAGGTGTCCGTTGCGGGAACGGAGTCGGCGCACACGATCGCCGGACTGGAGGCCGGAACGGCGTACGAGGCACAGGTGCGCGCGGAGAGTTCGGAGGGCACGGGGGAATGGTCGGATCCGGGCGAGGGGGCGACGGAGGCGGCCAACCGGGCACCATCGTTCGGCGAGGACGCGTACGAGCGGGAAGTGGCGGAGAACTCGGTGGCGGGCACGGCGGTCGGCGATCCGGTGACGGCCACCGACGCCGACGATGACGACCTGACGTACAGCTTCGTGGCCGGAAGCAACCTGCCGTTCGCGATCGACGCCGGAACGGGCCGGATCGAGGTGGCGGCGGGTGCGGCGCTGGACCACGAGGGCGAACCCAACTCCTACGCGGTGAGCGTGGAAGCGAGCGACGGGACGCTTGCGGACACGGTCGGGGTGACGATCCGGGTGACGGACGTTCCCGCGCCGGGCAAGCCGGACGCGCCGGCGGTGGCGGGCGGCATCGAAGAGGTGGCCGTGACGTGGAGCGCGCCGGCGAACGAAGGGCCGGCGATCACGGGCTACGATCTTCGCTACCGGGCGATGTCGGACAGTGACTGGACGGAGGTGTCGCTTGCGGGATCGGTGTCGGCTCACACGATCACCGGACTCGAAGCAGGCACCACCTACGAGGCACAGGTGCGCGCCGTCAGTTCGGAGGGCGCGGGGGAGTGGTCGGATCCGGGCGAGGGGACGACGGAGGCGGCCAACCGGGCACCGTCGTTCGACGAGGACGCCTACGAGCGGGAGGTGGCGGAGAACTCGGCGGCGGGCACGGCGGTCGGCGATCCGGTGACGGCCACCGACGCCGACGATGACGACCTGACGTACAGCTTCGTGGCCGGAAGCAACCTGCCGTTCGCGATCGACGCCGGAACGGGCCGGATCGAGGTGGCGGCGGGTGCGGCGCTGGACCACGAGGGCGAACCCAACTCCTACGCGGTGCAAGTGGAGGCGAGCGACGGGACGCTCGCGGACACGGTTGGGGTGACGATCCGGGTGACGGACGTTCCCGCGCCCGGCAAGCCGGACGCGCCGACGGTGACGGGCGGCACGGAACAGGTGGAGGTGTCGTGGAGTGCGCCGGACAACGAAGGACCGGCGATCACGGGCTACGATTATCGCTACCGCGCGAAGGCGGACAGCGACTGGCCGGACCCGGCAAGCCTGGGAGTCGTGCTCGCGCACACGATCACGGGGCTCAAGGCCGGAACGGCGTACCTGGTTCAGGTGCGCGCGAAGAGTTCGGAGGGCGCGGGGGAGTGGTCGGATTCGGGCGAAGGGACGACCAGGGCCAACGAGGCGCCGTCGTTCGGCGCGGACGCCTACGAGCGCGACGTGCCGGAGAACTCGGCTCCTGGAACGGCGGTGGGCGAGCCCGTGACGGCCACCGACGACGGCGGCGAACCGGCGTACAGCTTCCTGCCCGGAGGCGGCGCGCCGTTCGAGATCGACGGGGCGACGGGCCGGATCGCGGTCGCGGAGGGCGCGGCGCTGAACTACGAGAGCGCGGACACGCTGTTCACGGTGCGTGTCGAGGCGAGCGACGGCGAGCTTGCGGACACGGCATCGGTGACGATCCGCGTGACGAACGCGGACGATCCGGGCGAGGTCGCGCTGAGCCCGGAGGTGGCGCGCGTGGGCGTCGAGATGACCGCGGCCCTGACGGACGAGGACGGCGTGCGCGGCGCGGGCACGAGCCGAAAGTGGCAGCGCTCGGCCTACGGCAGCGCGTGGAACGACGTGGGCTCGCGCCCGATGTACACCCCGGCGACGAGCGACGAGGGCATGTGGCTGCGCGTGGTGTTCACCTACTCCGACGGCCACGGTCCGGGCAAGCGGGCGGTGAGCGCGGCGGTGAAGGTGCAGCCCGGGAACGCGGCGCCGTCGTTCGGCGCGGACGCGTACGAGCGCGAGGTGGCGGAGAACTCCGTGGCGGGCACGGCGGTCGGCGATCCGGTGACGGCCACCGACGCCGACGATGACGACCTGACGTACAGCTTCGTGGCCGGAAGCAACCTGCCGTTCGCGATCGACGCCGGAACGGGCCGGATCGAGGTGGCGGCGGGTGCGGCGCTGGACCACGAAGGCGAACCCAACTCCTACGCGGTGCGGGTCGAGGCGAGCGACGGAACGCTTGCGGACACGGTGGGGGTGAC
Source organism: Gammaproteobacteria bacterium (assembly GCA_028820325.1). Taxonomy (GTDB): domain Bacteria; phylum Gemmatimonadota; class Gemmatimonadetes; order Longimicrobiales; family Gaopeijiaceae; genus BD2-11. The sequence goes on along the minus strand of JAPPJO010000126.1, from coordinate 52,557 downwards.
GATCCGGGTGACGGACGTTCCCGCGCCCGGCAAGCCGGACGCGCCGGACGTGACGGGTGGCAGCGAAGAGGTGGCCGTGACGTGGAGCGCGCCCGCGAACGAGGGTCCGGCGATCACGGGCTACGATTATCGCTACCGCGCGGAGGGGGACGACGACTGGCCGGACCCGGCAAGGCTGGAAGTCGTGCTCGCGCACACGATCACGGGGCTCAAGGCGGGAACCGCCTACCGGGTGCAGGTGCGCGCCGTCAGCTCGGAGGGCGCGGGCGCGTGGTCGGACCCGGGCGAGGGGACGACCGATGCGCCGCCCCGCCGTGCGCCCGAGTTCGACGCGGACGCGTACGGGCGCGAGGTGGCGGAGAACTCGGCGGCGGGCACGGCGGTCGGCGATCCGGTGACGGCCGCCGACGCCGACGATGACGACGATGACGACCTGGCGTACAGCTTCCTGCCGGGCGGGGAAGTCCCGTTCGAGATCGGCTCGGCGAGTGGCCGGATCACGGTCGCCGAGGGCGCGGCCTTGAACTACGAGAGCGCCGATACGCTCTACACGGTGCGTGTCGAGGCGAGCGACGGCGAGCTTGCCGACACGGCCTCGGTGACGATCCGCGTGACGAACGCGGACGATCCCGGCGCGGTCGTGCTGAACCCGGAGACCGCCCGCGTGGGCGTCGAGTCGACCGTCGAGTTGACGGACGAGGACGGCGTGCTCGGCGCGGGCCGGAAGCGCCGGTGGCAGCGCTCGCGCAACGGCAACTCGTGGAGCACCATCGCCACGGGCCGGATGTACAACCCCGTGACGAGCGACGCGGGCAAATGGCTGCGCGTGGTGTTCACCTACACCGACGGGCACGGTCCCGGCAAGCGGGCCGAGAGCGCCGCGGTCAAGGTGCTGGCCGCGAACCGGGCGCCCGCGTTCGGCAAGGACGCCTATGAGAGGTCCGTGCCGGAGAACTCGCCGGGCGGCACGAACGCCGGCAGGCCCGTGCAGGCCGAAGACGAGGACGGCGACGAACTCGGCTACGGTCTCATTGGCGGCGGCGAGGCGCCGTTCGAGATCGACGCGGCGACGGGCCGGATCACGGTCGCGGAGGCCGCGTCGCTGAATTACGAGAGCGCCGACACGCTCTACACGGTGCATGTCGAAGCGAGCGACGGAACGCTGGCGGACACGGCGTCGGTGACGATCCGCGTGAAGAACGCGGACGACCCGGGCGAGGTCGCGCTGAGTCCCGGCGTGGCGCGGGTGGGCGTCGAGTCGACCGCGACGCTGACGGACGAGGACGGCGTGCGCGAGGCGGGCACGCAGCGCCGATGGCAGCGCTCGCGCAACGGCAACTCGTGGAACGAGGTCGGCAGGGGCCGCATGTACAACCCCGTGAACGCGGACAAGGGCAGGTGGCTGCGGGCGGTGTTCACCTACTCGGATGGTCACGGGCCGGGCAAGCGGGCGGTGAGCGCGGCGGTGAAGGTGCTGGCCGCGAACGCGGCGCCCTCGTTCCCCGCGGTGTACGAGCGCGAGGTGCCGGAGAACTCTCCCGGCGGCACGAACGTCGGCGCGCCCGTGGCGGCGACCGACCCGGACGGCACCTCGCCGTCCTATAGCCTGATCCCGGGCGGAGACGAGGACCTGTTCGGGATCGACTCCTCGACGGGCCAGATCACGGTCGCGGAGGACGCGGCGCTCGACTACGAGAGCGGCGACACGCTGCTCGCCGTGCGCGTCGAGGCCAGCGACGGCGAGCTTGCCGACACCGCGTCGGTCAAGATCCGGGTCACGAACGCGGACGATCCGGGCACAATCGCGCTGAGCGCGGACGTGGCGCGGGTGGGCGTCCGGCTGACCGCGACGCTGACGGACCAGGACCGCTCGATCGAGCGGAGCAAGATGCGGACCTGGCAGCGTTCGCCCGACGGCGCCGCGTGGACGATGGTCGTGCGGGGCGCGGAGCGGCGCTTCTACACCCCGACCGCAGCCGACAGGGGCAAGTACCTGCGCGCCGTGTTCACCTACACCGACGGCCACGGGCCGGGCAAGCGGGCCGAGAGTCCGGCCGTGATGGTCGTCGGCGCGACCACGCCCGTCGTCTCGTTCGGCGCGGACAGCTACACGGCCGCGCCGGGCGGATCCGCCGATGTCGCGGTGCTCCTGTCGCCCGCGGCCTCCTCGGCGCTCGCCATCGAGGTCGTGGCCGGAGACGGCAAGCACACCGTCACGTTCCAGACCGGAGCGAGTACGGGCGCCTTGGCCGTCAGCACTAGCGGTCTCTCGGCCTCCGACACTCTCGCCGTCCGGTTCGGCGACCTGCCCGAAGGGGTGGCGGTCGGCGTCCCGGCGACCACGCGGATCGTCGTGGCGGCGGTCGCGGGAGACCGGGTCTCCAGGTCCGTGGTCGAGGACGGTTCCTTGACCGAGCTTGAGGTCGAGTACGCCCAAGCGGAGTACTCGACCGTCGCGGGCGGGCCGGGAGCCGAGATCACGCTCCGGGCGAGCCCCGCAGCCGACCGGCGGGTGGCCGTGGCCCTTGCGGCCACGCATGCCGCCTCCTTCGAGGCGGCGTTGCCGGACTCCGTCGTGTTCCAGCCCGGCGACTCGCTCGCCGCGTTCGTGCTCGAAGTCCCGGCCGGGACCGGGTCCGGCCTGCTCGCGCTCGGGCTGGGCGCGCTGCCCGAAGCCGTGAGCGCCGGTGCCGTCTCCTCCGCCACCGTCGATATCGCGGACCGCGACCCCGGCCCGCTCCGGGACGAGGCGTTCGACCTCGGACTCGCCGTCTTCGGGCGCGCCGTCGCGGAGGGCGCGCGGCAAGCCGTGGGCGCGCGCATCGACGCCGTCATGCGGCCCGCGGGAGGCAGCCCCGGCACCGGCGTGCCCGGATCGGCGGCGGAGTGGGCCGGACGCGCCGCCGGCACCCTCGCCTCGCTCACCGGCGCGCCGCTCAATGCTTCCTCCGCGGCCGACATGGCCCGCCGGTCCGGGTCGGTCGATCTTCCGACCGGGCGGGAGGCCGTCCGGCGCCTGTTGCCGAGCGTATCGTTCGCGACCGCGCTCGGGCCGCAGTCCGCCCAGGGGCGGCCCAGGATCGGGCTCTGGGCCGAAGGGTCCGCGCAGTCGTTCCGCGGCGACCCCGGCATCGACTACGACGGCGGGCTCCGCGCGCTCACCGTCGGGGCCGACGCACGCATCGGCTCCTCCGCGCTTCTCGGGGTGTCGCTCATGCGCAGCGACGGCGACCTCGACTACTCGCGCCGCTCCGCCAAGGGCTCGCTCGGACACGACATGAACAGCGTCCATCCCTACCTGTTCCTCCAGCCTTCTCCCGGAATCGGACTCTGGGCCATGGCCGGATACGGAAGCGGGGATGTCCGGGACGACGACCGACACGGCGACACGGGCGCGTCGCTGCGCATGCTCTCGGGCGGCGTCAGGGTGCCGCTCGCCCGCAGCGGCGCGTTCGGGCTCGCGCTCAACGGCGACGCGTTCGCCGTCGGCATGAGCGCCGAAGACGGCGAGCGCGAAGGAACGGCCTCGCGCGCACGCGCGCTCCTTGAAGCGTCATGGACGACGGGAGGACTCAAGCTCGCCACCCAGGCGGGGGCGCGATACGATGGCGGCGACGCCGACACGGGCGGCGGCGCCGAGACCGGGGCCTCGGTCGGATACGCCGCCCACGGGCTCGACCTCGACCTCAGGGGCAGACTCGCCCTCGGGTCCGGCCGACACCGTGAATGGGGCGCCGCGCTAAGGCTCGCGTTCGATCCCGGAACACGCGGCGAAGGGTTCCGGCTCGCGCTCAGCCCCCGGCACGGACACGACCGGAGCGGCGTCCACGGACTCATGGACGGCGGAACGCTCCACGCAGTGACACCCGCCACGGGCCGGGACTGGCGGCTCGACGCCGAAGCCGGCTACGGGATCGGGAACTCCGGCACCGGAGGCGCGCTCGACAACTACACCCGGCTCTCGGCGGATGGGCGGAACCGCTCATGGTCGTTCGGAAGCCGGTACAGCGTCAGCCAAACCCTCCGGCTCGGCATCGAGGGATCGCGCAGCCAACTGCCCGGCCAAAACCCCAACCTGGGATTCAGAATTGCGCTCGACCTCACGTTCTGATCGACACGGCATTCTCCCGTCAATTGACGCCGACAATCCCGCGATTGCGGCGCCACGGCCCCAAGTGTCGTTCAAAGGCAAGGATGGCAGATCGTGCAGTCCCTATTGAACTTAGACGATTCCTTACCTTGATACTCTTGGTTCACGGAGCGCTGTCCCAGCGGAAGCGGCGCCACGCCTCGTCGGCCGGCGGGTCGGGGATGTCGAGCGGATCGCGTCCGTCGAGCGCGGCGAAGCGCTCGCGACAGACGTCGCAGTAGCAGAAGTCGAACTCGGGCAGCTCGGTGTCCTGCACGAGGTCGTACGTCTCCCACAGCCCGCGCGGCAGGATCACGTCACAGTGCCGCACGTAGTCGAGATGCACGCCGTCCACCGCCGGGTTCGCGGCCAGTTCGCCCACCAGGCCGCGGAGATACTCGCGTACCGGCTCGCGCGACGGGCACACCCACCGGTAGTAGCCCACGTAGGGGGGGTGTTCGAGCGACGACTCGAGGTTGCGGCTGACGGTGAACCAATCGGGGTGGTTGTTCTGCGCCCATTCGTCGCCGTTGCGGTTCAGCGTCCAGAACCAGCTGTGGAAGCGGAGCCCCTCGGCCCGGGCGGCTCCGGAGACCAGCGCGATGTCGCCGCCGCCGACCAGCACGGCCTCGATCCCGGCCTCCCGCAGGCGTGCGAAGCGGCGGCGCCATTCCGACACGTCGTAGTCGCGGTTGCCATGCACCCAGGTCCAGGCGGTGAAGCTCCGCGGGGCCTCGGCCCCGGGTGGGGCCACGTTACCGTCACGCTCGTCGCGCGGGCCGCAGCCGGTGAGCGCGGTCGCGGCGGTGGCGGCGCCGGCCGTGCGGAGAAACTCGCGCCGGTTCACTGGCGGCACCCGCTTCATCGCCCGGGCCCGGCTACGAAGCGCACGATACCCCACCGTTCGGGGATGTGCATGTTGATCTCTCCCTGTGGCGACCAGACCCAGTTGTGTTCGGGGTGCCGGTCCTCGGGGGTCGGTACGCGGGCCCGGCGGTACTTGCCGTCGACGACTACGAGGGGCCACTGGACGCGCGAGAAGTTGATTCGCCAGGTGTCGCCGGGGCGCGGTGGTGCGCCGTGCCGGAAGGAGCGGGAAAAACGTTCCGATAGGCCGGCAGTGTCGGTGACGCCAGCTTCCCCCCGCGACTGGGACCGGTAGCTGGCCGGGGGTACCAACGCCGCCCACGGGATCGCGATCTCGACACTCCATCCCAAATCACGGTTCGAAGGGTCGTTCAGGGTGCCGTCGAGTTGGACAGCGGTGCGGAGACCGGGCATGTCCCAGCCGATGTCGGCCTTCCCGCGGCGCTGGTAGGGGCGGTCGAGGAAGAGGTCGAACTCGGTGCCCAGCGCGTTGATCTCGAGTTCGTAGTAGGCGAGGGCGTCGCCGTTGGGGTCGAGGAAGACCTCGAAGTCGTGCTCGCGGTAGAGGATCGCGTCGCGGTCGGCGAGGGTGGCCCAGAGGTGCGGCTCCTCGAGTTCTGCCGCGATGTAGAGGTGGGCGTCGTCCCAGGCGATCTTCGCGCGTGTCGTCCAGGCGGGTGCCGGCCAGCCGTCGCCGCGGATGTCAACGAACGGTTCGGTCCAGGGGGATCGCTGCCAGACGGGATCGGTGAGCTGGCCGTCGATGACCGGGGGGGTGGAGGCCCGGGGGGAATCGTAGCTGCGCGCGGCAGTCGGCTCCTGCCCGGACGCGCCCGGCACGGACGCCGACAGCACGGCTCCCCAGAACGGAATCGCGGCAGGCCAGGTCTTGATCATCTCCCCCCGTTCCAGGCGTGCAGTGCCTCGAAGAACCCCCTCAACTTGACGGATGGGAATCGCGGCCACCACCTTCCCGCCTTGGCCAAGAGTTTGCGGACATCCGCGCCGGGCTCGGAGCCCACCTTTTCTCAGCCTCCTGCTCCCAAAGAGAGACCCATGGACTACAACCCCGACCAACCCTGGTACAAGCGTCTTCACTGGCAGGTATTGATCGCGATGCTGCTGGGCATCGGCATCGGTCTGTCTCCGGGAGGAGCAACCGTCGCGGACAACGTGGGCTGGGTGGGCGGCCTGTTCATGCGGCTCCTGCGGATGATCATCGTGCCGCTGGTCATCACCTCCATCGTCTCGGGGGTGGCATCGGCCGGCAGCGGGCGCACGGTGGGCCGGATGTTCGGCAAGACGCTGGGGTACTACCTGGTATCGAGCCTCCTGGCCGCGCTTACCGGCCTGCTCCTCTTCAACATCATCAATCCGGGCCGGGGGTATCCGGTGACCGACACCGGGGCTGAGCCCCCCGACCTCGCCACACCGGAGTCGTTCGTCGATCTGCTTTACACCATCGTGCCCGACAACTTCTTCGGGGCGGCCTCGGCCGGCGACATGCTGATGGTCATCTTCTTCTGCATCGTCTTCGGAGCGGCCGTCACAACCCTGCCGGAGGGTCCGCGCTCGAAGATCACGGGCCTGGTCAGCGCGCTCTTCCAGGCGATGATGGCGCTGACGACGGGTATCATCAAGCTGCTCCCGATCGGAGTCTTCGGGCTGATGGTGACCATGGTCACCGAGACGGGCCTGATGGCCTTCGGCAACCTGGCTCAATACGTCGTGGGACTGACGTCGGGTCTCGCCATCCATTTCTTCATCACGCTGCCACTCCTGCTGTACTTCTGGGCGCGCGTGTCTCCGTGGAAGCACGCGATGAACATGAGGGAGCCTCTGCTGGTGGCGTTCTCGACGAGTTCGTCCGCGGCCACCCTGCCGGTCACCCTGAAGACCGTGCAGGAAAAGGTCGGGGTGTCCGATCGCGTGTCGTCGTTTACGCTGCCCATGGGCGCCACCGTCAACATGGACGGCACGGCGGTGATGGAGTGCGTGGGCGCGCTCTTCATCGCGCAGGCGCTGGGAGCCGACATCGGCTTTGCGACCCAGGTCGTCGTCGTGCTCACGGCGCTGCTGGCGTCGATCGGTGCCGCGGCGGTTCCCTCCGCCGGGCTGGTGGTGATCTTCATCATCCTCGGCGCGATCGGAATCGGCGACAATCCTCAGGCGATGCTGATCGTCGCCGCGATGCTCTCCATCGACCGGCCGCTGGACATGGCCCGGACGGCCGTCAACGTCTACAGCGACTCGTGCGCGGCGGCGGTGGTCGGGAAATGGGAAGGCGAGGAGGGGATCGACGCGGAGATACGGGGGTAGGGGGCCGCCTTCGGCCCCGGCAGGACCCCGGCCTCGAGTCAGCCGTATTTGACGCTCGGCGGAACCCCTGTTAGGATCGCTATATCACATTTGATATAGTGACACGCATTTGGGGGAGAGGACCGTGAGCCTCAAGCACATCCTTCTCGGACTCCTGAGGGAACCGGCCACCGGGTACGACCTGAAGGCCACCTTCAACGAGACCATCTCGCACTTCTGGAGTGCCGAACTGGGGCAGATCTACCCGACGCTCAGGCGGCTGGAAGGCGAGGGCCTGTTGCACAGCCGCGTCGAGCCGTCGGAGAAGGGGCCGAATCGCAGGGTCTATTCCCTCACTGACGAAGGTCGCGAGGAACTGTCGGAGTGGCTGCGCGGCGGTCCGGTGGTCGGCGTGGAGCGTTTCGCGTACCTGGCCCAGGTCTTCTTCATGGACACCGTCGGAGACCTGCACGAGACCCGCGCGTTCATGGCCGCTCTGAGGCAACGCCTGAACGAATGGCTCGCCCGGCTGCGAGCGATCGAAACCGACATCACCGGCACATATGGAAACGCGCCGGAACACTACCCCGACGCGGGATTCCATCAGTTCGCGACCCTGCGCATGGGCATTCGCTCCATCGGATCGAAGGTGGAGTGGTGCGACGAGACGCTTGCGGCGATCGATCGTCGGCTGACGATGGCGCCTCCCGGCGACGACACCGGCGAGTGCCGTACTCTGGAGGAGACACGATGAACACCAGCACCCTCCTGTTCGACGCAGTCGTCCTGGTCCACGTCACAACGGGATTCGTGGGACTCGCCGCGTTCTGGGTGCCTGTGTTCGCCCGCAAGGGCGGCCGCCTGCACGTGCAGGCAGGTCGCGTCTACGCGTACTCGGCCTACGTCGTGACCCTGTCGGCGGTGACCGCGGCGGCCGGCAGAATCGTGTCGTACATGGGTCAGGGCCTGGGTCTCGCGGAGGACCCGGAGCTCTACGGCATTGCAGTCTTCCTCGGCTACCTCGGCGTGGTCACGTTCGCGAATGTCCGGCAGGGCATCCGGGTGCTGGCCACGCGCAGAGCCCCGGAGTCGCTTCGCACTCCGTTCCACGAGGCGCTTGCGTGGACGTGCATCGCGAGCAGCACCCTGGTCGTGGTGCTGGCCGTCGCGGTCTGGTCCGCCGTCTCGCCCGTGCTGCTCGGGCTGAGTCCGGTAGGTATCGTTGCCGGCTCCAACATGCTGCGTCGCATGCGCAATCCGGGCGCGGAACCGATGGGCTGGCTGTACTCTCACCTGGGATCGATGATCGGTGGCGGCATCGCGTTCCACACCGCATTCGCGGTCTTCGGGGCCCAGCGCTTCTTCTCCTACGACCTGGCCGGCCCGATGATCATGTTGCCCTGGATGCTCCCGACGATAATCGGCCTTCCGGCGATCGCGGTTTGGACCCGCCGCTATCGGCGGCAGTTCTCACGGAGCTGACTGCTCCGAAGGTCCCGTCCCTGCCGCCCCTGAGGCCCTCGATGAACCGAATTCGCTGTGATTGGGTGAACGACGATCCACTCTACATCGCCTATCACGACGAAGAGTGGGGTGTCCCGGTTCGGGACGATCTCAAGCTCTTCGAGCAGCTCCTGCTCGAAGGGGCGCAAGCGGGCCTGAGCTGGTACACGATCCTGAAGAAGCGCGAGGGCTACCGGCGCGCGTTCGATGGCTTCGATCCGGAGCGCATGGCCCGCTATGGCGACCGGAAGGTCGCCGCGCTCCTTGCGGACGAAGGGATCGTGCGGAACCGGCTCAAGGTCCATGCCGCCGTCGGCAACGCCCGGGCGTGGCTGGATCTGCGCGAATCCGGCGAGGGCTTCGCCGACTTACTCTGGAGCTTTACTGGAGGGAAGCAGATCAACAACGAGTGGCATCGGCTCGATGAAGTCCCTGCGTCTTCTCCCGCGTCACAGGCGATGAGCAGGGAGCTGAAGCGGCGCGGATTCCGCTTTGTCGGCCCGACGATCTGCTACGCCTTCATGCAAGCGGCCGGAATGGTGAACGATCACCTCGTGTCGTGTTTTCGCTGGGCGGAGTGTGGCGGGGCGGCACGGCCATGTCCACCACCTACCGGCCCCCGCCCGCCATGACCACCACCAGCGGCCGGAGTGTGTGTAGCACTTTGACCGTGTTCCCCTGGGCGGCCAGCACATCGGGCAGCCTTCGATACACATGGGGGCTCTCGTCCGTGCCGCCGCCGCGCAGCACCACACCTTTGCGGTCGACCCAGTCGTGCATCATCTCGCGGGACACCTTCCCGCGTTTGAGCACCTTGCCCGTCCGGCGGTGACGCTTTCCCCGTGCGGCGGTGCGGCTCATTACCCGGCCCGCGCCGTGGACGGTCGAGTAGAGGGCCGTCGCCTGAAGCTCGGCGGTCGGTGAGTCCGGTTTGGCGGCGCGCGTTCCTTCGAGGATGACCGCGTCGTCGCCCATGGAGCCCCCCACGAAGCCCTTCTGCCCGGGGAAAGCCGGCGTTGCGCCCTTCCGCACCACGACGAAGTTCCGTCCGAAGTGCTCCTCTTTCCAGGCGAAGTTGTGGTGGTTGTGAACCAGTTCGACCTCGTGTCCTTCAATGATCTCGACGGCCTTCCGCACCGCCCACTCGCGGCCCGCGTACGCGTACCGCCCGGCCAGGTTCATGAGCTGCCAATAGTCGTGCCCGACGGGCGCGTCGAGGTCGAGGATGACTTCCGCCTCGCGGACGCGCGTACCCCATTCGGCCCCCTGGCCGATCGCGAGAAACGACGAGGCGACGGTGTGGCCGAAGCCACGTGAACCGAAATGCACGCCGACCCAGATGTGCTCCTGTTCGTCGGCGAAGACGTCGACGTAGTGGTTGCCGGACCCCACCGTGCCCAGCTGCTTGCGGGCCTTGTCTCGCAGAGCGCGGCGGTGCTTGCCCGGGACGGCTTCCCAGGCCGAGTCCTCGAACAGCGGGTGGTCCGAGGGCGCATCGGGTGACCTGTTGGTGCCGCCGACCCCGAATGCCAGCTCGGAGCCGATGTGGTCGCCGATGCGTTCCAGGCCGCGCCGGAGCCCGCCGGGCCGGTCTCGGAGGTCGTCCAGCCGCAGGTCGGTCCGGATCGCGGCGTTGCCGCATGCGATGTCGAACCCCACACCCGCGACGCTGACCCGGTTGCGATACGCCGCCACGCCCCCGATCGGCATGACGTATCCCAGATGGCCGTCCGCCATGAGGGCGGCGTGCTCGGCTCGCTGGGCGACGCGCGCGAGCTGGCCCCGTGTCTGCGCTTCGTGTTGCCCGAATACCTGCATGGGTCCAGAGTCCAAGTGGACGGTCGTCACGAGGGTCGCAGGAGCGCGCCCCCAGGGGGCGTCCAATGTACTTCCAGAGGAGGGATCCGTGAAAACAAGTCGCCTTGGACCGCTTCGTCGTTTTTCGATCATGGTGGCCCCTTGGACGGTGGCATCGCTGGCGGTCACGGCGGGAAGCACGTCGGGACAGGCCGGCTCGTCCACCCCGGGCCTCGAGGATGTCGCCGCCTTCCAGGAATCCGGCCTGGCACAGGTCGTGGAACGGTTCAGCGCCGACCTGGCAGTGCTGGAGCGGCGGTGGGGGGACATTCCGTACTCGGCAGCGCGCCACGAACGCATGCGTGGTTTTCTGGCGGGGTGGACGAGGGAGCTCGATGCGCTCCAGGTGGCCCCGGAGGACGTGGAGGGCAGCATCGACCACGTCCTGCTGAGCAGCGAGGTGCGCTATCGCCAGGAGTTGCTCGCGCGGGAGGGGCGGATGGTCGCCGAAGTGCTCCCCCTGCTCCCGTTCGCGGACGAGATCGTAGCGTTGCTGGACATTCGCCACTCGCGCAGGGAGGTCGACGGGCAGCAGATCGCGGGGAGCCTGGCCGCGCTGGCCGTAGCGGTGGACGAAGCCGACCGCGCGGTGCGGTCCGGGGCAGCAGCCGGGGGGGCTGGCCTGGGCGGGGCCGGGCTGCCAACCCCGACGCCGATCACCGGACTGCGGGCCGTGCGGCTCCTTCAATCCTATACAAGTGCTCTCGGCTCCTGGTACCGCCACTACGCGGGCTACGACCCGCTCTTCACGTGGTGGGCTCAGCAGCCGTACGGGGAGGCCGACGAGGCGCTGGGCCGCTATCTGCTGACGCTGCGGGAGCGGATTGTCGGGTGGCCGGAGGGCGCGGAGGAGCCGATCGTGGGCGACCCGATCGGGCGGGACGGGATGGAGGCGGACCTGACCTACGAGATGATCCCGTACACGCCCGAGGAGCTGATCGCGATCGCCGAGCGCGAGTTCGCGTGGTGCGACGCGCGCATGCTGGAGGCGTCGCGGGACCTGGGGTATGGGGACGACTGGCGGGCGGCGCTGGAGCATGTGAAGACGCTGCACGTGGAGCCTGGCCGACAGCCCGAACTGATCGTGGAGCTGGCGCAGGAGGCGGTCGACTTCCTCGAGGAGCGTGACGTGGTGACGCTTCCACCGCTGGCGAATGAAGTGTGGCGGCTGGAGATGATGTCACCCGAGCGTCAGCGCGTGGCCCCGTTCTTCCTGGGCGGCGAGGTCATCCGCGTCTCGTTCCCGACCCACGAGATGACGCACGACGAGAAGCGCATGAGCATGCGCGGGAACAACATCCACTTCGCGCGCGCGACGGTTCACCACGAGCTGATCCCCGGGCATCACCTGCAGGGCTTCATGACCGAGCGCTACAACTCGCACCGCAACCTCTTCCGCACGCCGTTCTGGGGCGAGGGATGGGCGCTGTACTGGGAGATGCGGCTGTGGGACATGGGGTTCCCGTCGACGCCCGAGGACCGGATCGGGATGCTCTTCTGGCGCATGCACCGGGCCGCGCGGATCATCTTCTCGCTGAGCTTTCACCTGGGCGAGATGACGCCCGACGAGGCGATCGCCTTCCTGGTCGAGCGCGTGGGTCACGAGCCCGCGAACGCGACAGCCGAGGTGCGCCGCTCCTTCAACGGGAACTATTCGCCGCTGTACCAGGCCGCGTACATGCTGGGCGGCCTGCAGCTCCGCACGCTGCAGGAGCAGCTGGTCGGCGGCGGCGAGATGACCGAGCGCGAGTTCCACGACACGATTCTGCGGGGTGGCCGCATGCCCATCGAGATGGTGCGGGCGCGGCTTCTGGGCGAGGCGCCGTCCAGGGACTTTCGGGCGGCGTGGCGGTTTTATGGGGACCCGATGTAGGGGCGGGATCGCGGGAGAACGTCAAGCACAGGTGACATAATGTCAACTACGGCTTACATGTGACTCGGCCCTACCGCGCCTTCCACTCCTCCAGGATCTGCCGGTCACGGTCCAGGTTGAGCTGTAGCTGGTTGCGCCGCTCTTCGGACTGGGTGTTGAACCAATCCAGCGTGTCGAGCGCGGTGACCGCCAGCGGCCGGAACTTGAGGCCGGCGGCGACGGCCTTGTGGGACCGTACCCGTGAAATGCCGCGCAGCGGACCGTTGTCCGGGGGGTACCACAGCTGGAAGCGGGCCTCCCTGTCGATCAGGAACTGCTCGTCGACCCAGGTGAAGCCAAGCTGGGCGCTGGTGATCGCGCGCACTCCGTAGAGGAACTCGGCCATCGAGGTGGGGTCGAGCGCGGGGCCGGCGGTATTGAAGGTGCCGCCGATGTCGCGCTCGAGGGCCAGGATCATGAACTCGGCCAGGTCGCGCACGTCGATGTACTGTACGGGGGTGTCAGGGCTGCCGGGCGCGATGACCTCGCCGCCGTGGTCGATGCGGACGGGCCAGTAGGTGAAGCGGTCGGTCGTGTCGCCGGGGCCTGCCACGACGTGCAGGCGGAAGACGGTGGCGCGTTCCCTGAAGGTGTCGGTGACGGCGTTCTCGCAGAGGATCTTGAGGGGGCCGTAGTAGCGGTCCACGTCCTCGCTCTCCGGGTCTTCGATGGGGAGAAGCTCGCCGTCCTCGGTGATCTCGTCCTGGTCGAAGGTGTAGACCGATCCGGTCGAAGTGAAGAGGTACCGGCCCACCGAGTCCTGGAGGAGTTCGGCCGTGTCGCGCACGTGCCGGGGCACGTAGCCGCTGTTGTCGATGACGGCGTCCCAGGTGCGCCCGCGCAGGGCGTCGATCTGGCCGTCGCGGTCGCCGATCAGCGTCTCCACGCCGGGGAAGAGGTCGGGGGCGGATCGGCCGCGGTTGAAGATGCTGACCTGGTGGCCGCGGTACATGGCGTAGCGCACCTGGTGGGGGCCGATGAATCCCGTGCCGCCCAGGATGAGGATGTTGAGGGGGCGCGGGGAGGGGTCGAGGGCGGGGGCGGGCCCCGGGTAGGGGGTACCGCTGCCGAGCGGGGAGCCAGGGCGCGAAGCGTCAGTGGAAAGCGCCTGGCCGGGTGTGAGCGCGGCGGCTCCGGCGGCGGCGGCAGAGGTGGCGAGGAAGCGGCGGCGCGTGTGAGTCATGTCGGATTCCCTGATTGCACGTTTCCGGGTTTGGAACTGTTAATCAGATATCGGGGCGGAGATGGGCTTGTCGCAAGCCCCCGGGGGTCGGCCGGTCCGCCTGACCGACCCCCTTCGGGCTTGCCGAAGTTGCTCAGCAGCAGGGGCCGCCGCAACAACCGCCATCGCAGCAACATCCGCAGACGCTTGTCATCGTGTCCTCCTTGATTGGGATTGACGTGTTGATTGTCCTGCATTGATCCGGTCAGCAGCCACAGGCGGCCTTCCGCTCCAGGCTGGCGCCGAGCCGGTTGAGGTCCGTCATCATCGCGCGGACTCGATCCGCGTCGATGCAATAGCAGGAGCGCGTTCCATCTACCTCGCCCCTTACCAGGCCCTCCTCCCGAAGCACCCGCAGATGCTGGGAGACGGTCGACTGCGCGAGGGGGAGGTCGTCCACGATCTCACCGCACACGCACGTTCGCCGCTCTGCAAGCAGAATCAGAATCGCCACGCGGGCGGGGTGCGCGAGCGCCCTCCCCCACCCCGCGGTTCGCACGGCCTCGAGGGCAAAGTCGGTCGCGCGTGTTCTGGTGACTCCCATGGTTTTCTGGCCCGTCCATTTGTTTGGTTGGCTCGTTTATCGTCAATATACGATATACAATACCCCGCGCGTGTCAATGGCGGCCGGTCTTGATCGCACTATCGAGTCTCTGTCAGGGGATCGCTGTGGAAAAGCCGCCCGCGTTTACGCAAGCCCCTCGGAGCCCCCGAGCCTCACACCTCCCAGCCCGCCCGGTACTCGCGCGTCAGATACCGGTTGGCTTCCTCCACGTTTGTGACCCGCATCGCGTCGGCGTCGTAGTGGATCTTCTTCCCCTGGCCGGTGCGCAGCGCGACGATGCCCAGCAGCATGACCTCGGTCAGGCGCGACGCGTAGTCGAAGGGGCACGACGCCTCGCCGCCCGCCTTGCAGGCCTTCACCCAGTTCATCTGGTGGGTGCCCTCAATACGGGGCTGTGTCCGGGGGACCTCTGCGGCCTCGGCGGCCAGCGACTCGGGGAAGAGCCGGGGATTGCGGCCGTAGGTGCCGTGCATCAGAATGCCGCGGTCGCCGACGAACATGACGCCGCCCGTGCGGTTGAGATCGACGTCGTCGGGGAGTGCGGACGGGCGGGGGGGCATGAGGCCGCCGTCGTACCAGTGGAGGTCGACCGCCGGCATGGACCCGCGGGCCGGGAACTCGTAGTGGGCGCGCATGGCCAGCGGGAAGGAAGCTGGGTCGTCCTGGGGGCCGCCCCAGGGGGTCGAGGTGGCCTCGACGGTCGTGGGGTAGGTGAGGCCGAGGGCCCAGTAGGGATGATCCACGAGGTGCGCGCCCATGTCGCCCAGCGCGCTCACGCCGAAGTCGACCCAGCCGCGCCAGTTGAAGGGGTGGTAGACCGGGTGGAAGGGGATGTCCTTTGTGGTGGGGCCGAGGTAGAGGTCCCAGTCCATGCCGGTCGGCAGGGGATAGCCCGCGTCCATGACGTCCGCCGCGAGCGACTGGATCGCGCCCTGGTGCCACTGCTGGTACCAGCCCGGATTGAGGCCTTCCTCCCAGGGCGCGGGACGCCGGATCCCCTGCGGCCAGATCGGCCGGTTGGTCCAGATGTGGACTTCGTTGACGTCGCCGATGACGCCGGCCTGAACCCACTCGTTGACGAGCCGCGCGTCGTCGCTGGAGTGGCCCTGGTTGCCCATCTGGGTGACGACACCGGTGCGCTGAGCGATCTCGGCGAGCGCGCGGGCTTCGTGGACGGTGTAGGTGAGTGGCTTCTCCACGTAGACGTGCTTCCGCGCCTCCATCGCCGCCTTGGCCATCGTCGCGTGTAGGTGGTCGGGGGTTGCGATGAGCACCGCGTCCAGGTCCGCTTCGCTGTCCAGGAGTTCGCGGAAGTCGGTGTACTGCCGCGCCTGCAGGAACTGTTCGCGCCAGCGGTGACCCTTCTCGCGGGGGTTGCCGTCGCCGTCCACGAGCCGCTCCTGGACGCGCCGGTGCACGATTCCCCAGTGCACGTCGCAGATTGCGGCGATGTGCTCGGTGCCGAACTCCTGGGCGTTCTCGGTTCCCTGCCCGCCCACCCCGATGATCGCGAGGTTGAGCCTGTCCGACGGTGCCCGGTAGCCGGGGCCGCCGAGCACGGGCCGCGGAACGATCATGGCGCCTGCGGCGAGGGTGGCGCTGCGGTCCACGAAGTCCCTGCGGGTCAGTTGTTCAGACACTTGTCGATACTCCGTTCTTCTTGCGCGATGGGCCGGTGTGGCCGGACGTTGTCGGTTCACAACCGCAACGGAGGTAACGATGACCCGCATCTCGATGGCGCGGCAAGCCCGCCGCGTGCTTGGCTCGCTTCTGCTCCTGACCCTGTTCCCCGCTCTGCTCTCGGCGACCTGGTCCGTGATCGCGATCGACACCCGCACGGGACAGGTGGTGATCGCGTCGGCGACCTGCGTGCCGCAGAGGGCGTTCCCCGGGCTCCCGGCCAGGGATCTCATGGACATCCAGGCGATCGTGGTGCCGGGGGTGGGCGTCGCCGCGGCCCAGGCCGGGGTGGATCGGACCCGCGCCAACCAGGAGTTGATCTACGCCGAGCTGAAGAACGGAACGGCGCCGGACCGGATCATCGAGATGCTGAGCGAAGATCCCCAGTTCGAGCGGCGCCAGTTCGGGATCGTCGACCTGCAGGGGCGTTGTGCGGGCCACTCCGGCAGCGGGAACGGCGAGGCGTCGCTGGCCGTGGCCGACAGCATTCCGGCCGAGGGCATCTACTTCTCAGTGCAGGGCAACATCCTGGCCTCCGACGACGTGGTGCACAGCGGCGTCGCGGCCTTCAAGGCCGAGGGCGGCACGCTGGCCGACCGGGTCATGGCGGCGATGGAGGCTGCGGACGCCGACGGCGGCGATGTTCGCTGCACCTGCGAATCGGACCCCGTACTCGACCATGTGCCTTGCGACGGGAAGACCTCGCACGTCGCCTACATCCTGGTCGCGAACCCCGACGACCCCGAGGGCGAGTCCTTCAACGACGGCGAGTACTCGCTCTACATCGACGTGACCGACGAAAACATCGAGGAAGGCGAGAACGCCAACCCGGTCCGCACGCTCAGAATGCGCTACGACCGCTGGAAGGCGGAGAACAACCAGGCGGGAGGGTTCCCGGACTACTAGGCGATCGCCGCGACCGCCTCCTCTGCGGACTCGTACACCGAGACGAGGGCGTCAAAGCCGCTGGCGGCGAGGACCTTCCGCACCGGACGAGTCAGCGCACACACGCAGAACGCGTGATCGGGCCCGGTGAACCGCTTCGCGGTAATCAACAGGATCCGTAGGCCGGCGCTGCTCAGGTACGGGACCTGCTCGAAGTCGACAACCAGCTTCCTGTCGTCGGGTGAAATGCCCGATTCCAGCTCGCTTTGCCAATCCAGATAGTCGGAGCTGTAGACGCGACCCACCGGCTTCGCGACCAGGACTCCGGAATTCCGGGTCCAGTTGACCTGAATCGCCATGGTTCTTTCGTCGTTCCTTGAGTTCGTTCGCTATTCGCGTGCCGCCCAAGCGCTCAGCAGCTCCGCCTCCGCCTCCAACATCTGGTCGATCGTAGCCGGCTCAAACCCCATTTCTCTCGTCCGTAGCCCGCTGAACATCACTCCACCCGGCCGGTCCTCCTCTGTCAGCCCGCTCCACCACTCTAACGTATCGCCGATGGTTTCCTCCATCGGGCGGCTCGTGTAGCCGGCTTCGATCGCGCGCGACAGATCGACCGAATGGACGGCGCCGAAGCTGCTGTCCCGGGCCGCCCAGATCGGGAAGGCTACGCCCTGCTCCTGAAGGAACCCCGAGTCCACCCAGTGCATTTCCGTATCGCTTCCGCTCACCTCCCGGCACGCCTGGAAGAATCCGTCCCAGGTGACCGCTTCCGTGGGCCCGACGCCGTTGAAGACACCGCCGATCCGGTCTTCCAGCATCCGCACCATCCAGGCCCCGAGGTCGCGCGCGTCGATGAACTGGATCGGCTGGTCCGGCGTACCCGGCGCAAGCATGTCGCCGCCTGCCGCCACTCGCACCGGCCAGTAGGTCCACCGGTCGGTGTTGTCACCCGGCCCGACGATGTACCCGGGGCGCACGATGTTCGCGCGATCGCCGAAGACCTCCTGCACCGCCTCCTCGCAGAGGGCCTTCAGGGGGCCATACGTCTCACCGGTCACCTCTTCCACCGTCGGATCCTCGAGGCGGCCGACATCGTAGTCCTCCGTAATGCCCTCGGTGACCAGGTCCTTGTAGGCGGAGATGGACGAAACGAACATGTATTGGCCCGAATCCGACAGCAGCGCGGCCGAGTCCCGCACATGCCGCGGCACGAAACCCGAATTGTCGATGACCGCGTCCCACCTGCGGCCCTCCAGCGCGGTCAGATCCCCGTCACGGTCCCCTACCAGCTTCTCCAGCTCGGGGAAGAGGTGCGTGTTCGTCCTGCCACGGTTGAACAGGGTGACGGTGTGTCCGCGCGATGCCGCGTAGCGAACCATGTGAGGGCCGATGAAACCTGTGCCCCCCAACACCAGAATGGACATCGGTGCGGGGCCGGCAGCCTCCTGATCATCGGATGGGGCGCAGGCCACACCCAGACCCAGAGCCCCGGCCGCCGTCGCCGTGGTCTTCAGAAACTCTCGCCGGTTCTGTATGAACATGCTTGCCTCTCGCTGTTGTCGGACCCACTGGCTCCGGGCCGGCCAAGGCTCGCCCGCAAACGCCCAAACACCCGGAATTGACGCATCGTGCGTCAGTCCGGCAAGGTACGGCACGCGGCGGGATCACGAAACAACTCTGTCACCGGGCTTGCCTTGGGCGCATTCCCGCCCACAGCGTTCAGCAGCGCTCGCCGCCACGATTCACTCACCGCGACAATTCAGGAGTTCACCCTCATGTCCATCGACCGCCGCCGTTTCCTCATGCAGTTCGCGTACGCCGGAGGCAGCCTTGCGCTCACGCCGTCGCTCGCCGGGCTGATCGCGTGCAACCATGCGAGCGCCCAGTCCCGGCACCGACATCGCCCGGGCGGCTTCTTCATCACGCCGTACGGCGACCTCGCGCCCGGCGCCGACTGCCCGGAACTCGAGATCCCCGAGAGCTTCACGTGTTTGCGGCTCAGCTCCGGGGGTCTGCCCTCGACCGTGCGCGACGGACTCACGGTCCCGAACGCCTTCGACGGGATGGCCGCCTTCCCCCTCCCCAACGGCAACGTGCGACTCATCCGCAACCACGAGATGGTCGACGAGGCCGACACGGCCCGGCCCATCGGCCAGCCCGCGTACGATAGCAAGGGAGCCGGCGGGACCACATCGCTCGAGGTGCGGATCACGGAAGCGAACGGCAACCTGAACGTTGAACTGGTCGACGAATTCGTCTCGCTGGCCGGCACGCGGGTCAACTGCGCGGGCGGCCCCACGCCATGGGGAAGCTGGCTGTCGTGCGAAGAGATCACTACCGGACGCGAGGACGGCTTCGAACAGCCCCACGGCTACATCTTCGAGGTCCCGGCCGACGCCACCGGTCCCGTCGATCCCGTGCCGCTCCGGGACATGGGACGCTTCATTCACGAGGCGATCGCGGTCGATCCCGACACGGGCATCGTCTACGAGACCGAGGACACCTGGTACGTGCCCCGGGCGGCGGACCGGCTCCCCGGCGCGGGACTCTACCGCTTCATCCCCAACGAGGCCGGAGTCCTCGCCGCCGGAGGCAGGCTGCAGATGATGGCCGTCACCGGACAGCCCGACTATCTCACCGCCCGCGGACAGACCGCCGGCGAAACGCTCCCCGCCCACTGGGTGGACATCGACGACCCCGATCCGCCCGACGCCGCATCCGACCACCTCGCCGTTTTCCGACAGGGCGTCGCAAAGGGCGCCGCGCGCTTCGCCCGCCTGGAAGGCGCATTCCACGGCGACGGCGGCATCTACGTGGTCTCCACCAACGGAGGCGACGCGACCGCCGGGCAGGTCTTCCACTACCGCCCGACCGGCGCCGACACCGGAGAACTCACGATGGTCTTCGAGTCGCCGTCCCACGACGTGCTCGACAGCCCCGACAACATCGTCGTGAGCCCCCGCGGCGGACTGATCATGTGCGAGGACGGCAGCGGAGACCAGTACGTGCGGGGCCTCGACCGCGAGGGGCGGGTGGTCAACCTCGTGCGCTCGCCGCAGGCCGAAGGCGGGCGTCAGCCGGGCGAGTTCGCCGGCTCCTGCTTCAGTCCCGATGGCCGGGTGCTATTCTTCAACACGCAGGGCTCCCGGGAGGCCGGGGGCTCGGTTCCGAGCGCCACGTACGCGCTGTGGGGACCCTGGGAGGACGGGCCGCTGTAGGGGGCCGACATGGGCAAGGACAAGCTCCCGCGCATCCCGAGCTTTGCCGAGCTGGGGATCAGCGAAGACGAGATAGAGGAGCTCGAGCGCGAGATCGCTGACGAGGTTGCCGCGCGCAAACGGCGCGAAACCGGCGAGGGTGCGCCTGCGGAAGGGCCGCCACCCGGTCCGGGTAGCTCCTCCCCGCCTGGCTCCGGCCGCGCTTCCGGCGGCCCGGATCGCGCCTCCGACACGGCGCCCGGGCGAACGCCCGAGGTCGGTCGAGCCGAGGGCGAGCAGAAAGCCCGTCCGGCCGAACGCAAGCGCCGGGCCGCGCAGGCGCGGAGCGAGGCCCGGAAGAAGCGGCTGGAGGCGCGGAAGGCGCGGAAGTCCGAGCGGCAGCGCAAGGCTCAGGCAGCCAGGGAGGCCAGGCGAGCCATGCGGGCGGACCGCGCCCTCGCGGCCGGTCAGGCGGCTCAATCCGAGCCGCATCCGGCGCCGGCGCCGTGGGGCGGCCTGCGTGGCCCGTTGACGCTCGTTGTCCTTCTGTTGACAGCCTGGCTTTCCAGTTCCTATCGGGCGATGCCCGCGCCAGTCCCGGCCACCGCGCCGGACTCCCTCTTCTCTTCGGGGCGGGCGATGGCACACCTGGTGCGGATCGCCTCGGAAGCGAGGCCGCCCGGGTCGCCCGCCCACGCGCGGGTTCGCGAGTACCTGGTGGACGAGCTTCGCCGCCTCGGCCATGAGCCCGAGGTCCAGACATCGACTTCGGTCGTTTCGGGCTCGGGTTCCGCGCGGGCGGCCACCGTCCGGAACGTGCTGGCAAGGATCCCTGGATCGGAACCCGGCGGGCGGGCGGTGCTGGTCACCGCGCACTACGACAGCCGGGAGATCGCGCTGGGCGCGGGCGACGACGGCTCGGGAGTGGTCGCGATCCTCGAGTCGCTGAGGGTGCTGGGGGTGCGGGAGCAGCTTCGCAACGACCTGATCGTGCTGATCACCGACGGCGAGGAACTCGGGTTGCTGGGCGCGCGGGCATTCGTCGACGAGCATCCCTGGATGGACGACGTCGCGGTCGTCGTGTCAATCGAAATGCGGGGCGGCGGCGGCGCCTCGATCATGTTCGAGACCGGTGAGAACAACGGCTGGGTGGTCGAGCAGCTGCGCCTGGCGGATCCCTACCCCTCCGCGAACTCGGTGAGCTACGAGATCTACCGGCGCATGCCCAACGACACGGACTTCACGCCGTTCAGGGAAGCGGGCCGGCAGGGGCTGAACTTCGCGGCCCTGGGCCGGCCGCATGTGTATCACCAGGTCTACGACTCTCCCGGCAACCTGTCGGAAGCCACGGTGCAGCATCACGGCGAGCACGCCCTCGCCATGCTGCGGCACTTCGGAAACGTGGATCTGACCGCCGTCGACGCCCCGAACGTGAGCTACATCTCCGTACCGTACCTGGGGCTGGTGACATACGGCACGGTCTGGATCTGGGTGCTGGGGATCGTTGCGGTGCTGCTGTGGGTGGCCCTGTTCGTCGCGGGGAGGCGATTCGGGGCGCGGACGGGGGCGGTGCTGATCGCCCTGCTCGCTTCCCTGGCGTATCTGGCCATGTCGGGTGCTCTGGCCCGGTACCTCTTCGAATGGCGCAGCGGGGCCCACCCCGAACTGGGTGCGTTGCACGGGGGCGCGTTCCATGTGGAAGGATGGTACGTCCTGGCGATCGTTTGCGCCGCGCTTTCGCTTGCAGCCCTGGTGGCCGGCGTGCTCAGGGTGTGGCTGACGGCGGCCGAGGTCGCCACGGGCGCGTTGATCGTGCCGGTGGGATTGGCCGCCGCCGCGACCGCGATGTTCCCCATGGCCGCGATGAACCTGCAGTGGCCCTCGATCGCGGCTTGCATCGGCGGCCTGGCGGTGGTGGGACTGGCTCGCGGGCGTCCGATGGGGCTTCTGCGCTGGGTCTTCGTGCTGCTGGCAGCAATCCCTGTCGTCGTGGTGTTCACCCCGCTGACCGAAGCGGTCTGGATGGCGATGGGGCTGGAACTGGCGGTATGGCTCGCGGTGCTGATCGGGATCGCCTTCATCGCGCTCCTCCCCGCGCTTGAAGTCCTGCGCGAACCGAATGGATGGTGGGCACCGGTTGGTGTTCTGATGGCGGGCGGCGCGTTCCTCGCGGTGGGCATGTCGACCGCAACCCCGTCCGCGGACCGCCCTGCGCCCTCCACGCTCGTCTACGCTCTGGATCATGAGACCGGATCCGCCTGGTGGGGCACGGACCCGTCGCGGGACGGCTCCGATCCGGGAGTCGCGTGGGCAACGGTAGTGGCCGGGCCGTTCGACGCGGCATCAGCGGCCGATTCCCTGCGGGGCTTCGCTCCCTCGGGGCGCGGCTACGCGGTTGCACAGGCCGAGGCGGTGGACGCGCCGCTGCCCTCGGTCTCGGTCGTGGCCGATTCGGCCAGCGCGGCCGACGTGCTGCGCCTCTCGGTCACCTCGGCCATCGGCGCGGAAATGATGCTCTTCCGCTTTGACGGTGACGCCCCACGGCCGACGGCGGTGAACGGCCGGGAGCTTCCCGCAGGCGCCGGCTGGACGAGCGTCGAGCACTGGGGCGCCCCCGAAGGCGGAGTGCTCCTGGATTTCCCTGGTGGCCCCGGCGACGATCTCGTGGGCTTCACGATCGTGGAACACCACCTGCGCCCCGGCGAGCTTGTGGGCGCGGATCGCTTCCGGCGCCCGTCGGAGCTGGCACCGAACATACGCACCCTTTCCGACCGGGCCATGATTCGGACGAGGGTTACGGTGGATCCGGCGACGGGCGAGGTGCGGTTCTCAGGCCCCGCCGATCCTGCGGAACAAGCCGCCACCGAGCCCGGTACCGCTACGGATACGGACCCAACGCCCGCGGGCGATTCAGCCGACGTGGTGGAGGCCGACACGGCGCAAGCGGATACAACCGGCGCGTCCGCTCGGGACACCATCCCGCACCCGGGCACGCCGATGCCTGCCAGAAAGTAATGTCCACATGACATTATGTAATGTTTACTTGACTAGATGATGAACACTGGCCGTTCAACGGCGCTTCGATTCACGGCCGGATTGACGGTGGCCGCGGCGCTGCTCATCACCTCGTGCGGCAGAATGGAACGGGAGCGGGAGGCGGCCGTGGAGGCGGCCAGGATCGCCACGGCGACGGAGATCGAGCATGCCCTGTCGCAGGCGCTCGCCCTGACGGACCAGGAGGCGGACCGAGCCGAGGACATTCTGTCTCCCCTTCCGGTCATGACACCGGCCCGGGAGGAGGCACTCCGCCGCTTTCGCAACGCGTCGCACGTGGCGCGCGCCCGCGACCTCGGCGTGCGGGTAGCGGACCGTGGCGCCAGGGACTCGCTTCTCGCGGCAGGGCGGCTGGTTCAGCTCGAAGACAGCACCGCTCACTGGATCGTTCGTCCCGGAGTGTCCCCTGCCTACGTCGTTCCCCACGTTCCGGTCCTGCTCGAGCAACTGGGCGGGCGGTTTCAGGAACGCCTCGCGGAGATGGGACTTCCGCCCTACCGAATCGAGGTCACGAGCGCACTTCGCACGTCGCAGAGGCAGGCACGGTTGCGGCGTTCGAACCCGAATGCGGCAGCCGGCGTAAGCTCACACGAGTTCGGCACCACCGTCGACCTCTCCTACGCCGCGTTCGCACCACCGGCAGAGCGACCGCCGGAGGTTCTGGCCCGCGTGCCCGCGGAACTCGTGCCGCACGTCGAGCGGATCGTGGATCTGGCGCTGGAATCGGTCTCGGCCCGGAAGTCCCGCGAACTGGGAGCCATCTTCAGCCAGGTGCTCCTGGAGGCGCAGTCCGAAGGGCTGGTCCTCGTGATCTATGAACGGCAGCAGACGATCTATCACCTCACCGTGGCGAGGCCGCTGGCGGATTGAGTCGGGGGGGGCCGGCGGACTGAAACGCCCCCGACCTCAGAAGATCGACTTGGGCATATGCATGCTCACGAGCATGTGCGGCACGTCCACCGTCTCCGAGATCTTCAGGTCGCCCGCGATCGAGCAGAGCACGTAGGCTTCCTCGCGCGTGAGCCCGTGCGCCGCCACCAGGTAGTCGATCATGTAGCGGGTCGCCTTGCGGGCCGCCTCGTCGATGGTGGTGGCGAAGCCGGTTACGGCGTAGTACTCGTCGGTCTCGTACTGGGGCTCGACCATTCCCCGCGTGTTTTCCATGACCTCGACTTCCAGGACGACGCGCATCGGTGCCTCGATGGCCGAACCGGACACCTCGCCGTCGCCCTGGGCCGCGTGCGCGTCGCCGATCGAGAAGAGCGCGCCCTCCACCTGTACGGGGAAATAGACGGTGGTTCCCGCGATCATGTGGCGGTTGTCCATGTTGCCGCCGTTGGCCCGGGGCGGGATGGTCACCAGCATGGAATCGGTCGCGGGCGCCACCCCCATGACCCCCGCGAACGGGGCCAGCGGAATCGTGATGTCGTCGTTGAAGCGGACTTCCGTCGCTCCCGGCTCCATCGGGAAGCCTCGGAGCCAGGGCCCGGGAAAGTCCTCGGGCAGGAAGCCGAAGCCGGGGAAGATGCCCGCCCATCCCCAGCCCTGCACCTCGATCTCGTGCAGCGTCACCGCGAGCAGGTCGCCCGGACTCGCGCCTTCGACCTGGATGGGGCCCGTGAGGGCGTGGATCAGGTCGAAGTTGACGTTGGGCAGGTCTTCGGCGGCCGTCGACTCGGTGATCTGGCCGTCCGAAGCTTCCTTGGTGAACACCTCGACCACTGCTCCGGAGGGGACCGTCAGCTGCGGCGGTATGGTCGAACTCCAGCGGTTGTGCGAGTTCTCGGAGCCGAGCGTGAACTGTGGCGCCGGGGTCTCGGCGGCGGTGGCGACGGTGGCGGCCTGATCGGCAACGGGATCGATACGGCAGGCGCCGAGGGCCAGGCAGCACACGAGGAATCCGGCGGCGGGGATCGACTTGGCGGACATGGTCAGCTCCTTCCCGATGGTGAGTCGTGCGCTACACGGACAGTCCCCGGAACGCGTCCACAAGACGGTCTATCTCGGCCGTCGTGTTGTAGACGTGGGTCGAAATCCTGATGGCATTGTGCCCGTCGCGCTGGTGCTCGTCAATGTGGATTCGGGCGCGCTCGGCGATCAGCGACACGGCCTCGACCGCGTCCAGCCCCTCCAGCTCGAAGATGGTCGAACCCGGGCACGAGGTGGCGCGGTCGGGCCCGCTCAGCAGGGTCACGCCCCGAGTTTCACGAAGCCGCTGCTTCAGGTGGTCGGACAGGTGGCGCGTCCGTGCCGCCACATGTTCCAGCCCCAGCGTCTCGAAGAAGTCCAGCGTCGCGGCCAGCCCCGCCCGTACCGGCAACCCGATCGTCCCCGGCGGCTGGTAGGCGGGCGCGTCCACGGTGGCGTCGTGCGCGAACGCCGAATGCACCCGGTCCCGCACGCCCCGCCGCACGTAGAAGACACCCGTGCCCATCGGTCCCAGCAGCCACTTGTGCAGGCTGGCCGAGTAGGTGTCGCACGCCAGGGCGTGCAGATCGACCGGGAACATCCCGACCGCCTGCGCTCCGTCCACGTGGCTGACGATCCCGCGCTCGCGCGCCAGCGCACAGAGATCCGCGACCGGGTAGAGGTGCCCGCCGCGCGTCACATGGCAGAACGCCAGCACCCGCGTCGCGGGGGTCAGCGCCTCCTCCACCAGGCCAACGACCTGTTCCCCGCTCTCGAACGGGCTGGGGATGAAGACCGTGTTCACCTTCACACCGTCACGCTGTGCACGGAATTCCCAGGGCCGCCGCCCGGCCGGATGCTCCTGGCTCGTCACCAGAACCTCGTCACCCGGCCGTAGCCGCACCCCGACGGCCCCCATGTGCAGCGCCTCAGTCGCATTCCGCGTGAGCGCGATCTCGTCCGGCTCCGCGCCCAGCAGCGCCGCAAGTCCCGGAACCACGCGGTCGGCAATGACCCGGCCCAGGTCGTTCTTCCCCCGCAGCGGTTCACGCGACAGCGCCTCGTAACCGACAGCCACGGACTCGGCGACCGACGCGGGAGGCATGCCCAGACTGGCGTTGTTCATGTACGCCGTGCCGGGCTCGAGGATGAAATGATCCCGTACGTCCGTCCACGCAACGTCGTCGACGCCGTCGGGGCGGGACAGCTCGGGGCGCCTGCCGGAGCCGGCCGGCTCGGATGCGGGAGCGCAACCAGCCAGTGGCGCCCCTGCCAGCCCGGCGGCGCCGGCGTGGAGGAAGCTGCGGCGAGTGAGTCGGTGAGCCCGGTGGGATGCCATGCGCATGCGTCCCGGATCAAGGGGAATGTCGGAACCGGGACACTACAGCGGACGGCGGCCCTGCCGCCAGCCCAGCCGCGCACACATGCCACATTCTGCCCGGCCATCTCTGAGTAGCGATATGGATACAATGACGTATATTGCTACCCATACATACCGGTTCGGAGCTCCCGGCCCGGGTTGAGGCGGGAGTTCTCCGTACCACTGCAGGAGGAGGTACGGATGAAGATTCCCATCTGCCATCCCTTCCGGCTCGGCCTGGCGGTCTGCGCAACGCTCCTGGTGAGCGCTGCCCCGTTGCTGGGACAGCAAGCCGGCACCGTGACGGGCCAGGTGACCCACGCGACCAGCGGTCGAGAGCTCTCCGGAGTGCAGGTCTCGATCGTGGGAAGCGGACTTGGCACCCTGACCGGCAACAACGGACGCTTTCTCATCCCGAATGTTCCCGCCGGGCCGGTAACGGTCCGGGCGGACATGATCGGATTCGGGGTCGAGGAGGTCCAGGTCACCGTCGACGCCGGGGGAACCGCCCTGGCCGACTTCGCCCTGACCGAGCGCGCGATCAGCCTCGATGAAATCGTGGTGACCGGCTCCGGGGCCGAAACCGCCCGGCGCAAGCTGGGCAACTCCATCTCGACGGTGAACGCGGTCGATGTCGTGCGTTCGGCGCCCATCACCAGCGTGGACCAGCTCATCCAGGGGCGCTCCGCGGGCGTGGCGATGAACCTCGCCTCCGGGACTGTCGGCCTGGGAGGCATGATCCGCATCCGCGGAATGACCTCGGTGTCGCTCAGCGGAGACCCCGTCGTCTACATAGACGGAATCCGCGTCGACGCCTCGCACGACCAGTCGGGCGTCTGGTTCGGCGGCATGGACATTTCCAGGCTGCAGGACATTTCGCCTTCCGAAATCGACCGGATCGAGATCGTGAAGGGATCGGCGGCCTCCACTCTGTATGGAACGCAGGGCGCGAACGGGGTCATCCAGATCTTCACCAAGCGGGGCCGCAGCGGCGCGCCCCAGTGGAATTTCGAGGTTGAACAGGGCTTCGAGCGGACGCCGACGGACACCTTCCCGGGAAGGATGAACCAGTACTTCCAGGGCCCCGACGGCTTCCAGGCGCGTGACCCGACCGAACTCGTCGAGAACGGCTACCACCACCGCTACGCGGGCTCCGTCAGCGGAGGCGGCCAGGCCGTCCGCTACTTCATTTCCGGGAGCTACAAGGGCCAGGAGGCGTCGCTCAAGGGGGACGCGAACTGGAACAAGGTGATCACCGGCAGACTCAACCTGACGACCGTTCTGAGCCCGACCGTGACCGTCACCGCGACAACGGGCATCGTGCACAACCGATTACGGGTCCCCGACGACAACAACGCGCTCCACGGACTCTATTCCCAGTTCGCGAGCGGGCTGCCGTACACCGCCTCGCCGGAGCGACCATACGGCGAGCGCTTCGGTAGCGTGGCCGCCAACAGCACGCTCGAGAACTTCCAGCGCGTGCTGCGCACCACATCGGGGTTCGAGGTGACCCACCAGCCCACCGACAACTTCAGTCACACCTTCCGGAGCGGCGTGGACTGGTACGCCGACGAGTTCACCAAGTTCTTCCCGTTCGGGTACGAGGGGTCGGGCAACAAGCTCGGCAACAAGCGCAACCATACCCGGAGCTTCCGCGACATAACGACCGAGTACCGCGCGACCATGTCCAATTCGTTCGGCGAAACACTCACCTCGGAGTTCACCGCGGGCTTCCAGGGCAACTTCGAGAACACCATTCGCGTCGACGCCCGTGGCACCGACTTCCCCGCTCCCGGGGTCAAGTCGGTCGATGCGACGTCCACGACGCAGGGGTCCGAGCGGCGCGTCGAGGAGATCAACGCCGGCGTCTTCGTGCAGGAGACACTCGGACTCTGGGACAAGGTCTTCGTCACCGCGGGCATGCGGCTGGACGGCAACTCCGCCTTCGGTAACGAGTTCAACACGCAGCTCTATCCGAAGGCCTCGGTGGCGTACAACATCTCGCAGGAGGGCTTCTGGCCCACGGGTCTGGTGCCCACCATGAAACTGCGGGTGGCGTACGGCGAATCCGGCCTTGCACCGGCACAGTTCGCGGCGGACCGCACTTGGGCGCCGGTCTCGGCACAGGGTGGGCTGCCTGCCGTGACCCCGGGCAACATCGGAAACCCGGAACTGGGACCCGAGCGCTCCCAGGAAGTCGAAGTCGGGATGGACGCAGGCCTGCTGGACGACCGGATCGGCCTTGAGTTCACCGCCTACTTCCAGAAGACGAGGGATGCGCTGCTCTTCAAGCCGTTCCCGTCGTCGCAGGGATTCACGGCCGACCAGTTGACGAACATCGGCCAGATCGAGAACCGCGGGATCGAGATCGGGCTTAACGCCCTTCTCTACAGCTCAGAGAGCCTCGAACTGTCATCGAACGTCCAGTTCGCGACCTCGAAGAACGAAGTCACCGACATGGGCGGCGTAGCCGACATCTCCGGGTTCGGTTTCCGGATCAGCGAGGGGTATCCCGTGCACGGGGCGTGGGGTTACGAACTCGTCGGGTGGGACCCGACGGCCCGAAGGCACAACCGCACCGACGAGCAGTTGTTCCAGGGGCAGACGGACCCCAAGTGGTTCGGGTCGTATTCGACGCAGCTGCGCTGGGGCAACCTCACGCTGGACGGCATGGCGGAGTTCCGGGGTGGCATGGTAAAGAACAACTTCTCCCGCTACTGGTCGAACCGGGTGCGTACCGGTGATGAATACCTGTCGCTGGTGCAGAGGCCGAACGGCGATCCCACCCCGGCGTCGGACTCCCTGTACAACTACACCGTCACACTGGGCTGGACCGGCTTCTACGAGCCGGCGGACTTCTTCACCATACGGGAACTCAGCGTCGGCTACGACCTGCCCGACGACCTGCTGAGCCAGTTCGGTCTGACCCGCTCCAGCCTCCGTTTCTCCGCCCGGAACCTGTGGATGTGGAGCAAGTTCTCCGGAATCCACCCGGAGACCAACTGGGACGGTGCCGCGAACCTCAGGCAGGCACAGGACTTCGATACCCTGCCGCCGCCGAGGATCTTCCTGTTGACATTCCGAACGTCGATGTGACGGGGAGGGCACAATGACTTACTCACGGACTTATTCACGGAAACGATCTCTGCTGCAGTGCCTGCTTGCGCTCACGCTTCCCGTATTCGTGCTTGCCGCCTGCGACGGATTGCTCGAGGTGCAGAACGAACAGCAAATTCTGGAGCAGGATCTCGACCAGGAAGCGGCTCTGCCACCGGTCGTCAACGGTGTTGCCGGTGACTGGGCGCTGATGTACACGGGTGCCATCAACATCATCGGGCTCGTTTCGTTCGAGCTGATCCATACCGGTTCCTTCCCGAGCTGGAGGTCGGTGGAGACCGGACTCATGGACCGCACATCGAATGGCAACGGCGTCTACAACAACCTTTCCAGATCGATCTGGGTGGCGGATGATGCCGCCCGACGCATCGACGAGGCTTTCGGTGGGGGAGGCGGCATGGTGGAGCCCGCACAGGTTCGAACCTGGGGCGGACTGGCCAAGATCATGATGGGCGACAACTTCTGCGAAGGGACGCTCAATGGCGGACCGGCCATGCCGCCGGCCGAATTCTACCGGCTTGCGGACCAGGACTTCACGGAGGCCATGAGCCTCGCGTCGTCCGCTGGTGCGCCTGACTGGGCCATGCGGGCACAGGCGGGGCGGGCGCGCGCCCGGCTGATGCTTGGTGACTATGCGGGCGCCATGTCCGACGCGAAGGCGATCCAGGCCGGATACCGTTTCGACGCCGTCTACTCGCAGAACAGCGGCCGAGAAAACAATTCGGTGGCCAGCCTGACCCGCACCCTCACGCGGCGGGAGGCGGGCGTGCATCCGACCTTCTACGACGACCCGCGGTTCATCGCCGATCCACGAACGCCGTTCATCGACAGGGGACCCAACGAAACGGGCCCCGATCCGACGCGGAAATACGTGGAGCAGGAGAAGTACAAGGTGCGGGACTCACCGATCCCGATTTCAACCTGGCAGGAAGCCCGCTTGATGGAAGCGGAGGCAGAGTTGAATATTGGCAGTGCCGAACGCGCCGTGGAGCTCATCAACGAGGTGCGAGCTTTCGTCTCTCTCGATCCCTACGAGGGCGAGGTGAGCCACGCGGCGGTGATGGCGCAGATCATGTATGAGCGCTCTGCGGAACTTTGGCTGCAGGGCCACCGCCTCAACGACCTCAGGAGAACGAACGATCCCTCGCTTGCTGGCCGCGGAGTGTGCTTCGAGATCGGCATCGACGAGTGGGAATCGAACCCGAATCTCGGAGGAAGCTGACAACCCTGTCGCACCGCGGCCGGGCTTCGGTCCGGTCGCGGTGCCGGCACCCTTGACGGCGCTGCTCATGGCACCCGCGCGACATGCAACGGTCCCCGACGCCGCCCTCTGCCGGTGAAGTTCGTTCTCGCGGGCTTCGCCGGGTCGGGCAAGACGACCCTCTTCAACGCCATGACGGGGCTCGACGTTCCGGTCGGATACGGCGGCCAGGTGCGCGTCGGCACCGTGCGCGTGCCCGACCCGCGCGTCGACTTCCTCTCACGGGCATACTCGCCGAAGAAGACGACGCACGCCACGATCAACCTCAAGGACGTACCGGGCGAGTACGGTGGCAAGCCGCACGTCCTCTCGCCAGGTGCGCTGCACCAGATCCGGGACCGGGAGGCCCTGTGTCTGGTGCTGCGCGACTTCGTGAACCCCGCGCTGGACGCTGCGCCCGACCCGGTCGGGGATCTCCTGGCCTTCCACGACGAGTGCGTCCTCTCCGACCTGGGCATCGCGGAGCGCAGGCTCGACCGGGCGCGCAAGGAGCGGGCCGACGTGCGGGAGATCGGCGCGTTCGAGACCGCCGTCGCCGCGCTGGAGGAAGGCCTTGCGTTGCGGCAGGTGCCCCGTGACGAGCTGTACCGCGGCTTCCTGAAGGGCTATGGCCTGCTGACCGATCTGCCGCTGCTGGCAGCCGTCAACGTGGACGAGGACCGCGTGGGCGAGCCGCTCGATTCGGAGCTGGCGGCGGGAATCGCGGCGATGGGAGGCGCCGGCATGATCCTCTCCGCCCGCGTCGAGGCCGAAATCGCGGCGCTGGACCCGGAAGACCAGACGGAGTTCCTGGAGGACATGGGGCTCGCCGAGCCGACGCTGGCCCGCTTCATCCGCGCAGCGTACTCGCTGATGGATCTGATCTCGTTCTTCACCGTAGGACCCGAGGACGTGCACGCCTGGACCATCCGGCGCGGCATGGTCGCGCGCAGGGCCGCTGGGCGGATCCACAGCGACATGGAGCGCGGCTTCATCCGCGCCGAGATCATCCCGTATGAAGTCTTCGCCGATTTCGGGACCGAGCAGGCCGTGAAGGACGCCGGGCGGATGCGGGTGGAGGGGAAGGAATACGTGGTGGCGGATGGCGACATCATGTACGTGCGGTTCAATGTGTAGGGCGTCGATTCTCCGCTCTGGCGCGCATTGACTTCGAAATCGCGCTCCGCGAAAATTAAGGTCTGTGCCGCATCGATTTCGTGTGCGGTTTACGCATTCCCGCGTAGCTCAGCTGGTAGAGCAGACGGCTGTTAACCGTCGGGTCGCAGGTTCGAGTCCTGCCGCGGGAGTTGTTTCCGGTGGCCCTCCGCGCCGCCGTTCCCTATTCTGACGGGTGTCCCACCGCTTCGCCGCAGCCCCGGAGGCACCCATGTCTCTTGACCGTCCTGCCGCCCCGTTCCTGTGGGCCGCCTTCCTGGCGACCGCTGTCCTCCCCGCCCCGGCCCTCGCCCAGGACGCGGCCGGCTCCGGCGGCTCCGACGACGCCGACTGGGACGTCACCCTCGCGCGGGGCGATACCCGCGAAATCGACTTCGAGACCGACGAGGGGACGTGGATGTCGGTGGACATGTCGCCCGACGGACGGTGGATCGTCTTCGATCTCCTCGCGCACGTCTACCGCGTCCCCGCGGAGGGCGGGCAGGCCGAGAGCCTCACGCAGGAGAGCGGCGTCGCGGTCAACTACCATCCCAAATACTCCCCCGACGGCACGCGCATCGCCTTCATCTCGGACCGTGCCGGCCAGACGAACCTCTGGGTGATGGACGCGGACGGGTCGAACCCGCGCCAGGTACAGTCCAGCATGGACACCCGCGTGACGATGCCTGAATGGACGGCCGACGGCGAGTATATCCTGGTGGCGCAGAGCGGCGGCATCTGGATGTACCACGTCGATGGCGGCACTGGGATCGAGGTCGTCTCCAGTGACGGGGGCAGCGCGTCGTGGCCATCGGTGTCCGAGGACGGGCGGCACCTTTACTACCACGTGCGCACGCCAGGGCAGACCGTCCCGTGGGCGGTGGACGACATCTTCGCCGAACCGGTGGACGGTGCGCTCGTGCGCGACGCCCTGCAGGGCACCATGAACATCCGCCGCATGGACCTGGAAAGCGGCGAGATCACGCAGGTCACCAGCGGCGTGCCCTCGCGGCAGTATCGGCTGTCGGGCGGCGGCGGCTTCGCGGGCGAGATTTCCCCGGACGGACGCCAGGTCGCCTTCGCGCGCCGCCTCCCCGACGCCACGATCGAGTGGAAAGGCCACGAGTTCGGCCCCAGCACCGCGCTCTGGGTCCGCGACCTGGAGACGGGTGCCGAGCGGATCGTCATGGACCCGATCGCGCAGGACATGACCGAGGGGATGAAGACGATCCGCATGCTGCCCGGCTACGCGTGGGCGCCCGATGGGGCGTCGATCGTGATCGCGCAGGGAGGGAAGCTTAGGCGACTGGATGTGGCCAGCGGCGAGGTCTCGACCATTCCCTTCAACGCGCGCGTCCACAGGGTGATCTCCGAGCAGGCCTACCAGGCCTTCCGCATCGACGACGATCCTGTCCCCATCAACTTTACACGCTGGGCCACAGGCTCGCCCGATGGTGAGCGGCTCGCGTTCTCGGCCGCCGGACGCGTCTGGGTCATGGACCTGCCCGACGGGACGCCCCGCCGCCTCACGTCCGACACCGGCAAGCGCTTCGAGTACTCGCCGTCCTGGTCGCCGGACAGCCGGTCGATCGCCTACACGACGGTCGACGAAAGCGCGACCGGGCATGTGATGACCATCAGCGCCGACGGCGGCAGCCCCCGGCAGGTCAGCGCCGAGCCCGGCGAGTACGCCCACACCCGGTGGAGCCCGGACGGCTCGGAGATTCTGGCGACGCGGGGGTCGGGCGCCACGGTCCGCTACCGCTCGGTGGCGCACAACCCGTGGTACGACTTGGTGCTCTTCCCGGCGGCCGGACCCGGCGGCGGTGCCGAAACCGGCGACGAGGCCGGAATGGGCTCAGCCGGCCAGCGCGTTGTCCGCGTCCCGGGCAACACGCTGCCTACACGCACCCAGTTCGTGCGGGGCGCCTTCGGCCCGGATGGCCGCATCTTCTACCGCACGATGGGCGACTCCACGTGGCTGCGTTCGGTCGCGCGCGACGGCTCCGACCCCCGCACCCACCTCGTCCTCCCCTGGGCCGACGAGGTCATGATCTCCCCCGACGGCCGCCACGCCGCCTTCAACGAGGGCGACAACGCGTACCTGGTCCCGGTTCCGAGCGGGGCGGCGCGGATAGGCGGCGCGGTCGCGGTCGCCAAGAAGGGCGGGAAGCTCCCCGTGCGGCAGCTCAGCCGGCGAGGCGGCATCTTCCCCGGCTGGCGCGACGCCAATACGGTCGAGTTCGGGAGCGCGGCGAGCTACTACGCGCACGATGTCGCGGCCGAGACCACCGACACGTTCCAGATTGCGCTCCAGGTCCCCCGCGGCTCGCTCGGCATGGGCACGGTCGCCATCACCGGCGCCCGCATCATCACCCTCGAGAACCGGCAGGTCATCGAGAACGGCACGCTAGTCGCCACGGATGGCAGGATCACCTGCGTCGGCGCAATGGCCGAATGCGACGCGGCCGGAGCCGATCACACCATCGACGGCACCGGCAAGACCGTGATCCCCGGCTTCATCGACATGCACTCGCACTTCTTCCGCGAGTACCGGGGCATCATCCCGCCCAACGCCTTCGAAATGGCCGTCGCGCTGGCCTACGGCGTCACCAGCAACCTCGACAATTCGCAGTGGTCGCAGGATGTCTTCCCGGCCGCGCAGATGATCGAAGCCGGGGTCCTGGTCGGCCCCCGCACCTACACCACGGGCGACCCGCTTTACAGAGGCGACGCCGTTCGCCAGAACGAACTCACCAGCTACGAGGTCGCCGAGGACAACATCGCCCGGCTCCAGTCGTGGGGCGCCGTGTCGCTCAAGCAGTACCTGCAGCCGCGCCGGGACCAGCGCCAGTGGGTGTCGGACATCGCGCGCAAGCGCGGCCTCATGGTCACGTCGGAGGGCAGCGACCTGGCGTTCAACATGGGCATGATCATGGACGGCCAGACCGCGTGGGAGCACCCGATCAGCTACGTCCCGATGTACTCGGACGCGGCCCGCTTCTTCGGGCGCGCCGAAACCGTCTACTCGCCGACGTTCGTGGTCGGGGGCCCGGGGCCGTGGAACGACGAGTGGTTCTTCCAGGAGACCGAGGTCTGGCGCGACGAGAAGCTCCGCCTGTGGATGCCGTGGAAGCAGCTCGTGCCGCACGCCCGCCGCGTCTTCCAGCGCCCCTTCACCGACTACAGCTACCCGATGCTGGCCCAGGTGCTCGCGGACTGGATGGCTGAAGGCGCCCGTGGAGCCATTGGCGCGCACGGCCAGCAGCATGGTCTGGCGTCCCACTGGGAGGTCTGGATCGCGGAATCCGCGATGGGGCCGATGGGCGCGCTGGAGCTTGCCAGCGTCGAAGGGGCCTACTTCCTCGGCGCCTCGGAAGACCTGGGCACGCTCACGCCCGGCAAGCTCGCGGACCTGATGGTCCTCAATTCCAATCCCCTCGACAACATCCGCAATACGACCGACATCATGCTCGTCATGAAAGGCGGCATCGTCTACGACGGAATGACCCTCGACGAACTCTGGCCCACCGAGCGGCCCTACGGCGCGCGCCCGTGGATCCATGAGGAGGTCTGGAGGTCCGGCCCGCGGCCCGTGAACCGTTAGCAGATCGCAGAAACGCAATGCCGAGGAGAATGTGGATGAAAGAGCGGCGCAGCCTGGCCCTCGTGGCGGCGCTAATCCTGGCGATGGCCTGCGGCCGAGCCGGTGAGGAGGATGGTCGCGCCACTGATCCGGCTGCCGCCGCGTCGCCTGGCGCCCCGGCACTCCATCCGGGCTCCGGCCAATTCACCTTCCACGACTCCCGCGGCAACGCCGACCGTCCGATCACCGTGCGCTACCATATGCCCGAAGACCACACGCCCGAGACACCCATCGTCTTCGTGATGCACGGTGCGTCCCGCACCGGTCAGCGCTACTTCAACGACTGGGAACCACACGCGATCGCCCACGGTTTCCTCCTCGTCGTGCCCGAGTTCGACGCCGACAACTACCCGGGCAGCCGGTGGTACAACCTGGGGAACATGTTCCCGGACCCGTACTCCGACGCGCTCGACGCCAACGCCGGCTCGGGCTCGGCAGCCGCCACCCCCCACAACCCCGAGTCCGCCTGGACCTTCACCGCGATCGAACACCTCTTCGACGCCGTCCGCACCGCCGCGGGCAGCTCCCGCACGACCTTCCGCATCTTCGGCCACTCCGCCGGCAGCCAGTTCGTGCATCGGCTCCTGATGACCCGTCCGGACGCGCCGGTGGAACGGGCCGTCGCCGCCAACGCCGGATGGTACACCCTGCCCGACGACGACACGGCATGGCCTTACGGCCTGGGCGGCTCGGGTTTCGAGGTCGCCGGGCTCACCGAGTTCCTGCAACTCCCCGTCACGGTCCTGCTGGGCGATGCCGACACCGTGACCACCGCCAGCAACCTGCGCAGGACTCCCGAGGCAATGCTTCAGGGGCCCCACCGCTTCACCCGCGGCCATACATTCCATGCCACCGCCCGGTCGGCAGCCGAGTCGCTCGGCGTCCCCTTCGGCTGGGCCCTTGACACCGTCCCCGGCGCCGGCCACAGCAATGCGCTCATGGCCCCGCGCGCCGCCGAAATCCTCGCACGCTGACATACTCCCGCTGACCTCAACACACCGACAGGCACTCAACCCCGCTCATACGCAACACCGGAAACGCACCATGAATCGCAAGCCGACCATCGCCTTTCTCGCCGCCCTCTCCTCTCTCGTCGCCCTCGCCTGGGCCGCTCCGCCGCTCGCCGCGCAGTCCGGCTCCTTCGGCAATTCCATGATCATCGACGGCGACGAACTCCTCATCGCCGAGCCGACGACCAGCTTCCGACCCGGATCCGTGTACATCTACGCGAATGCCGGCGGCGGATGGCGCGAATCCACCGTGCTCCGCGCCCCCGAATCCGAGCGCGCGGACGGCTTCGGCACCATGCTCGCCAGGACGGGCAACACCCTCTTCATCGGCCAACGCGGCGGTCCGATCCACGTCTTCGAGCGCACGGACGGCGGCCCGTGGGCGGCCACCGGCACGATCGAGGGAGACGACATCGCCGGCGCATCCCCATCGTGCCGCTACGACGGCTACTGCGGCAACGACTTCGGCGTGACCATCGCCGCGCACGAGGATTGGCTGTTCGTGGGCGCGCCCGGAGCCGCTCCGGCCCCCCGCCGCCGCGGCGGCGAGCAGGAGGCCGAGCCACAGGGGGCCGTCTACACCTACCAGCGCAGCGCCGGCGGCCAGTGGACCCGGCGCGGGCAGCTTCAACCCGCGGACGGGGCAGAAGGAGACCGTTTCGGGGCCGCGATCCTGTTCACACCCCACGGCGCCCTGATCGGCGCTCCCCAGTGGAACGCCGGCGGCGACGACGGCGAACGAGCCGGCCGCGTCTATCATTACCGCATGGTTGACGGGGGTTGGGATGAGGGCGGCGTCCTCGAATCGGCTGCCGAATCGAATGCCAACTTCGGGTCGGCCCTGGCGGCTGCGGGGGACAGGGTCCTGATCGGGGCGCCGGGGACGGACGACAGCCGTGGCGCGGTCTACACGCATTCATGGAGCGCCGACCTCGCCCGGTGGGTCCCCGCCGAGGGACGGCTCGCGTTCTCGGGCGGCGAGAGCGGTGACCGCTTCGGCGAGGCAGTGGCCTTCGCCGGCGACGATGTCTGGGTCGGCGCCCCCACCACCCGCGGCTACGAACTCGGCTCGGCCTTCGTATTCGAGGCCGCGGCAGACGGATCGCTGCCCGCCGAGGCGCGCCGCATCCAGCTTCCCCAGGAGGAGACGGTCGAGGGCGACCGGTTCGGCGGCCTGATCGTGGCCGGCGCGGGTGTGGTGGCGGTCGGTGCGCCCGGGATGCACCACCAGGCCGGCTCGGTCCACGTGTTTGAACGCGGTGATGGCGGCTGGGGGGAAGGGGAGATGCTCGTGAGCGCACCCGACATGCTCGCAGCCCTGGTGGGTGAGGAGCGCCGGTGCATCGAGGGGAAGGTCGGTCCCTTCGATTGCGACGAGGTCGAACTGCTGGCATACGTGCCACCCTCGCTCCTGCGGGCCGAGGAGCGCGCCCGCGGAGTGCGCGCCAACGACAACTGGGGCTGGACCGACCCCATGAGCGGGCGCGAATACGCGCTGGTCGGGCGCAACGACGGCACCTCGTTCGTCGACATCACCGATCCCACCAACCCCATGCTGGTCGGCGACCTGCCCAAGCCGTGGGGCACCCCGCCGTCCCAACTCTGGCGCGACATCAAGACGTACAGGGACCACGCCTTCGTCGTCGCCGACGGTGCGGGCGAGCACGGCATGCAGGTCTTCGACCTCACCCGCCTCCGCGACATCTCCGTGGACGAGATGCCCGCGCTCTTCGAGCCTGACTTCCACTACACCCGCATCGGCAGCTCGCACAACATCGCGATCAACGAGGAGACCGGGATCGCGTACACCATCGGGGGCGGAGGCGCAGGCGACACCTGCGGCGGCGGCCTCCACATGATCGACATCGACGATCCCAAAAACCCCGAGTTCGTTGGCTGCGCCCCCACCGGCGGCACCCACGACACCCAGTGCGTCATCTACCGGGGTCCCGACGAGGACTACCAGGGGCGGGAGCTCTGCTTCAATTCGAACGGCCGCACCTTCCAGATCCAGGACGTCACCGACAAGGACAACCCGGTCGAAGTGGCGGCCCCGTCCTCGCCCAACCCGGCGTACATCCACCAGGGCTGGCTCACCGAAGACCACCGTTACTTCTACCAGGACGACGAGGCCGACGTCATCGCCGGCAACGCCGAGACCACGCGCACCCTGATCTGGGACGTCAGCGACCTCGAGGACCCTGTGCTGGTCAGGGAATTCATGGGCTCGATGCCCGCGAGCGCTCACAACCTCTACATCCGCGACGACCTGATGTACCAGGCCAACTACCTCTACGGCCTGCACGTTCTCGACATCTCCGACCCGGAGAACCCGCGCGAGGTCGGGTACTTCGACACGGCGCCGTACAAGGAAGGTCCCGGGTTCGGCGGCGCGTGGAGCAACTACCCGTTTTTCCCGAGCGGCACGGTAATCGTGACCAGCATGCAGGAGGGACTGTTCATCCTGAAGAAGAGGGTGCGGCCTGTGAGCTGAGGGCGTGGCACCGCCCATTCCGGGATCCGTCCGCCACTCTTTCCCTGAAGTGGCGGACGGATCCCCTCCCCGTCCGGTCGCTCGGTCCTTTCTTCTACCGCCCCGGTCCCAGCAGGACCGCGTTCATGAACAGCAGTTGCGTCGCTTCGGCGTAAGCCCGGTAGTTGGGGTCTTCCGCAAACGCCACCAGCTGGCCCCTTCGGACGGGTTGATGGATGAGGAAGGCCTTGCTGGCCAGCTGCGGCCGGGACTCCTCCCACACGATTCCGCCGAGCACCAGGTCGTCGAGCTCGGCGTAGCGGCCGACATTCGTACCCTGGTCCAGGGTGATGGGCCGGAACACGCGCGAGCCCTCGACCAGAACGCCGATCTCGCCATCGGTGCCTGCAGCCAGCCAATGCTCCATGTCGAGCGTTGTACGCAGGATGGCTCCAGGCACGCCCTCCGGCGATTCGTCGGCGGGGGAAATCGCGTCCAGGTATTCGATGGGCTGGTCCGGGGTGCCGGGATCGGGCGGATCATCGCCTTCGGTCCGCCCGCCGCGGCGCTCCGTCTCGGTGGCGAGGAGCCCTGCCCGCGAGGCCCAGCGCGACGACTCGGCCATCGTGATCACGGTGCCGCCGTCCCGCATCCAGGTCCGCAGACGATCCAGGAGCCCGTCCCCGACCGTGCTGCCGTAGTTGCCGCTCGGAAAGACGACCACGTCGTAGTCGTCCAGCCGCGCGCGACCCAGGCTCGACGCACGCACCGCCGTCGTGCGCTGCCCGTAGCGCCGCTCGAGGACGTAACGGGCCCAGCCCACGGAATAGCTCTGACCCGGGGCGTCGTAGACGAGCATCACCCGGGGCTCGCGCAACCCTCTCACCCGCCCGCTTCCCAGCGACATGCCCTCGCGCACGTAGGCGTCATCGATCGCCACGACCTCGGCCCGGTGCCGAGCCGCGATGTCCGCCAGGCGCTGCCGCAGGTCCGGCCCGTTCTCGGCCACGCGTACGATCGCCGTACCGGTCCCGTACCGGCGGCCGTCCAGCGTGAACTCCGCGCCCGCGGCCCGGACGCGAATGCCTTCCCGCAGCGCCTCGACAACCGCCGCCGCCGCGTTCGTGCCCCAGGGGATGAGGTAGCCGACGACGGCCTCGGGCAGCGCAGGCGGCGCCTCCAGCGTAGCCACGCCGGTCACCGGCTGCCCCCGAGCCCCGGTCGCGTCGGTCTCGATCGCCTCCACGTCCCAGAGCAGCGACTGGCTCCACGCCGTCAGGTCGTAGATCTCGTCCGGCTGGCGGTTCGCGCGGCGCTCGATCTGCCGCCGCACGAAGTCCTCCGCCATGTGCACATGGGGGTCGAGCAGGTTGTGGATGAAGCCGTGCGCGGGCTGGTCCAGCGGCACGATGAAGCTGGAGCCGGCGGACAGCGCGCGGTCCCCGACCGTCACGGGCCCCGATGCGCGGAACACCTCGACCCCGTTTTCCACCAGCATCATGGCGAGGCGCTCCGCCATACCCGGGTCGTGCGCCGAGTGGAGCACGATCTCCGCCGGGCCGCTTTGCCCCGCGGCCACGCCCTCACGCCGGAATGCAAGGTAGTCGCGCAGGATCCTCTCGCGGTTCCGGGCGGCGGTCAGCGCCGTCTCGATCGCCGCCGTGAAATGGTGCAGCACGCCGTCGCCGTAGGTGAGCAGGTCCCCGT
This sequence comes from Gammaproteobacteria bacterium, assembly GCA_028820325.1. Classification (GTDB taxonomy): domain Bacteria; phylum Gemmatimonadota; class Gemmatimonadetes; order Longimicrobiales; family Gaopeijiaceae; genus BD2-11. Next base: position 11,772 of record JAPPJO010000126.1, on the reverse strand, counting down.
CCGACTGCCGCAGCCGCAAAGCCCGGGCGCTTGCCTGCTCGTAGGTCATGCCGAGCGCGCCGTACCCCATCGGCCACATGTCTACGTAGCCCGGGTAGAAGAGGTCGTAGACCTCCCGGTTGAAGTACGCGAAGCCGCGCTCGTCGAAGCGCGCCGCAGTCGCCGAACCGAACACGTCCATGAGCGCGATCTGCCGCTCCCCGTACCAGGGGTTGGACGGGGGTGCCGTGGGCGGAAAGAAGTAGGTGGCGTCCCCGCCCATCTCGTGCAGGTCCGCGACGATCTGCGGCCGGAACTCAAGGAGCACGTCCACCTTCCCCCGCGTCTCGGGCTGGCTCTGAATGAAGAGGTCCCGGTTCAGGTCGAACAGGTAGTGATTGCCCCGTCCGCCCGGCCACGGTTCGTCGTGTTCCGCGGACGCCGCCTCCTCGTTCGGCCACCGGGCCTGGGCGACCTGGTTCTGGTACACGAAGCGGTTCCGGCCGTCCGGGTTCTCAAGGGGGTCGATGAGGACGAGCGATTCCGACAGGATGAGATCGACGTCCGTGTCCCCGGTGGCCGCGAGCAGATGATAGGCCTCCGCCATGGCCGCGCCGGCCGGACTGATCTCGTTGCCGTGGATCGAGTGCATGAGCGCCGTGACGACGGGGAGTTCGGCGACCAGTGACTCCGCCTCGTCGTCGGACAGCATGCGGGGGTCGGCGAGACGCGCGAGATCCGCCTTGACGTCGTCCAGCCTCGCCATGCGCTCCGGCGAACCGATCACGAGGACGACGAGCGGGCGACCCTCCCAGCTCTCCGCGTAGCGGATGAGGTGGGTGCGTTCCGGCGCGGCGGCGGCCAGTGCCTCGATGTACCGGATCACATCGGCCGGCGGTGTGATGACCTCCCTGAAATCGTGGCCCGCCACCTCCTCCAGCGTGGGAATGTCGGGGTCGTAGCGGGTGCCCGGCGCGAGTTCCTGCACCTGGGGGGAGACCTGGATGACTGTGGCGAGCGCGAGCGCAGATAACACGGGACCTCTTCCGGTTGGAGGATGGGATGAACGGTGGCTTTACTATTGCACGATCCAACCGAGGTTGCACGGTCGGCCGGTGGGATCCCGGGAACCTGCTGCAGTCACTCCGGTAGTAATCCGATCGAATGTCGGGACGGACCCTTTGTCGCCGGCTAGGCGCCCGAGCTTCTCCGCATGGGGCTGATTCTGCCCGGCTGACCAACCCGCGCTACGCCGTCTCCTTCAGCACCTCCACGAACTCGTCGACCTCATCCAGGGTGTTGTAGAAGTGCGGACTTGCGCGCACCACTCCGGGGCGGTTGTCGGCGATGATCCCCCGCCCGGCGAGATGCGCAACCGCATCGCCGGGCTTCCGGTGGCGTACCAGAACGATCGCCGAACGCGTCTCCCGCCGGTCGCTCACACGAAGCGAAAACCCCGCGGCGCCACACCCCTCCACGAGCCGCTCCGTGAGTGCCACGTTCTGCGCGCGAATCGCCGGCATCCCGACCTCGTCCACGATCTCCTGCCCGCCCAGCGCGGTATGCACGGTGGCAAGCGCGGGAGTGCCCAGTTCGAAGCGCCGTGCGTCCTGGTGGTAGCGGAAATCGCCGGGATTGAACTGGAACTGATCCTCGGTGGCGAACCAGCTGGTAATGGTGGGTTCGAGTTCTGGAATGAGGGTGTCGCGGACGTAGAGGTATGCCAGGCCGGGCCCGCCGCAGAGCCACTTGAGCGGCCCCGAGGTATAGAAGTCGACGCCTGCCGCGGGAAGGTCGATCGGCACCTGGCCGCCCCCCTGGTAGCCGTCGATCAGGCTGTACGCGCCAGCGCCCCGCGCGATATCGGCGATGGCCTCCAGATCCTGGATCGCCCCGGTCGTGAAGAAGACGTGGCTGGTCGCGATCGCCAGCGTCCGGTCGTTCACCGCTTCCGCGAACTGCTGCGGGTCGATGTGGATGCCGTCGGCGCTCCTGAGCACAACCATCTCGGCATCGGGCCGGACCTTCCACTGGTACAGCAGCGTGGGGAAGTCCAACTCGGTCGTGACGATGCGGTTGCGCTTGCCCCAGTCCAGGCTGGACGAAACCGCCGCCAGGCACGCGGAGGTCGAGGGCATGAGCGCGATGGTCCCGGATGGCGCGCCGAATAGCGCCTCCACGCGGCCGCGCAGATCGCCCAGCGCGCTCCACCAGTGTTCGTACCAGGCCGAGGCCCCGAAATCATGCCACTTGGCAACGAAGTCCCCGAGTCGGTCCTCCGACCGTTTGGAGAGTGCTCCCAGGGAACACGAATTGAGATAGTTGCGGCGCGCGAGGATCGGGAACTCGTCGCGGATCCGGTCGAGGTTCATTGCAGGAGGTGGTATTGGACGTGTCGTCGGGGCGTGGCCGGCAGCGGAAGGATAGCACTCACGCCCCTGCGGCGCCCGCTTTCGCGGGACTCGCCCATCCGAACATCGATCTGTCCCATCGAACCATGGGCTTCGTTCGGCCTGGATGCGATCTTCCTTCCTCCCCTTGCCAGCGAGGGGTGTCGGAGACTACAAATGATGACAATTGGTTGGAGAGAGGAGTAGCGGGCGTGCCTACCACCCAGTGGATCGGATTCGCTGCCGAAATGGTGGTGCTGACCGGCGGCTTGACCGCCATCAGCGTCTGGATGGGCAAGCGACTCGACGACTTTCGGCGCTCCATGGACCGGCGCTTCGGTGAAGTGCGGGACGAGATCAAGCAAGTGCGCGGTGAGATGCGCTCCGAGATCGGGCTGCTGCGCGATGAGACGCGCTCCGAGATCGGGCTGCTGCGCGGTGAGATGCGCTCCGAGATCGGGCTGGTGCGCGATGAGAGCCGGGAAGCTCACGCCGCGATCGGGCAGAACATTCGGGACGTTGAACAGCGGATCGGATACCGTTTCGACGACATGGGGAAGCGCTTCGATGACGTGGCAGCACGCTTCAATGACATGGGGAAGCGCTTCGATGACGTGAAGGATGTCATGTCGGCACGGGTCGAAGATGTCAGAGACGTGACAGCCGCCCGGATCGATGACCTCAAGGATGTCACGGCAAGCCGGATCGACGACCTGAAAAAGCTGCTGGCCAACTGATCCCGGGCCCTCGGACCCTCAGTCCACTTCGCGCACCCGCAGGCGGACGACGTATTGCGCTCCGGAATCGTCATGGGTGACGCCGGTAACGGTGCCATCTCCGAAGACCGGCGAGGGTGTCGACGCCAGCGCCACGGTAGTCCCCACCTGGCCCAGGTGGTGGCCCCTTCCGTCGAACATCTCCCACATGCCCCATCTCTGCCGCGCATATGGATTCCATACCCACACCCTTCCGTCCCCGGCAACCCGCAAGAGTCTCAGGACGGCCTTGTACCGGGGAAGCGAGCTTGAGGGCAGATCCCACGCCGCAGCCAGACTGTCTCGCTCCCGGCCTTCGAGCCGAGGCGTCGGGCGCCGCAGCTCCACGGCCAGCGTCGTGTCGCTCCGGTGCGTGACCTTGTAGAACAGGAACCGGTTTGTGTTGCCGTGCCAGACGCTTCCGTCCGGGTCCACGGACCAGAGGGGCCGCCAGTTGGTTGGAATCGAATCGAAATTCGGCCCTCGTTCCGGCAGGTCGATCGTGTCCACCGGAGCCAGGGTGAAGTCAGGGAGGACCCGGTGCTTTACGACACGCCGGGCCCACGACGGAGAATCCCAGTCCCGCTCGTAGAGGAATCCCAGCGTGTCCGTCTCGGCCCGCCAGAAGGTGGCCGTGCTCCGCGTGTTACCGTTGTGCGCGGAAGTTGAAAGGACTTCGCCCAGCGAGTTGAAGGCGGTGATTCTTTGAGCACCAACATCCATGGCGAGGAGCGCCCCGGAACGATGCCAAACCACACCCCCCAGCGCCTGGAACTCCCCGGGGCCATCTCCGTCGCGCCCGAAACGTCGTAGGAAGGTCCCCTCCGAATCGAACACCCGGATTTCCTGACTGGCCCGGTCCGCGACGTAGGTCCGACCCGATCCGTCCACTGCCAGACCGACAATGTCACCGAAGGCTCCCGGGTCTTGTGCGCTGGCCGCGCCGGGCGCCTGTCCGAACCGCAGCTCTTCGACCAGGAGGAAGTCCGGTTCCTGCCTGGTCCTCATCAGATCCCGGTTGTAGACGCGAACCATCCCGGTGGAGAGCGTGTCGACCCAGACGTCGTAGTCGCGCTCAAACGCATCGCACGTGGCCGAGAACCCCAGGGCGACAATCCAGGACACGAGCACCACACCGAAGAGCGCCCGATCTGAAGAGCGAATGCGCACGATCTGTCCCTGGGGCTGAAGGTGGCCGGCCTGCGGGGTCGCTGAAGATGGCGTTCCATGGCTCATACAGCGAACAATGGTAGCATGATCCTCGACACCGAACGCGCACTCACGGAGGCCCACGCGATGGGCCTGGAATGGGCGGGCGTCGCGACCCTGGGGCGCAGCGGCCACATGGCCCGTTTCCGGCGCTGGATTGCCGCCGGCCTTCACGGGGAGATGGCCTACCTGGCCCGTCCGGACGCCGTGCGGCGCCGCGCTGACCTCGACCGCACGCTGTCCGGCTTCCGGAGCGCGCTCGTCGTCGCGCAGTCGTACGCCAACGACGAGCCCGCCACCTCACCCGGCGACCCGTCCCGCGCCATCGTCGCGCGCTACGCCCGCGGCCGCGACTATCACCGCGTCCTGCACGAACGGCTCGAGGACCTCGCGCGCCGCCTGGAGGATCTCGCCGGGCGACCCTTCCGGCGCCGGGCCTACGTCGACACGGGACCGCTTCTCGAACGGGAGGTGGCCATGCGTGCGGGGCTGGGCTGGTTCGGGAAGAACACCATGCTCATCCACCCGCGCCGGGGCTCGTACTTCTTTCTGGGCGTGCTGCTCACCGATCTCCCGTTGACGCCCTCGGACCCCTTCGACGAAGAGCACTGCGGCACATGCCGGCGCTGTCTCGACGCTTGCCCCACGGGTGCGCTGCTGGGCCGCGACGACAACGGCGCCCCGGTCATGGACGCGACGCGGTGCATCTCGTACCTGACGATCGAGCTGAAGGGGCCGATTCCGCACGAACTGCGTTCTGCCATCGGCAACCGCGTTTTCGGCTGCGACATCTGCCAGGAGGTGTGCCCCTGGAACGAGCGGTTCTCCAGGCCGACGGCCGAGCCCGACTACTCCCCCCGCTCCGACCTGGACGGCGTGTCGCTGATCGACCTGGCGACGCGGCTTCTCGAAATGTCCGGCAAGGGCTTCCTGCGCGAGTTCCGCGACTCGCCGGTTGTGCGTGCGCGCCGCAACGGCCTGCTGCGCAACGTCTGCGTGGCCCTGGGCAACTGGGGCTCGCCGGAAGCGCTTCCGGTGCTGGAGCGCGCCGCGCACGACCGGTCGGAGCTGGTGAGGGAGCACGCGGCCTGGGCACTCGAACGCCTGGGGGCTGGAGCCGCTCCCGTTTGACGAGCGGGCCGCCGCTCACGATGATCTCCTTCCGGCGTTGCACACCGACCCGTTCGACCGTGGCCTGGTATGCCAGGCCATCCTCAACGGAATGACGATAGTGACGCCGGACGAGGCGATCGCGCGGTACTCCGCGCCGATCCTGTGGTAGCCGATCAGAAGCAGAGTGACATCATGAACCGGATGCACTGCCCGGCAGCGGCGTTCCTTGCGCTTGCCGTTTTCCTCCCCACCCTCGCGCCCGCCCAGCAGTTCGACCTCCTCATCCGGGGCGGCATGGTCCTCGACGGATCGGGCAGTCCCGCCTTCAACGCCGACATCGGCATTGTGGACGACGAAATCGTCGCAATCGGCCGGCTGCCGGACGCCACCGCCACGCGCGTCATCGACGCTACCGGCAAGTACGTCGTGCCGGGCTTCATCGACATGCACTCGCACGCCGACCGCGCCTTCGCGTCGGACAACATCGAGGGGCGGCGCGCGCACAACCTGGTCATGCAAGGCATCACCACCTCGGTTTTCGGTCCCGACGGCCGCAATCCCGTGTGGCCGGTCCCGGACGAGATGGAGGCATACCGGACGCCGGGCGTGGCCACGAACGTGGTGCCGATGGTGGGTCACGGTACCGTGCGGGGGTTGGTGATGGGGGATGACTACGAGCGCCCCGCGACGGCGGACGAGATCGCGCAAATGGCGGAGCTGGTGCGCGGCGGGATGGAAGCTGGAGCGTGGGGTCTCGGCGCTGGCCCCGAGTACCGGCCGGGCCGCTTCAGCACGACGGAAGAGCTGATCGCGCTGGCCAGGGAGGTCGCGCCCTACGACGGATTCTACTACGCCCACCAGCGCAGCCAGTCCCCGCTGCCCCTCTGGCAGATCCCCTCGATTGTGGACGGCCAGCCGCTCACCGGCACGGACGGCATGCGCGAGACGATCGAGATCGGGCGCGCGGCCGGGATCCGCGTGGTGGGCACGCACATCAAGGCGAAGGGCACCGACACCTGGGGCCACTCGCAGACCGACATCCTGATGATCGAGGCCGCACGGCGCGAAGGGGTGGACGTCTACCTCGACCAGTACCCGTACGAGACCTTCGGCGGCGGGCCCGTGGACGTGCTGCCCGACTGGGGCTACGCGCCGCCGGGGACCGACCGCTCCGGGGGGCTGGATTCACCGCTGTGGCGCGATCCGGACCTGATGGGCGACGCGAAGAGCAACCTGCGCGCCAACCTGGCGGATCCGTTCACTGCGGCGGAACTGGAGCGCGACACGGAGTACATACTGCGCCTGCAGGGCGGCGCGGACAGGCACGTCGTCGTCTCCTCCCCCGACTTTCCCGAGACGGTTGGGCGGTACCTCTCGGAGATCGCGGCCGAAGCGGGGCGGTCGCCCTTTGAACAACTCGTTCACTTTGCCCTGGAATCGACCGAACTCGGGCCCGCCGGCGTGCGCTTCCGTCCCGTCGGCGGCCACCGGTTCGACGTTGAGAACTACATGCGGCAGGAGTACACGGCGACGTCCACCGACGGCTCGGTCCTGCTCTGGACGCGACCGGGCCAGCACCCGAGGTCGTACGGGGCGTTCGCGCGCAAGATCTCGCACTACGTGAAGGAGCGCGGCGTCATCACGCTGCCCTTCGCGATCCGGTCGTCGACCGGGCTGGCGGCGCAGATCGTCGGGCTGAAGGACCGCGGCCTGCTGCGCGAGGGCTACAAGGCCGACATCGTGGTCTTCGACTACGACGACATCAGCTCGCCGGCGACGATCATGGAACCGGACCTCTATCCGACGGGTATCGAGCATGTGCTGGTGAACGGCCAATTCACGGTGGACGACGGCCAGCTCACCGGCGCGCTGCCCGGGGAGGTCCTCGACCGGCGCGACAGGGATGCTCGAGCGAGGGGAGTCAGCCAATGATGATGCCAGTCGGAACCACCTTGACAAAGCGGATCGTGATCGTGGGGTCGGTGACTTTCACCGCGCTGGCGCCGATGGAGCGCGGGACCGCTCAGCGGGGATCGAGCGCGCCCGCAGGCGAGGCTTTTGGCTACCTCGACCTCGCGGTTCCCGTCGGCGCCTTCCAGGACCACGTGGATCTGGGCGGAGGCGCCGGATTCGGCGGCGTGCTCCTGGGGGCTGACGGGCTTGTGGGCCTGCGCGCGGAAGGGCACTTCATCATCTACGGAGCCGAGAGCCGGCGCGTGCCGCTCAGCCCGACCGTGCCCTTTGTGGATGTGGATGTGCAGACCACGAACAGCATATTCTCCGCGGGACTGGGACCCCAGATCTATCTGGGGCGAGGGCCGATCAGGCCGTATGTGTACGGCACCGCGGGCTTCGCCTACTTCGTGACTTCCACAAGCGTGAACGGGAGCCATGGAGATGAGCCCATCGCCTCAACCACCAACTTCGACGATTTCCGGTGGGCGTTCACTGGCGGCGGCGGGTTGTCGATCCGGGTCCGTGGCGGCGAAAACCCCCTCTCGCTGGACCTGTCCGCTTCGTATCAGCGCAACGGGCTGACCGAGTACCTCGCTGACGGCGCGGCCAACCTTCGCCAATTGGGCCGTGGTGACTGGGTGGCCGACCCCATCGTCAGCGACGCCAACCTCATGACCTACCGGGTCGGGGTATCGGTGGGCATCGGCTGAAGAAGGGCTGCGCGGGCCCGGCACTCGGGCCCGCGCAGTCCCTCCTGGCCTGTGTCCGGCTTCGTCCGGACCTGGCCTTTGCGGCCCCTAGCCGTCCGCGGCCAGACGCTGCACCGCGTCCACGAGCCTGGCCGCCTTGTCCGGATCGGACGCTCCCGCCGCCTGCGCGCCGAGCTCCGCCGCCAGCGAGCGCAGTGCGTCTGTGCGGGCGCCGCCCGACATGCCTTCCGCCCTTGCCAGTGCGCCTCTCGCCGACGCGATCTGCGGCGCCGTCATCCCGTGCCAGCGCTCCAGCTGGTCGAGGTAGGCGCGCGCCAACGCGAACGTGGCCGGCCACTCGAAGATCGGCTGGCCCTGCGAATTGAGCTGGGTCAGTACGACGGAGTTGGCGGCGTCGATCTCGTTCTGTGTGAGCGACTCGTTCGGCACAAGTTCGAAGATGTCGAGGCCCCGTGAAATCTCGGAATTGACGATCACGCCGTTGTACCAGTAGACCGACCAGCTGCCACCTGGACCCTGTTGTGTGCCGTCCGAGGGGCCGCGGTCGTGGAAGCCGATCTCAACCGGGTTTGCCGGGTCGGTCCAGTCGATCAGCGAGATTCCCCCCTGATACCAGCCCTGGATCATGATGTCGCGCCCCGGGATCGGGATCAGCGACCCGTTGTGGGCGACACAGTTTTCCAGCGAACTCTGCGGCGCCGGCAGCTTGTAGTAGGCCTGGAAGATCATGTCGCCGTCTTCGATCCTGAAGGTCGCGTTGGCGCCCCACTCCTTCGGGTCGGACGCGCGGCACTTCGGTGCTCCGCCCCCGCCCCACTCGTCGGTGAACATCACTGTGGTGCCGTCGTTGTTGAATGTGGCCGAGTGCCACAGGGAGAAGTTCGAGTCGGCGACGGCTGCCAGCCGTCTCGGATTCACCGGGTCGGTGATGTCGAGCAGCAGGCCGTACCCGCCACAGGCGCCGCCGGCAAGGCCGATGTGGGGGTAGACGGTGATGTCGTGGCACTGGGTCGGCCCGGGCCGAGGCTCGTCGGCTTGTTGTGCGGCCTGTTCGGCCTGGAGCCGGCCCTCTTCGTCCAGAGCTGCCTGGAGCGCCGCTCGGTCGGCAGCGGTGGGTTCGCCGGTACCTCCGCGCGCGGCGACGACGCTGTCCAACATGGCACGGGCCTGCTGGGAACGCAGAACCCGCGGCTGGCCCCGGCGGTAACCGACGATGTCGCCTCTTGCCCGCGCGGCATCGAGCTCCTCGTAGTCCGCCGGCGACAAGCCGTGCCTCGGCGGCGCAACCAGGTCCTGAAAGATCCGCGGTGAACTCGCGATCTCCGCCGACTGCGGGTCGTCGAGCGGAACGCGGATGACCTCGATCCGGAAGAGGGCCGAATTGGGGTCTTCGTCGGGCGAAAGGCCCGAGCATCCGGCGAGCTCCTCGGTCGGACGCACCCCTGCTGAACCGGACACGTAGATGTAGACGTTGTCGTCGTCACCGGGGTGCTTGAGAACCGTGTGCGTATGCGAGCCCCTGCAGGTCTGCACGTTGGCCACGTACTCGGGATTCGCAATGTCGGAGATGTCGAAGATGCGGATCCCGCGCAGCCGGTCATGGCTCACCGCCTGCGGGATTCCCTCATCACCGCAGTCCAGCCTTCCCCCGAGCCCCTCACCGGAAACGAACATCAGGTGGTTGTAGACGGACACGTCGCTCTGGGAGGCCGGACAGAGGTAGGTGATCACCGACACCGGATTGCGCGGGTCGGAGATGTCCCAGACCTGGATGCCGTCGTAGTTGCCCTGAATGGCGTAGTCGCCGGTGAAGGCCAGGTCCGAGTTGGTCGAGCCGACGAACGGGGCCTCGGGAGGCGTGGTCGACAGCATGCGCATGTTCCAGATGGCCTCTTCGGCGTCGAAGAGTCCGGGCCCAAGCCCGACACGTGGGTCGGGATCGGGCGCGTTGACCATCAGGCCGGGGGGATTCGCGAAGGTGGCTTGTGTGGCCTCCTCCTGCGAGGGCGCGGCCGTTGCGCGCGGCATGGGTTGGGAAGCGCACCCCGCGAGCATGGCCGGGAGGGCCGCCAGTGGAAGGAGCGCCGCAAGGCGAAGGAAAGTTGGCGAACGGTCGTTCGCGGCGTCGATCGGCGTCATTTGACTTCTTCCTGAAACATTGTGGGATGCCGTCGGAATATCTCCTGTCAGCCGTTGGACCCACCCGGGGTCATCGCCTCCAGCATCAATTCCATGCGTCTTATCTCGGAGGTCTGGTCGGCTTGAATGTCTGAAGCGAGCCTGAAGATCAGGTCGTCACCCTGGGCGGCGCCATCGGTGGCGAACAGGTCGTCCACCATGGTCACCGCACCCTCGTGGTGCTGGATCATGTACACCAGGAAGAGTCGGTCGAAGTCCTGTCCGCGCGCGTTGCGCAGGTCGTCCACCTGCTCCGGGGACAGCATTCCCGGCATGTGGTGCGCGTGTTCGGGTCCGTGGATCATCAGCTCGCCATCGGCGATGTGGACTTCGGGGACCTCGAGGCCGCGATCACGCAACCATCGCTGCATCAGGTCGATCTCGTCCTGCTGCGAGCTGATGATCCGCTCGCAGAGCGTCTGCATGTGGGCGCTGGCGTCGTTTCCGGGTGCGAAACTGCACATGAGCAGCGCCTGGGCGTGGTGCCCGATCATCCCGGTCATGAAGTGGACGTCGCCTTCGTGATAGTTCCGCAGCACCTCTTCGGCGCGCTGCTGATAGATCGCCTCGAGTTCCGCGATCCTGGCGGCGTCGGGACGGGTCGGGGGAGGGTCCGGCTCGGCTGCGGGGGCGGTCGTCGCAACGGCACCGGCCGGCGTCGGGGATCCGGGTGAGGTGCCGGGTCCAGCGGCACAAGCGTGCAAGGAACCCGCCAGGATCAGGACGATGAGAGGCGACCAGGGTCGGCCGGGGCGGGCGACCAGGTTGGCATCCTGTCTGCTCTTCATGTGCGCCATGCTCCTATCCGGCGTCGGCCAGTCGCTGAACCGCGTCAATCAGTTTCGCAACCCTGTCAGGGTCGCTCGCGCCGGCTGCCTGCCCGTCGAGCGTCGCGGCCAGGGACCGCAGCCCGTCTCGCCGCGCCGACCCCGATGCGCTTTCGGCGGCGGCCAGCGCCGCGCGCGCCGAAGCGATCTGTGAGGCGGTCATGCCGTGCCAGCGCTCCAGCTGGTCAAGGTACGCCCTGGCCAGCGCAAAGGTCGCCGGCCATTCGAAGATGGGCTGGCCCTGCGAGTTGAGCTGGGTGAGCACCACGGAGTTCGCCGCGTCGATTTCGTTTTGCGTCAGGACATCGCTGGGGACCAGTTCGAAGATGTCCATCCCGCGTGCGATCTCCGAGTTCACGATCACCCCGTTGTACCAGTAGACGGACCAGCTGCCGGCGGGCCCCTGGCTGGTGGCGTTCGACGGGCCACGGTCGTGGAACCCGATCTCGACCGGATTGGCGGGGTCGGTCCAGTCGATCAGCGAGATGCCGCCCTGGTACCAGCCCTGAATCATGATGTCGCGGCCCGGGATCGGGATGAGCGAGCCGTTGTGGGCGACACAGTTCTCCAGTGAGGTCTGGGGTGCGGGCAGCTTGTAGTAGCTCTGGAAGACCATCTCGCCGTCCTCGATGGTGAAGATGGCGTTGGCGCCCCA
>JAPPJO010000105.1 GCA_028820325.1 Gammaproteobacteria bacterium | reverse complement strand
CGCGCGGCCGGCGAGATCCCCGACCAGCTCCTCCTGCTCGAGCACCCGCACGTGGTGACGCTGGGGTCGAGCGCCCACCGCGACCACGTCCTGGCCAGCGACGCCCAGTTGCGCGCGCGGGGCATCGAGCTCTTCGAGGCGGGCAGGGGAGGCGACGTGACCTACCACGGGCCAGGGCAACTGGTCGGCTACCCGATCCTCCGGCTCCGCCCGGAGCGCCGCGATCTGCACCGCTACCTGAGGGACCTGGAGGAGGTGCTCATCCGCGCGCTGGCGGCGTTCGGGGTGCCCGCCGCACGGGCGGAGGGCTTGACCGGCGTCTGGACCGGGGGACGGAAGATCGCCGCCATCGGCATCCGGGTCTCGTCGGGCTGGGTCACGTCGCACGGCTTCGCGCTGAACGTCGATCCCGACCTCGGCTATTTCACCAACATCGTCCCCTGCGGCATCCACGGCCGCGAGGTCACCTCGCTCGCCGAATGCACCGGCCAGCGCGTGCCGATGGCGGCGGTCGAGGACGCTGTCGTGTCCGCGTTCGCGGAAGTGTTCGCCGCCTCTCCAGCGCATCGCACCTGAGGCGCAGCGCCGTGGCCCGAACCCCTCCCCGATACTCGCGCGGGCGCATCAACCGCGCCGGCAAGGCGCTCGCCAACGCCGACCGGGACCGCTCGTCCCCTGAGCTCCGCGAAGACATGCGCGTGCTCAACAACTGGAGGGCCGCGCACGGCTTCCCGCTGAGCGAGCTGCACGACCGGCTGCGCGCCGAGGCCACGAACATCGCGGCCGACGCCGTCGTCTCCCAGAGGCTCAAGACCACGCCGTCGACGCTGTCGAAGCTGCGCCGCTTCCCCCGCATGCAGCTCGCCCGCATGCAGGACCTGGGCGGCTGCAGGGCCGCGGTCCACACCATCGAGCAGGTGCGGGAACTGCGCGACGCCTACCTGGCCCTGGACCTGGGCCACAAGCTCATCCGCAACATCGACTACATCGACCGTCCCAAGCCTTCCGGCTACCGCGGGGTGCACCTCATCTACCGCTACCAGAGCGACGACGCCTTCAACGGGCTCGTCATCGAGGTCCAGATGCGCTCGCGGCTGCAGCACGCCTGGGCGACCGCCGTGGAAACCGCCGGAGCCTTCCTGCACCACGCCCTCAAGTTCAGCGAGGGGGAACAGGAGTGGCTCCGCTTCTTCGCCCTCGCCAGTTCGGCGCTCGCCCTCAAGGAGGGGAGTCCGACTGTCCCCGACACGCCGTCCCGGGAATCCACCCTTCACCGGGAGGTGCGGGAGTACGCCACGCGCCTGAACGTGGTGGCGCGCATGCGCGAGTACGGGCAGCTCATCCGCAACATGTCCACGTTCAAGCGCATCGGCGCCTACTACTTCCTTCTGGAGCGCAGGCCGGCCGAGGGGATGACCCTCATCATCCCCTACGAAAGGGACGAGCTCGAGGAGGCTTCCGCGGATTACCTCGCATTCGAGGAGGAGGGCCGCGACGTGGTGCTCGTTTCCACGGACTCGCTCGAGGATGTCAGGCGCGCGTACCCCAACTACTGGCTCGACGCACGCCTCTTCCTGCGGGAGATGCAAGGGATCCTCTGAGGCGCCGGCTCAGGCCTCGCGGCCCCGTCGAGAGACGGTCTCCGCCTCGCCACGACGCGGTCTGCGAGCGGTCGAGAGCGGATTTGGGAATTCATCCGAAATTCGTCCCGAATACCCCTTGACACGGCCGAAACGGACCCCTATCATGGTAGTCCGATTCGAGCGCAGCAGGCTCACAGTCGATGGCGATGGTCATCCCTGGAGAGCAGCTCGGAGAGGGAAGCTCGCTGAGGCGGGACGCCGAGGCAGCGGGCGCGAGCCGGGACTTGAGCCCCGGTGAGCCGGCGGAGGGGTCGCTGTCCTCCGCTAGTAGCCCCGAAAGCGAAGGGGCACCTGAGCCGCACGTTGCGCGGCGAGGGGAAAAGGGACCAGGGCCGGTCGGCCGCACGCGGCCGGGATTCAAGCGGCGGAGCTGGTGCCGGCAGCGAGAAGAGGGCCCCCGAGTTCGGTGTGCCGAACCGGGGGCCGCTTCGTTTAACCCTTCCCGCGTTTGACGCACCTGCGAGCGTGACGCTCGGAAGGCTGCCGTCCCCGCCGTGCCCGGGCGAGCCTTCAGTCCTCGGGCGGCGCCCCCTCGAAGAAATCGAAGTAGCGCTCTTTCGTCTCGCGCTGCTCCTCCAACCACTCCTCGAAGCCCGAGGCCACCGCGCCCCCCGAGTCGAGTTGCTCGGTGGCGGCGCGCACCGCGAGGGCGTGCACGTATTCGTTTCTGGGATTCCCCGAGTGTCCTCGGACCCACTCCCAGGTGACCTTGTGCGATTCGGCCAGGCCGAGCGCCCGCTTCCAGAGCTCGACGTTCTCGACCGCGCCCCGCTTGCGCTTCCATCCGCGGGCGCGCCATCCGCGAACCCACTCGTTCATGCCGCGCACCAGGTACTGGCTGTCGGAGACGAAGCGGATTCTGCTGGGCCGCCGGATCGCACCGAGCCCCGCGATTGCGCTCATCAGCGCCATGCGGTTGTTGGTCGTGTCGGCCTCGGAGAGCCAGAAATCCTTGCGAACCCAGGCGTCGCCCCGCCAGAACTCGAGCAGTCCGGCGGCTCCCCCGGGCCGCTGCCGGTCCTTGAACTGGTTCCCGAGGCAGGATTCGTCGGCGTGAATATGGACCATGCTCTCAATCTAACGGAAGGGTCCGGGGTGGTGCGGTCCGCGGCTCCCCTTGGACGCCCGCTCGCGACTTCCTAGATTCCTGCCGACGCTCCTCCGCGCGAGCCGCGCAACCGCCCCCCCACCCATCCGCCGCCCTTGATCCGGACCACGAAGCGCGCCGAAGCCTGCCTGCTCCTGGAGGATGGCCGGCGCTTCGACGGGTTCTTCCTGGGGAAGCGCGGCGAGGCCCTCGGCGAGGTCGTCTTCAACACGGCGATGACAGGCTATCAGGAAATCCTCACCGACCCGTCCTACACGGGGCAACTGGTGACGATGACCTACCCGCTCATCGGCAACTACGGGGTCAACGACGCCGACCAGGAATCGGCGCGTCCGGCCGCCGCCGGCTTCGTGGTACGCGAGGTCGCGCGCGCACACAGCTCGTGGCGCGCCACCTCCGGGCTGGAGGACTACCTGATCCGGCACGGCGTGGTCGGCATCCAGTCGGTGGACACGCGCGCGGTAACGCGACACATCCGCGCGGCGGGGGCCATGCGGGCCGCCATCGCCGACGCCGACACCGCCGAGAGGGCGCTGCTCGAGCGCATCCGCGCCCATCCACGCATGGAAGGGCTCGACCTGGCCGGCGGGGTCTCGACGCCGGAGCGCTACGTGGTTGAGCCGGCGGGCACGGCGCGCTTTCGGGTGTTCGCCTACGACCTGGGGGTGAAGGCCAACTCGCCGCGGCTCCTGTCCGAGCGCGGCTGCCAGGTGACCGTCGTGCCCGCGCAAACGCCGGCCGAGGAGATCGCGCGCGAACGGCCGGACGGGCTCTTCGTGTCAAACGGCCCGGGCGACCCCGCTGCGGTGGAGATGGCCATCGGGACCATCCGCCGGTGCGCGCACGACGGCGTCCCGGTGTTCGGGATCTGCCTCGGGCACCAGCTCATCGCGCGCGCCTTCGGCGCGGAGACGTTCAAGCTGCCCTTCGGGCATCACGGTGCCAACCACCCGGTGCGCAACCTGGACCTGGGCACGGTGGAGATCACCTCGCAGAACCACGGCTTCGCGGTCAGGGGCGGAGACGGGGACGCGATTCCGGGAGCTCCGGAACTGCGCCTCACTCACCTCAACCTCTACGACGGCACCGTGGAGGGGATGGCCCACCGCTCCCTCCCGGTCTTCTGCGTGCAGTACCATCCCGAGGCGGCGCCCGGCCCGCACGACAGCCGCTACCTGTTCGACGACTTCGTTTCGCTGATGGAGGCGGCTGGCCGGACAGTCGGCGCGCGCGCCGCCTTGCCTTGACGCTCCCCCGGATTGCGCCTACCCTAACCCCCGTGCTCGTGCGTCGGTCTGGCCGATTCGTTGTAAGACAAAAACACGAAATCGTGCGACATTTTCGTGAAAAGGGGTGCGGATCCCCGGCGAATGTCGCCTTCCAATCAGCGACTGATTCCCCACAGGTTTCGCATGACCAAAGCCGATCTCGTCCAGCAGGTGGCGGACGCCATTGGACCCGGGGTTACGAGGAAGGACTGCGCTCTGGTGGTGGATGGCTTCCTGAACGCCATCAAGCAGGCCGTGGCGAGCGGCGAGAACATCGAGATCAGGGGCTTTGGCACCTTCAAGGTACGCCGGCGCAAGGCACGGATGGCGCGCAATCCACGGACGGGAGATCCCGTGCGCGTGCCCGCCCGCGCGGTCCCCGTCTTCAAGCCGTCCAGGCTGCTCCGCTCCCAGGTCGTTCGTCTGGACGATACGGGCGGCTGAGCCCGGGCACCTTCCCGTGCGGGTACAGGCGCGCTTCTTCGCCGCGTATCGCGAGCTGACCGGCGCCTCGCGGGCCGAGGTGGACCTCCCCGAGGGGGCCACGGTCGCCGATCTCATCGACACCCTGCGCGGGCGGGGACCGTCGTTCGGCGTACTTCCGCCCAGGCCGGCGGTCGCGGTCAACCTCGAGTACGCGCCTCCGGAGACGGAACTCAGCGACGGAGACGAGGTGGCCTTCATCCCGCCGGTGGCCGGGGGTTAGAGGCACGCCATGCCCTACGCGGAGATCACCGCCGACCCGCTCGACCCGGCGCGTCTGCTGGCGCGCGTGGGCTCGCCCGAAGACGGCGCCGTGCTCCTGTTCCTGGGGACGGTGCGCAACCACGCCGACGGGCGCTCGGTCTCCGGGATGCAGTACGAGGGCTACCAGGAGATGGCGCTCGAGGTGCTGCGCCGCATCGCGGAAGAGGCGAGCGAGCGCTTCTCCACCCCCAAGCTGGCGGTCACGCATCGCCTGGGAGCGCTCGAGATCGGCGAGGTGAGCGTGGTGGTCGCGGTGTCGAGCCCGCACCGTGCGGAGGCCTACGGCGCGTCGCGCTACGTGATGGAAGAGATCAAGCGGCGGCTTCCGGTGTGGAAAAAGGAGTTTTACGTTGAGGGAGCCGCCGAGTGGGTGAGGGGTACGGTTCCACCTGCCGATGGAAGTCCGGCTCCGCACTCCGGCGCCGGCGACCCGTGACCGTCCGCCGCGGACCAGGGAGCGTCCGATGATGCCTGACACCAAGCCGGCTTCTTCGAAGGTGCGGAGTCTTCCGGACGCCGCCGCCTCGCGCTCGATGGTCGACTCCTTCGGGCGCCGCATCGAATACCTGCGCATCTCGGTCACCGACAAGTGCAACCTGCGCTGCGTCTACTGCATGCCCGTGGAAGGGCTGCCCTGGCTCAAGCGCGACGAGATCCTGGACTACGAGGAGATCGCGCGCGTAGTGCGGACGATGGCGAAGATGGGGCTCAGGCGGCTGCGCATCACCGGGGGCGAGCCGCTGGTGCGCCGCGACCTCTCCTCCCTGATCCGGATGCTCTCCGCCATCGACGGGATCGAGAACATCGCCCTGTCCACCAACGCGGTGCTGCTCGAGGACCAGGCGGAGGAGCTGAAGGCGGCGGGCGTCGACCGGGTGAACATCTCGCTCGACTCGCTGCGCGCGGACCGCGCCGACACCATCGCCCGGCGTCCCGGCACCCTCGACAAGGTGCTGCGCGGGCTGGCGGCGGCCGAGGCCGTCGGCTTCGAGCCGATCAAGATCAACGTCGTGCTGATGCGCGACTCCAACGACGACGAGATCGCCGACTTCGCGGCCATCACCCGCGAGCGCCCCTGGCACATCCGCTTCATCGAGATCATGCCCACCGGCTCAAACACCGACCTGTCGGCGGACAGCTTCATCTCGTGCAACGAAGCGCTCGAGCGGGTGCGCGAGCTCGGCGACCTCAAGCCCGTGCAGGGCCCGCTGGGCAACGGCCCCGCCACCTATTACCGCTTCGACGGCGCGCCCGGCACCATCGGGGTCATCACCCCCATGAGCCACAACTTCTGCGACCGCTGCAACCGCATGCGCCTCACTGCGGACGGCCAGTTGCGCCCGTGCCTGTTCGGCTCCATCCAGACCGACCTGCGGAGCCCGCTGCGCCAAGGCGAGGACATCCGTCCGCTCGTCGAGGAGACCCTGCGCATCAAACCCGAGCGCCACTGGCTGGTGCAGGGGAGCACCGAGGGCTCCGGCGGGCTCATCGCCCTGAGTCAGACCGGCGGGTAGTGGCCGCAGGATCTTCCGGCGGCACCGGCTTCTCCGGTCACTGTAACTCACTGAGCATATCCGCTCGCTTGCTTACCTACACCCCTGTCCTGAGGAGAATTCCGAGAATCCCATGAGCGCACGAAAGATCACCGTGGTTGGCGCGGGCCATGTGGGCGAGAGCTGCGCCCAGCGGCTGGCGGAGAAGGAGCTGGCGGAGGAAGTCGTCCTCATCGACATCATCGACGGCATTCCCCAGGGGAAGGCGCTGGACCAGTGGGAGAGCGCGCCCATCGAGGGGTTCGACACCCGCGTCGTGGGGGCGAACGACTACGAGCCCGCCGCCGGGTCCGACATCTTCATCGTCACCGCCGGCATCGCGCGTAAGCCGGGCATGTCGCGCGACGATCTGCTGAACACCAACGCGCGCATCGTGAGTTCGGTGTCGTCGGAGATCGCGCGGGTGGCGCCCGACTCAATCATCATGATGGTCTCGAACCCGCTCGACGTGATGGCGTACGTGGCGCTCGACACCACGGGATTCCCGCGCGAGCGCGTGATCGGGATGGCCGGGGTCCTGGACACGGCCCGCTACCGCTCCTTCGTGGCGCTCGAGCTGGACGTGAGCGTCGAGGACATCCAGGCGCTGGTGCTGGGCGGGCACGGCGACACCATGGTGCCGCTGGTCAACTACACCTCGGTGAGCGGCATCCCGCTGACGGAGCTGCTGCCGCGCGACCGCATCGACGCGCTCATCGAGCGCACCCGCAACGGGGGCGCGGAGATCGTCGGGTACCTGAAGACGGGGAGCGCCTACTACGCGCCCTCGGCGGCCGCCGTGCAGATGGCCGAGGCGATCGTGAAGAACAAGCGGCGCATCCTGCCGTGCGCGGCGTACCTGCAAGGCGAGTACGGGCACGAGGGCATTTTCCTCGGGGTGCCGTGCAAGCTGGGACGGGGCGGGCTGGTGGAGGTGGTCGAACTGACGCTCTCCGACGAGGAGCAGGCGATGCTCGACGGCAGCGCCGAGCATGTGCGCTCGACGATGGGGGCGCTCAGCTAGACAGGATGCCTCGGCGCGGGCGCCGCGATGTGATTCCGGGACGCTCGCGGGCCTCTACGGGCGCGAGAACACCGCCATGTCGAGGTCGTCCGGGTTGATCTCGACTTCGCTCATGCGCAGGATCTTCCACACGCGGCCCTGCCTGACGTGTACGCGGGCGCCGACATAGGGGTAGCCCTCGTCGGTGCGCAGGTCCGTCCAGCGGTTGTGGTCGACGCCGCCGGTTCCCCCGGTCTGGTAGGTCACCTCGACCGGCCAGGTGCGCCCATCCTCGAAGTAGTAGTGCCAGACATCGCTCCCGACCCCCTCGCCGAAGGTGACCATGACGTCGTGGCGGTCCTGGGCATCGCGCCCCTGGTAGGCGAGGTTCACGCCCGGGTCGCGCAGCTTGAAGGGGAGCGCCATCCAGTAGTTGACGTCGCCGGAGACGTAGCGCACCTCGTCGCGGTCGCGGTCGCCGGGTTCGAGCGGCTCGCCGTTGCGGAGGGCCCAGTCGGCGATCCCGTCCCAGCCCTGCTCGATGTAGTCGTTGCCCTCCCAGCGGTCGATGCGCGCTAGCTCGCCCATGTCGGTGCGCGCGATTGTGACGTAGCGCGGGCGGGCGCGGCGCATGCGGCCGGTCTCCGGGTCGTAGAACTCGGTGGTGAAGGTGTAGCGGGCGCTGTGGAACCCGGAGTAGGTCTCCATGCCGCCCACCGATTCGATCCAGGCGTCCACGAGCGCCATCGCCTCCGGATCCGCGTAGTCGGGGCCGGAGCCGGCCTGGGCGGAAAGTTCGGCGCCCCCGGCGAGGGCGAGCGCCACGAGCAGCGTCAGCAGGCTTGAAGTCACACGCATCCCGGGCCTCCCCCGAAAATCCCTCAACAGGTGTTTACGATTCGGCAAACCATATCGTCGCCAAAATAATGCACCACGGGCGGGCGATCCAATGTGGCGCCGACTCGGGGGCCGCGGTTTGGCATCCGGAAGCCGTCTTCCTATGTTGCCTCGCCATCGTTCGCCGCGGGCCGCGCGCCGGCGCCCGGCGGACATCCTCCCCGACCCCATCCCCCGCGACCCCGCATGCCCATCCGAAGCGACCACTGGATTCAGAAGATGGCGGAGGAGCACGGGATGATCGAGCCGTTCGAGGCCGGACAGGTGCGTGATGGATGCATCTCGTACGGCCTGTCGTCCTACGGCTACGACATCCGCGTCGCCGCCGACTTCAAGGTGTTCACCAACGTCCACAACGTGATCGTCGATCCCAAGCGCTTCGACGACCGCTCCTTCGTGGACATCCCCGAAGATGCGTGCATCATCCCGCCCAACTCCTTCGCCCTGGGGCGCACCGTCGAGTACTTCCGCATCCCGCGGGACACGCTGGTGGTGTGCGTGGGCAAGTCGAC
>JAPPJO010000080.1 GCA_028820325.1 Gammaproteobacteria bacterium | reverse complement strand
CCGCGATGTCCGACCCCCCGATGTGCGGCATCGCGATATCGATGGGCAGACCGCGGCGCACCCACAGATCGAGGTGGTTCATCGCGGCCGCCCGCACGGCGATCCGTACCTCGCCGGGGCCGGGAGCCGGATCGGGCACCTCCTCGATGCGCACGACCTCGGGGCCGCCGTATTCGTGGAACAGCGCGGCTTTCATGCGTTCGATTCCCCAGGGTTCGTGGGCTCGCCACCCTCCGCGACACGCATGAGGCTGGGAAACACGAAGATCCCAGGTCGACGGCCTCGTGCTGGAATGGCTTCCTTGAGTATCTCGGCGTCACACAGGCGCTGCAGGATTCTTCGTGCCGTTGGCGGAGAGAGCGCGGTTTCACGGGCGAGCTGCACGCTGGAGAAGATTGGTCGCTCGAACATCCAATCCAGAACTTCGACCGCATACAGCGTACGGGTTACATCCGGCACTCGGCTCTTCATCTCTTCATGAAGATCGAGAATGGCCTGAGCCCTGGCCAGATTGTCCTCCGCCTGGATTAGCACGGCGTGCAGGAAGAACCTGCACCAACCGGTCCAGTCGTCATCGCGGGAAACCGACAACAGCCCTTCGTAGTAGGCTTCGCGATTGGCTTCCAGGTAGGGACTGATGAAGAACGCCGGCTGACGAATCAACCCCATCTGCCACATGAACAGCGGGACGAGCATACGTCCCACGCGGCCATTGCCGTCATGGAATGGGTGAATTGCCTCAAACTCGGCATGCAGGATGGCGAGCTGGATCAGGCGGTCTGGATGGTCTTGGTGCATATATCGCTCCCAGGCGGCCATGGCGTCGAGAAGCTTGTGCGCACCGATGGGAACGAACGTAGCATCCTCGATGGAGCAACCGGCCGGTCCAATGAAGTTCTGGTTTCGCCTGTAGGCGCCGGGTGATCGATACCTTCCTCTGCCGCGGGACAGGAGCACGCTGTGCGACTCGCGAATGACTCGCTGCGAGAGGGGCAGCTCATCCATCATGCCTTCGGCGTGCTCCATCGCCATTCGGTACTGGATCACCTCCAGGATGTCGTCACGACGAGCGGGAGAACTCGCCTTGCCTCCGGCTTCGAACTCCAGCACCTCGCCGATCGTGGCCTGGGTCCCTTCGATCCGCGACGAGCGCTCGGCTTCCCGCCTCGACAGGGGCGCAAGAAGGATTCGCGGGTTCGGAACCCCGGAAAGCATTCCGTCGTATCTCGCCACCGCAGCTGATGCCGGACCGATCAACGGAACCAATCGAGGCCAGTCCAGTCGCCCATCGGGCGGGAACCTCCCCTCATGGTATTGAACCGGAGCCATCGGGTATCTTCCTCCTTCGCCAAGGCCATCTCCAACACGATACCCGGAGGGTGCCAGCGGTGAAGGCGCGCGTTTGTCGATCATCCGTGATCGTCAAGAAGATTTGGCGATCACGAGAACGAGAATATGATCGTCAAGAAGATTTGTCGATCATCCGTGATCGTCAAGCCCTGTTGTCGATCACTTCTGCGAGAAGATGATCGCCAAGGAGCTTTGTCGATCATCCGTGATCGTCAACGACCCATCAGCTCGCCCGCTCACGCCGGGGCCGTGCAGGAAGAATGCGGTTGCCCGGCATCGAACCGGCGCTGGCCCGCCTGGTGCCGGCTCTACCGACGCCATGGACACCATGGCTTGATCCCCTGCCGGTCAGTCCTAGTTTGCGGGTGTGAATGACGGGCTCTCGGACGGGATCGCCGAACCTGGAGCCGGGACCGCAAACCTGGAAGAAGACTTGAACCGGATCGTCTTCGGAGACAACCTCGAGGTGCTCCGCGGCCTGCCGGACGGGCTGGCCGACCTCATCTACGTCGATCCGCCCTTCAATACCGGCAGGGTCCAGCGGCACACGCGCCTCAGGACGAGACGCTCGCCGAACGGTGACCGGACGGGCTTCAAGGGCGAGCGCTACAGGACAGAGCCCCTGGGAACGAGGCGGTTCCGCGACAGCTTCGACGATTACCTCGCCTTTCTCGAGCCGAGGCTGATCGAGGCGTACCGCGTCCTGGCCCCGCACGGGTCGCTCTATTTCCACATCGACTACCGGGAAGTGCACCGCTGCCGCTTCCTGCTGGACGAGCTGTTCGGGCCGGACAATCTCCTGAACGAGATCATCTGGGCGTATGACTTTGGCGCGCGGCCGAAAACGCGCTGGCCGGCGAAGCACGACAACATCCTGTTCTACGTCAAGGACCTTTCGGACTACGTCTTCAACGTGGACGCGATCGAGAGAATCCCGTACATGGCTCCGGGGCTGGTGGGACCCGAGAAGGCCGCGCGCGGAAAGCTGCCCACCGACACCTGGTGGCACACCATCGTGCCCACCAGCGGCGCCGAGCGGACCGGGTATCCCACCCAGAAGCCGCTGGGCATCCTCAGGCGCATCGTCACGGCCTCATCCCGCCCGGGGGACCTGGTGCTCGACTTCTTCGCGGGGAGCGGGACCACGGGGATGGCGGCGCACGAACTGGGACGCAGGTTCATCCTCGTGGACAACAACCCGGAGGCAATGGAGGTGATGGCGAAGAGGTTTGCGGAGGTGCCGGGGATTCGGTGGGAGGGCGTCGACCCGCGCATTCCCGGACCGAGGCCAGGCTCGCGGACCGGCAGGGTCTCATGAGCCACGAGCCCGACGACGTCCACGGCGTGCCAGACGCGACCCTGGGCGGTTACCTGGATACGCACGACCGGCCGCCGGCTTTCGAGGGTGCGGATGGCCACCCGTACACCGTGTCGCTCGAGGTGGAGCAGACGCCGGACCTGCGCGCGCCCTACGTCGGCTACCTGGTGTTTCCGCGCTGGGCGGCCACCGGGCTCGGCGTGATCGGACACGTGCAGACGCCGGTGCTGTGCCGCGAGAAGGGACGCGCCGCCGCCGAGGGAAGCCTGCGCGAGCTGTCGCTGGACCGGGTGAAGTCGCTGCTCGACGACGGGATCGAGGGCCGAGGCGAGCAGGCCGGTGGTGAGCCGCGGCCCGACCCATACTCGTTCGGATCGGAATGAACGCCTCCGGACGAGAGTCGCTCCGCGTGACCGAGATCTTCCACTCGATCCAGGGGGAATCGAGCTGGGCCGGGATGCCCTGCACCTTCGTGCGCCTGACCGGCTGCCCGCTGCGCTGCGTCTGGTGCGACACGGCCTATGCGTTCAGCGGGGGGGAGCGCATGTCGTTCGACGCAATCCTCGCTGCGGTGGACGCGCACGGGTGCGACCTGGTCGAACTCACGGGCGGCGAGCCGCTCGCCCAGGCGGGCGCCTACACCCTGGTGGACCGCCTGCTGGAAGCGGGGTTCACCGTGCTGGTGGAGACGTCCGGAGCCATCGACGTCGGGCCGCTCGATCCGCGCGCGCACAAGATCATGGACCTCAAGTGCCCGGGATCGGGCGAGGTTGCGCGCAACCTGTGGTCGAACCTCGACCACCTGACCGCGCGGGACGAAGTGAAGTTCGTGGTCGGGGATCGCGCCGACTATGAGTGGGCTCGGGACGTCATCTCCGAGCGGGGCCTTGCGGACCGCGTCCGGGACGGATCGCTCAACGCGCTGCTGGTGTCATCAGTGTGGGAAGAAACCGATCTCGAGGCACTCGCCGGCTGGATTCTGGAGGATGGATTGCCGGTGCGCTTCCAGACTCAACTGCACAAGCACATCTGGGGGCCGGACGCGAAGGGGGTTTGAGGTGGCAAGGTGAATCCCGTCATGTCACCCCTCGCGGATAGCGGCGCCCGTTCAACTGCTTCCCGATGAACGTCGGCCGTACGAAGTAGTGGTAGGTCACGAGGATCAGGGCGGTTGCCGCGACCGAGACCAGCGCGAGCTTCACGATCCCCGGAAGGGGCACGCTCGCCAGGAGAAGCGGCAGCAGCATGACGAACGGCACGTGGACGATGTAGATCCAGTACGAGGCGTCCGCCATGTACCGCCAGCGCGGGCTCGGCCGGTCCATGTAGCGCAGGAAGAGTCCGATCAGTCCATACGCCATGAGCCACATGGAAAGCGCGAGAAAGACGACCGCCCGCAGATGATGCTCGACGTCCGACCCGCCGCCCGACCCCGTGCACGTCCTTTCAGACACGAGGGTGCAGCCGATTTCGAGGGAATGCCGGTAGACGAAGAAGCACAGCGTTCCGGCAGCCAGGAAAACCCACGCGGGACGCCTGAAGCCCTCCAGGGTCTCGCGCCGGCGCAGCAGCATCCACCCGAATCCGAAGAACAGGCCGTACAGGGCCAGCAGGCGCGGGGGTGGGAACGGGCCGGCGTAGTAGTCGATGGCCCACGACTCCATCCGGTACAGGATTAGGCCCGTGACCAGAACCAGCACCGCGATGCCTCCCCGGTGCACCCGGCGCTCGAAGAAGTCCATCGCCCAGGCGCGCACACCGGCGGGAATTCGGGCGGCGACGGGACGCAGCGCGCTCGCGGCCACGTACAGGATCATCAGGTCGTAGAGGAACCACAGGTGCATGAACAGATGTTCCAACGCCCTGGCCGAGGTCAGCTCCGAGAGGCTGTAGGCGGCGTTCGGCGGGGTTGAACTGAACTGGGCCGCGAACGGCACGATGACGAACATCGTGACCGCCACGACGGGCCATGCCACCAGGAACGGCACCCCGATCCGGCTCCAGCGCTGCCGCAGGAACTCCCGGGTTCCGCGCGTCTCGACCAGGTACGCGGCGAAGAAGCCCGCAATCGCGAAGAAAACGGGCAGGTGGAACACGCGGATGAAGACGACCACCCAGTAGGCGAGCATATCGGCCTGCGCATCCCGGTACGGCCATTCGAAGAAGACCGTGGGCACGTAGCTCACTGCGGTGTGGCGGACCAGCCCGAGCATCATCATGGATGCACGCAGCCGGTCGAGGGAGTGATATCGGGGAAGGCTGACCTGTGGCCGCGCGCCAGTCACCAGGATCTACGCCGTAATCGCGACGTCGTGTGTCCGCCGCCCGAGGACGCGGATCTTGAAGCCCACCGGCTGCATGGTCGGGAACGACCTCACGCGCAGTGCAAAGTCGGGCGCGAGCGGCTCCAGTACGAGCTCCCTCAGTATCGTGGCCATGATGAGAACGAGTTGAACCGGGACGAGACCACTGCCGAGACACCGGTGGTTGCCGGCCCCGAAGGGGGCGTAGGCGCCGCGCTGCCGGTGTTCGCCGCGAGCCGGCGTATAGCGGTCGATGTCGAAGCGTTCCGGGTCGGGGAAATACTCTTCCAGCGTGTGCCCGACCGCCGTGCCGACCATGACCTGGGTGCCCGCGGCTACCCTGTGCCCGGCGAACTCGAATGAGTTGGCGGTGGTGCGAAGCACGGCGGGCGAGACCGGATGCAGCCGCAGGGTCTCCATCGCCACCCGGCGCGAGACATCGAGCCCCTTCAGGGCCTCACCGCTCACGGGGCCCTGCTCGAACAGGGCGTCCGCCTCGGCGGTCATGCGCTCCATGAGCTGCGGCCGCTTCAGCACGTTGTAGATCATGAACGAACAGGTGCTCGCCGTGGTGTCCAGCCCGACCATGTAGGGCGCGAGCACCGTCAGGGGCAGGTTGGTCTCCGGAAGCAGCTGGGGATCCGCGGCGCGCAGCTCGAGCATCAGGTCGAGGAAATCCGGCGTCGTTCTGCGCGGACCCTCCCTGCGCTTGTGTGCGAGCACCGCCCGGGCCAGCTCGCGGCCTCGCTCGCGGGCACGACGGAATCGGGGGAGTCTCATGACGTGTGGAATCGTCGCGGCGCTCAGCAGCAGCCCGCCCAGGAGCGTGGACAGGTCGTGCGTGTAGCCCTGCGGCGAATAGTCCGCCATCATGTGGCCCATTTGCTCGCCGATCACGTTCTGGAACGCCGGTAACGCCTCGAACGGCTCCCCCACCGGCCACTTGCCGATCTCGTCGCGGGTGATGTCGACGACTTCCTGCGACCGGTCCTTAAGGATCCG
Source organism: Gammaproteobacteria bacterium (assembly GCA_028820325.1). GTDB lineage: Bacteria > Gemmatimonadota > Gemmatimonadetes > Longimicrobiales > Gaopeijiaceae > BD2-11. Next base: position 52,114 of record JAPPJO010000080.1, on the reverse strand, counting down.
GACCGCGTATCCCCTGGCCTGGGCCTTCCGCGTGGTGACGTGATCGATCCCGTCCATGGTCAGGATCGAGCGCGACGAACCCATCTGGTTGTGGAAGTTCGCCATAGGCTCGAGCGACCGGAACACGGTCTTCCCGTGCGAGGTCAGGAAATTGGCCGCTTTCGGCCCCGCGATGCACACGAACCGGCGGCCCGGAGCGCGTATTCTGAAGATCGGGCCCAGCTCACGGTACTGGCGGGCGAGGAAGGCCACGAGTCCCCTCCGCATGGCCAAGCCGTTGCCCAGCAGCGGAAGGCCCGGCACCACCGGGATCTCCTTCGGGCGCCGGGGCTTCGGAGGCGCATCGTCCGGCGCCTCGAGCCCTTCGATCGCAAGGCTCATCGTCCGGCCGATCAGGTCCAGATTCTTCAGCAGATCGATGCGATCCCGGACCTGCGCCCGCTCCTCCGATGTCAGAATGGTGCGAAATACGCCGCAGGCGTTGGCCAGCGCGATCATGGCGATGTCCCGCGGATCCGGGACGTCGTCGCTGAACAGCACGCGCATGATCCGCAGTCGGGCTTCTTCGACCGACTGCCCGTCAACGGTGGGATAGCGCCGCGACCGCGACACCGACGGGACGAGGGACAGGAGCCCGTGCGCCTCGGATCTCAGGATGCCGCGCTCGATCAGGCGGGCCAGCGCGGCGCGGCGGATCCGGTCCCCGCGCCCGGCGATCCGGCCGAGCCAATAGGCCGTGTCGCGCGATTGACCGTCCTTTGCGATCTCGGCGAGCGCCGGATCGAGGATATCGTCGCCGAAAGGCGTGGGGTCCACGAGCATCAGGCGCTCGAGATCCGTGTCGATGCGGTCCTCGAGCGCGAGATCCATCAGCACTGCGCCCGCGAGCGCCAGGTCGAGGGAGCGCGCGGGCAGGTTGGGGGCCAGATCCCCCCGCTCCTCGTCAAGGACGAGAACGAGGATTTCCTCCGCGAACCTCAGCATGGTGTGCTCCGTCTCGCAGTGGGAGCCGAAGGTCTCGATTTCATGTCAACTGCTCTGCGCGGCTTCGTGGCTTGGCGCCTTCTTCCGCGCCGAAAGCGCGCCGATTATGTCACGGATGGATCAGCTCCTGCAATCAGACAGCGATCCACCGGCTTGGGAGCACGAGAATACCGTAATCGTCAAACCGGCTGCAAGGGTGACCGGGGGCGTTGAAGGCCCGGACTCCACTCGCCGGACGGGCCGCAGGTCCGCGAAGGAAACCTGAAACCCGATGCATCGGCGGTGCGTACAGGGGCCACTGCACGGCTTCCCCCTATCATCGACCGGCTTATGAGAATCCTTCAGTTCCATCCGATCCGGGCCCGGAGGGCGCGAGTGCGTCCCGTTCCGGCGCGTTTCCGGATCGTCGTGCCCGCAGGCCGCGCGGTCGCGCGCGTCGCCGGGGGCGACCCGCCCAGGGAGGCTGAACCCTAACAGAGCCAGGGGCTTTCCCAGAAAAGTCCGGCCCATCGGGTCCGCTTCCACGGCGGACTCGATGGGCCGTTTTCTTTTGCGGAGTGAGAGAGAATGCGACAGAGCGAGGAGATGAAGAGGCGCGGCGGGGGAATGGACCGCGAAATCGTCACCCGGTACACCAACCAGCCAGCGAGAATGCCCGCCGGGGCGAGGGACGCCATCGAGGCGGCGTGGAGCGGTGCACCGGTGCAGCTCTACGCCCTGGCCGACCTGGACCCCGGGCTCCGCTTGGCGGAGACCTGGGTCGCCCTGGGACCGGAGCACCTGGCGGTAGCGCGGCGGGGGACCGCAGGTCACGACACTCCCGACGAGAGTGCGCCTGGAGAATGGGAGATACACAGCGTTCCACGCTCCGCGATCAAGGCGGTCAGCGAATCACCGGGCCTCTCCGGCACCGTGTTGTCCTTTCTGGCCGAGCCGGACGAGCCGCCGCTCGCCACGGTGCGCTACACGCACAGGCAGCGGCGCGCGATGGAGAATCTGCGCTTCGTCGTCGAGGAGCGGTTGCGCGGCAGACGCATCGAGTCGGCGGCCCCGGACGAAACCTACGCCGAGAGCGTGGCGGGACCGATCCGCGAAGCCCAGGCCATCGTCGCGGGCTCTCGCGTAGCCGTGATCTGGAGGTTGCTCGGCTACCTGCGGCCGTACCGAAAGGAGGTAACCGCCGGGCTGGCGGCGGCGGGATTGATCACCCTGGTGAGCCTGATCCCGCCCTACCTCGCCGGATACCTGTTGGACGATGTCATCCAGCCGGTGCAGGACGGCACGCTGGATGTCTCCCGGGGCGCGCTGGCGGCATGGGTCGCGGTGGGAGCGATGGCGCTGGTCTACGTCGTGCGCCAGGTGGGCGCCCTCGTGCGGCTGCGCATGCTCTCTGTGCTGGGCGAGTGGGTCGCGCGTGACCTGCGCACCGAGTTGTACGAGCATCTCCAGCGGCTCTCCATGTCCTTCTACATGCGCAAGAAGACCGGAAGCATCATTACGCGCGTGAGTTCGGACACCGACCGGCTATGGGAATTCCTGGCCTTCGGAGTGGTCGACGTGTCGCTGTCGCTGGTGATGCTGACGGGACTCGGCATCGTGCTGCTGACCCTGGACTGGAAGCTCGGGCTGGTGATGACGGCGCCGGTTCCGGTTTTCTGCTGGGCCATCTACCTGCACGGCGAACGCATCCAGCGCCTGTTCATGCGCGCGTGGCGCAAGTGGTCCGGCGTGACCGACATCCTCTCGGACACGATCCCCGGCATGCGCGTGGTGAAGACCTTCAACCAGGAGGCGCGCGAGACGCGGCGCTTCGACCGGCGCAATGCGAGCGTTACGGAGGAGTACAACCGTATCCACCGAATGTGGACGACCTTCTGGCCGGGGCTGATGCTTGCGGTGCACGGGACCACGGTGGCCGTGTGGGCCTTCGCTCTGCCGCGGCTGCTCGAGGGGCCAGGCGCGGACCCCGGCCTGTCGGCTGGGACCTTCGTCTCGTTCCTGCTCTACACCACCATGTTCATCGGGCCGGTGGAGATCATCGGCCAGATGGCGCGCACCATGAACCGCGCGACAAGCTCGGCGCACCGCGTCTTCGAGGTGCTCGACACCGAACCGGAGATCGTTGAGCAGCCGCGGCCGGTGCGCCTGGAACCGCTCGCGGGCCGCGTGTCCTTCGATTCGGTGACGTTCGGGTACGACGGCGTACGGCAGGTCCTGCGCGGGGTGAGCTTCGACGTCGAGCTCGGCGAGATGATCGGGTTGGTGGGGCCGTCCGGAGGCGGGAAGACGACGGTCGTCAACCTGATCGCGCGCTTCCACGACACCACGGGCGGGAGCATCCGCATCGACGGCGTCGACATCAGGTCACTCGAGATCGGGCACTACCGCCGCCAGATGGGCATGGTGCTCCAGGACCCGTACCTGTTCCACGGCACCGTCGTCGAGAACATCCGCTACGGACATCCGGAGGCGGATCTGGAGCGGGTGATCGAAGCGGGAATGGCCGCCAACGCGCACGACTTCATCTGCCGCTTGCCGCACGGCTACGACACCGTGGTGGGAGAACGCGGACAGACGCTTTCCGGCGGAGAGAGGCAGCGGGTGTCGATCGCGCGGGCGATCCTGCACGACCCGCGCATCCTCATTCTGGACGAGGCCACCAGTGCCGTGGACACGGAGACGGAGCGGAAGATTCAGGAGGCGCTGGACCGGCTGGTGGCCGGGCGCACCGTGTTCGCGATCGCGCACCGGCTGTCCACCCTGCACCGGGCATCGCGCCTCTTCGTGATGAAGGACGGCAGGCTGGCGGAAGCCGGCACGCACGAGGAGCTGCTGGCGCACCCGGACGGCATCTATCGCCGTCTGCACGAGATGCAGTTGGAACTGCAGCGTCCACGACGACGGGAGGATTGAGACATGCAAGGCCTGCGGTTGGAGCGACACATCGACGGACAGCTATGGGCGCGGACCGGAGACCGCGAGGTCCGCGTGAAGGTGCACCGGTGCTTTCCCTGGTCGGAGCCGGGGCGGTTCGTCTCGCTGCGGGATGCCGAGGAGGACGAGGTTGCCCTGGTGCGCGACCTCCGCAAGCTCGACCCGGGATCGCGCGCGGCCCTCGAAGACGCGCTCGCGGCGGCCGGCTTCGTGCTGGAGGTGACGCGCATTCACGCGGTGGACGACGAAGTGGAGATCCGGTACTGGCGGGTCGAGACGCGCCAGGGTCCGCGCTCCTTTCAGACCAGGCGCGACGACTGGCCCCGTCAGCTGTCAGATTCGAGCTTCCTGATCCGGGACGTCTCGGGCGACCTCTACCACGTGCGCGACACCCGCGCGCTGGATCGCGAGAGCCGGGAGTGGCTGTGGGCGTACGTGGAGTAGTGGATGAGGGGGCGGGGGCGGCGGCGCGGCCGCCAGCCGTCCCGTCACCTCCGCAGCCGCACCGCCTCCTTGGGTCCGCGGGTCATGCTCACTTCCAGGTCGGATGCGTTCCTGAGCACGTCCGGCAGCGCCCCGTCCCAGTCCCGCAGGATTGCTCGAATGCGACCCGTCCCGTGCTCGGTGACCACGGTAATACGGCGCTCGTCGGTCTGGTCCAGGTACGCCCCGCCTTCCGGCCCCGTCAGCGTGATGCGGTCGAGCGAGTTCTCCCAACCGGGCTCGATCGGCACCGTGAAGAAGAAGTGCCTGCCGCCGTGGCCGTCCTCGGTGGGCGTGAAGTCCAGTGAGAACAGTGCCTGACCGTCCGAGTCGGTTCCGCGAATGCGGTACGGACCCGGCGCCTTGGGAAGCCTTGCTGCTGCATGCATCGAGAACACCGGATCGATCCACAACTCGTCATCGACGAGCCCACCCCACAGCACCAGCATGCCCGAATTCCGGATCGATGCTGCCGCCGCGACGCTGGCGGCATCCCCCGCCAACTCTGCGCGATGGTCGATCACCTTCTCGAAATGGTAGTCGCTGAGCCATGGCAACGTCTGGCAGTAGGTCATGACGTCCTTGCCGCGGTCGGGAGGCACCGTTGATCCATTGCGGAAGTCGTATCCCCAAACGCCGATGCTTCCGTCCGGGTAGGGGAACGCCGGATCGACGCCGCTGGGACCGCCGCATGGTGCGTGCTCGAGCGAGAGATTGTGTCCGACTTCGTGTGCCAGGGTAAAGGGGCTGGCCTCGCCCATGCCTACCCACCCCGGTAGCTGACCGCGACCCCGGACGAAACCGTTCACGCTTGCCGCGACCCCATAGTAGTACTCCGTGCTGCCTCTCAATGCTCGTAGCGCGTCGAGCTCGCTCAGGAGCCTGACTTGCCCGGATGAAGTGGTGAGGTCCAGAGACGTGTAATGGGGTGCGCGCCGATGGACGGTGAAGTCGGAGAATGGGAACGCTTGCCTCAGCAAGCCCAGTTCGGGGCTCTCGGCGGTGATGGCGCGCACCCAATCCAGAACCGACGTGTCGGGCTCCGCGATCTCCATGACCGGAACCAGAGTGAGCTGTATCGGAGGCACTTCCACCACGCTCAGCGACTCGGAGCCCTCGTCCGGGAAACGGGTTTCGCTTTCGGCGGTGATGGGCAGAGTTCCGTCAGGATCGACCTCGACGACCATCTCGACGCCCGGGACGATGACCTCGGCGGGAATCACGGCGTTGTAGGACAGCTCAAGATCGCCCTCTTTCGCCTCTGCGGGGATCTGGTTGCCATCGCGCGTCATGGCCGCGCGATGAACCTCGCTCCCGTCCGAGGCCGTGAATACCGCCACGACCTCGGGCTCGAAAAAACCTCTCGGTTCCCTGGCCGTGATGAATGCCCTCAACAGCGCGTCCCGGTTGGCGACCAGACGCACGCTCCGAGAGGGCGTTTGGACCGATTGGGTGAGATAGACCATCGGCAGGGACACCGTGACCTGATCCGGGTTGTCGCAGGTGGCGCCTGCCGTCTCCTCAATTGCGGTGTACCATGCCTGAAAGCCTGGTGAAGGAGACGCGCACAGGCCGGTGCCATCGTGGAGCAGCACGCGCACGCGCTCCAGCTGCCGGAGGGCGAACGGCAGCGCGCCCTGCAGCCCCGAATTCCGGCCCAGGCGGAGCTCGGTCAGTCCCTGCAACGTGGCGATGGGGCTCGGAAGCGCGCCGGACAGGTCGTTTTCAGTCAGGTCGACCACCCTGAGTTCAGTAAGGTTGACGATCTCTGAAGGCAGCGGACCGGACAATCCGTTGGCGGGCAGCGCCACCCCCACGACACGTTCGTCCTCGGTGGCCACGCCGTGCCATTCTTGCAGGGGAGCGTCCGTCCCCCACGCCGCCCGGTTCGCCCAAGACGGGCCGCCGGTCACATCGTGCAGGCTGATGAGCGCGAGTCGATCGACCTGCGCGGCATCGCAATCTGTCCTGTTTCCCTCCGGAATCTTGCGCAGCCACTCCTGGAACTTGTCGTCGACCTGAGCGCACAGGTCGGTCGCTCCGTACGACAACTCCCACAGGAACTCCAGGTCGAGCAGGCTCCGTGGCAATAAGCCGGTCACATCGTGGTTCTCATCAACGCGCAGCCAACGCAGCGCTGTGAGGTTGCCCAATGCCTCGGGAAGGGGACCGGAAAGCCGGTTTTCGTGAATCCAGAGCAACACCAGTTCCGACAGGTCTCCCAGCGAGACCGGGACTTGACCGGTGAACTCGTTGTCGTAGAGATGCAGCCATTCCAGCCCGGCCAGACCTCCCAATTCGCGCGGGATCGGGCCTGTAAGTCTGTTACGCGAAACCGACAGAAATTCAATCGCACCAAGACTCGCCAGTTCCGCCGGAATCGGGCCGGACAGTTGGTTGCGGGCGACGCTCAGGTACGTGAGCCTCGTCAGCTTGCCAAGTTCCGGCGGCATGGCACCCGAGAGTTGATTGTACGACAGGCGCAGCCTCCGCAGAGAATCCAGGTCGCCCAACTCGGCCGGAATCGGGCCGGACAGCTCGTTGTTGCCAAGCTCCAAGGAGTCGAGGCGCGACAGTGCACCGAGTCCCGCCGGAATCGTCCCGTCGAAGCTGTTGTCGGTCAGATCGAGAATGGTCAACCGGCTCAGCTTTCCCAAATCGGCGGGGACCGGACCCGTCAGCTCGTTGTCGCTCAGGATCAGCCATTCCAGTTGGGCCAGATCCCCCAGTTCAGGAGGGACCGGACCCGTCAGCTCGTTGTCGTTAAGGACCAGCCACTCCAGATGCGCCAGATCTGCGAGTTCAGGCGGCACCGGACCCGTCAACTCGTTTTCGTCCAGCACCAGCCATCTCAGGTGCGCGAGGTCTCCGAGGACGGGCGGGAGCGTTCCCGACAGGTTGTTGCCCGGGAGCGACAGCTCGGTGACGAAGCCGGCCGGATTGGTCAATACCCCGTGCCAGTTGCTGATGCTCTCGGTGGTGTTCCAGTTCCTCTGCTCATGCCACTGCGGTCCGCCCGTCGCGTTGTAGAAGGCGATGAGCGCGGCCCGGTCGGCCGTATCGGTCTGCTCGGGCGGAGAAGGCGGAGGAGTAGAGGTCGGAGCGGTCGGCGCCGGGTCGTCCGAGCAAACGGCCAGCAGGGCGGTGCAGAAGCCCAGCACCCAGACGCGTGATCTCCGTCGTGTCATGAGCCGGCGAAGAGCGGCGCCGTCTCCTCTCGTGCCGTCTTCTCCGGTGACCCCCCACCCCCCTGGGTGCGGGTCAGCCGGACCACGCGGTCGCCCACTTCCACCTCGGCCAGCGGCCTGCCGCGCGCGCCCTTCCCGGTGACCGGCACGTCCCCCGCCACCACCTGGGTGATGCGACCCGCCGCCGTCACCAGCATGACCGCGTCCTGGTCGAGGACCTCGATCGCGCCGATCAAGCTTCCCTGGCGGTCGCCGGGCGGAGGCAGGACCACGCCCAGGCCGCCGCGCTTCTGCCGCGGGTAGTCGCTCACGTCCGTGCGCCGGCCCCACCCCTGGTCGGACACGGCCAGCACCGTGCCTTCCCGGCGGATCAGGAGAGCGGACACCACCAGGTCGTCGCCGCGCAGCCGGATGCCCTTCACCCCGAACGCGGTCCGACCCACGACCGGCACCTGCCCCTCGGCGAAACGGATCGCACGCCCGTTGCGCGTCGCCAGCATGACGTCGGCACCGCCCTCGGAGAGCATCACCGTGACGATGCGGTCGCCCGGCCGCACCCGGGAGGCGGCCAGCCCGACCGCCCGCGGGTTCGAGAACTCCGACAGGCGCGTCCGCTTCACCGTGCCCCGCTCGGTCACGAACACCACGTGCCCGTCCGCGGTCAGGCTGTCGACCTGCAGCAGCGCCGTGAACGGATCCGCCCGATTGCCCTCCGTCAGGGCATACAGGGACTGCCCGCGCGACGCCAGCCCGCTCTCGGGAACGTCGGCCACGCTCAGGAAGTGGACATGGCCGCCTTCCGTGAACGCGAGGATCCACCCCTGGGTGCGCGCCACGAAGAGGCGCTCTATGTAATCGTCCGGGTAGCGCGCCATCCCCGCGAGCAGCTTCCCGCTCGCCAGCCGGCGGCGGTACAGGTGCACGGGCATGCGCTTCACGAACCCCTGGTGGCTGACGGTGACCACCACATCCTCGTCCGCCTCCGCGGCCTCCACGGTCTCCTTCGAGGCGGCCTTTCTGTCCAGAATGGTCGTGCGGCGCGCGTCGCCGAACTTCCGCACCCCCTCCTCCAGCTCCTCCAGCATCACCTGGAGCTGCCGGTACTCGCTCGACAGGATGTGGCGGAGCCGGCGGATGGTCTTTCGCAGCCCGACAAGCTCGTCCTCCAGCTTCTGGCGCTCGAGCGAGGTCAGGCGCGCCAACTGCATGTCCAGTATGGCGCCGGCCTGCCGCTCGGAGAGATCCAGCTCGTCCTGCAGCCGCTCCGCCGCCTGCGCGCGATCCTCCGATGAGCGGATGATCGCGATCACCTCATCGATGAAATCGAGGGCGCGCAGCATGCCCTCGACGACGTGCGCGCGGTCTTCCGCCTTGGCCAGCTCATGCTGCGACCGTCGCCGGATGACCTCCACGCGGTGATCGCGGAAGCGCTCCAGCATTTCCTTCAGGGTGAACTCGCGGGGCTCGCCCCGGTCCAGCGCCAGCAGAATTGCGCCGAAGGTGGATTGCAGGCCGGTGCGCCGGAAGAGCCGCTTCAGCACCGTGCCGGCATCGGCGCCGCGCTTCAGCTCGATGACCAGGCGGACGCCGTCGCGGTCGGATTCGTCGCGCAGGTTGGACACCTCGGACAGCGAACCCTTGCGCGACAGCCCCGCGATCTGGGCGATGATCTTGGACTTCGAGGTGGCGTAGGGCAGCTCGGCAATCACCAGCTGCTCCCTTCCGCCGCGGATCTTCTCGCGCACCACGCGCGCCCGCATGACGATGCGTCCCCGGCCGGTGCGGTACATCTCCCGGATGCCCTTGCGCCCGACGATGAAGCCGCCGGTCGGAAAATCCGGCCCGGGAATGACCTCCATCAGCTCGTCCAGCGTCGGCTCCTCATCGTCCGTCAGCTTCCTGATCGCCGCAACCAGCTCCCCGAGGTTGTGCGGCGGCACGTTCGTGCTCATCCCCACCGCGATCCCGGCGCTGCCGTTCATCAGCAGGTTGGGGAGCCGCGAGGGCACCACGACCGGCTCCTGCAGGCGGTCGTCGAAGTTGGGCGTCCAGTCGACGGTGTCCCGGGCGATGTCGGTCAGAAGATCGGCGGCCACCCGCGAGAGGCGCGCCTCGGTGTACCGGTACGCCGCCGCCGGATCCCCGTCGATGGAACCGAAGTTGCCCTGACCGTCCACCAGCGGATAACGCAGCGAGAAATCCTGCACCATGCGCACCAGGGCGTCGTAGACGGCGCTGTCCCCGTGCGGGTGGTACTTGCCCAGCACGTCCCCGACCACGGTGGCGCTCTTCTTGTAGCTCCGCTCCGGGGCCAGCCCCAGCTCGTGCATGGCGAAGAGGATGCGCCGGTGCACCGGCTTGAGCCCGTCGCGCACATCCGGCAGCGCCCGCTGGACGATGACGCTCATCGAGTAGTCGAGGAACGACTCCCGCATCTCCTGCTCGATGGGACGCGGAAGAATGCGTTCCCTCGACCGGGCTATCTGCATCATGACTACTCCTCGGCCGGGGACCTGAAAACGTGCGGCGCTCAGGCTTCGGCGGCCGCCGCGAATGCGGACGAAACCACCCGCAGCGGCAGCGACACCTGATGCTCGCCGTCGAGGTCGACATCGAAGGCGTAACGTCCCGGGGTCCTGAAGACGATCCCGTCCATGTTCAGGATGTGGGGAATCTTCAGTTGTCCGCCATCACTCGCCGGGCCGGGCCCGAACTTGACCTTGCCGTCCAGGCGCAGGACGTCCTCCCCCGACGGCCCGCGCAACCGAATCCTGATGGCGTGTTCCCCGGCCTGCGCCAGCCCCGCCGAGAAGCGCAGCACCAGGGAGATGAGGCCGTGCTTGGCCGGAAACCGCGTGGAGGTGATCGAATCGAAGATGCCCAGGATGTTCAGCTTGCCGGCGCTGTCCACCGTGGCGGCGTCCGCCAGCAAAGCGAGGTCTACGCGCACGCCTCGGTTCCTCCGTCTCGATGGGTGAGCAGCCTCTCGCCGAGAACCAGCCCGGCGACCAGATCGATCGTGATGTGCGCGGCCATCGCGGGCCAGATGCTCCCGGTCAGAATGAACGACGCGGCGAAGGCGAACCCGGCCACCCCGGTCGTCACGATACCCCGCGCACCCTGGTAGGAATGTAACAACCCGAACGCCGCCGAGGTGACCGCCGCGGCCATCCACGGGCCCACCGACATCGCCCCCAGCGCCGACATGGCGTACCCCCGGTAGGCGATCTCTTCGCCCGTCCCGGCAACGAAGGAAAGGCCCGCGAAGTACGCCCTCTCGCGGCGGGTGCGTGGAAGCAGCCGGGCCAGGAAGGGCGAGTCGCGCAGCCCGGCGGCACGGGCGATCCACGTGAACAGCATCATGATCCCCAGGACCGCCGCGGCGATCGCGGCCGTCCACGCCACGAACGCGAAGGGGTCGAGCGGCGCCAGCCCCAGGGCGGGCAGTCCGACGCCGGTCACCCCGACGATCGCGCTGGCCGCTCCCAGGACGAAGATGAAGATCCCGGAACTCACGTACACGGGAATGCGCGCAAGCTCCTGGTTCTTCCTGGCAAGCCACAGTTGCGCGACGCCGTTGATGGGAGCGAGGACGAGCAGCACCGCCAGCAGGATCTGGTCTACGAGGTGCACGCCGCCGCCCTCACGCGCCGCTGTCCGATCTCTTCCACGCGCTCGAGGGTGGCGCGCACGTCCTGCCAGGTGCTCCGGTAGTTGAGGATGCAAAGGCGCAGCGAGTAGGCGCCCTGAAGCCGCGTCGAGGAGATCATCGCGAAACCGCTCTCGACGATCTCGTCCTGGATCTCGCGGTTGAGCGAATCCAGCGCCGGCGCATCCATGCCGGGCGGTCGAAAGCGGTAGCAGACCACGCCCAGGCTGGCCGGGCTGAGCAGCTCCAGGCGCGCGCGTCCCCGGATCCAGGCCTCCGCCCTGCGCGCCAGCTCGAGCGCACGTCCGATGACGACTCGGAACTCCTCCAGCCCCAGGATCTGGACCGACATCCACACCCGCAGCGCCCGGAAGGAGCGGCTCAACTGGAGTCCGCGGTCGGCGAAGTTCACGTGCTCCAGGCTCATGTCCGTGTCCTGCAGGTACTCGGGCATGATCCGGAAGGCATCGCGCAGCAGCGCCGGGTCGCGCACCATCAGGCACCCCGTCTCATAGGGCTGGAAAAACCACTTGTGCGGATCCAGAACCACACTGTCGGCACGTTCGATGCCCTTGAGGCTCCGTCGCGCGCCTTCGTCGAGGACCGCGAAGCCGCCGTAGGCCCCGTCGATGTGGAACCAGAGGCCCTCGCGCTCGCACAGATCGGCGATCGCGTCCAGCGGATCGATGGCTCCCGTGTTGGTGGCTCCCGCGTTGGCGGACACCATGAAGGGCGTTCTGCCCTCGGCCCGGTCGTAGCGGATCATGTGCTCCAGCACCTCGACATCGAGCCGGTAACGGTCGTCGGTGGGCACGCGGCGCAGGTTGTCGGCGCGGAAGCCGCAGATGCGCGCGGCCCGTTCCACGGACGCGTGGCACTGATCGCCCTCGTACAGCATCAGCCGCTCGCCGTCGCCCGCCGCGTGGCGCGCGGCCACCATGGCGTTCAGGGTCGCGGCCGAGCCCCCGCTGGTGAACACACCCCCCGCGGTCTCCGGCATGCCCAGCCATTCGCGGAACCAGTCGAGCACCACCAGCTCCACCTGGCTGGGACCCGCCGATTCCAGCCACGTGCCCTGGAAGACGTTGAAGCCGCCGGTGAGCATGTGCGCCAGGAAGCTCGGCCAGGTGGGCGAGGAGGGAATGAAGGCGAAAAAGCGGGGATGATCGATGCGCCCCGCGTAGGGAAGGACGTCGCGCAGAACCCGGTCGATGACCTCGTCCGGATCGCGGCCGGTCTCGGGAGCCGCCTCGCGAAGACGGGCTTCCGTGTACGCCCGGTCGGCGGTGCCCCAGGCGCGGTCTTCGCGGAGGCCGGTCCAGCGGGCCACCACCCGGTCCACCATCTCGTATCCCAGGCGGCGCATCAGGTCGGCGTCCAGTTGCAGCGCGCCCGCTTCGGCGCGCGCGTGTTCGGGTCCGGGCCCGGTCACCTCTCCTCCTTCCGGCATTGACGCGCAGATACCGGGTTTCCAGTTTGTTTCTCCATCGCCCCGGGACCCTCGCCGGGTCACGGCGGCAGACTCCAACCTCCCAAGGTAGCATGGCCGCAAGCGGTGTACGGCAAACCCCGGTCTTTCGAGTGATCGACGCCTTGGACGCGCCCCATGGCGGCCGCATTCTGCGGCTCCAGCTGCAGGACGGCCCGCCGCCCCGGGTGCGCGACCTCCGGGGTTCGCGGCTCACCGCCACGGCTCCCGACGGAACCCGGCGCAGCGTCACGGTGACAGGGTTCGCAGCGTTCGGAGGCAGGGTCACCAACCGCCGCCTCGCCGATACGGGCCGCGTCGACGTCCACGTGCGGGAAGACGCCTCGGGTACCGATCCGGTGTCGATCAAGTGGCTGCTCACACCGTCGTGAGGACGAATCGCGACCATCGCCTCTCCCCGACCGGCGCCGTCTACCTGCCCTCCACATCGAGCAGCGTCGAGTCCTTCTTGAGCCGCCAGAGCACGACATACACCACCGTGCCGGCTCCGAAGTAGATCCCCCAGAAGGGCGCCAGATCGAGACCGTTCCCTGCGCCCAGCGTCTCCGCGACTTCCAGCGCAGTGGTCGCAGCCACCCAGGCGTACAGGGCGGCGTGGTCCCGCCCGAGCGCGAACAGCAGCGAGAACGGCAGCCGGTACGGCCGCCAGAGCCGCGGAGCCGGCAATAGCGCGGGCGTGCGCGCCGCCCAGCGGGTGAAGTCGGAGCCGAAACGTGCCTGCAGGAAGCGCTCCTCGGCGAGCATGATGCGCCCGTTGTAGCTCCAGAACACGAGAATGGTGACCGCCACGGCGGCGAGACTGCCCGTGGTCGTGGCCACGCCCGCCCAGATCAGGAGGTTCCCCAGGTATAGGGGATGGCGCACCACCGAGTACATCCCCTCGGTGCTCAGCGCGGTGGCTTCGAGCTTGCGGGTTCCCCGGCCTGAAGTCCCGGCCGGCGCATGCCCCACGGTCCAGGTGCGCAGCACCAGCCCCGCTACGGCCACCAGCATTCCCGTCAGCTCCCAGCCGTCCAGTTGGCCGGCAGTGCCGGGTGGGAAGGCGAAGCTCAGGGCGGCGAGAGCGGCCAGGACGAGCAGCGGCAGATAGCTGCGCCAGCGAAAGAGCCAGTTCCCGGTCCGGGCCCATTCCTCGACCAGCCCCGCATCGGCAGGTTCGCGACCCCGCGCTCCCGTGTGCGGAGCCGGCGGGTCGCGGTCCGGCATCAGCGCAAGCCGGGCGGGTTGGTCTCGAAGGCGCTCCGGAACCAGGTACGGTATGCCTCCTGCGCCCCGGCGCTCTCGTCCAGCCAGGCGTCCCGCTCCATGGCGAACTCCTCCGCGCGCGCGGTCAGCAGATAGGCGTCCAGATAACCGTTCTCGCTGGAGAAGAGCAGTTCATCCAGGGGCAGATAGGGAGCCCAGCCGTACAGCGATCGACCGTAGAACCAGACGTCCGCGGTGCGGGCCACGATCGCCCGCTCGAGTTCGTACCCATCGAGCCCTACCGCATCCGGAAGCCACTCATCCAGCCGTTCCATCCGGTGCATGAGGTGCAGGTGCGCGTATACCAGGTACACGGGCCGCGCGTCGGCGATGGTTCCGTCCAGGCCGCCGCGGGCAGTGTCACCTTCCATGACGAAGTTCTCCCAGGGCATGACGGGTCCGTCGTGGAAGTCGGTGATAATGAGAAAGGTGGGATCCTCCCGGATGTTGTCCAGCTGCGGGCGAAGCCAGATGTCGATGGAGTCCATGCGCGCGGGATCGGGAGGGACGCGCGCGCCCGAGAGAGTGATCAGGCCGCGGGAGGGAGGCAGGGCCGACGAGGCCGAGCAAGCGGCAAAAAGGACCATGGCGAGCGCCGCGCCGAGGGCGCCGCGATGCGATGTGGAAAACTTCACCATGAGTCTCGTCTGGATGGGAAGTGGTGGTGTCAAGGTTGTCTGGATGCGTACCCGCGAGCCGCCGGTATGCTTCAGGGGACAAGCGGGGAATCTGCCCCCGCCCACTTGATGTGCTCGAACGCGGTGCGGCAGCGGTCGCACCAGTAGGTTGCCACCGAGAGCTGGCTGCCGAACGGATTGACCAGCCGGGTCTCGGTGCGGTCGCAGAACGGGCATCTGGGGGACGCGGGAAGGCCGGTCGTGGCGCCGGCCGCGACCTCGTCGGCGCTCATTCGACGAACAACGCGCGGTTGCGGTCCCCACGGGCGCGCTCGACAGCGTCTCCGGCAGGCTCACCGGCCGGGCGGCGGCGGCTGGCGATCCAGTCGCCGGGGAGCGGCGGATCGGTGGCGGGCACCATGCCCAGCGCCGACAGGGGCTCCGCCAGCCTCCGCGCCAGCCTGGCGCGCGCATCGCCCGGTTGGCCCGTCACTCCCGCCCCGGCGAGCAGCTCGGCTTCGTCGTCGCCGGGCAGGAGGCACGTGACCGCGTCGGGCAGCATCGACTCGACGGCGGCGGCCAGAAGCTCCCGTCCTTCCTCGGAGCCCTCGCTGATGCGGCGCATCCAGGCTTGTCCGAAATCGCGGTGGAACGCTTCCTCCGCGAGCATCTTGGGGATGCGCCGGCGGGCCGCGTCGTAGGCGCCCCTCGCAAATCCCTCCAGCGCCAGCGAAAGGGTCCCATCCACCACCACGATGCCGGCGACGACCGCGGCCCAGTCGGCAAAGGGCTCGTCCAGGCAGGACGCCGAGCAATACTCGGCGGGCGGGCGGGAATGCTCGACCTCCACGGGGTCGACGCCGAAGTCCTTGAGCATCGCGTAGAGGAGGCGCGCATGGCCCCACTCGTCCTGCGACATGGAGGCGGTCGCGATGCCGCTCTCGATGGAGGGGGCCCCCAGCAGCCAGTCGCTGTAGCGGATGCCGAGCAGGCGCTTTGTGTCGGCGAACGACAGGACGAGCCTCTGGAGCGCTTCCCGGACTTCGGGGGAAAAGTCCCGGGCGTTCACCCCAGCTCCCCGGCGCGGCGCCCGAGCCGGCCTGTCGCGCGCGCCGCATACGGGCCGTCGATCCGGTTCACCGGGATGATGTGGGCACGGCGCACGACGCACATCTCGAACCAGTTCTCCTCGTCGTAGGTCTTCCAGGCGTAGACGCGCGCCAGGGCATCGTCGGGGGCGTCCACGTAGCCTATGTGGCGGAGCGGCTCGCTCCTCTGCTTGCGCGCGAATACATCGTAGACGGCTTCCTCCATGGTGCCCTCCGCCGGCGCCCTCAGGCGCTCACCCCGGCACCCCGGAGCGCGCGCCGTCCCGCGGGGCTGATGCGGGCGCTCGTCCAGGGCGGATCCCATACCTGTTCGATCTCCACCGCCGCAATCCAGGGCTCAGCGAGCAGCCGGTCGCGCACGTCCTCCTCGATGAATTCCATGCACGGGCACGCCGTGGCGGTGAAAGTCAGGCGAACCTCGACCCGCTCGCCGTCCACCCGCACCCCGTAGATCAGCCCCAGGTCGGTCACGCTCACGGGAAGCTCCGGGTCGAGCACCTCGCCGAGCGCGCGCCATACGGCCGCCTCCGGATCATGGGGCCGCTCCGACAGGGGCTCGGACCACAGGTCGCGCCCGCCGCTCATGTGCGAGGCCACATGCAGCGGCAGCCCGACGCTCAGTTCAGCCACGAGCTCACCTGGCCGCGCGAGCGCCGGATCGACTCGACGTAGATCTCGTTCATCGGGCCGCGCCCCTTCCAGCGCTCGAAGACCTGGCCCCACGTGATTGTCCCCTCCTCGAAGAGCCAGCGCTTCTCGCTCGCGTCGTACTGGCACGGGAAGGGATAGTCGAGCACGTACGACTGCGAGGCCTCGTCGAAATGCGCCGGGACGTCGAGGCCCAGCCGCTCGCACAGGGGCACCGTGGACGACATCCAAAGCTGCCGCAACTGGTCGTTGGTGAGCCCCTTCAGCCTGTACTCGAGCTGGCCGCTGTGGCGCTTGCGGTCGTCGGGCAGGCCGAACCACTCCACGGTCATCGGGAACATCCAGTCGACCGACCGCTGAAGAATCTCCTTGGCCGCGCCGCCGGCCCGGGCCAGCCGCCGCATCCACACCTCCCCGTGTCGCAGGTGGAAGGTCTCCTCCATGTCCACCTTCACCAGCGCCCGCTTGAGCGGCCCGTAGGAAGTGTTGCGGTGCACGTCCGAGAGCAGGCAGATGCCGGCGCGGTCGAAGAAGCCATTGGCCACCACCAGGTCCGCCCAGTTGTCGAGGGGCTGGTCGAAGCCGTAGGGGTGCTTGAACTCGTGCGGCTCCCGCTCGTAGACCAGCTTCTGCTTGGAGATGCCCATGTCCTCCAGCAGGCGATAGGCGATGTTGGCGTGCGCCAGTTCGTCCTGGATGATGGCGTGCGCGCTCACCTGGGTGTTGGCGGAGGGCGCGTGGCGCGCGGCCATCCAGTAGGAAGGCGCGCTCATCAGTTCGGTGTCGGCCTGGACCGTGAGCTGGATGGCGAGCGCCTTCCTGTAACCCTCGGTCATCTCCTCGGGAGATTCCACGATGTAGCCCTTCTGCACCCGGGCCTTGATTTCTTCTTCAGTGAAGGGCACGGCCACCCGTCCTTTCCGAGGTCATCGGCGTCGGCGAATCCGTCCGCGACCCCCCGCGCGCGGACCGTGCCTCCGCCGGGCGGTCTTCGTCAGAGCCCCAGCGAGGAGCGGATGAGGGGGCTGATGCGCTCCGGGGTCCAGGGAGGATCGAAGGTCAGTTGCACCTCGGCGTTCTCGACGCCCTCCACGCCCGCTACCGCGGCGCGCGCATCCTCCACGATCTGTGGCGCGGCGGGGCACATCGGTGTGGTGAGCGAGATGCGCACCTGGACGTTCGCGTCCTCGATCTCGATGTCATACACCAGCCCGAGCACCACCAGATCCAGGTGCAGCTCGGGATCCTTCACCGTGCGCAACGCCTTGCGAACCGCTTTCTCGCTGATCTTCATGTGCTGAAACTTGCTTGGCCCGAGAGGGCCTGTCCATACTTTCGCAGTTCGCCGGCTGCGGGCGCGAACGTGCCCGTGGCCGGCCCGTCGAACCCTTCGCCGGATTCCTGAAGATGAAACGTCGCGACTTCGTCAAGACCGCCGCCGCCGCGGGCGTGGCCGGCGCCGTGCCGCGCACCCTGGACGGCGCTGGACCGAGCACCCTGGATGGGGCGCCCACGGTGTACACCCCCCAGTCGGTCTCCCCGGTGGTGATCTCCGACACCAGCGGCATCCGCTTCACCAACGGCGGTCCGGAGAGCGCGGTGGAACGGGCGTTCCGGATGATCGTCGAGGGCGCAGACGTGCTGGACGCCCTGGTCGCGGGGGTGAACATCCCCGAACTCGACCCCACCGAAACCGGGATCGGCTACGGCGGCCTCCCCAACGCGAACGGGGTGGTGCAACTGGACGCCTGCTGCATGCACGGGCCGAAGAAGCAGGCCGGAGGCGTGGCGGGGCTCGAAGGCGTGCGCACCCCCTCGCTGGTGGCCAAGGCGGTCATGGAATACACCGACCACCACCTGCTGGTGGGCGCGGGCGCGCAGGAATTCGCCCGCATGATGGGCTTCGAGATCGAGGACGACCTCAACACCGACCGCTCCCGCGAGCTGTGGCTGGAATGGAAGCGGCGCATCGACCCCGGCCACTTCCCCGATCCGCGCAGGGGGCGCCCGGGCGGTACGGGCAGCGGAGCCGGTCTCGACGCCGGCGCGATGAATGGCGCTGGTGCGGGAAGCCGTGAGGCAGCGGCAGGCGCAGCCGGCCCGGAGGAACTCGCACGCGCCCGGGCTGCCCTGCGGGACCACCACTACGCGGGCTACCAAGCCGGTCTGGACATGGTGCGCGAGGGCCTCATCGACGAAAACAGCTTCTGGGGCACCATCAACTGCGACGGCATCGGGCCGGGCGGGGACATCTGCGGGGTGACCACCACCAGCGGGCTGTCCTGGAAGATTCCCGGACGCGCGGGCGACTCTCCCATCCTGGGCGCCGGGCTCTACGTGGACGGCGACATCGGCGCCGCGGGCTCGACCGGCCGGGGCGAGGCCAACCTGTTCAACCTGTGCTCCTTCCTCATCGTCGAGAGGATGAGGGACGGCATGCATCCGCTGGACGCGAGGATGGCGGCGCTCGAACGGATTCGCGCGAACACCGTGGAGGAGCGTCTCCTCAACTCGCGCGGCGAGCCCAACTTCAACGTGCGCTTCTTCGCGCTCAACAAAAGGGCGGAGTACGCGGGCGTGTCGATGTACGCATCCGGCCAAGTCACGTACGCCGTATGCGACGAGAACGGTGCGCGCGAGCTGCCGCTGGAGGGGCTGCTGGAGGGCTCGCCGGCGGACTGAGGGGTCCGGTTCCCGGTTCCGTCCGCGGTATGTAATCCACCTTTGGTTTTTGCGCACGAGATTACACAGATGACAGATCCGACGGCATCATCCCACGGCAGGCCCGCTGCCGGGGTGCGAGGCTCCGACGTCTGGTATGGATCCGAGATGAGCGGATCCGGGAGTTGGATCCGCCACCTCACGGAGGGAGAGATCCGCGAGATCCACCTCGCCGTGGGGAGAGTGGAGCGCAAGGGCCTCGACATCGCCGGCATCACGCGGGACGACTTCCTCCTGCCGGGCCTGGCGCCCGAACTTGCGCGCATCCGCGAGGAGCTGCTGCGCGGGCGCGGGTTCGTGCTCATGCGGGGCCTGCCGGTGAAGGGCCGGTCGATGCGGCAGATGGCGACCGCCTTCTGGGGGATCGGCACGCACCTCGGGGAAGCCATCTCCCAGAATGCCAAGGGGCATCTGCTCGGCCATGTGAAGGACATCGGCCACGACCCCCACAACCCCGAGCACCGCCTCTACGCAACCCGCGCGCGCCATCGCTTCCACACCGACTCCTGCGACCTCGTCGGGCTCTTCTGCGTGCGCCCGGCGAAGGAGGGCGGGCTGAGCAGCATCTCCAGTTCCGCCACCATCTACAGCGAAATGCGCCGACGGCGGCCCGACCTGGCTGAGCTGCTTTCGCGCCCGATCCATATCGACCGCAAGGGCGAAATCCCCAAAGGCAAGGGCCCCTGGTACCGGATGCCCGTCTTCAACCATCACGCCGGCTGTATTACGACGTATTACGCCCGCGATTTCTTCGATGGCGCCCAACGCCACGAGGGGGTGCCGCCGGTGTCACGCGCGCAGACCGAGGCCATGGACCTGTTCGAAGACCTGGCGGCCCGCCAGGACATCCGCCTCGACATGGAACTCCGGCCCGGCGACATGCAGTTCGTGCACAACCACCAGATCGTCCATTCCCGCACCGGGTACGAGGACCATCCCGAGCCCGAGCGCAGGCGGCACCTGCTGCGGCTCTGGCTGTCCGCGAGCGACGGGCGCGAGCTTCCGCCGGCCTACGCGGAGCGCTACGGAAACATCGCCCTCGGCACGAAGCGAGGCGGGATCATGGTGCCCGGGACGAAGCCCTACGCGCCGCTGGAGGCGGAGGGGTGAGGGAAGGGCTGGATCGTGCCGCGCTCATCGGCGGGGGAGTGAAGCTCTAGGGCCCAAGCGCCGCCAGCGGGATTACGCTCACTCCGTCCGGACGCACGTACCCGTATCCGCGTTCGACGATGACGCCCAGCGCGGCGGGCTCGCCACACCGGCTCGTGTCGACCCGATCAGCGAACTTCAGGAGTGACCGCGCCGCTTCGTCGATCCGGCTGAGGCCGAGCTTGATCTCGAAGGCCATCCAGCGGCCGGGGCCGGCGTCAACGATGGCATCCACCTCGAGACCCGTATTGTCACGGTAGTGGTACACCCTCCCTCCCATGGCCTGGGCATACACCCGAAGGTCGCGGATCACCATCGACTCGAAGAGCAGACCGAACCAGGCGAAATCGTGGAGCAGCGACTCCGGTCCCGCATCCAGCGCGGCCACGGCGATGGATGGATCCACGAAGTGACGCTTCGGGGCAACGCGCAACCGGGAACGAGAGCGCAGATGGGGCCCCCAGGGCGGTTGGTCTTCCACAACCATGAGGCGTTCGAGGCTTGTGAGGTATGCACGGGCGGTGTGCCCGGTCATGGAGCCCGGATCGGGCCCGACAACGTCACGCGCGATGGTTGCGAGCGAAGCCGGCGTTGCCACGTTGCGAGCCAGCGACTGAAAGAACCGGAGAACTCTCGCCGGATCTCGCCGCACCCCGTCGACCCGCCGCAGATCGGCACGGCAGATGTCGTTGACGTAGCTGCGGTTGACGCGGATGGCATCCAAGGGGGAGGAGCCCAGATGTCCTGGCCAGCCGCCAACGCAGATCAGTTCAGCGAGGTTCTGCACGGACAGATCGATGCTTGGGCTCCTTACCGGGTCTCCGTGGAGCACATCTTTCAGCGACACCAGACCGGTGCTGTTTCCGAGCTCGAAGAGCGACATGGGGCGCAGCCGCAGACGCACGATTCGGCCGGCACCGGTGTGCCGCGTGCTCTCGTCGGGAGGAACGGCCGATCCGGTGAGGATGAAGTGGCCCTTGCCGGGACGCTCGTCCACAACCCGGCGCACATGGTTCCAGATCACGGGCGCAGTTTGCCACTCGTCGATCAGGCGTGGGGTTGCTCCTTCGAGCACGAGCCTCGGATTGACCGCGATCATGTCCTGCGCCGCCTGGTCGACATCGAGGAGGACTTCGCTTGCGGCCATCTGATGAGCGGTTGCCGTCTTGCCGCAGGCTCGCGGGCCTTCGATGAGAACCGCTCCTGCCGCAGCAAGGCACTGCTCCAACTCCTCGTCGGCCACACGCGGTGCGTACCGCTCGGCTTCAACTCCAACCGACAGGCGCGGTCCCATGCTGAAGGCTCCTTGAGAGCGAGTTGTAACCGGCAGCGACGAAGAAGATTAGCAGGACATAAACACGTTTGCAACGTCAGGCACAACATTATTGCAATCGCATGATAAACAAAAATGCATCGGCACCAGAGACAGAATCGCAACAGGGCGACGGGGTTTCCGGGTCAGGCGTTCCCTGTCCGCTTTTTCGCGATTGAACCCCTGAAGCCAGGAGAACGCGATCAGCGCTCCGGAGACCTCAGGTACCGCACCACATTGCCGTCGCGGTCCACGACCATAAGCGGCATCACCAGGATCTCCCTGCCGAAGTCGATGGTGTGCCGGCGAGCCCTCCGCGGCGCTTCGACCCCCGCCGCCGCCTGCGCCGCGTACTGCGGGGGCGGCAGCACGTATTCATCCGCGACGCTGTAGTCGACCTCCGGGTATCCGATGTCCACGAATGACGCGAGGCTGACCACGCTCATCGGATTGGGGCCGCGGTCGGGGAAGGGGGTCATCAGCTCGGAACGGAAGACCAGCTCGCGCCAGTGTCCGTTCCACACGCCCTTGCCGCCCTGGTGCTGCACCGGCACGAGATCGCTGTCCGTGTAGTTGTTGCCGCGGATCTCGTCGAAGGCCGCCTTTGCCGCGGCGCCGGTGAAGTGCGTATTCGCGTTTCGGTCGGCCCGGGCCGAGTCCTGCAGGAGGCCCAGGTGCGACCACAGGGTTCCGAACCCGATCACATGCGCCATCTCATGGACGATGGTTTCCTCCAGTTGCTCGTTGGCCTCCATGCTGTCCAGGTCGGCGATGTCGAAGAACATCACCCCGACCGCGGGCAGCGAGTTGTCCTCGCGGAGCTGGCAGGGCCCGGCGCCTCCGAAGATGCCCGAGCGCCCGTCGATCTCCTTGATTTCGACGTAGATCAGCAGATCGTCGACCACCCGGTCGCCGGGGACGTCTCCGGACATTTGGTTTGCCGTGAGGCAGTTGACGAGGGAGGACCTGGACAGCGGGCTGGTCCGGGTGAGGTTGCCGGTGATCGCGCTCTCCCAGAACCGTTCGGCCTCCTCGAAGGCCGCGCGCTGCGAGGCCGTGAGCAGCGACGAGGTGACGTGCTCTAGTTCGATGTCGTAGACCGCCGGCGTCGCCTCCGCGCTGAAGGTTGCCGTGGCCGACGTGCCGTCCGCGTTGGCTACGCTCGCGGTGAGCGTGTAGGTGGTTCCGGGGGTCCTGCCGAGGAACCATCTGTCGACCGCCGCGAACCCGGCCGAGTCGGTCGTCGCCTCCTCCGGGACGACCCGGCTGTCACCGCTCGGGGAGAAGGTGACCCTGGTATCCGACACCGGGTTGCCGTCGGCATCCTCCGCTCGAACGCGGGGCGCAACGGGCACGGGGAGCACGATTTCCGTCCGCTGCCCGTCACCCTCCACGGCTACGAGTTCGGCAACCGGCGCGGCCAGGGCGGTGGCGCGGAAGATGACCCGGTTCACCCCGGGGGCGGTGGCGCGCAATTCCTGCGGCCCGGGGTCACCCATCGTCCATGGGCCTGCGGAGGCGATCCCCTCGGCATCGGTCACGGCACTGGACGACGGCACCGAGCCGCCCCCGGCCGTGACCTCGAAGGTGACGGTGACCCCGCTCAGCCCGGCACCCGACCGGGAGATCACCCGTACCCGCACGGGTTCTTCGGTTTCTCGTCGCGTCCGGGCCACCTGCCCGTCACCGGAGTGAATGAGCATGGCGTGGGGTGGCTCGGCCATGGCAGTAAACACCGCGTTGGGACCTTCGGCCACGGACGCGATCACCGATTGGACGCCGGCACCGTCGCCCAGCGTCCAGAGCGTCTGCGCCTCGCCCGCCGGGTCGGTCGTGGCTGCGGCGGGAGTGACGGAGCCGCTCCCTGGCGCGGGTGAGAAGGACACAGCCACGCCCGCGACCGGCCTCTGGCCCGCGTCCAGAAGGCGGCCGACGAGCGGCTCGACCAGGGGCCCGCCCGGACTACCCGTCTGTGCGTCGCCGCCAACCCGCTCCAAGGTGGTCGGCGTCTGGTTGACCGTAACCGCGGCCGTCCCGCTGACTGCTTCGAAGACGGCCCTGACCGTGCCGGCTCCGTTCGCAAGGGCCGTGACCACCCCGGAGGAGTTCACGCTGAGGACGGCGGGGGCATCCGTCGTCCAGGATACCGTCCCCTCCATAGCGCTCCCGTCTTCATCCAGGATGGTCGCGGTGAACGTCCTCGACTCGCCGAGAAAGGTGAATGTGGCTGACCCGGGCGACACCACAATGGACGCCGGGCTCGGCGGGTCGAACTCCAGCGCACACCCCGCCACCGCAACCGTCAGCCCCAGACGGACTGCTGCGCCGAGCGATGCGCGTGTCATGGCGTTGCCTCGTCAGCCGGCGGGATGCCGGTGGTCCAGTCGAGCCGCGGCGTCGCGGTCATCCTGCGCCGGAGCGGCCGTGACTCGGAGCATGTCCAGGAAATCACGCGAACGAATGACCTTCACGTTCCGATAGGGAGAAGTTGCAAGGAGCGCCTTGTCGCTGCTCACCACGTACCCGGCTCCGGCGGCCACCGCACACGCGAGAAACTTGTCGTCGTCGGAGTCCTCGCACACAGCTTCGGGCAAGGGAGGCGCCGACACCAGCGTGGCGTTGGCCGCGATCATCTCCAGGACGCGTTCGAAATCCGCGCCGGGAAACCGCGCCGACAACCGTTCGCCGACCCGAACGTATTCCCGAAGGACCTCGGGGGACACCACCACCTCGAATTGCCCGGCTCGCCACGCCGCCAGCACGTCGCGGGGCGGGCCGCCGAAAAACACACCCGGCAGGAAGACGCTGGTATCCACGACGACCCTCACGCCGCCGGCCCCGGTTGTCACCAAGTCGCTCATGACGGACTTTTGGGGACCGTACGCCATCCCGTCAACCCGGAATCCCGGACACCCATGGTCAGCCATCCTGTTTCCGTCGATCAGTCCGATCGCATCGTACCCATCAACCTTCGCCAGAGCGGCCGGACCCCCGTGGAGCTGCTCATTTCCACCCGCGTGCGGAAGTCGCCGTACTGGCACCTGTCCCACGATGCGGGCTGCTGGCGCGCAACAACCTACAACCGCATCTACCACCCGCGCGGCTACGTGCGGCCGGAGGACGGCGGCGCGGCGGCCGAACACGAAGCGCTGACGCAACACGTCACGCTCTGGAATGTCGCCGTGGAACGCCAGATCCGGGTGAAGGGACCGGACGCCGAGCGATTCACCGACTACGTCATCACGCGCGACGCCACCCGCATCGAACCGATGCACGGCAAGTACGTCATCCTCTGCAACGAGCGGGGCGGCATCCTCAACGACCCGGTGCTGCTGCGCCTGTCGGACGATGAGTTCTGGTTCTCCCTCGCCGACTCCGACCTGCTGTTCTGGCTCCAGGGCGCCAATGTGGGGATGAGGATGGACGTCGAGATCGACGAGATCGACGTGTGTCCGCTGCAGATCCAAGGGCCGAAGTCGTTGGCGCTCATGGCCGATCTGGTGGGCGACGGCATCCGCGAAATCCCCTACTACGGGCTCATGGAAGCGGAGATCGCAGGGTGTTCGGTGGTGATCTCGCAGTCGGGATTCTCGGGGGAGAAGGGGTACGAGATCTACCTGCGCGACGCGACGCTGCACGCCGAGAGGCTGTGGCACGCGGTGCTCGACGCGGGCGAGGCGCACCAGCTCATGGTGATCGCCCCCGGCCATCAGCGCCGGATTCAGGCGGGCATCCTGTCGTGGGGACAGGACATGGACCACGAGACCGTTCCGTTCCAGTGCAACCTGGGATACCAGGTGCCGCGCGAGAAGGAGGGCGACTACATCGGCCGGGCGGCGCTGGAGCGGATGCGGGCAGAGATCGAGGCCGGCCGGCCGCCGTTTGCCATGACGCTGGTGGGGATGAGGATGGGCGGCAGGCCCATCGACGACTACGCGCCCGATTTCTGGCTGGTGTCCGGCGCGGATGCGGGCGACCCGATCGGATACCTGACCTCGCCCTGGCACGCGCCCGAGCTGGGATGCAACATCGCGCTGGGTTACGTGCCCGTCGGGATGTCCGCCGTCGGGACGGAACTCACGGTCTGGCTGCCGGACGAGTACGCGAGCGAGGCGGGCAAGCCCGATCGAGCCCGGGTGTGCGAGGTTCCGTTCCGGCCCTCGGCCACCCCCAGTGCGCGCGAAGTGGCGCACGCGCGGGGCGAGGATGCCGTGAAGTAGAGGCGCACGCGGGAAGGATGCGGCGATTTCGTGGCCCGCGGATTCGTGCGGGCGGCTACGCCCTCATCCGGCTTCCGGACGGATCGAATAACGACGTGCCGACCGCAGCCACCGTGACCGGGAAACACTCGTTCATGTACATCACCTGCAGCCGCTCGCCGACGCGGGCGAGTTCGGCCGGCAGGTAGGCCATCAGCAGGTATTTCCCCACGGTCGGCCCCATTCCGGCGGAGGTCACGCGGGACTCCCTGCCCAGCGCGTCGACGATGCGGTCCCCATCGAGCGTCAGAACCGGCTCGTTGCCCCCCGTCGGGAAGCGCGCGAGGCCGGATGCGCTCGTGTGGTCGTCCATGGTGAGCGTGCAGATCTTCGCCGCCGGACCCCGTTCGCGGGCCTTCAGATAGGCCGCCTTGCCGATGAAGTCCGCCTGCTTGACCTGGCGGCGAGCCAGCCCGGCCTCGACCGGTGAGTACTCCGACGTTAGCTCAGCGCCCATCAACTGGTAGCCCTTCTCCATGCGTGCCGTGGTGCCGTAGACGCCGATGCCCACCGGCCTCGCATCGAAGTCTCGGCCCGCGCCCCAAATCACGTCCCAGAGCGCCAGGCCGTGCTCCGTGCGCGTGTAGATCTCCCAGCCGCTCTCGCCCACATAGGAGATGCGCAGCAAGGTGGCGGGAATCCCGTCGATGAGCGCGTCCCGCACCGTGCCGTAGGGGAGCTCGTCCTGGCTCAGGCCGCGGTCCGCGATGCTCGAGAGCAAGGCCTGCGCGGCCGGTCCCCACACCCCGAGGGTGGTTATCGCGGACGACCGGTCTTCGAACTGCACCGACCCGTCCGCGGGCAGATGCCTGCGGAACCAGAACGCGTCGCGCGCTCCGTCCAGGACGCCGGTGACGATGCGAAACCGGTCATCAGCCAGCCGCTGGATGGTGAGATCGGCGCGGAAGCCTCCGTCCGGCGTCAGGAGCGGCGTATAGATCGAGCTGCCGACCGGACGGTCGCACGCGTTGACCGTCATCGTCTCCAGGTACCGGAGCGCGCCGGGCCCGGACACGTCGAAGATCTGGAACGCGCCCAGATCGATCAGGCCCACCCTCTCGCGCAGGTGCAGGTGCTCCGCGTTGATGATCGGAGACCACCAGCGCCGGTCCCACTCGTGTGGGCGGTCCGGGACATCGTAGCGCTCCACCAGATCTTCGTTCGAAGCGTACCACTGCGGGCGCTCCCATCCACGCGCTTCGAAGTACTCGGCACCCAGCGCCTCGGTCCGAGGGTGGAACGGGGACCGGTTGATCCCGCGCGCGGACTCCCACTGCTCGCGCGGATGCACGATCCCGTACGTCTTGCGGAAGTGCTCGCCGCAGCGTGCTCGAACGTGATGGACCGTGCGCTCGTGCGGCTGGAAGCGGGTGACGTCCGACTCGTGCGGATCGAGAAGACGCGGGTAGCCGTGGGTCATCCACTCCGCGACCAGCCGCGCCGAGCCGGGGCCTTCCCGCACCCACACGGCCGCCGCAGACCAGAGGTTGGCCACCTCGGCGGTCTCGCCCAGCAATTGCTGGGTATCGGGGGTGAGCGAGAGCAGGCCGTTGACGGCGTACTGCATCCCGGTGCCCGCCAACAGCTCGCCCATGATCTCGCGCGCGTGCTCGAGCTGCGGCGCGAAGTCCGCGGGCGTAAAGGGCAGCTCGGTGGGAGAGCGCTCCGCCTCGGCGACGGAGGGAATGTCGTTCGGGTGCATCAGGATGGGACGATGCGCGTACGAGCCCACCTCCATCGCCCCGTCGCTCTGGCGCTCGTACATGAACGAGTCCATGTCGCGCACGATGGGGTAGCCGATCTCGTTGCCGGTTCCGAGCAGGAGTTCGACCGGGCCGAAATCGGCCATCTGGTGCACCGCCGGCGTCAGCGGAATCGTGGCGCCGGCCATCGCGGCGATGCGCGGGCTCCAGACGCCGCAGGCGATGATCGCGTGGTCGACTTCGATCGTTCCCCGAGTCGTCGCGACCGCCCGAATGCGCGGGCGTCCGAACGGCACCGGCTCAACCTCGAGGCCGATCACCTCGGTCTCGTCCAGGACCGTAAGCACGCCCCTGGCCAGCGCCCGTTCCCGCATGATCGTGCCCGCCCCGACCGAGTCGACGACGGAGACGCCCGGGGTGTAGAAGCCACCGAGAATGACATCCGGGTTGACGAACGGGACCTTGGCGACGACTCCGGCTGGCGACAGCAGCTCGCTCTCGATGCCCCACACCCGCGCCGAGGTCATGCGCCGGCGCAACTCCTCCATGCGCTCCTCGGTTCGCGCGACCTCGATCCCCCCGCAGGTCGTGTTGACGCCGAGCGCCTCGTACTGGCGCTGGCTCTCGAGGGTGATCAGCGCGATCTCGCGCCCGTGATCGGTCGGGAAGATGAAATTGGACGCATGCCCGGTGGACCCGCCGGGGTTGGGAAGCGGACCCTTCTCGATCAGCACGAGGTCGTCCCAGCCGAGCTTCGCCAGATGCTCGACCAGGCAATTGCCGACGATGCCGGCCCCGATGACCGCGACGTTGGCTCGGGACGGCCCGGTGCGTCGTTCGCTCATGGCAGTTTTCGCCCTCGCGCGGGTGCCCGCCGTATCGCGCGAGCCATCCCGTCGGGTTATCGGGCGACTCCCTCGCCGACGGTCATCCGGAATGCGCTGAGAACCGGAAACGGGATCCGCAGCCCGGCTCCGCGAGGGTGCATCGCGGTCCTACCGCGAATTCTTCGCCACGAGCAGGCAGAGCAGGAGTGCGACCAGCGGGACCACGGCCTGCCCCGTCTGACCGTTCGTGACCAGCGTGTAGATCGCCCCGAGCATGACCGGGACCATGGCCACAGCGGCGAGGAAGCGCGTCTTCTTCATCAGGAAGCCCACGCCGGCGGCCGCCTCGGCGATGCCGATCAGGTACTGGAACCAGCCGGAGTATCCCCACATCGCGAACTGGTCGACCATCATCCCGGCCAGCTTCATGCCGCCGTTCAGCAGGAAGAGCAACGCCAGCAGCACCGATACGATGGTAATCCCCCTGCTTCCCTTGTCCGCCATTTCTGCTCCTTGCGTTGCGAGTGTGGGACGACCGGAGTGTCCGTATGAGCGACGAAAGTATGGCTACTTCGAATAGTTAGCCACGGTGACCGCGAGCACGAGCGCCAGAGCGGGAATGGCAATGCGGTCGGTGTCGCCGGCCCGCAGCAGCGTGAAGAGCGCGCCAGCCATGACGGCCATGATGGCCAGTGCGCCGTACAGCCGCGTCCTCCTCCGCATCAGCGCGAGGCCCGCCGCCGTCTCCGTAACACCGACGACGTAGAAGAACCAGACGGGGTAGCCCCACACCTCGAACCGGTCCCACCACCCCCCGATGAGCTTCATGGTGCCCGTCATCAGAAACACCAGCGCCAGGAGCACCGACACGGTCGGAATCACTTGTTCCGGGACGTCCCTTGCCGCTGGGTGCCTGGTTGGCATGCGTTCCTCCCGACCGGATGAGGGCATCCTTCCCCGGAACGGACTCGGTGAACCCCTTTGAGGTCACCTGCTTCGGATCCTGGGAAAGTACGGTCTGAGCGGTGTCGGGGACACGGTGCCGGTGGGCGCCATCGAGCGGCCCGTGGACACCCCCCGGTCCTCGAGCGGCGATGCATCCGGGGACTGTTAGCGGCTGCTCCCCCGGAACCCTGACGTTACGTAAGGCTTGGCGGTGAGCCGCGCGGACCCTGCTAGCGGATGGGCGCGGGACCCCTGCTTAGACTCACGCTGACCGAGGTCGCCTCATCCGGAACAGACCCGCTGCCGTCCCAGGTGTAGTTGGCGGTGAAGTCATGTTCCGCAGGCTCGTTTACTCGGGCCTCTGCCAGGCTGAGGCTGGTATCATCGAGCTGGAGAACGAGTGATGCCATATCCTCGTCGGACAGGGCCAGGTCCAGCGTGAGGTGGATGTAGCCCTCCCCGCCGGCTCCCCAGCGGATGCTGGTGACGGTATAGCCCGTCTCTCCGATCGAGAAGCCCGGTTCGCTCAGCTCGCCGTAGTGCGCGGTTTCCCCGCTGCAGTTGGCGGCACCCCGGCAATAGCCGACCGCGTCCGCGGCATTCGTTCGAGCCACGGTGAGCGTTGCCGACCAGACCGGAGTCTGGGCGTGCGTCGGGATCGGGGAGGCCAGCATGGCGGCGGTGGCCAGCAGGAACCCCGCCAGGGCGAATCCTCCGGAACGCGGCGCGCTCATCGGGCGCCGCCCCCGTCCGCGTCCGGGACGGGCGTTATGTACTGTCGCCAGGTCGGGCCGTCGAGGGAGACCAGGTTGGCGAACAGGCGATACGCGCCCGGGACGCCGTCGCCGAACTGCCGGAAGAGGGCGAGTCCGGTGTAGATGTACACGCCTTCTCCGAGAGGAGCGATCAAAAGAGAGCCCTCCTTGGGGGCCTCGCCTGGATCGGCCATGGAGAGCACGGGAGTGAAGGCCGGGTCCCAGGTGTTCAGCATGTAGAGGCCGCGCTCCTGCCTCCAGCCCTCGAAGTCGGCATCGCTGATTTGGTTGGGGGCGTTCAGCACCGGGGCCGCGGGATGCAGGAAGGTGACGGCGGCGTTCTCGTCGGTGATGCGGTCGTGCGGCCGCGAGATCGTTACCGGATAGGGCGCGTGGCCGCTCGCCGGAAAGGCGTACTGGTTGTACTGGGTCACCACGGTGCCCCCGGCGCGTGCGAAGTCGAGGACCGCCTCGTTGGCGGCCGCCAGGTCATCGCGGGCCTCGTAGGCGCGCACGCCCAGCACGAGGACGTCGAAGCGCGCAAAGTCGCCGGCGAGCACATCGGCCGGCCCCAGCAGCTCCACCTCGAACCCGAGGGAGGCGAGGGCCTCGGGGCCGGAATCCCCCGTGCCCATGATGTATCCGACACGCCGGCCCTCGGGCAGTGTGACGGGGAAGATGGAGGTGCGCAGCTCCGCCGGGTGGAACTGGGCCGCCCGCTCGATGTGCGGGTAGTCGATGAGTTCGACGCGCTCGCTCCAGGCGCGGCCGTCGGCGGCGCGCACCATGGCGGTCAGCCGGTCGCGGCCGACGCCCCGGCCCGCCTCGGGGGCCACGGTGAGCGTGTAGGTGCGCTCGGTGCCGGGTGAGGCGAGTTCGACCGGGACGGAGGCGGGCGCGACCGACCACCCCGCTCCCTCCAGGGCGAGTTCACCGGTGACACCCTCCTCTGCCTCGTTGCGGACGCGGATGCTGACGGTGCGCGCGCCCGTGTCGCCGAGCGGCCATACCATCTGTGCGGGCGCGACCGTCACCGACACGGCGGGCACCACCAGCAGCGGCTCGGTGAACTCGCCCTGGGCGGGGTCGACCCCGTAGTAGCGCGCTGCGTCGTCGCTGGCTAGGGCCATGCGGGTGGGCGAACCGGTCGGGCCGCCGTCCATGACCAGCTCGAAGCGCGCGCCGCCGGTCACCACGGGGGGATCGTGGGGCAGGCCGCGCAACTGCCAGTCGTCCGGCCAGGCGTAGATGTCGCCCTCCCGGGGCTCACTCAGGTAGTAGCGGCGAGAGGGGTCGGCGTCCGCGGGCACGTCCACGCGGAATACCCAGCGGCGGATCTCGCCCGGCGCGAGCGTTTCCGAGGTTCCGGAAACCGTCGTCAGCGAGGTCCGGCGGGGACCGAAGCCCCCGGTGTCGATGGTTCTGCCCTCCAGCAGGTCCGCGTTCCAGCCTT
Organism: Gammaproteobacteria bacterium; assembly: GCA_028820325.1. GTDB lineage: Bacteria > Gemmatimonadota > Gemmatimonadetes > Longimicrobiales > Gaopeijiaceae > BD2-11. The sequence continues at coordinate 20,644 of JAPPJO010000080.1, read as the reverse complement.
CCGGGAGCGCCAGCCCGGGTCCGGCTCCCTCGACCCGATAGGGTCCGGCGTTCCAGAGATCGACCCGCACCTCGAAGGACTCCCCGGGCACGACCAGGTCGTCGCTCGCGCGCACCTGCGTCAGCACCGCGGACGAGGCCAGGAGGGCCTGGCGCACCAGGTCATGCCGGCGTGCGAGCGCTTCGGTGACCTCGGGGGGCGCGTTCGGGCCGCCGGCGCGCTCGATGATCCGCTCCAGCGTCTCGAGGGCGCGCGCGAGCGCCGGGGCGGCCTGCTCCGGCGCCATCGCATCCAGCGAAGCCTCCGTGACGCCGATGGCCGCCCGATAGGTCTCGATCTCCTCCTGGGATGCCTCGCTCGGTGGTACGGCCTGCGCGATGAGCCCCGCGAAGGTCGTATCGACGCCTGCGAAGAAGCCGCCGGTGCCGTCGACGCCCTCCGCCGTCTTCACCAGCGCCAGGATCGACTGCCGCGGTCCCATCGGCTGCGCCGATCCCATGTCCTGGGAACGGTGCTGGCTGCGCGAATCCATCGACACCTGGAGATAGGAGCGAGCCAGGAGCGGATCGAAGGTTCCCGGTTGCAGCGTGACCGACTCACCTCCTACGAATCCACCCCGCGCCAGGTAGAGCTTGTCGGCCTGCCAAGCCTCGATGCCGTCGCCGAGTTGTTCCGGGAAGCGGCTCGGGTCCGCGGCCACGTCGAAGGCCTCGTGCGTGAGAATGCCCGCTACCTGATGCTGACCGTGACCGTCCCTGGGCGTGCCGCTGAACACCGAGACGATGACCTGCGGCCGGAAACGCCGGATGGCCCAAACCACATCCCCGAGAATCTCCTCGCGGGGCCACTTGGACAGCGTCTCGTCCGCGGACTTCGAGAAGCCGAAATCGATGGCCCGCGTGAAGAACTGCTCACCGCCGTCGATCGCGCGCGCGGCCACGAGCTCGTTGCTGCGGATGATCCCCAGCCCTTCCCAGAACTCGGTGCCGATGAGGTTCTGCCCTCCCTCCCCCCGGGTGAGCGCCAGATAGGCCGTGCGCGCGCCCATGCCGCGGGCGAGGGTGGTGATCGTGTTGGTGTCCTCGTCGTCCGGGTGCGCGGCGGTCATCAGCACCCGCTTCACGCCGTCCAGCTCGCGCAGCAGAAGCCCGACCGCGACCGTGCCCCGATCGTCGGGGGGCGCCTGGGCGAGCGCGGGGACGGCGGCCGGGACGGATCCGGCGACCAATGCAGCCACCAGGGCAGCGGGAATCAGAAGCGGAAATCGAGGCATCTGGCGACATCCTTTGGTCATGCGCACGGCAATCGAGCCCGCAACGTAGCCCGGCACGCAAGCGGGGAAAAGCGCGTCTCCTCCAAGGACACGCGGACCGGCCGCCGGGTTGTTACCTCCCCGGATCGATCTCGAATTCAGCCCCGCCCAGTTCCTCGAACCAGGCGTCCACCTGCTCGGGGTCGTCCGTGAACGCGAGCGACAGCAGCAGAAGCAGCCTCGCCTTCTGTGGGTAGAGGTTGTCGGTGCCGGTGCGGAAGCGATGGGTGCGCCGGAAAACCACCCCAATCTCCTCGGCCTTCTCCTGCACCTCCCGGGACCCGCGGCCCCCGGCGAGGACGATGCCCCGGACCCCGGCTTCGGCCCACGCCGTAATGGCCTCGTCCAGCCCGGCGCCCTGGTATCCGATGAGGACCTCGACCCGGGGAAGGTCATCCTTCGAGATCGCGCTCAGATCGAACGGGGTCATCCACCGCTCGGGTTCGGCACAATGCTGTACCCGCGGGGGAGCCCGATAGGTTCGCACGTCCAGCTCGTCGATGAAGCCCAGGTTGCCGAGCTCGCGTGACACGAAGGTGTCCATCCGGTAGGCATCGCCCTTCCATGCCTCCTTGGCGGCGTGGAATTCGTCGTTGAGCATGAGCACGGTGCCGAAACAGCGGGTTTCGCCGCTGGCGGCCAGGACGATGGCGTTGAACAGGTTGGCGTGCGCGTCGGTGCCGATCACGGTCCAGGGCCGCATCGCGCCGGTGATGACGACGGGCTTCCGGCTCTGCACGGTCAGGTCGAGCCAGTAGACGAACTCGTCCATGCTGCCCGTTCCCGAGGTCACGACCACGGCGTCCGCCGTCTCGAGCGCGTCCTCGACGGCGCGGGTCAAGTCGAAGAAGTCGGCGATCGCGTAGCCGCCCGAGGGCCGGTTGCCGAACTGGACCGTGGTGACGTCCGCCACCTCGTCGATCTGGGGCCTGAGCTCCGAGAGCATCTCGTCGATGCCGAGCGACCCGGCCCGGTAGCTCTGGAAGCTGGTGCGGGTGTCGGACACCCCCGCGATGGTTCCTCCCGTGGCCACGATGGTCACCCGGGGAAGCGCCCCGGCCTCCTCCGCCGCATCGGCGGGGGGCGATGGCTCCGTGGACTGCATCGCGGGGGCCGGTGCCGGCGTTGCAGCCATCTCCGGTGCCGCCGCCGCGCACGCCGTGTTCGCGGCGAGGACCGCGAGTCCCTGAATGCAGGCGAATATAAACCGTCTCATGGGCCTCTCTCCTTCGATTTCAGGTGCTCGCCGGGTCGGGTTGGGCGCGCGTGGAGCAGGGTGCGCCGAATCCCCTTCAAGGATACTCGGTCCGCGGCGTTTTGCCGACTCCTGCGCCCGCTATTCGCCCGAGCGAGGGGGCCACGGACGCGCGAGGGCCGCGGGCGCTTTGGAACGGCCGATCCATCCCGCGAGCGCCGCGAGGGTGAGCAGGTAGGGGAACGCCAGGAGGAGCTGGTAGGGCACGTTCGCGAACACCGCCTGGAGTTCGAACTGGAGCGCCGAAGCCGCGCCGAAGAAGAGGGAGGCGAGGAGGACGAGGAGGGGATTCCAGCGGCCCAGCACGACCACTGCGATGGCGATGAAGCCCCGTCCCGCCGACATCCCCTCCGCGAAAGTGCCGGCGTGGGCGAGCGCCAGATGGGCTCCCGCGATTCCCGCCAGGAAGCCCGCGCCGAGCACCGCCAGGACGCGGGTGCGGCGCACGCGGATGCCGGCCGCGTCGGCTGCGTCCGGCTCTTCGCCCACGGCCCGCAGTTCGAGTCCCCAGCGGGTGCGGAACAGGTAGTACCAGAGCGCGGGCGCCAGCAGATAGGCCAGGTAGGTGGTCCATGCCTGGCTGAAGAGCGCCGGTCCGATCGCGGGCAGCGCCGACAGGCCCGGGAGCGGGAGCGCGGGCAGGGTGGGAAGGGTCAGCGCCGTGCCGGTGGCGCCGAACACGCTCTGGTAGACGACACCCGTGATGCCCAGTCCCCCGAGGGTCACCGCCGTGCCGACGATGATCTGGTCGGCGTTCAGGGTGATGGCGAACAGCGCGAAGACGCCGGCGATCGCGGTTCCGGCGGCTGCCCCCGCCAGAACGCCCGCGCCCGGCGATCCGGTGAGCAGCGCCCCGAGCGCCCCGCCCAAGGCACCCCCGATGATCGAGCCCTCCAGGCCGATGTTGATGACGCCGGCGCGCTCGCTGATGGTCTCGCCCAGGGCGGCGAGGGCAAGGGGCGCGCCCAGCCGCACCGACGCCTCGAGAAAGGCCTGAAGAGCCGCCGCGTCCACCGTCAGCCTCCACCCTTCCCGGCCACGCCCCGGCGCAGGAACCGGTCCGCCGCCACCACGGCCAGAATGACGAGCGCCTCGATGGCGCTGACCCAGACAGCGGGCACTCCCACGTCGCGCTGCATGGCGGCCGCTCCCGCCTGCAGGACGCCAAAGAACCCGGCCGCCAGGAGTACCGCGAGGGGGTTCAGGCCCGCGAGGAGGGCGACCGCGATGGCCGTGTAGCCGTAGCCGGGGGAGAGGTTCTCGTAGAGCGCGAAGGTCACCCCCGCCACCTCCACCCCGCCCGCCAGCCCGGCGAGCATCCCGGAGAGCAGGAACGCCCCCAGCACCACGCTTCCCGTGTGGATGCGGCCGGACACGGCTGCCGCGCGGACCGAGGCGCCCACCGCCCGCACCCGGAATCCCCAGGCGCTTTGCCTCAGCAGCCACCAGAGCGCCCCCGCGAGCACGACCGCGACCGGGAAGCCGGCGTGCAGCCGACCGGCCCCGAGGCGCGGGAGCCGGGCCGCGAGCGCTACCGGGTCGGTCTGCGGAAAGACCCCGCGCGCCTCCTGCAGGGGGCCGTGCACCAGCCACGCCACCGTGTGGATGGCGACGAAGTTCATCAGGATGGTGGTGATGACCTCTCCGACCCCGGCGCGGAACTTGAGCCCCACCGGTACGAGCGTCCAAAGGCCTCCCGCCACCGCGGCGGCCGCCATCGCCCCGGGGAGGAGCAGCCACGCCGGCGCGCCCGGAAAGGTGAGCCCCACCCACACGGCCGCCACCGCGCCCGCGTAGAGCTGCCCCTCCGCTCCGATGTTCCACACGCCCGCGCGGAAGGCGAGCGCCACCGCCAGCCCGGTCAGAATGAGCGGGGTCGCGCGCACCAGGGTGATGGAGGCGAACCGCTCCCAGGAGCCGAAGGCGCCCGAGACCAGCGCCCGCCCGGCGGCTACCGGCTCGTATCCGGCTAGGGCCAGCCCAGCAGCCGCCAGCAGCGCCGCAGTCAGGAGCGCCACTGAGCCGGCCGCCAGCGGGCCGATCCAGCGCGACCGGAGGCGCGGCCGCAACAGCCGGCGGATCATGGCAGGCGCGCCGTCCGCCCGGCGTGGATCACGCCCCCTCCGAGCCGAGCATCAGCCGGCCCATCCCCGCCGGGTTGCGCTCCTCTTCCGGCACGGCGATCAGCCGGCCGCGCACGAGCACGAAGACCCGGTCGGCCAGGTCGAGCACCTCGTCCAGATCGGTGGAGAAGAGCACGATGCCCGGCGGCGCACGCGCGGGCCGACTACCTGCCCCACCGCCTTCCTCCATCCCCGGACCGCCTCTCTTCAACTCCACGAGCTTGTCGCGCAGGAAAGCGGCCGCTGCGATGTCGAGCCCGCGCATCGGATTCTCCGCCACCAGCAGGTCGGGGGCGCGCGCCAGTTCGCGGCCCACCAGCAGCTTCTGCCGGTTGCCGCCCGAGAGCGACTGCGCCGTCGCCCGCCACCCCGGCGCCCGCACATCGAATCCGGTCACGATCTCGTGCGCGGTGCGCCGCATCGCCGCCCAGTCGATGAGCGGCCCGCGACGGTACGCGTCGGTGTCGTGGAAGGCCAGCGCGGTGTTCTCGGCCAGGTCGAAACCCGGGACCAGCCCGCCCGCGCCCCGGTCCTGCGGGATCAGGCTGACGGTGGCCGGCAGGTCCGCACTGCCGGCAGCCGGGCGCAGCCTCCCCGACAGCACGAGAGCGAGCTCGCGCTGGCCGTTGCCCTCCACCCCGCCGATGCCCACGATCTCGCCCCGGTGCACCTCCAGCGTGACTTCCCGCACCGCCGTGCGGCCGTCTTCGCCCCGGACCCCCACCGCCTCCAGGAGCGCAACCCGCTCCCCTCTTTCGACTCGTACCGGCCGGGCCGCCGGGGTCGTCTCCCGGCCGATCATCGCCCGCGCCAGCCCGGGCGCGTCCACCGCTTCGCGCCCTTCCGCCAGCACGGTTCGCCCTCGCCGGAGCACGGTCACCCGGTCGGCTACCCGCAGGATCTCGTCCAGCTTGTGCCCGATCAGCAGGACCGTGCGTCCCTCCTCCACCAGCGAGCGCAGCACGCCGAACAGCCAGTCCACCTCCTGCGGTCCCAGCACCGTCGTCGGTTCGTCCAGCACCAGCACGCGCGGATCCCGGTAGAGCGCCTTCAGGATCTCCACCCGCTGTTTCGCGCCCACCGACAGACCGGCCACGGCAGCCCCGGGGTCCACCGGCAGCCCCGTGACCCGCTCCAGTTCCGCGAGCCGGGCGTGCACGCGATCGAGCGCCAGATGGAACCCGCTGCCCTCCCGCGTCCCCAGCGCCACGTTCTCGGCGACCGTCAGACTGGGCACCAGGGTGAAATGCTGGTGCACCATCCCGATCCCGGCCGCGGCCGCCGCGCGGGCACCGCCCGGCCGCAACCGGCGACCCTCGACCAGAACTTCGCCGCCGTCCGGACGGAGCACACCGCACAGCACCCGCATGAGCGTGGTCTTGCCGGCGCCGTTCTCTCCCAGCAGCGCATGAACCTCCCCGGGCCGGGCGCTGAGATTCGCGTCGGCAAGCGCCTCGATGGATCCGAAGCGCTTGCTCACCGACCGCATCTCGACGGCGGCGCCGCCCATGGGCCTCAAGGGCCTCCGGGTTCCTCCTCCAGGAACTCGATCCGGGGCACCTCCAGCATGCCCTCCCGGATGGCCACCCTCGCCTCGTCGATGCGCGCGAGCAGGTCGGCGGGGATGCGGTCGAGCGCCACCGGGTTGACGATGAAGTCCACAACGCCCTCGCCGAGACTGAGATCGAGCGCCCCCGGGGGGAGCGTCCCGGCCGTGAACCGGCTCGCCACGTCCAGGAAGGCCCTGGGGATGTCGATGGCGGCACTTCCCGCGATGACCTCGGGGGCCACGTCGTTCTGATCCCGGTTCATGCCGATGGCCCACACCGGGTTCTCGTCCCCGTTCGCCTCCCGAACCGCCTGAAACACGCCGAAGCTGGCCGCGTCCGTGTTGTGCACCAGGACATCGGCGCCCCGGTTCAGTTGCGCCGTTGCCGCCTCCCTGGCGGCCGCCACGTCGTCCCAACTGCCGATGAAGGCCTCCAGCACCTCGATGTCCGGGTCGATGGAACGCGCCCCCGCCTCGAAGGCGCGGAAGGTCCCCTGGGCGGGCGGAATCGCCACGCCCCCGACCATCCCCACCACCCGTGACCGGGTGAGGCCTCCCGCCATCATGCCGGCGAGATAGCTGCCCTCCTCCAGGCGGAAGATCAGCGACCGCACGTTGTCCGAAATCCGACCCCCGCTGGAGACGACGATGGTCAGGTCCGGGAACTCCTCGCCGGCGCGCAACGCCGCGTCCTGGTACTCGAAGCCGTGGGCGAAAACCAGGTCGTAGCCCGAGGAACCATACGAGAAGAAGGCCTCGTCGAACTCGGCGGGCGAGCGGGTCTGCTGATGGCTGATCCGCGCCCCGAGCGACTCCTCGATCAGCAGCAGGCCTTCGTACGCCCCCGCGTACCATCCGGCGTCGCTCACAGGCCCGGACGTCAGCAGCGCGACGCGCAACGCGTCGTCCGGAGAGTCGTTCTCTCCTCCCCCGCAACCGATGACCAACCCGCCCAGGAAGCACGCCGCGCCAAGCGCGCGGGCCGCATGCCGAACCCTCGAATGGCTCATGAGTATCTCCCTGTTCCGGACGCCGGGACCTCTCAGCCGGAGCGGGAGCGTCCCCGCTCGTCGCAGCCTGTCATGACTGGCGCACCGCCTTGTCCCGCGCGCAATATAGAGCCGTCCCGCGGCAACTTCGACCCGACCCCTCGTCCCGATGACCGGGACGACCAGCCCCGAGCAGACGCCATGTCACAGCAGCGAGACCACTGGAGCTCCAACGCAGGCCTCGTGCTTGCCGCCACCGGCAGCGCGATCGGCCTCGGCAACCTGTGGAAGTTTCCGTTCATCACCTGGGAGAACAACGGCGGGGCCTTCGTCCTCGTGTACCTGATTTGCATCGCCGCAGTCGGCCTGCCGATCATGATCGCCGAGCTGCTGATCGGGCGGCGCAGCCAGAAGAGCGCGGTGGGCGCGCTGAAGGAAGCGGTGGCGTCGAAGTGGCCCGGCGGACGCAAGCTCGGGGCACTGGTGGGAGGCTGGGGCGTGCTGGCCGGCTTCATCCTGCTCAGCTACTACACGGTCATCGCCGGGTGGTCGCTCTATTACTTCACGCAGACGGTCGGGTGGACCCTCGGCGGCTACCCCGCCGACATGTCGGCCGGTGACCTCTTCAACGCGCAGGCGCTCAACACCGGCCTGCAGTTGCTGCTCTCCCTGGGGTTCAGCCTCGGAACCATCGCAGTGGTCTATTTCGGCGTGAGCAAGGGGATCGAGCGGATCGCGCGGATCTTCCTGCCCATCCTTTTCGGCATCCTGCTCCTCATGTTGGTGAGCGCACTGGGCATGAGCGGAGCGGGCGAGGCGCTCAACCACATCTTTCGGCCCAACTTCGCGGAGCTGGAGAGGGGGGCGATCCTCGAGGCGCTCGGCCACTCATTCTTCACTCTTTCGCTCGGAATGGGCGCGATGATCACCTACGGGTCGTACATCTCGCGCAAGCACTCGGTCGTGAAGGCGTCCGGCGCGATCGTGGCGCTCGACACGCTGATTGCCCTGGTCGCAACCGTGGTCATGTTCTCGGTGATCTTCTCGGTGGCCGGGATGCGCGACGAGGTAGGCGGCTCAACGGTGGGGATGCTCTTCATCTCGCTGCCCCAGCTTTTCTACAGCGAGGTTCCCTTCGGCGTGGTGCTCGGTCCACTCTTCTATGTTCTGGTGGCGCTGGCCGCGCTCACCTCGACCATTTCGCTGCTCGAAGTGGTTTCGGCGTACCTGATCGACGAGCGGCGCCTGACTCGCCACAAGGCCACGATCAGCGCTGGGGCGGCCATCTTCGCGTTCACCACTCTCGCCGTGCTATCGATCCCCGGGCTCCTGGGTGTCGAGGGCGGAGGGCTTCTCTCGACCATGAGCGTCCCGTTCTTTGGCGGCGGGAAGGTGGGGTGGTTTGCCAACGCCGACCATTTCGTGTCGAACTGGATGCTGCCAACAGGCGGGTTCTTTATCACGCTGGCGGCGGGATGGTTCATGACCCGCGAGGCGACCCGAGGCGAGCTCGAGGACGGCACCCAACCGCGCTGGTTCCACTACGGCGCGTGGCGCTTCTTCATCCGCTTCGTGGCGCCCTTCGCCGTGGCCGCGATCATCATCGCGGTGCTCTTCGGCGTCGACTTCAGCTGAGGCGCGGATGGCCGGGGACCTCCTCACCCGCCCGACGCCCAAGCGACCCGCGACCCTCGACGTGCGCGGGCGAGTGCTGTACCTGGCCGACGACACCGCCCTCGTGCGCGCCCAGCTCTACGAGGGACTGGACCTGGAACTGAGCGAGGAACTGCGCGCCCGCCTGCGCGACCAGATCTCCACCGACGAGATCACGCCCGCGTACGTCTGCTTCTTCTACGACGAGACGCTGGGGGAATTCCCCTACCTCGGGCTGCGCACCACGAACACGAAGAGCGGGGCGGAGGAATACCCCGTCACAAGAGCGAGCGTCAAGAACGGCGGCTTCGTCTGTTCGGTCGCGGGCAGGCGTCGGGGCAAGGGCTCCAGCCGGGAACAGAGCCCGTACGCAGAGCTGATGGCCGGCATCCGGGTCGTCGTCAGCGAGAGCATCGAGCGCATCTACAACGAGAACTGCCAGAACCTGGGGGTATTGACCACTACCGACTTCGGCGTGGCGGAGCGCATCGCGCGGGGCGAGCCGCTGCGGCTCGAGGAGTTCACGCGCGGCAAGGACGATATCACCCGCCAGATCATCGAGTACGGCGGGCTGTTCGAGTTCAACGTGGCCCGCATGCAGGGCAGGGCGACGGTGCCTGCGCCTTCGGCCGACCCCGGCGCTTCGGGCGCAAGCCCCCCGATGACCCTCGCGGAGAAGATCTTCGCCCGCCACTGGGTGGTCGATCCGGCAGGGGGCCAAGTCGGCGTCGACGCGGTCACCCCGGGCGAGGCCGGCTTCTTCCGCACCGACATCCGCTTCTCGCACGAGTACGTGACCCCCATGGCGGCCATCTTCTTCGAGCAGAAGATGGGGCCCGCAGGCAGGGTGCGGGACCCGGACAGCGTCCTCTTCTTCCGCGACCATCTGACCTTCCTGCACAAGGCGATGAGCCAGGAGCGCATCGAGGAGGGGCTGCTCGAGGTCGCCAACCAGCTCGAGGTGAAGCAGCGCGAGTTCGCGGAGAAACAGGGCATCCGGCTCTACGGGGAGCAGATGGGCCACCGGATGGGATCGGTCGCCATCTGCCACTCCAAGATCCTGGAGGACTACGCGGAGCCGGGGATGCTCATCATCGGCTCGGACTCGCACACGCCCCACGCAGGCGCGATCGGGGCGCTGGCGTTCGGGGTCGGCACGACGGCCATCTTCAACTCCTGGATCACCAGGGACGTGCGCGTGCAGGTCCCGCCCTCCTTCAAGGTCGAGATCTCGGGGACGCCCGCCGAGGGGGTGACGGCCAAGGACTACATGCTCGAGATCCTGCGCCACCCCTACATCCGCGATGGCCATGCGATCGGGCAGATCATCGAGTACGCGGGGCCGGCCGTGGAGGCTCTCCCCGTGGACGAGCGTGCGACCATGACCAACATGGCCGCGGAGGTGGGCGCGTTCACCGGGCTGGTCGCGGCGGACGGGCGATCGGTCGAATATCTGGTCGCCGAGCGCGGGATGGAGCGGGAGCGGGCGGAGGCACTGGCGCGCGACATGCACAGCGACCCCGGCGCCAACTACGTCCGCGTGATCGAGATCGACGCGTCCGACATCCAGCCCATGGCGGCGCTCCCCAACGACCCCGGCAACGGGGTGCCGCTCGACGACCTCGAGCCCGACCGCATCCGCATCGACATCGCCTACGCGGGGTCGTGCACGGCGGGCAAGAAGGAGGACATGGACATGTACGCCCGTGTCTTCAGCGAGATGCACGACCGCTGGGGACTGGGCGTGCACCCGGACGTGGAGTGCTTCATCCAGTGCGGCTCGACCGATGTGCGCGAGTACTGCCGGGAGCGGGGCTACCTGGACCTCTTCCGGCGCATCGGCGCCACCTTCATCGAGCCGGGATGCGGCGCCTGCATCAACGCCGGACCGGGGGTCACGCGCCGCCCCGACGAGGTGAGCATCTCCTCCCAGAACCGGAACTTTCCGGGACGCTCGGGGCCGGGTCAGTTGTACCTGGCTTCGCCGTATTCCGTCGCGGCGAGCGCGGTGGCGGGCTACGTGACCGCGTGGAAGCCGGGGGCCCGGCCGCGGCCCGTGGAGATGACGAGGCGGCTGGCGGGATGAAGCGGAGGAGTGGCCGCTGCTGGACTCGAACCAGCGACCCCTACGATGTGAGCGTAGTGCTCTGCCAACTGAGCTAAGCGGCCAAACGAAACCCGGGCCGCACCCGAAAGCGACGGCCCGCGTTCCGCGATACCCCCACGGGGAGTCGAACCCCGGTCTCTTGGCTGAGAACCAAGTATCCTAGGCCACTAGACGATGGGGGCGTCTTCAAGCAAAGGGCCGGTAAGATACCGACTTCCCCCGCGTTGAATCAACCCCCGCCCGGTTCCGCCATGAGTGATCCCGAAGGGACGCAGGTCTGGCAGGTGCCCGAGCCTCATTCCGTCTGCGATGTGCGCCTGTGCGACGGCGCGTCGACCACGCTCCGGCGCCACGGGAACCCCTCCGGCCCGCGCATCGTGATGAGCCACGGCAACAGCCTCGCGATCGATCTCTACTACCCGTTCTGGTCGCTGTTCGCGAACGACTTCGATCTCGTGCTCTACGACCTCCGGAACCACGGCTGGAATACGCCCGGGCCGCTCGGCAGCCACAATGTGCCCACGCTCATCGACGACCACATCCGCATCCAGGAAGCCATCACGAGGGGCTTCGGGAAGAAGCCGCAAGCCGGCGTGTTCCATTCTCTCTCGGGCCTGGTCTCGCTGCTGTCTCCCACGCGCGGGGGGGAGTTCACGGCCCGCGTGCTCTTCGACCCGCCGCTGTGCGAGTTCGGACCCGCGCGGGAGGAGTGCGCGGACGTGGCGAGGCGCGCGGCCACGATGACGCTTGCGCGCGCGGACCGGTATTCGACGCGGGAGGAGTTCGCGGAGGTGCTCTTGTACATGCCCGCGTTCCAGTACGTGGCACGCGGAGTACGCCGGCTCATGGCCCGGACGACGCTGCGCCGAACCGCGGACGGGGATGGGTTTGGCCTTCGCTGTCCCCGCGAGTATGAGGCCCGGATCTACCGGTACGGCGGACAGTATGCGGCGTTGATCGACTTCGGGGCGCTCGCCTGTCCGACGATGGTCATCGGGGCCGACCCCGGCATCCCCTACACGTATTTCCCGACCACCGAACTCCATCATATCCCGACCGTGGACTATGCCTGGATCCGCGGAGGGACGCACCTCGTGCAACTGGAGCAGCCGGAGGCGTGCGCGGCGGCAACGCTCGATTATCTGAAGGCGAGCGGTCTATTCCGGTAGATCGATGACGGCGCGAACCAGTCGGTCCAGCGCGTGGTCAAGCAGCTCGTGCGACATGGTTGCGGGAGGGGTCAGCTCGATCACCTGACCCTGCTCGCCCGCGGGCAGCACCATCACGCCTTTCGCCAGGAGCCTAGCGGCGATGCGGGCCCCCGCTCCCTCCCAGGGCACGGCTTGAGCGGGCCCAGGGGACGCCGGCGCGCGACGAACGATCTCGATTCCGGCCAGCAGACCCAGCCCCCGTACCTCCCTCACGTGCGCGACGCCATCCAGTCGTTCGCGCAGATGGGCGAGGAGGTGCTCCCCCAAGCTCGCCGCGTGCCGGTGGAGGCGCTCCGACTCCACAAGGTCCAGGAAGGCCAGTGACGCGGCGCAGGCGACCGGGTGTCCGAGGAAGGTGCTGGTATGCAGGGCCTCGCCGGCCGACTCCGGCCAGGCGTCGAAGACCTCCGCCGTCCCCAGGCACGCGCTCAGCGGGAAGCCGCCGCCCAGCGCCTTGCCCAGGCAGATGAGGTCGGCGTCGAGCCCGAGGGCGGGCCCCGCGAACATGCTCCCGCAGCGGCCGAGGCCGGTGAACACTTCGTCGGCCACTACGACCGCCCCGTGCTGCCGGGCGAGCGCGCACAGTGCCGGAAAGAACCCGCGAGGCGGGATGCCCACGCCCCCGCGGCCCTGCACCGGCTCCACCAGCACCGCGCCGATCGCGGCTCCACGGCGGGCGCCATCCTCGAACGCCCGCTCACACGCCGCGAGGCTCGGCGACACTTCTTCCGGGCGGCCGGGGAACGGAGCAAACACCACGCCATCGTAGAGACGCCTGCGGAAGGGCGCGCGGAAGTCGTCGCGGTGGGTGGTAGCGAGAGCACCGAGGGTCAAACCGTGATATCCACATTCAAAGGCGAGGATACCAGCTCGTCCTGTGGATAATTCGGCGGTTTTCAGCGCAATTTCCACAGCTTCGGACCCCGCAGAGGCCAGAACCGCGCGCGCCTCCGGCCAGGGAGCGAGCCCCGTCAGCCGCTCCAGCAGTTCGACCTTGGCCGCCGGAGGGTGGATGTCGCCCATCCCGTGCGTCAGCCGGTGCTGCTGCTCGGCCGCCGTCCGCACGATTCGCGGATGGCGGTGGCCGGCGAAGGCGACCCCGAACGCGCCCGTGAGGTCGACGTACACGTTGCCGTCGACATCGCGCACGTTGGACCCCAGGGCCTCTTCCCAGAAGACCGGGAAGCGGTCGCCGATGAAGGTCACGTTGCGGGATTCGGCCTGCCGCAACCGCTTCCCGAGCGCCCGCGAGCGCGGCCCCGGGGGCGTGACCCGCAGGTGCGGCAGGGCATCGCCGAAGGGACGCCCGCCGCTCATCGCCCTAGAGCTGCGGCTCCGCAGCGATGCCCATGACGTGGTAGCCCTTGTCCACATGGAGGGTCGCGCCGGTGATCCCCGCCCCCAGCGGCGAGCACAGGAAGGCGGCGGCGTTGGCCACGTCGTCGGCGGTATTCACCTCCGGCAGGGCCGCATTGGTGCGGTAGTACTCGACCATGCGGTCGATCAGGCCGATCGCGGACGCCGCCCGGCTGGGCAGCGGGCCCGCGCTGATGGTGTTCACCCGCATCCCCCACCGCCTCCCCGCCTCGAAGGCGAGCACGCGGGTGTCGCTCTCGAGCGCCGCCTTGGCCGCGCTCATTCCCCCGCCGTACCCGGGGATGACGCGTTCGGAAGCCAGGTAGCTCAGCGAGACCGCCGCCGCGCCCGGTCGCATGAGGGGACCGAAGCGCTGAACCATGCTCACGAGGGAGTAGGAACTGGCGCTGATCGCGGCCAGGTAGCCGCTGCGGCTGGTCTCGATGAGCGGCTTGCGCACCTCGGGGCCGTTCGCGAGCGAGTGCACGAGGATATCCAGGCACCCATCCCCGAAATCGGCGCGAAGGGTGTCCGCGACCTCCTGGATGGTGTAGCCGTCGACCGCACGATAGCGCTTGTCGTCCCGATACTTCGCGGGAATGTCGTCCGGGGTGTCGAAGATGGCGTCGAGGGGATAGATCTTCTCGATCTCGAGTTCACCTCCGCCCGGAAGCGAGCGATCCAGCCTTCCCCGCTTCAGGCTCATCCGGAAGATGCGCATCACCGGGGGCCAGGTGCCCAGGCAGATCGTGGCACCGGCCGCAGCAAGCGCGCGGGCGATGGCCCAGCCGTACCCCCTGTCGTCCGCGACCCCGGCGATGAACGCGCGCTTGCCGCTCAGATCTATCCCCAGCATTTCATGCCTCCTTCTCCCTGCCCAACCGGGTAGCCACCCAGAAGAACAGCGCCGCCGTAAACGCCAGCGCGACTACGGAACCCAGTCTGTCGCCGGCGTCGACAGCCAGATACCATGCGGCGCACACGATGGTCACGCAGGAACACAGCACGAGCGGCCGCGCGTTCGTGCGCAGTCCGTACGACAGTCCGCACGCCCCGGCTCCCGCCACCACAGCTGCGGCGCCCAGCGGCGGAAGATCGTACACATCGAGCGCGGTTCCGAACCCCAGAGGAATGGCAATCAGGACCGATGCCGCGAGGTGCAGGCTGTAGCGTGCGCTCCGCAGCATCGCCGGAGCTCGATAGATGCCCCAGAGGGCCAGCGCTGTGACCAGCAACAGCCACGCGTCCAGCGCCAGGAGCGCCTCCGCGCCGAGCTCGAAGGGCCCGGCCACGGTAAGGCCCGCCATAGGATAGCCCACGTAGAGGCTGACGGTGAAGGCGTACAGGGTTCGACGTGAGACGGACCGGGTGTTTCCCGTCCGCATCAGCAGGGCAAGAACCACCAGGGCAGCCGCCAGCGCACCGTCGAGGATCCAGATGATGACGTCGGTGTCCAGATCGAAGGCTCGAAAGAGAAACGCCGCCAGAAAGCCGTAGCCGAGCGCCGTGCCCACCGCCGGCATGATCGGGTTGCGGCGCACGAAGACCGGGATGGTCGCGGCCGGAGTTGCAAGGGCGAGAAGGCCGACCACGACGCCGCCTGGCGTCGTGTTTTCCCAGGCCTCCATCGAGTACACGTACGCCGTGAGGAGCAGGATCAGACCGCTGGTCTGGAGCGCGTACGTCACCGGCACGTAGCGCCGCGCCGCCTCGAGCCGCATCCCCAGCAGCACGATCGCGATCCCCGTCCCGGCAATCACCCATGTGCGCGCCGCGGGCCCCAGGTCGGGCCACGACCAGGCAAAGAAGGTGACCGCCGCGATCACCAGCAGAATGCCTGCCATTCCCGCGACGGCGTATTGCAGAAACCGGCGACGCGCGCGCCGTTGGCTGTGCGCGTGCTCCTCGCGCAGCCGCTCGGCCAGCTCGCCGGAGACAAGCCCGGCCTCCTGCCAGCGCTCCAGCGCGGATTCCATGTCGGATCTGCTCATGCGCTCCCCCCCAGCCACAGCCAGAATACGGCGTAGAGCGCGAGGAGCGTAAGTCCTTCCCAGCGCCGAACCTTGAGCGCGGACCACGCCATCGGCCACACCAGCGCCGACAGGATGAACATCGCGAGGAATTCGCGGCCCAGCACGCCCGAGGCGACCGAGAGCGGTTCGATGACGGCTGCGGTGCCCAGGACCGCCGTCAGATTGAAGATGTTGGAGCCGATGACGTTGCCGACGGCGATATCCGCCTCATTGCGCGTCGCCGCGACCACCGAGGTGGCCAGTTCGGGCAGCGATGTGCCGATGGCGACGACGGTTCCGCCGATGAGCAGCTCCGAGATGCCCATCCCCGTGGCGATATCGATTGCGCTGACTACGATCAGCCTCCCGCCCAGCACCAGAAGTCCCGATCCCAGGAGGACCAGCAGCACGTTCTTCGTGACCGATGTCGGCTTCGTACGGGCATCATCCTCGGAAAACGCCTCGAACTCCTTGAGGATCTCGGGGGTCTCGCGGCGCGCCGAGCGCAGCAGAGCGCCCAGGTAGATCACGAGCACGCCCAGGAGAACCGCCCCGTCCAGTCGAGATGCGTACTGGTCGGCGATCAGCGGATAGGCCAGCACGGTGATCGCGAGCATTGCCGGAATCTCGCGTACCACCATGCGCCGGTTGACGCCGAGCGGCTGGACGATCGCGGTGACCGCGAGGATCAGGCCGACGTTGGCGAGATTGGAGCCGAGGGCGTTGCCGATCGCCAGGTCGGAACTCCCCCCGATGGCGGCGAGCACACACACCACCAGTTCGGGCGCGGACGTGCCCAGCGAGACCACGGTCAGCCCCACCACGATGGGCCGCGCCCCGATCGTCCTGCCCAGGCCGGCCGCGCCGAAAACGAGCCAATGGGCGCCGAGATAGAGGCCGATCACGCCGCCGAACAGGCCCAGTGCGGGGAGGATCAAATCCGGCTATCCGGGAGGGGCCACGGAGCGGCGGCTGGGGGCGCGATTCGGGGGTTTCATGTCACGAACGATAAACGTACCGCTGAAATCGCGCACCGGTGAATGCCATCCGGGCCCCCGCGGGATTGCGGACACCGTCACCCGCAGCTCCGGCACGGCCGGTAGTCCCGGATTCCGCTCGGCTATTCCTCGAGCAACCTCAGGAAGGCTTGTTCGTCCAGCACAGGAACACCCAGCTCTTCGGCCTTCTTCGCCTTGGATCCCGGTCGCTCCCCCCTGACCAGGTAGCCGGTGGCGGAACTTACGGAAGAAACCACGCGCCCACCCAGGCTCTCCACGCGCTTCTTCGCCTCGGATCGCGTGATCGAGTCCAGCTTTCCGGTGAACACGAAGCTCTTTCCCTCCAGCGCGCGGCTCTCCCGCTCGGGCGGAGGAATCAGGTCGAAGCCCTTGGACAGAATGGCATCGACGGAAGCGGCGCGGGCATCATCGTTGAAGAACCGCGTGATCTTCTTCGACATGATGGGCCCGATCCCCTCCACCTCCTCCAGCCGCTCCGCCGTGATTTCGCGCAGGGTCGCGAGATCGCGGAACTCGGCGGCCAGTACGCGCGCCACCGTGGCCCCCACCTCGGGGATGCCCAGGCCGTAGATGAAGCGCGCGAGTTCCGTTTTCTTCCCGCTCAGAATCGCCGCCGCCAGCTTTCGCGACCGGGTTTCCGCGAACCCCTCGAGCTTGAGGAGGTCGTCCGGCGTCAGATCGAAGAGGTCGGCGGGCTCGCGCACCAGGCCCTCACCGACCAGCAGCGCGACCGTCTCCGAACCCAGGCCCTCGATGTCGAGCCCGCCCCGCGACACGAAATGCTCGATGCCGCGTTCCAGTTGGGCCGGACAGCCCAGGCGGTTCGAACACACCACGAACGGCCCCTCTTCCACCACGGCCGCGCCGCACCGGGGGCACTCCTCGGGCATCGGGAAGGGTTCGCTGCGCGCCCGCCCGGGTTCCTCCACCCGCTCGACCACCTGCGGAATGACGTCGCCCGCGCGCTGAATGCGGACCAGGTCGCCCGCGCGCACATCCTTGCGCTCCAGCTCCTCGCGGTTGTGCAGCGAGGCGCGCGACACGGTTACACCCCCAACCTCGACGGGGCGCAGCAGGGCGAGCGGAGTCAGCTTTCCCGTGCGGCCGACCTGCACGGTGATGCGCTCCAGGCGGGTCACCTCCTGCCGGGGCGCGAACTTGAATGCGAACGCCCACCTGGGATGATGGGAGGTGCTCCCCAGCGCGGCACGCGGAGCCAGCGCGTTCAGCTTCAGCACCACCCCGTCGATCTCGTAGTCAAGGTCGTCCCGGTCCCGCGCGAAATCGGCGTGATAGGCGATGGCTTCGTCGATGTCCGCCACCTTGCGGGTGCGGTCCGGCAGCCGCAGCCCCCACCTGTGCAGCACTTCCACCGCCTGCTCGTCGGTGTCGAAGCCCATCGCTTTTTCGGGGGCGGAGGGCTCTCCGTCCCCGGTGCCGGAGGCCGTCCAGGTGACGTCGAGGATGTCGAAGGCGAAAAACTCCAGCGGCCGCGTCCGAGTGATGCGCGAGTCCAGTTGGCGCAGCGCGCCCGCCGCCGCGTTACGCGGGTTGGCGTAGGGTTCGAGACCGGCTTCGACCCGGCCCTGGTTGAGTTCCTCGAAGGAAGAGAGGTACATGAGGACCTCACCGCGGACTGCGAGCAGGGATGGGATCGGGAGCGGGTCACGCCCGGCGCGTAGCCGCAGCGGCACCGAAGGAATCGTGCGGGCATTCTCGGTGACGCCCTCGCCCTCCACCCCGTTCCCCCGCGTCACGGCGCGGTCCAGCACCCCATCCACATAGACCACTTCCAGCGACGACCCATCCAGTTTTGGCTCCACGAGGTACTCGACCGGCCCGTCCACCGCCTTGCGTACGCGCTCGTCGAAGCGGCGCAGATCCTCCTCCGATTCGGATGAGTCGAGCGAGAGCATGGCCACCACATGCGGCACCACCGGCAGCTCCGAAAGCGGATCCGCCCCGACCCGCTGGGTGGGCGAGTCGGGGGTCAGGAGGTGCGGAAACGCCTCCTCGATGGCCTGAAGCTCGCGAAACAGCCTGTCGTAGGCGCCGTCCGAGATCTCCGGCCGGTTCTCGACATGGTAGAGGTGGTCGTGGCGCCTGATCTCGGCGCGCAGGCGGTCGGCTCGGCGCCGAACTTCCCCCTCGGTCGGGGTCACGTCGTGGTTCTCAAGGGGTCGGGGAGGCTCCTCGGGCCGGGCCGGATGCGGATTGTGCCCGCCAGCGGTGACGAATGACACAACGATAACCCCAACGCAATGGCCACGCTCCGGGGGATTCGCCGCCGACGGAGAGCTTCGCTTTCTGGCGGCCGAGAGCGCCCATGGCCCTCTTGACCGGAAGGCCCCGGCCATGCTTATTCCGTCTCGCTGCAGCCCGGCGCATCATCACGCGAAGCCACAGCCGACTTCCGTCGGCCGCCCATCCCGGTTCTCGCGCCGCGAGAAGCTCTCGACAACCTGTCGCGAGCCGGAACTCCACGCGGACGAGAACCATGCTGGGACGCTACGGAAAGATATTCGCCCTCGGCCACCGTGCGACGAAGGGACTGCTCGACAAGCCCGTCGTCGTGGAAGAGAAGGTGGACGGCTCGCAGATCAGTTGGGGTCTGGTCGGCGATCCGCCGCGCCTGTCGGCCCGCTCCAAACGGCTCACGCTCGATCTGGACGAGCCGCCGAACCTCTTCGCCCCGTCGGTCGCGTCGATCCGGCGGATGGCCGCAGATGGCCTGCTGTCGCCGGGCGTCGTCTATCGCGGTGAGGCGGTGGGCCGGCCGCGCCACAACACGCTCGCCTATGGCCGCGTGCCGCAGGGCTACATCGCTCTGTTCGATGTCGACGCCGGCACCGAGGACTACCTCGGCTACGAGGAAAAGGCCCGGGTGGCGACCCGGCTGGGGATCGAGGCGGTGCCCATCCTCTTCGAGGGGATGCTGTCGAGCCCGGCCCGGCTGGAGAAGCTGCTGGAACTCGAGTCGTTCCTGGGCGGGCCCAGGATCGAGGGCGTGGTCATCAAGCGTGCCCACGAGGTTCCCCTCTTCGGCGAGGACGGTCTCCCAATCCGGGCCAAGTTCGTCTCGGAGAAGTTCAAGGAGGCCCACGCCGGCAACCCCGATTGGAAGCGCCTCAGGCAGACCGAGTTCCTGAAGGTCCTGGCGGAATCGGTGTCCGGCCCGGCCCGCTGGGAGAAGGTGGTGACCGGGCTCCTGGCCGAGGGGCTGATCGAAGGCGGCACCCCGGTCGAGATCGGCAGGATCATCCGCCACATCCGCGAGGACGTGCGCGAGGAGTGCCTGGACGACCTCAAGGACCGCCTGTGGAAGCACTTCGAGAAGCGCTTCGACGGCGCGGTCACCAAGGGGTTCCCCGAGTGGTACAAGAAGCGGCTCGCGGAAGCCGCGTTCGGGGATTGACGACCTGTTGCCTGGGCGCGCTGGCCATGAAAGCGACATGAAAGCCACCATCGAGAATGAAGCGGCGGACCAGGAGACGCCTGAGGAATGGCTCAGCGCGTGGTTGAGGGACTGCCATGCCGCGATGGAACAGGCGCCGCCCGGGCCCACCGCGCTCGAGCACCTTGAAGCCGATCGGAATCGGCTCGAACCAGGTTGAAGCCCCTGGTCGTTGACGCGAGCGGCTGGGTGTCGGCCGTTGACGGCGGCTATCGACAAGAGGCTCCAGAGCCAGACGGGGGGATCGAGGAGGAGGTTCACGAGGCGGGACCGTCCGTCCCCACCGGCCCGGGACGGCGTTCTCCCGTTCGCACCCCGCCCGCGCTTTCCCTAGATTTCCAGCGCCGTACCGGATCCGTTCATCCCTGGAGGAACCCCATGACGCATCATAGGTCGTCCCGGCGCCCGTTCCCGTTCCTGTTGCACGGCCTGCTCTGTGCGCTGGCGGTCTCCCTCGCGCCCATCGCCGCGCAGGCTCAGATGGAGCCCACTACCCCCCGCGGCGCCGACGAGGGCCAGGGCCCCTTCGATCGCCTGATCATCCGCGGGGTGACCGTCATCGACGGCACCGGCTCGCCGCCCCGGGGGCCGATGGACGTCGTCA
>JAPPJO010000114.1 GCA_028820325.1 Gammaproteobacteria bacterium | reverse complement strand
GGTCGGGCAGCTGCGATCTCGACAACACCATCACCTCCGAGATCTCGATGGTCGACAGCGCCCTCAGCGGCGCCATCCCGACCGCGACCATCACTGGCTCCGTATGCGGCCTCAGCGTCAACCGTGACATCGAACTGACCGCCGTGACCTCCTGAGCCGCGAAAGCCAACCCCGTCAAGGGGAGGCCTCCGCTTGCAATATATCGAAGATCGAAATATCGTGATGCGATATTACAGTCGTCGATAGCTTGCCCTGCCAGGGAGGAGGCCCCGAGATAATGCACAAGCGAACGCGTTCCAAGCAGCCAGGCGACGCCATGCGTCACCATCCGTCTCGAACCGGCATTCAATGGGTCGTCGCCTTGCTGATGCTGACAACCAGTTCGTGCGACCCGGCACGCCGTGACACCCAAGCCGCGCCTGCGCGCGATTCTGCAGGCGTGACCATCATCGACAACGACGGCCCCGATGAAATGCTTGGCATCCGAGCCATGCAAACAGTCGATCTCATCCCCCCGGACAGCGCACTCACGGCGGTTCCGTGGGGTGTGGCCGCGGATCCGATGACAAGCCGGATCTACGTGGCGGACTGGACAGGGCAGAGAGTCGTGGCATTCGACGCTTCGGGAGCCTACGCGGACAGCTACGGACGCGAGGGGGACGGACCCGGAGAGTTTCAGAACCCATCTGCGGTCCACATGGACCCGCGCGGAGTTCTGACTGTCTGGGATGCCGGCCGGCAGATGCTGAGCAGCTGGTCGAACGAGGGAGAACTTCTGAACGAGCAGCGCCCGGAACTGACCTATTGGGGCCCGGGATTCGCGATGGGAAGCGATTGGCTCGCCACGGTGACGAGTTCCACTTCCGGGACGGTCACCGAGCAGCGACTCGTTGTTGGGAGAGGACAGACCACGACGACGCTGCACGAAGTCCCGATGGAACTGGCGGTCATGGAGTTCGGCGGCGGATCCTTTCCGGGACCCAAAGTGCTGGCTCCATCGGTTATCTGGACGCACAGGGGAGACTCCATCCTCTTCCTGAACGGGCCAGGCTACCGTATCGACAAGCATGCCGGTGGTTCGGTGGTGGCGAGCATCCGGCGGTCTGTGGATCCGATCGAGGTTACGACGCAGATGGCCGTGAGGGGTGCGGAGTTCGGTGCCGGTCCCTACGGAAGTTTCATGCGGCGCTTCGGGCTGGAGGCGGAGGATATCGTGAACGCGGTCGGATACGAGGAACGAGTTTCGCCCGTTCTGGCAACGGTCGCAGCTCCCGGAGGCCAGCTCTGGGTGACCCGCACCACCGACGGAATGACGCCTCGCTTCATCGACATCTTCGACTCCTCGGGAGAGTACACGGGCTCTTTCGAGGCACCCGCGGTTCCGGTTGCGTTTCCGTCCGACTCGGTCTTCGCGGGTCTTCGGTTGGAGGACACCGGAGAGACGATCATTTCGCTATACCGCTTGGTCGACGTGGATTCCCAAAGGAGGCAAAGCCAGTCATGAACGAGCAAGCTCCTCCCGGCGACCAGGAATTCGACGCGCAGGGCTTTGCCCGGGAAATCCACGAGCTGTTGGTCTTCGCTGCTCTGCGGGAGGGCCCAAGGCACGGCTACCAGATCGCCTTGGATGTGGAAGCGCACAGCAATGGGATCTTCCGGTTCCGACACGGTACCCTGTACCCGATCCTGCACCGGATGGAGGCGAATGGGCTCATCCTGGGCCGTTGGTCGAGCGGGACTGGCCGGAGGAGGAAGGTATACTCGCTCACCGACATCGGTCGCAGGCACCTCAGCGGAGAAACGGACCGGGTTCAGGAGATCTTGTCTGGACTCACGCGGATGCTTCGCCGTGCGCGGGAGGCCTCGGCGTGAGTGCCGAAGCTTCGCCGCGAGAGTTGTCGTCGTCGCCACGGGAATTGGCGTACGCGAAGCCAGGCGCCGATGAGAGGCCTGTCCGCCTGCGAGCATTCCTGCCAACGCTGCGCAGGCTGGACCGGGATCTGACAGTGCCCATTTCGGATCGCCTGAGGATCCTGCGCGAACTCGAGTTCGACCTCGAAGCGCTCTCGGGCGAATTCGAAGCCCGGGGCATGCCCTCGGAGAAGGCTCATGCCCGTGCACTGGTCGCGCTCGTGCCCGACGGGGCGACCCTCCGTGAACTCGACCGGCTGCACGCCTCTCACTACCGCCGGCTCACCCGCTACTTCAGCCCTGGCCGCCTGCGAACCATCGAGCGCTCGGCGCTGGTCCTGGCCACCGTAGTCGTGCTTCTCGTGGAGACTTTCCTGCTCCTGCGAGCCGACTGGCTCCGTCATGCGTCGCTCTTTCTGTGGCCGGTTCTCGGGCTGGGCGCACTCCTGTTCGCGGCCATCTTCGCTCAGTTGTTCAGGCTGTGGGTCAAGCACGACCACCAGGATCCGGCAGCGAGCTTCCGTATCATCCTGTTCCTGTCCGGCCTGACGCTCGCCACCGGCGTTTTCGGCACTCTCGCCGACTTCTTTCGGCTCGCCGGGGTTCTGGAAATCGAGCCCGAGCTGGCCCGGTTGCTCCTTCTGGATTGGTTGGGCGCGAGCTCGGTCCTGCTCTCGGTTTCGCTGCTGCTAGCCCTCGCGGGAGGGCTGGCTTGGTTTATCCCGGCACACTGGCTCGCACTCGTCTTCGGTGCACACGCCAAGCTGTTAGGCAACTCTTTACCGGAAACTCGCCTTGGGGCACCGCAGTCGCTCCACGCTACGCACCCACACCATTCTCCATCCCCCGGAGAGCCAACATGACCGCGATGGAAGCCTTCGAAGCCCTCGGCATCATCCGCTGGCCCATCACCTTCTCGCTGCTGGCCATCGTCGCACTGGCGCAGTGGTCGCTCCAGCTTGTACGGCCAAGCGCCATGCCGGATCGGCACGCCAAGACCTGGATCGATTCCATCCTGTTCTGGGGAGGATTTGCCGCCATCAGCGGCGTGCTGGGCACGCTGGTCGGCATTATCACCGCCGCTCAGGCTATCGAGACCATTGAGGGATTCTCAGGCACTTTGGTCTGGGGCGGCATAAAGGTCGCGCTCCTCAGTTCGGCGTTCGGCACCCTGGTTCTGGCCATTGCTTCCCTTCTTTGGTTCGGGCTGCAGCTGCGCTGGCGCTTCCTCATCGCGGAACACACCGGCGATCCCGCATGACGTCCGTTTTGGGAGTTCACTCAGATCGACGAGTGCTGCTGCACGTAAACTCGCTGATGCTGCGGATACCGGGGTGGTTGCTGGCGGCGATTGTCGCCGCGTGCGGACCTGAGAGCGCTGACACACCAACGTCGCGGGAAGCCGCTGAGGCGGTCGCGGCCGGTGACCACCCCGGGCATCCCCCTTCCTCCAGACTCCGGGAGTTCCGCGACTGCCCCGCGTGTCCGCTGATGGTGGAGCTTCCGCCGGGCTCCTTCGTGATGGGCCGCAACGAGGACGAAGGGTTCGAATTGGCGCCGACCCAACCTGACTGGATGGCTGCGGCAGAAACACCAGCAACCGGGGTGACGATTTCGCAGGCGTTTGCAATCGGCAAGTACGAAGTGACGTTCGCGGAGTGGGACCAGTGCGTGGAGGCCGGAGGGTGTGTGTACGAGCCCCCCGACGGCGGCTGGGGCCGGGGAGACCGTCCTGTGATCCATTTGGGGCGCCCGGACGCCGCAGAATACGTCGAGTGGCTTCGAGTAGTCACCGGGGAAGCGTATCGGCTCCCCAGCGAAGCGGAATGGGAGTATGCGGCCCGCGGCGGAACACCCACGGCACGGTGGTGGGGAGAGGAGTTGGATTCGGGAAGGGCTGTGTGCATGGGCTGTGGCAGCGAATGGGACGAACTTTCCACGGTGCCGGTAGGGACGTTCCCTGCGAATCCGTTCGGATTGCATGACATGCTTGGGAACGTCGCCGAATGGGTGGCAGACTGCTGGAACGATACGCACGCAGGCAATCCGGGTGATGGATCGGCGCGTGAGGAGGACTCTCCCTGGTGGAGAGGCAACGTGTGCGAACGACCCGTCGTCAGGGGTGGCTCGTTTGATTACTACCCTTGGACCGTAAGGGCAGCGCACCGTAGCTACTACTGGCCTGGGCCATGGACCAATCGGGATAGCGACAGCAGGGGTTTTCGCGTGGCTCGATCCATACCGGCGGGCTGAACCAACCCGGACCTCTCCTCCCCGCGGACGACAGGTCGTCGTGAGAAGAACGCCCTACCGCGAAAACAGGTAGGTCACCTTGACGATCAGCTGCCGCTCGCGGAAGGACGCGAACTCGTTGTACCGGCCGAACTCGTCGTAGTCGTTCCGGCGCAGTTCGTCGTAGACGATGTAGATGTCGCTCCCCGGCCGGTAGATGTAGTTGAAGCGGGCCGCGGTGCTCCACAGGTCGGTGAGCGAGTTGTACTGCGTCACGGTGCGCAGCGTCATCGTCGGCGAGAGCGCGTAGTCGACGCGGAACGAGGCGATGTCGGCGCTGAAATCGCCCCCCGGCAGTCTCACGTCGTTGCGGGTGAACCCCCCCTCGGCGGCCAGCTGGCTGGTCAGCCTGAAGCCCGCGCTCGCGCTGTAGTCGGTGCGGTCGCCGTCGAAGAAGGTCTGCGGAGAGTAGTAGACGGTCCCGTAGAGCCGGCGCGACGGGTCGCTGGTGAACGAGAAGCGCCAGTCGCCGAACCGGTGCGTGCCCGGTTCCACGACGACGTCCGGCCGCACCCGGAAGGGCTGGTCGAGCACCTCCAGGTTGGCGTTGTACCAGATGTTGATGTAGGCCCCGTTCTGGAGCCTCGTTCCCAGCATGTGGTGGATGCGGCGCGTCACCAGCCGATTGTTCTGGTCGGTGGTGTACGTGATGTTGACCATCGGGTCGAAGACGCGCACCCCGAAGCGGCCCGGCCGGGGATTGCGCTCCAGGTGGATCTTGCTGATGCGGATCCCGTTGCGCGGCAGGAAGCCGACCTCCGGGTTGAAGTTGTCCTGGAAATCCGCGTATTCGCCGTAGACGTTCCAGTCCTCGTCCAGCCAGCCGAGGCGGATGTAGCCGGCGAGCTGGCCGTCGGTGACCCCGGTCGTCGAGGTCTTGGCGATGAAGCTGTTGACCAGGAAGGCCGGGTGCGGGGCCAGCGTCATGTCCGCGGCGAAGGTGCGGTTGATGTAGTGGCCGTCGCCCACGTGCTTGTTGATGACCAGCGCGCCCACCTTGGAGCGCGCCATGATGTCGCGGCTGTAGCGGGCCACGAAGAAGTTCTCGCCGTCGCGGCCCCCGATGCCCTGCCCAACGTCGCCGGGCAGGCCGTCGGTCTGGATGTCCATGATGGCGATGTTGTTGCGACCCACCTTACCGGTCAGCCGCGCGCCACCGAGGATGGGAATGGGGTCGCCCGTCGTGGACAGGCCGATGCGCCGGCTGAAGAACAGGTCGGCCACGCGCTGGAAGGCGCTGTTCGTGCCGACGTTGAACTGTCCGGCGTTCTCCAGGAAAAACTCGCGTTTCTCGGGATAAAATAGGGCGAAGCGGGTCAGGTTGACCTGCTCGTCGTCGACCTCCGCCTGGGCGAAATCGGTGTTGTACGTGAGATCCAGGTTCAGTCCGGCCGACACCCCGTACTTGATGTCGAACCCCACGTCGCGCTGCCCGTCGTTCTCCACGATGCCGGCATCGGATACGCGCGCCGCGCCCCCGGAGACGAACGGCTTGACGCGCAGGTCCATGCCCCGGTTTAGCGACTCCAGGCCGGTGAGGCTGCCGGCCAGGCTCACGCGCGTGAGTGTGTAGGGCTTCGGGATGCCGGCCCAGAACGCCTGCTCGTTCTTGCGGCGGATGTTGCGCATGAAGTTGACGCCCCACTCCTGGCGCTCCTGGTCGGGGAAGCGCAGGGTGACCATCGGAATCGCGATCTCCGCGGCCCAGCCGTCGTCGGTTCGGCGCGCGCTCACGTGCCAGACCCCGTCCCAGTCCTTGTTGATGTTGGTCGCCACCCCGAAGCCGCGCCGGCTTCCTCCCTCTCCCTCCTCGAAGACCTGCTGCTCCAGCTTCGCCCCCAGCGGCGTGGTGACGAACATGTAGGCGGAGCGGAAGTCCTTGAAGGTGTCGAGGATGATCTGGAAGTTGTCCTCCTCCAGAATTCGGTCGGAATCGCGGCGCATCTCGGTGGCGATGACGCCGTCCGGCTCCGAGTCGAAGGCCCGCACCCCGATGTAGAGGTTCTCCCCGTCGTAGAGGATCCGCGCCTCCGTGCGCTCCGACGCCGGCGCCCCCTCGTCGGGTTCCTGCTGCACGAACGCGTCGATGGCTTCGGCCGCCCTCCAGACGGGCTCGTCGAGGACGCCGTCCAGGACCGGCGCCACGTCCACGCGGGAGGCGGCAACACTGTGCCCGTTCTGGCCGTTCTGCGCGCTGAGGGGCGCGGCCGCCGCGATGGCTACAAGGGCCGCGGTCGCCACGGCTTGCACGCCGTAGCCCGTTCGCCGAATGCGGGAATGACCCCGGGCCATTCGGCGGATCGCTACCAGAAACACAGTGGTTGCTCGCACGAGGAATCCTGTCGGGATGAAAGGAAAAGCGCCGGGAGAAACGTATCTCCCGGCGCTCTCCCGGCGCCAGCCCGAACCGTTTCCCGGGTACGCTAGCTGCCGCTTCCTCCCCGCGGGCGCGCGGTGCGTCCGGTCGAGCTGCCGGACCCGCCCCGGTAGCCGCCGGAGGAGGCGCCGACCGACGAACCGCCGCTGCGGGACCCGCCGGAGGACCAGAAGCCTCCGCCGTCGCTTCCCACCACGGTGGACCTGCCGCGGTCGCCGCCGCGAACGTACCCGAGGCCCCTAACCAGCCTGCCGCGCTGCTCGGCCGGGCGCTCGCTCACCTGAACCACTACCGGCCGGTAGCCGATCCCGTAGTAGCCGCCGTACCCGTACCCCATCCCGTAGCCACGCCCGTAGGAGTACGGGTAGTAACCATACCGGTACGGGGAATACCCGTACCCGTAAAGCCCATACCCGTCGTAGTAGCCGAAGCCGAACGGGGAATAGTACCAGGGATCCGTGCGCACCCTGCGGCGGTCACGATCCTGCTGGGCGATCGGCCGGCCTCTGTTGTCCTCCTCGCGGAGCCGGAAGCGTTGGGGATTCGCGACCGCGACCACCACATCGATCACGTCCGGATCCACGCCTGCATCCGCGATCCGGATGAGGTGTTCCGCGTTCACGTTCAGGTCGGGCTCGCTCTCGACCAGCCAGGCCTGCACCGTCTCGGCGTGCAGCGTCTGGCCGGCCTCGATGATCGCGGCGATGGTCGGCGACGTGGTGGAGTACATGCGCGCGGCCCTGATCGCCATCTCCTGGTCGTCCCCGAGGCCGGCGTATCCGGCCTCCTGCGTCGCCATGATGCCCGCCATGCGATAGCGCTGCACCCAGGGCGTCACCTCGCCTTCGACCTCCACCGCGCTGACGTCCATCCACTCGGTGGGGTTCAACATGACCATCATGCCCGAGCCCTTCCGGGTCACCGTGCCGTCGCAGACGTGCTCGGAGCGGTGATACACACGGTGGCCGTCCTGCGAGAAGCGCCAGGTGGTGGTTCCCTCGCAGCCCTCCTGCGAGGCATCCACGGGCCGTGCATCGGCGCGCGCCACCTCGCGCGACACCACCTCGCCGTCGCGCACGGTCACGAACTCGGCCGAGAAGCGGTCTTCCCCGGGCACCACACACAGGGTCGGCCTCTCCTCGGGATCCTGCTCGAGGGGCGTCCAGCAGCCTGTAAAGGCCAGCCAGCTGCCAACCTCGGTCTGTCCCTCAACGGGGACGGCGGCGACCACAAACAGCAACGCAGCGACCGAACATCGCCGGGCGACAGCCGTCAGAGCTTCCTCATGTGCTTTCATCTTCCTTCCCTCCACTGACACCTTGCTTCCACCCGAGGGCACCGCGGTCACCCGCTCATGCGGAATCCAACTCCCGCGAGAATCTGGAAGCCGGACAGATCGATGTTCTCAAACCCCTCGAACGAACGATCCATGGGGCTGCTGGACCAAGAATAACGCCCTTCCGCCGTCAGCACGAATCGCGGGCCCAGCGCGTATTCGATGCCGCTGAAGACATGCACGAAGGGGGCGGTGCCGTCCGACACCAGCAGGTCGTTGAAGACGTCGAGCGTCTCGATGTCGACGAAGTCGCCGTCCTGCTCGAACTTGTACACGTTGCCGCCCGCCCCCGCTCCCACGTAGGGCACCAACTGCGACGGCACCCAGGCGAAGCGGCTCAGGCTGCGGCCGCGATCACGCAGGTAGTAGCGGGCGCTCACGGTGAAGGGGAGCCTGGAGTGGGTGGTGACCTGTTCGATCGGCTGGCCCCTGTTGTCTTCCCAGTCGCGGAACTCGGAGGGGGTCACGCTCTTCGCGTATCCCACGCCCCCCACCAGCTCGAGCCTCTCGGTGAGCCGCACGCCGATGTCCACCGAGATGACCGGAGCCGCAAAGCTGCTCTTCTCCAGCGTGAGCAATTCGCTCGTGTAGCTGAAGATGTCGCTGTTCGCGCGGGGGATGTCGTATCCGGTGCGGAAGTTGAAGGTGGCGCCGGGACGGCTGAAGAGGAAACCTCTTCCTTCCTGCGCATGCAGTGTCGCGGGCAGGAACGTTCCGGCCGCAAGGACTACTGCAAGAAACGGCGACGCGGTCTGTCGATTCATGGAGGTCTCCCGGTAAGTTGGAAGCCGGGCCCGAGCGCTGCCACTTGCGCCTCCGGAACGTTCTCCTACACGATTCCCGGTCACGCGTTCGCCGCTCAGGCTCATCATGGTCCGCCGCTGGATGGGGGACCACGCTGCAAGCATCGTACCGAAGGAGTCACGCCATGAACCACCCACACACCCTTTCCTACGCGCTCATCTGCGTCGTCGCCGCTGGCACCGTGGCACTCTCCGCCTGTACCATCGAGTCGGCCAGCCAGGCACCCGACATGTCGGGCGAGGCGCCCATCTTCGAGGTGGATCCGCTCTGGCCCAAGC
>JAPPJO010000134.1 GCA_028820325.1 Gammaproteobacteria bacterium | reverse complement strand
GAACCAGTCCGAGCAGAATACGGCCATAAAATCATGTTCTACAATCATTTACGATCTAGTGTGTCCTCTTGGGGTCACCCCGGGGATCACCCTTTGCGCGGCGGATAGCGGAATCGAAGGATCGCCCCGGTCACCGCCCGCGCTTAGAGAAAAAGTTTCATCCGATGTTCGAGGAGCGGACGATTCAAGATGCCGGTCATGTTGAGAACTTCGAGGTTGAATCGGCCATCGGGATTCCGCGACCACCATTCTTCTGCCATCCAGCCAAGGTCCTCGGCGGCGATGACGGAGATCTGGGTACCGGTGCATTGGGCTGCCAGCTGCCAGACGCTGTCCATTGCGGAGTCGTCGGGCTTCGCGACGATGACGAGGAAGCAGGCAACCGGGTCACGTGCGTCTCGGATATAGCGCTTGAACTGCCTCAGGTGCGAGGGCGGAAACGTGTAGGCGGCCTCCGTGCTTTTGTTGTCCCACATCAGCACATCTCCGTTTGCCGTGCGACGGCCGCCGAACCGGATGCATCCGTCGGGGTGCTCGCTCCCGGCCAATTCCATCAACTCAAGCCCCAGCCTTGATTCGAAGAGAAACCGCGTTGCCGCCTCGAACCCGTGCTCGATATCAAGGTCTTTCTTGATGATCTGGTTCGCTAGCAGGTTCTCCCGGTCGCGCCGGGCGAGTTCCGGCAGGTACTTGTAGAATCGCTCGCCGGGAGAGGCCTCCTCCGACACCTCCTTCGTTATCAGATTGGCGAAGTACCCGATGATTCGTCGGATTCGCTGCGCTTTGGTTCCGCTCACCGGAACGCCTGGAAGCGAGGAGCACAGTTCGTGGAGATCCCCGGTGGACAGGATGCGCAGCGCGGCGCTGGGACTCAGGCCGGAGGAGATTACCCGACTCTTGAGTTCCGACTTCGTGCCCGAAGTGGGAAGTTTCTTCTTGACCAGCGCCTGCTTCAACTGGGTAACCGTGAGGGCGTCGAGGAGCAGGCCCCAAGCGTGCAGCCCGAGTTCCATACCAAGCGCTCCCATCACGGAAGCCCGGATTTCGTCCGGAATCACGTAGGGCGAGCCATCCGCCTTGTTGCAATGGAAGACGATGCCACCCCGTTGCAGCGCGTTGAGCACGTCGCGGCACTCACTCGGCGTGTGCAGGACGTTGCCTGGTTGGGGAAAGTGGTTTAGTTGGGCGAGCACGATGCGGAAGACGGTCTCGGACAGCCCAAGGCTGTCGCGGAGAGTACGGAGCAGGTTCAGCTCACGAAAAGTGATCAGCTTGTCGTCCAGCGCTGTTCTGAGTACGTCCTTCAAGATTTCGATGCGCTCCGGGTCCTCGTAGCGCAGACTCCCGTCCGCTGCTGCTGCGTCGAGCACATCCTGCTCCAAGCGGGTCAGGCTCTCGACGATATCCTGCTCCGATGCCGACCAGTCGGGCCGATTCACGAACGCCTCCAGCATTAGGATCTGCCGGATCTGGTCCTTGAATGGACCGTCGAACTGGAGAACGGTCGTGATTCGTTTTGCGTCGGTGAGCTCCGCGACGTTTCGCAGAATGATGTCCCGGGCTTGGTCCTCGTCGGGTTTCGGGAAGTCCTTCGTGAAGCTGTCCACGATGCGTTGCAACGGAAGCTTCGACATCCACTTGATCGCATCCGCCACCTTCATGCCGTCACTCCTTCGCCTGATTTCGTTCGATCCATCGGGAGATCAGCCCGGCAAATGAACCGATCAGT
Source organism: Gammaproteobacteria bacterium (assembly GCA_028820325.1). Classification (GTDB taxonomy): domain Bacteria; phylum Gemmatimonadota; class Gemmatimonadetes; order Longimicrobiales; family Gaopeijiaceae; genus BD2-11. The sequence goes on along the minus strand of JAPPJO010000134.1, from coordinate 59,459 downwards.
CCAAGTGAGAGAACGACCAGCCACAGGGAGACCAACATGCCGCCAGCGGTTGCGGCATGTTGGGTCGCTGAGTCCGCGCCGGACGACTTAGCTACCGCCCAAGCTAGCGCATTGTCAACGCTGTCGAAGGTGGAGAAGGAAGCCCGCAGCGGGGGTGGGGTAGGCTGGGCAATCTGTCGCTGGGAATGCTGGCGGGTCTTTGGCTGAGCGTCACACAGGGCAACCGGAGAGGGTGCCCGGATCCACAGCCAAGGACCATGTCGAGTGCTGGCTCGTGACCGTTATCGGTCACGAGCCAGCACACGCAGTGTTGAACACTGCGGCTGGCGAGGGGCTCCGCCCCTTCGACCCCGAGAAGCCCGCGCTGATGCGCGCAAAGAATCGCGGGCGATGGGTTTCCCCGCCCTCGGTACCGTGTCGGGCCGCTTGCCGCCGACCTTGCAGGGACAGAGGCGCAGGCCAACCTTTGTGGGTGCCTTCCTCCACCATGATCGAGCCAAGAATGGTCGCGCGCCCGCATCCGCTTCGTGTCTCCACCGCCAAGGTTCCGCTCCTCCTCGCGGCAATCTCGGCAGCAGCCTGCGATCAAGGGACCTTGACGGCTGGCGGTGGCGACCTCGCCACCACTTTCGACACCGTGGGCGGCGTCGTCCACGTCACCAACATCGGCACGCCGACCGGATGGCAACTAACCCCGGTCGTCTCGATCGGACCCAGGTCGCTGACGGAACAACAGACTCCCGACGAGTTCGGCCAGGTCGGCGCCGTCGCCATCGGCCCCGATGAGACCATCTTCGTGGCGGACGCCATAAACCACGAGGTCCGCGTCTTCGGTTTCGACGGGGCGCACATGCGTACCTTCGGTCGGGAAGGTGCGGGACCGGGCGAGTTCAGGAGCCTCTATTCTTTGGCTTGGGTCGGGGACCGGCTCATCACCTTCGATCCGGTTCAAGGGCGCATCGGCGAGTTTTCGGCTGAAGGGGAGTGGCTCGGGCAAAGAAGGACCACGGGAGGTCTGACCGGATCGGCCGCGAACATTCGATTCTACCCCGTCGGCGAGAACGAGGTCTTCCGCTTCGCCTTCGATCCTGATGCCGGCGCTCAGTGGATCGGCCTCGACAACAGCGGAGCCACGGGCGATACCGTGCCCTTCCTGACGGCTCCCGACGACCTTCCTGGGCAAACCGGTTGGGATTCTCTGCACTTGGGAGGAGGGAAGGGTCGGCTTCTACGGCCACACGGCTGGGGCAAAGTGGGTGCAGCACCCGGCTTCCGGGGGCGTCATGTATTCCGCTTGGGGCTATTTCTACCGGATCACCGTCACGCGGGGCGAGAGCGACACCCTGCGGGTGATCGAGCGCACACTGCCGACCGAGCCGATCTCGGACGAGGAATGGGACGCGGGCAGCGCGGAGTTCAACGAGGCCATGGAGCGTTGGCCGGGCGGCTCGTGCAACCCCCGAGGGTACAATCGGCCTGAACGGGCTTCGTTCATCAACGAGGTCTTCGTGTCCACCGACGGCAAGCTGTGGGTCGAAGTCATCCGCACCGCCGGCAACCGCTGGGAGTTCTTCGATCCCGAGGGGAGGCTGCTCGGCAGCGTTTCCGCCGTCCCGTTCAAGGAGCGAACCGTCCCCGTCTTCCGGGGCGATCATCTGGCGACGGTCCGCCAAGACGACATGGACTTGGACCACGTTGACGTGTGGCGGCTCGAACGGCAGCCCGCCGGGCGATAGATCCGCCCGAATCCGCACCAACGGTTCCGGAGCGGCGCGGAATTGCCGGGGGTTTGAGGGGGGCGCAGCGTTCCCCCTCGGCAGCCCGCCACGTTCAACGTGGCGTCGGCTGGCTCCCGACCAGTAACGGTCGTGAAGCCAGCCTTGGCGCGGTCCAACGGATCGGGCCTCGACGCGGTCCGCGACTCAGCGGTGAGAACCGGTTTCGGAGCCGCTACGCTCACGGCCATCCCGGTGATCAAGCACTTCCCGCAAGCGGGCACGGGGCGTATCGTGCTCCCATGAGCGCAAGGCTGCGGACAAGGCGCGCCGAGTAGGTGGTGGCGGTGGCGGGTCGGCCACGATTATCTGCCTCGGCCAGCGACTTCACGACACCAGCAGTCCGACGGGATGGCCCCGGCGGTCTCGCGGGCTGTTTGGCCATGCAAGGAACAGCGGGACGAGGCGGGCCACGCGTTTCAGACCTTGGGTGAGGCCGTTCGGCATGGATCGTCTCCATGTTGTTCGGTTCGGGGCCGTGGCCGGGCTACCCACCCGGCGCGGCCCGCTTCTTTTCGGGAAGCCGGCCTGCTCGCGGCCTTCCTGCTCATGGGATGCGGGGCGTCCACCGGGCTCCCGGAACCGAAGTCCAACCTGTGGCAAGGGCTCTCGGTTGCTCCCGAGGCCCGGTGCGCCCCGTACAACCGGGACGATTACCGATACCCGGCATCCGTCGAGGCCGAGATCATCGCGGCGATGGGCGGGCGGATCTACGGCCCCTATACCGGCCGGTACTTCGGTTCCCCGGCCGAGACCGACATCGAGCACATCGTCGCCGTCTCGGAGGCGCACGACAGCGGGATGTGCGCACGATCGGCGGAGGATCGCCGGGCGTTCGCCCGCGACCTTCTGAACCTCACGCTCGCCGCGCCGGACGTGAACCGGCACGACAAGGCGGCCAAGGATGTGGCGGAGTGGCTCCCCCCCTACAACCGGTGCTGGTACGTCGGGCGCACGCTGGAGGTCCGCAGGAAGTGGCGTCTCACGATAGACCGGCGGGAGCTGGACGAGGCGATCCGGGTACTCGACGACTGCCCATCGACGGCGCTGCTGTTCGCGGCGTCGGCGTCACACCATGAGTTCGCGCTATTGCTACAGATTCCACGAAATGCACTCGCGCCACACGAAAACGGGCCTTCAAGCTTGCCCGGCAGACACGGCAGCTTAGAATCCGGTCCGATCAGCCGGTGACCTCTCCCCGGTCCCCAAGGTACTCCGCCCACTGCTCCATGAGGACGCGGCGGCGCTCGAAGAGGTCAGAGCGGGCGTAGGCCGCCTCCACCCGATTGCGCACCGCGTGGGCCAGCGCCGCCTCCATGACCGCCCGCGGCGCATCGGTGCGCTCAGCCGCCCAGTCCCGAAAGCTCGAACGGAACCCGTGCGGCACGGCTCCGACCCCGAGCGCCTTGAGCAAGCCCGTGAACTCGAAGCTCGGCAGCACCAGTCCCCGCGCGGACGGGAATACCAACTCCGACCGGGGCGCGTGTGCCTTGGCCTCAGCCAGAATCTCCCGCGCCCTCCCCGAGAGCGGCACCCGGTGCTCCCGGCGGCTCTTCATCCGCTCCGCCGGGATCGCCCACTCCCCGCCCTCGATGTCGATCTCCGCCCAGCGAGCCCCGCGCACCTCGCCGGATCGGCAGGCCGTCAGCACGAGAAATTCGATGCCCAGCTTCACCGAAAGCCTCGCCTCGGACCCAACAACCGCTTCGATCGCCGCGGCTACCTTCCTGTAGGGCAGCGCCTTGTAGTGCTTCTGGACGCGGGGCGGCTTGGGCAGCGCCGCCCCGATGGCGTCGCCCGCCGGGTTGTCCACCCGGTAGCCCTGCGCGATCGCCCACCGCATCACCGTCGAGATCCGCTGCCGCACCCGCTTGGCCGTCTGGTACTTGTCGTTCCAGATCGGCATGAGCACGCCCATCACGTCCGCAGACCTGATCCGGTCCACCCGCTTGCCACCGATACCGGGATATGCGTAGGTCCGAAGCGTCGCGATCCACTGGCCCGCGTGCCTCTCGGTCCAGTTCGCGCGGTGCATCGCGAACACCTTGGCGGCCGCCTGCTCGAACGTCGGCACGGAACTGCGCCGCTTCGTCCTCGGGTCGCCGCCCGCGCGGGCCACCTTGCGGTTGGCCAGCGCCGCGTCCCGCGCCTCGGCCAGCGTCACGAGGCGGACGGAACCGAGCCCCAGCTCCCTGCGCTTGCCGTGGATGAACAGCCGCTGGATCCACTGCTTGTAGCCGGACGGCTTGACGCGCAGCACGAGGCCGTGCTCGTCCCAGTACAGGCCCGGTTCGTGAACGCTCCGCACGAAGGCGGCGGTGAGTTTCCTGCCGTGTTTGCCCATCTGGTCACCCTTTCGTGGTCACCCCGCCGATCACCCTTTCCGTACTGGAACACGGTGAACGTTCTGACACGGCAGTATAACATAAGTAACGGAATAACAACAAGTTTACTCACAATATGGGATGTCCGTGAATCTTGCTGGATGGTATCTACAAGGAGAACCAGACGCTGATGATGCTGGACGAGCCGACGTTCCTGGAGCGCTACATCCTCTCGTCGATCCGCTACGAAAGCGAGCTCCACAACCATACGGTCGTGCATTCGGACGCCTCGGTCCTGCCGGACAGCGAGGTGAAGGCCCTGGAAACCCGGAGCAACCATATCGAGCAGTACGGCGCCCGGCCGGACAACTACGAGATCACCTACATCATGCACAACCAGCAGCCGTGGGCGAAGCGCTCGGACAAGCCCTGCCTGGTGACGTACAACCCGATCAGCGAGATCGACGACGGGAAGGTGATCGAACGTCGGTGGTTCCAGCACATCGTACACGACGTGCGCCATGTCGCGTGGCTCGTCCCCCTGTTCCGCTTCATTCAGGGGAGGAAAGGGAGTTGGCACTCCGGCGCCCACACGCTGATCAACAGCCAGGAAACGGCCTTCGTCACCGGACTCGCGGCCGCGAGACAGATCGGCGCGGACTACCCGTTCGAGGATCCCGAAGCGAGAAAGATGTTCAACTACTACGGCCGGATCCTGTACGGCTGGCGCTTCAGAAAGGCCTGACGGCTCAGCCGCCGTCGTTCTCGGCCTGGCGCCGGGCGATCCGCTCCAGCTTCGGCCCGATGGAGGTCATGACCGCCGCGAACAGCACGACGACCCACCCCGCCGAGAGAATCAGGTGGAGGCCGACGAGCCCGCGGGCGCCGACAGACACCGGGGCGACGGTCGCGAAGTCCTGGCCCAGGGCGGCGAAGAACGAGAAGAACAGCCAGTCCACGATCCCGGCGCCGGCGTCGGCGAACGCCCCCGGACTGAAGTGTTCCAGCGTGCCGTAGAACCCGGCGAACAGGACGATGATCGTCACGTAGCCGATCGCGAAGCCGCCGATCGGGACCCACATGACGCGCAGGTAGTCCGCGAGGCCGCGGTACACGCGAAACCGCGGCCGGAACCAGATGATCGCCGCGCGCCCGGCGATGAAGAAGGCCGCCGTGACGGCCAGTTCGAGGAGCAGCAGGCCGGCCGCGATGCCCAGGCCGGCCCCGATGCCCAACCCCGGGTCGGCCTCCATCAGCCCCACGACAATCGCGCCACCTGCATAGCCGACGGTGGGGACCGCGGCGAGCACGAGCAGCGCGGGAGGACGGGTGTCGCGCCAGCCCGCGGCGCGGTGGCTGAGGAGGCCGGCGGAGAGCGCCACGTAGGGCACGAACAGGAAGATGTCCACGAAGAGCGATGGTTCCGACAGCGTATAGATGGCGGGCAGAAGCCCCAGGGCGAGGAGGGCGGATACGAACAACGTCTCCCTGAACGCGTCCCGATACCCCGAGAAGGAGGTTCCGCCGACCTCGTCCAACAGGTCTTCCCCGTGGATCAGCCCGACGCCCAGGGCGAGCACCGGGGACATGGCGATCGCTCCGCTCGTGACGGCTACGGTGGAGGCAAACACGGCGCCGATCCCCACCAGAGAGCCGACGAGGATGCCGGTCCACGGCCGTGGACCCCGGTTCCCGCTGAGACCGACCGCCGCGCCGATGGCGAGGCCGCAGCCGGCGCCGACCGCGACGCCGGCGTTGTTCCCCGCCGTCGCGTAGCCGAAGGGCACGACGATGACCGCGACGGCCGCTGCAATCCGGACTGCCAGCCAGATCAAGCGGTGCACCATCACCTCCCTCGGTCGATCCGCTAGCTGGACCAGAAGACCGGGATGAGGAGGCTGGCCGTGATGAGGAGGACGAGGTTCAGCAGGCCGCCCACCTTCACGAAGTCGGAGAAGCGATATCCGCCCGGCCCGTAGATCATGACGTTGGTCTGATATCCGAACGGCGTGACGAAGGAGGCCGATGCCCCGAACATCACGGCGATGAGGAGCGCGTACGGGTTCACGCCCGCCTGCGTCGCCGCGAGGATCGCGACCGGAGTGAGCATCACGGCCGTCGCCGCGTTGGACACGATGGCGGTCATGAGGACGGTCACCAGGTAGAAGGCCGCGACGAGTCCGCTGGCTCCCAGCGGCGCCGTCGCCGCCACCACCCCGCGCGCGAGCAACTCCGCCGCCCCGGTGGTCTCGAGCGCCACCCCGAGCGGAATGAGGCCGGCCAGCACAAAGATGACCAGCCATTCCATCTCCGCGTAGATCTCCTCGACGCGCACGCAGCGCGTGAACACCATGAGGCCGACGCCCGAGAGCGCGGCCGTCATGATGTCGAGGACGCCGAGGCTGGCACTGAGCACGACGCCGACCATGATCGCCGCGGCCACGCCGGCCCGCGGCCTGCGCCCGGTCTGCGTCTTCACTTCTCCCACGGGGACGAACCCGGGATCTTCGACGAGGCGTCCGAGCGCGTTCGCCGTCCCGTGTACCAGGAGCAGGTCGCCGACGCGGAACGAGACCTCCGCCAGCCTCTCGGTGACGGTCACGCCGTGATGCTGGATCGCGAGTACGGCGGCATCGTAGCGCTGCGCGAAGTTCAGGTCGCGAAGCGTCCGGCTGACGAGACTCGAGCCGGGCGCCACGAGGACTTCGACCAGCCGCCCGCCGCCCGCCGCCAGATCGAGTCCCTGTTCCTTCCGTTCCCTCGGGGTCTCGAGTCGCTGCCGGCGCGCGAGTTCAAGAAGGCGCTCGGCGGACCCCTGCACGTAGAGGACGTCGCCCGGCCGTATGTGGCGGTCTCCGTGCGGCGCAGTGATCTCCTGTTCCCCCCGTTCGATGTCCAGTACGGTGACGCCGTACCGTTCGCCCCACTTGAGGTCGGCCAGCGAGCGGCCGTTCGCGGGCGAGTCCTCCGGGACGTGCAGTTCCGTGACGAAGCGGCGGATGTCGTACTTGCTGGACAGGTCCGGCGGTCGGACGCGGCGCGGCAGGAGCACCCGGCCGACGGTGAAGAGATACAGCAGGCCCACAGCGAGACAGATCAGGCCGAGCGGGGTGATCGAGAACATGTGGAGTTCGTCGAACCCGCGCCTCATCGCTTCGCCGTGCACGACCAGGTTGGTGGAAGTCCCCATCAGCGTGACGGTGCCCCCGAGAATGGAGACGAACGAGAGGGGCATGAGATAGCGCGAGGCCGGCTCCTTGGCCTGCTCGGCGAGCGCGACGAAGACGGGCAGGAACACCATCACGACGGCGGTGGTCATGAGAAACGGCGAGAGGAGCGCGCAGACGAGGCAGAGCGCGAACATCCGGGAGTACTTGCCGCCGAGGGGGGCGGTGCGCGCCCAGGCCCCGATGGCGGACACGAGACCGGTTTTGCGGAGCCCCAGGCCGAGCACGAGCATCGAGCCGACGGTCACAGTCGCGCGGCTCGACAGGCCCGATACGGCTTCGGCCGGCGTGAGGATGCCGCTCAGGAGGAGGACCACCGGGACCGACATGGCGACCTGGTCCAGCCGCAGCCGGTCCATGGCGAACAGGACCAGAGCGGCCAGGGTCAGGCCCAGCACGAATACGATGTCGAACGTCATGTGCGGATGTTCGTCCCCCGCACGTCCCGGCACCAGTCCGGCCGGCCGGCAGGCCTCATCCTCGCAAGTGCTCGTTGAAGAACGCGATGGTCCGCTCCTGCGCGAGGCTGGCGGCTTCCTGGTCGAAGCGTGGAGTGGTGTCGTTGTGGAAGCCGTGGTTGGCTCCCTCGTAGACATGGACCACGAAGGACTTTCCGTGCGCCTCCAGCGCCTCCTGGTAGGCCGGGTAGGCGGCGTTGATCCGCTCATCCAGGCCCGCGAGCTGGATCATCAGGGGCGCCCGTATCGAGGGCACGTCTTCCGCGGCCGCGGCCGACCCGTAGAACGGCACACCAGCGCCCAGATCCGGAAGGCGGACCGCGAGCTGGTTCACCACTCCGCCGCCGTAGCAGAACCCGACGGCCCCGACTCGCCCGCTGGTCGTCTCATGGTCGCGGAGGAACCGGAACGCGGCCACCCAGTCCTCCATCATCGTGTCCCGGTCGAGCTGCCGCTGCATCACCCGGCCCTCGTCGTCATTGCCGGGATAGCCACCCAGGGGGGTAAGCGCGTCCGGCCCCAGCGCCACGAAGTCCGCGGCGGCGAACCTGCGGACCACGTCTTCGATGTAAGGGTTCAAGCCGCGATTCTCGTGGATGACGAGAACCGCAGGCCTGGGCTCCGTCGCGTCGACGGGCACGGCCATGTAGCCGCGCATGGTCCCCGAGCCGTCCGGCGAAGGGTAGGTGACGTACTCCTGCCGGATTCGGGCATCGTCGGTCGCCACTTGCCGCGCCCACGCGTAGTTGGGACGAAGTGCCTCGAGGACCGCCACGGCGGCCGCGCTGCTGCCCAGCACCTTCCCGGCTCCTTTCAGGAAGTCCCGCCGTCGAATGAACCCATGCACGTAGCCATCGAAGAGGGCCAGCACCTCCTGGGGGAAGTCGCTCGCCTGCCTTCTCTCGGTCATCGGGAGCCCTCCAAAGTTTGTCAGTCGGGGTCTTCGTCGGCGTGTCGCCGCGCGATCCGGGCGAGCTTCGGCTCGATGGACGTCATCACCGCCGCGAACAGCACGAGCGCCCAGCCCACCGAGAGGATCAGGTGGAAGCCGACCAGCATCCGGGCGCCGGCCGAGACGGGGACGATGGCCGCATAGTCCTGGGCGAGGGCGGTGAAGAAGGCGAAGGACACCCAGTCGGCGAGTCCGGCGCCGGCGTCGGCGAACGACCCCGGGCGAAAGCGCTCGAGCGTTCCGTAGAAGCCCGCGAAGAGGAAGATGATCGTCAGGTATCCGAGCGCGAACCCGCCGATCGGGACCCACATGACTCGCAGGTACGCCGCGAGCTGGCCGTACACTTCAAGCCGGGGACGCAGCCAGGTGGCGGCGGCGCGCCCGATCAGAAACGCGGTCAGCGGCAGCACCGCAAGCGGGATGATCACGATGAGGGCAATCACGAGAATCTCGGCGATGCCCGATAATCCGACGTCCTCATATACCACCCCGAACGCGAACAGGAGGCCCGTCAAGACGGGCAACGCAACGGCGCCGAGGACCAGCAGCCGGGGAGGCCGGGCGTCTTCCCACCCTTCGCGGCGCCGGCTGATGAGGCCAATCAGGAGCGCTCCCCAGGGCACGCTCGCGAGCGGGAATGCCGCCACGACCGGCGCAATGGCAACGTCACCCGCGACGAGCGCGGGGATGAACCCCAGGGTCAGCAGAACAGCCACGAAGAACACTTCCCGGGTCACATCCCCGTACCCAGAGAGGGACGACCGGTCCAGCCCGCCGATCAAGCCGACTGCCAATGGACCCAGGGGCGGAATGATGACGCCCCAGCCGACGCTCAGGGCGCCGGCCAGGAACGCCGTGACGATCCCCACGATCGAGCCGATGAGGATGCCGACCCACGGGCCGCCGCTCGATCCCCCTCGCAGACCCACGCCCACGCCGATGGCCACCGCACTCCCTGCTCCCAGCAAGACGTCCGTGTGGTTCCCCGTGATCGCATAGCCGCAGGTCGCGACGATGAGGGCAACGGCCGCCGCAATCCAACCCCCCCGTGAGATCAAACCGCTCACGATTCCTCCTCCGCGTGGCGCCTGGCGATCCTCTCCAGTTTCGGGCCGATGAACGACATCACCGCCGCGAACAGTACGACGACCCAACCGGCCGAGAGGATCAGGTGGGCGCCGACGAGCGACCGGGCGCCGTCCGAGACGGGGACGACGGTCGCGTAGTCCTGGGCGAGGCCGGTGAAGAAGGCGAAGAAGAGCCATTCCTTGATCCCCATGGCGGCGTCGGCGAACGCCCCGGGGCTGAACCGCTCCAGCATCCCGTAGAACCCGGCGAACAGAACGATGATCATGACGTAGCCGACCGCGAACCCGCCGATGGGCACCCACATGATGCGCAGGTAGTCGGCAAGCCGGCCGTACACCCGGAGCCGCGGCTGCAACCACATCATTACGGCGCGCCCAAGCAGAAACGTGGCGGCGGGAACTGCAGCCAGCCCGAGCCCCCACACGCCGACGTATTGGAGGACCGGAACGATGCCTGGGATCACATTAGCGTTTCTGGCGTATCCCAACTGCTCGTCTACAAGCAGGACAAGCAGCGTGGCAAACAGGAGCACCGCACTCAGGACGAGGAGTCGGGGAGGACGGGTGTCGAGCCAGCCCTCGCGGCGGTGGCTGAGGAGGCCGGAAATCAGTGCGATCCAGGGCATGCACGCGAACGGAGCCACCGTGAACGCCACCGCGAATGCCAAGTCTCCCGACACGATCAGGGCGAGGAAGAACCCCAGGGCGAGCAGGGCAGACACGATGAACGTCTCGCGGCTCATGTCCCGATAACGGGAGAAGGAGGTCTCGCGGAGCCCATCGTGCATGCCGACCGCCAGTGCCAGGATGGGTGGGACAAGCACCAGGAACCCCTCCCAGGGGGCCACGCCGGCAATCAGCGCGGTGGCGATCCCGACAATCGAACCGATCAGGATCCCCATCCAGGGACCGGCCTGCGCGCCTCCCCGGAGGCCGATGCCCACGCCGATGGCGAGCCCGCAGCCCGCTCCCATCAAGACGTCCCGGTGGACCTCGGTGATGGCGTAACCAAAAGGCACCACCACGAGTGCCACCGCCGCCGCAATCCAGATCGCCCGCCAGATGAGGCGACTCACGGTTTCACCCGCTTCCGGGCTTCCGCTAGCGTTCCGAGACTACGGTCGGGGCCTCCTCGGGCTCGAGGGTTTCGAGGACCTGGCGCCACTGGAACTTCTCGCCCATGCCGCGGACGTAGTAGTCCATCCAGGCCATCTCGCTCACCGCCTTCACGAGACGGTTGCGCGGGTCCGGGATGCCGTGGCTGCGGCCGGGGTACATGAACAGTTCCGTGGGCACGTCCAGCTTCTTGAGCGCCATGTGGAGTTCGACCGACTGCGGGCTCGGCACGCGCGGGTCGCCCTCCACGACGTGGATCATGGTCGGCGTGGTCGCGTTCATGATGTACTTGAGCGGGGACTGGTCGAAGTACGTGTCGAAGTCCTCGTACAGGAAGCCGTCGCCCACGTAGAACTGCCGGTTCCGCTGCACGTCGCTCTGCGCGTACATGCTGATCCAGTTCATCGTCCCGGCGCCCGAGCTGATCGCCTTGAAGCGGTCCGTCTGGGTGAGGATCCAGTTGGACCAGTGGCCGCCCGCGCTCCAGCCGAGCGCGCCCATGCGGTCGCCGTCCACGATCCCCTCGGCGATCAGGTAGTCGACGCCCGTAATGATGTCCTCGTAGCCCATCGTGAAGTAGTCGCCGACGATATCCGTGCGGTGCGCGTTCCCGTAGTTGCGCGAGCCGCGGTAGTTCGGCTTGAGCACGGCGTAGCCCGCGCCCGCGTAGACCTGGGCGTTGTAGCCGCCGTTGAAGCGCAGGATGTCGGCCGACGCCGGGCCCCCGTGGATCGCGACGATGAGCGGATAGCGCGTTCCCTCCTCGTACCCGACCGGATAGACGAGCACGCCGCCCACCATCTTCCCGTCCGAGGAGCGCCAGTTGACCTCGACCTCGTCGCCGAAGGCCACCTCGCGCAGTTGCGGGTTCACATCCACCAGTTGCGTCCACTTCGAACGGTCCGCGACATCGTCCACGCTCGCGACGGCGAACACCGTGGGGGGAGTCTTGGGGTCGCTGTAGCCGATGAGAAGCGTGCCCGTGTCGTCGTCGCGGGATACCGAAAGCGCCGCCCGCTCCTCGGTGAGCTGCCGCACCGCCCCCGTCTCCACGTCGAGGGCGTGCAACTGCGTCGTTACCTTCACGCCGGCGTTGAAGTAGATCGTGTTCGAATCTTCGGACCAGAACCCGACGCTCGAACTCTGGTCGAAGTCCGCCCCCAGCTTCCGGGACGCGCCCCCGCGGTCGTCCACCTCGCGGATGTAGACGCGGTTCTCCGTCATCGAGTAGCGCTCCATCTCATCGGGCGCCGAGAAGGCGAGCCAGCGCCCGTCCGGGGAGAAGCTGAGTCCGCCCTCGCCGACCTCGTAGTTGTCCGTCAGGCGCTCGATCCCGCCCGTCGCCACTTCCATCAGATAGAGGTCCGCGTACAGCCGCTGCGCCGTGATGTTGCGCTCGTAGCGCTTGGTCGAGCCGCCGGTGATCCCGATCCACCGTCCGTCATCGGAGATCGTGAAGCCGTTCACGCTGTAGGATGGATCGTCCGTCTCGCGGCTCTCGGTGGCCGTCTCGATCTCCACGCTCCACAGGCTCGAGAGCGGCGTGACTGCGTTCCGGACGTCGACCGTGAAGCCCTCGTCGCGCCGCTTCACCTCGTCCTCATCGAAGGAGTCGCGGCGCGCGAAGTAGACGCGGCTTCCGTCGGGGGAGAAGTCCCACTGGTCGACGCCGGCCTCGCCGTCCGTGAGCTGTTCGGGATCGGCCCCCGCGAGGTCGTCGGCCGGCAGCCGGTAGAGCTGTTCCCGGCCGTTCTCCCCGGAGCGGTAGACGAGCCAGCGCCCGTCGGGGCTGAACGCGAAGCCGGATACGCCCTCGTCTGCGTCCGTGATCTTCCGGGCTTCACCCCCGTCGTGGCGCATCATGTAGAGTTGCGTGTCGTCCCCGTCCCGGTTGGAGGCGAAGAGGAAGAACGACCCGTCCGGAGCCCAGGTCGGGTTCGTCTCGTTCTTGTCTTCCGTGTAGGTGAGCCGGCGGTCCGACGGGACGCCCTCGCTCAGCGACACGAGGTGGATGTCCGTCTGGGACTCCGCCGCCTCCCAGTCGGGCGTCGTCACCGTGTACAGCATCCACGCCCCGTCCGGGCTCGGCGTCATCGAACCGGCGCGTTTCATCTCCTGCACATCCATGAACGTGAACGGCCGCTCCTGCGCGGCGAGCCGCGTCTCGACGGGCAGGGCGAGGGCGGCGACGGAAAGAACGAGGGCGACGGACAGGGAACGCATCTGAACCTCGGCACCAAAGGGTGAACAGGACTCCGTGTCATCATATGCCCTCCAAGGTGCTCGAACGATAGGCCTCGTTCCTCGGGACAGGCGCCGGTGGCCGGCGTAGAGGACGGTCGGCATCTTGCGATTTCGCATACTCCCGACGACCCACGACGCCTCACAGGACCGCAAGCATGATTCGCATAGCCAGCGCAGCACTGCTGATCGCCGCCGCACTTTCGCTGCCGCCGGGTGCGCTCGCCCAGGAGACTCCCGATGCGCTGACGGTGGCGGATTACGAGCGGGCGGAGGGGCGGCTCGCGAGTCAGGTGAATCCGCTCGTGCTCGGGGCTTCCGTGATCCCGGTTTGGCTGGAGGAAGGGCGGTTCTGGTATCGGAACCGGTTCGAGGGGGGCAACGAGTACGTCCTCGTCGATCCGGCCGCAGGGACGCGGGAGCGCGCCTTCGACCACGCGCGCATGGCCGCCGCACTCGCCGCGGCGACCGGCGAGGAATACACCGCCTTCGCGCTCCCGTTCGGAGATCTCGCTCTCGAAGCCGGGTCGATCCGCTTCGAGGTCGAGGTCGAAGGAGAGACGTACGCCTGCGGGCTCGACGCCGACCGCTGCGCGGTTGCACCGGCGCCCGAAGCCACGACGGCCCGCCGCTTCGACATCGTGTCGCCGGACGGGACCAGGGCGGCGTTCATCCGCGAGCACAACCTGTGGCTCCGGGATCTGTCCACCGGGGAGGAGACCCAGCTCACCGAAGACGGGGTCGAGGACTTCGGCTACGCGACGAACAACGCGGGGTGGGTGAAGAGCGACCGTCCCGTGCTCAAGTGGTCTCCCGATTCGCGCCGCATCGCCACCTTCCAGCACGACGCCCGCGGGGTGGGGATGATGTACATGGTCACGACCGAGGTCGGGCACCCGGAACTCGAGGCGTGGCGTTACCCGCTCCCGGAGGACTCCGTCATCTTCCGCATCCACCGCGTGGTGATCGACACGGAGGCGCCGGCGGCAAGCCGCGTCGTCCGCCTGGACATGCCCGCGGACCAGCACCGCTCCACGGTATGCGACCACGTGGCCTGCGGCGGAACCTTCTCCGATGTCGAGTGGAGCACCGACGGCTCCCGGTTCGTCTTCGTGTCGAGTTCGCGCGACCACAAGCGGGCGCTCGTCCGCATGGCCGACGCGACCACCGGCGAGGTCCGCGACCTGTTCGAGGAGGTCGTGGAGACGTTCTTCGAGTCACACGCGAACTGGCGCTACCTCTCCGAGTCCGACGAGATCCTCTGGTACTCGCAGCGGGACGACTGGGGACACCTCTACCTCTACGACGCGAACACCGGAGAACCGAAGCGGCAGGTGACCTCGGGCGCGTGGCAGGTGGAGGACGTGATGGCGGTCGACGCCGAGGCCCGCGAGATCCTCTTCATGGGGAACGGGCGGGAGCCGGGCGATCCCTACTTCATGTACCTGTACCGCGCCGGTCTCGATGGCGGGGGCGTCCAACTCCTCACGCCCGACAGCGCGAACCACGTGGTCTGGCTCGCGCCCGACGGCGAGACGTTCGTCGACCAGTACTCCACGCCCACGATCCCGCCCGTGACCGTCGTCCGCGACACGGACGGCGAACTGCTGCAGACCGTGGAACGGGCCGACATCTCGCGCCTGGAGCGGACCGGCTGGCAGCCTCCGATCCCATTCACGGTGAAGGCCCGCGACGACGAGACCGATCTGTTCGGACTGATGTTCCGCCCCTCGAACTTCGATCCGGCCGCCACGTATCCCGTGATCAACTACCTGTACCCGGGACCGCAGAGCGGCAGCGTGGGGAGCCGGAACTTCCGCGCCGCGCACCGGGATCTGCAGTCGCTGGCCGAACTCGGGTTCGTCGTCATCGAACTCGACGCGATGGGGACGCCGAGGCGCTCGAAGACCTTCCAGGACGCCTACTACGGGAACATGGGAGACAACGGGCTCCCGGATCAGATCGCGGGCATCCGCCAACTCGCGGACCGCCACGCCTGGATCGACATCGACCGGGTCGGCATCTACGGCCACTCCGGCGGCGGCTTCGCCTCCACCTCCGGGATCCTGCGCTACCCCGACTTCTACAAGGTCGCCGTCTCCCAGGCGGGGAACCACGACAACCGCAACTACGAGGACGACTGGGGCGAGAAGTACCAGGGGCTGCTCGAGGAGTACGCCGACGGCGCCACGAACTACGACAACCAGGCGAACCCGCTCGTGGCCGAGAACCTCAAGGGCAAGCTCCTCATCGCGCACGGCACGATGGACACGAACGTCCCGCACTCGAACACGATGCTGGTCGTGGACGCCCTCATCGCCGCGAACAAGGACTTCGACCTCCTCCTCTTCCCGAATCGAGGCCACGGCTTCGGCAACGAGCCCTACATGATGCGGCGCCGCTGGGACTACTTCGTCCGCCACCTCCTCGGCGCCGAGCCGCCCCCCGAGTACGAGTTCGGCAAGCTCCAGCCCCTGGTGCCCTGATGGCGATTAACTCCAGAAACAGCCGGTGTAACGACGCTCCCGACGCCTGAGGCGGGCGTCGATAGGTGGTTTGTTCCTGTCTCAATGAGGTATGAACTGAATGACGCTTGACTGGAAAAGCATCAGACCGCTGAACGGCGCAAGAGACCAGGGTTTTGAGGAGTTGTGCGCGCAGCTTGCGCGGGCGGAAAAGCCCCCCAGGTCCGAGTTCATGCGAAAGGGAACGCCGGACGCCGGCGTTGAGTGCTACGCAATCCTTGAGGGCGGCGCGGAGTGGGCTTGGCAGTCGAAATACGTTGACACACTTGGCGATTCGCAGTGGTCGCAGATCGACCGAAGCGTCAAGAAGGCACTTGAGAAGCATCCAAGACTCGTCCGCTATTTCGTCTGCGTGCCACTAAACCGCGCGGAAGCACGGATTGAGGGTCGGAGGTCGGCGAAGGAGCGCTGGGATGATCACGTCGAGAAGTGGAGCCGGTGGGCAGCCGACCGCGGAATGACGGTCGAGTTCACCTACTGGGGCAGCCACGAACTGCTCGAACGCTTGGCCCAACCGGAGCACATCGGCCGCGTCCAATTCTGGTTCGACGTTCGAGGTTTCGATGCGGCGTGGTTTACGGCAAGGCTCGACGAAGCAGTGCGGGCCGCCGGACCTCGTTATACCCCCGAAGTTCACGTTGATCTGCCCATCGCGTGGGAGTTCGAAGCGTTCGGACGCACGATGCGTTTCTTCGACCGCGAGAAGGCTCGGGCGCGCGGAATCCGGGAGAAATTGAGAGCGGTCGAGTATGCCGAAGGAAGCGGCCGACCGGGACGTTGATGCTGCGCTGAGGACCTTTTCGTCCGAGGTTCAGGCGGTCCTCACCGAGATTGCCGCCATCGATGTGCAGGCAATGGGTCACCTCCCGTTCAGGGCGGTGGCGGAGCGAATCCAGGCTGTCGAGGAAGCGGCGAGGGAACCCTCGCGACTCTTGACTGAACGCGAACGAGAGTGGAAGGCCGAGCAACGAACGAAGGACGCGAAGACACGCCGGCCTTCACACGCGAGCAACCCGTTCGGAGATCGACGGATTCGGCTAAGGCAACTGACTTCCGAACTCGGAGCGGCGCGGAAATCGTTTGTGCATGCGGACAAGACTGCAGGAAACACCTTGTTGATCCTCAATGGCGATGCGGGCACGGGGAAGACGCATTTGCTATGTGACGTTGCAAGTCGGCGCATCTCTGCGGGCCGACCAACGGTTCTTCTCATGGGCCAACGTTTCGTGAGTAACGATGAACCTTGGTCCCAGGCGCTGCAGCAGTTGGATCTTCCCAGCCTCTCAGCCGAGAAGTTTGTCGGTGCGCTCGAAGCTGCGGCACAAGCTGCCGACTCACGAGCGCTCGTGCTGATCGACGCCATCAATGAGGGTGCGGGGCGGAGCATTTGGCCAAGCCACCTCGCCGCCTTTCTGACACGCATGGAGAGTTCGCCTTGGATTGGCGTCGTGCTCTCGGTCCGCTCGTCCTTCGAGGATCTGGTCTTTCCCGAAGACGTGCGCTCCGGCGCGACCGTCGTAACTCATTCGGGCTTCACAGGGCATGAGTACGACGCCCTAAGGACGTTCTTCGTCCACTACGGCTTGGAGCTTCCATCGACGCCGCTTCTTGCACCGGAGTTTCAGAACCCTCTCTTTCTCATGACCCTGTGCCGGGGTCTGAATGCGAAGGGTGAGGGTCGCCTTCCTCGCGGTTTTCAAGGCATCACGGATCTGTTCGCCTTGTATCTGGACGCAATAAACGAACGGCTGGCGTCGAGCCTTGACTTCGATTACCAGATGCCGCTCGTACGCCAAGCCGTGGAAGCTGTCGCGGAAGCGATCCTTGACTCTGACTCCCGTGCTGCCTGGCTTCCTTTGGCGAAGGCGAAAGACGTGGTCAACCGCCTCCTTCCAGGGCGCGACTTCGGGCGGTCTCTCTACCGGGGACTGATCGCAGAGGGTGTCCTCGTTGAGAGCGTGAGGTCCACACAAGATGCGCCTGCCGAGGTGGCGGTCTTCGCCGCATACGAGCGCCTTGCCGACCACTTCATGGCCAGAAGCTTGCTGAGCGGGCACCTGGACGCCAACGATCCCGCCGCTGCTTTTTCGGCGACCGGGGCGCTGGCGTTCATCTGCGACAAAAGCAAGTACGTGTCGCCCGGCCTCTTAGAGGCCCTATGCATCCAGATTCCCGAGAGGATCGGACAGGAACTCATCTCCGTCGCTCCGAAATGCGCTGGTCGATGGGGACTTGGGGGTGCGTTCCGGCAGAGCCTTGTCTGGCGCACATACGCAGCTTTCTCAGACGACACGCGCCGGGCGCTGAACGAGCTTTGCAGGAACGAGTACGATCTGCACGATACCCTCGACGTGCTTCTCACCGTCGCTTCGTTACCCGAGCATCCCCTGAATGCCTGGTTCCTCGATCAGCGACTTCGCAAGGGCGCGATGCCGGATCGAGACGCATGGTGGAGTGTGTACCTTCACCACGCGTATGGTGAGCAGGGTGCGGTCGACAGGCTTGTGGATTGGGCGTATTCGTTGGACCAGAGTATGCCAGTCGATGACGAAGCCGTTGACCTGTGCGCCGTCGCACTCTCGTGGATGCTCACTACGTCGAATCGGTTTCTGCGTGACCGGGCAACGACGGCTCTCGTGAACCTTCTGACCGGTCGCATGGCGGCAGTCTTGCGGCTTGTTCAGCGGTTCGCTGATGTCGACGATCCGTACGTGGCCGAACGCATCTACGCCGTGGCGTACGGGGCCGCCATGCGCTGTCACGATCCCGTCGCAGTCGGTACTCTCGCAACTTGTGTGTACGAGGGCGTATTCGCCGAGGAGAGTCCGCCCCCGCACATCCTGCTTCGGGATTATGCGCGCGGCGTCGTCGAACGTGCGCTTCACCTTGGGTCGGAGATTGAGATCGTCCTCGACCACGTTCGTCCGCCCTACAAGAGCACATGGCCCACGATCCCGACCGAGGAGGACATCAAGGCCCTCCGGCCCGATTGGTCCGAGGGATCTCATGACGGCGGCGACCTTCGGTGGGCGCGGAACCGGATCGGTAGCTCCGTCTTGAATGACGACTTTGCGTTCTATGTGATCGGTACGAACTCGTCTGTAAGCGCCTGGCTGTCACTCAAACTCGATGAACTGCCGTGGACGCCGTCGCCGCGCCGTAAGGACCTCCTGCGTTCCCTCGTCAACAAGTTCTCGTCCGATGAGCTTGCGGTTTGGAAGGAGGTTGAGGCCGCCTATGCAGCGCATGCGGAGGCGCTGCGGCCGTTCTCTTTGGAGCGGCCTGCACGGCGCGAGCAGGATGATGCAACACGGAGCCCTGATCCCTCGGACGCGGAGACCCTTGTGGATGGGCCGGAGGAGGCCCACTCGCCCGAGGTTTCAGCGCTAGAAGCAGAACGGGAGCAAGCCATCGTTGCGCTGGAGGCGGTTCTCTCCGACGAGCATGCGGAGCGACTTTCCGAAATATTGTCAGTTCCCGAGAATGACTACGAGTCACTCAATCCACCGCGGTTCGATCTCGCTGCAATCCAGCGATATGTCCTCTGGCGCGTGTTCGACCTGGGATGGACGGCCGAACTTTTTGGGCGCTTCGACCAGTTTAGCATCAGGTACAACGGACGCGAAGCGGCAAAAGCCGAGAGGATCGGCAAGAAATATCAGTGGATCGCATACCACGAAATCATGGCGCTCATTTCCGATCACTACCAGTACCGAGAGTATTTCCGGGAGGAAGAAGGGGATCAAGCGTACGAGGGACCTTGGCAGGATTTCTATCGAGACATCGACCCGTCATGCACGCTGAAATCTGTACCAGGCGGAACTTCCTGGGATGGCCATGCAGACGCATGGTGGGCAACGGCTCGGTACGATTCCTGGGGAGATCCGGATGCGCCTCGTGATTGGGTTACGAACCGCAACGACTTCCCGGTCGTCGAGCGTTTGCTCGTCGTCACGAACCCGGACGACGGCTTACGGTGGTTGAACGGCCGAGGTTTCTTCCGTTGGAAGCAGCCGACGCCCACAGATCGTGAATCAATCGATGTCGAGCGCCGTGAGCTTTGGTGTAAGTGCACCGGCTACCTGATCCAAGCAGGTGACGCGGAGACCTTCTTGCGGTGGGCCAACGAGATTGATTTCTGGGACGACAGGATGCCGGAGGCGTCCAGCACAAACCACGCGTTCTTGGGCGAGCACGCATGGGCACCCGCCTCTCGCTACTTCGAGAAGCCGTACTACGGTGACGATGGCTGGCACCAGCCCGCCGGTTGTCCCGTAAAGCTCCGAACCGTCACGCGAGAATATCTGCGTGAGCATGGGGGCTTCGATTGTTCGATCGACGAGTCCTACACGCTGAGGTTACCGGATGTCGATCTTGTCAGCGGTCTCGGAATCCGGTGGAGCGGGCGGGGCGCCGACTTTGTAGATGACGCGGATCGAGTCGCGGCACAGGATCCCACAGTTCACTCGGAGGGTCCAAGCGCCCTACTTCTTCGAGAGGATGTTCTCGGAGAGTTTCTGGCTTCCGAGAAGCTCACGATCTGCTGGACCGTCGTCGGGGAGAAGCGCGTGATTCCCCCGGGCTTTGGTACTACGGGTCCTCGCTATCCTTGGCTCCGTCTGTCTGGGGCGTACATACTTTCCGACGGTCATGTGAATGGTTTTCAGCATCCCATGATCGACGATCCCAGCGAGTGGAAGTGACTCCGAAAGTCGGACACCGGATGTCTGGGTTATTGTGCTGTTCAGCCTGGTGGTGAACTTCCTCTGACCCGGAGGGCGGTCGGTCTCGGCGAGTCGGTGACGTTCAGACAAGATCGTTTTCGACTGCGTAAGCGCGGCCCTCTTTCGTCACGAAATAGGTGGGCGGGCGACCGGTGCTCAGCCTCTCGTGTAGGAAGCCCCGGCCGACCAAGCGGTCAACATGATGCTGAGCGCGAACGTGATTCTCGTCGACATCTCTCACAATCGCTTGCAACTCCAGCGGATGGTGATCACCTGACCACGCGACGGTGGCGAGTATCTTGTCCTCGATCTCCTCCAACCACTCGCTGACGGTTTCCTCCTCGAAGTCATCCTGCTCGCCGTAGTCAGCGAAGTTGGGCAGGTCGATGCGCTCGATCTCCTGGCGGAGACCTCCCCACAACCGACGGAAGCTCTCGGTAACCTGCGGCGTGGGAAGAGGTGCCGCTGCTGAAATGTTGATCGCGTTGACGAGCCGAGCCATGTCGCTCTCCGTGAATTCGGTACACTGGAACTTGCCGAGCGGAAGATCACCCAGATCGCCCGGCGAGATACCAATCAAGAGAGGGCTCACGTGTGATTCGACGCCGACAGCTCGAGCAACCACACCCGCTTCAAAGTTCACCCAGGGACTTCGGACGGCGACGGGAGTCGCACAGATGAGGGCATACGATGTCTGTTGCAAACGACTCCACAGCTCCTCATCCCAGCGCGTCCCCTTACGGATATCCTCCGATGACACCCACGGTCTGGCGAACGGCAGAACTTGAGGCAGCCATCTGCGAAGGATCAAGGCGAAGGAGTGACTCTCCCGTCCTGCCCAACTAACGAAAATCTCCATGTTTAGTTCGGATCTCTCCCGCGCTCAGGAGATGAACGGATCATACCCGGAAGACCTTCATGACCTCGTCGCCGAGATGGTTGATGACCTTCACGGCGATGCGGCCGGATTCGGGCTTGGGGAACGGGCGAGAGACGTTGCTCCGCAGCGTGCTCCACGCATCTGGGTCGATCTCCGCCTTGAGCGTGGTCTTGAGCGCCCTGTAGGGATCGTTCGCGCCGAGGAAGTATGCGTGGCGTACGAAAAAGCTCTCCTCGTTGTAATCCGTGTCGATGAACCAGCAGGCGATGCCGTCCGTGTCGTCGGAGCGGACCTCTCCGGTACCAGGGTGGAAGACATCGACCCCCTTGATCTCCACTTGAATCTGCTCGTCGTCCGCGCTCCGAATGTCGATGTCCGGCTCGCCAAAGATCACGAACAGGTTGCCCGCACCCGTGTTCTTGAGTTCATCGGCCATATGGAGATCCGCGTTCATGCGCGCCTTTAGGATGGGGACGCGGCCGACTTTGACAAAATCCGCAGAGCGGGCGTCGTAGTTAAACGCGCATGCGACCACGGCGTCGAACCCGGCTTCCGCGGCCTCCTTCGCCGCCGCCACCAAGTCGGGACGCGACACCGTCCCGAATTCAGGTCCGATCAGGATGCCCGCCCGCCGGGCGCGACCGGCCTCCATGTACCGTCCCATCGCGCAAATGTAATCACCGGGCCAGCCCGTCACGGACGTGAAATCGATCCGGTCCACCTTGCGAGCCTGTTGAACGCCTGCCGTTCGCAGCTGGTCGAGAATCATGCTCGCGAAGTCCTGCCGTTCGCCGTAGTCGGAGAGCGGTTTCTCCGCCGCCTGATCCAGAAGCCGACCCTCCGTACCCATTCCGAGCACGCGATGCGGTGACAGGCTCTCAACCGTGAATGGGCCCGCAACACGCACGATCTTCTCGTCTTCGTAAGGTCTGTCGAACAAGTACTCGAACGGCGCGTTCGCGGCGATGGACGCGTCGATTTCCTTCTGCCTAGCGATGCGAGCCTCCCACCAATCGGCATGGACCTTGTGGATCTTGGAATCCCAGGAGCTCTCCGGGCGGCGGGGAATCTCCCATTCTTCCCACTCGGTGCCGACCAGGGCGTTCAACTTCTCGCGAAGGGGTTCAAGTGTCTTCTGGTACTGCTCCCAGATGACGTCGATTTCCGCGTTGTGGGCGATCTGTTTCAGAGTGATGTGCGGCACCCGTTCGTAGACGAATCCCTGCCGTACGCGGCCGTAGGTGGGCTCTTCGGAGGGTGCCTTGCGCATGGTCTGCGCTTCTTTGCGCCGGCCCTCCGGGCTGTCGGCGAGAAGGTAGTAGGAGTAGCGGGCACCCATGACGCGTGCTCGTGCAAGGGCGAGGGCCACTCGGGACGTGTCGATGGTGATCCAGCGTCGGCCCCACTGTTCCGAGACGTAGGCGGTGGTCCCAGATCCGCAGGTCGGATCAAGGACGAGATCGCCGGGATCCGTGGTCATGAGGAGACAACGTTGGATGACCTTCGTAGCGGTTTGCACGACGTAAAGGCGCGGATCGCTGTACTGGCCCGTGACAGTATCTACCCACGTTGAACCCAGCGGTTGTACGGGGTAGTCGTCGAAAAAACGTACGTACCTGATCGATGCTCGACTCTCATGCAGTCGATTGGCTCGATTCAGCCGCCGCATACCATCTGGCGAAGTAGTCCAAAACCGGCGACCCGGCTCGAACCGCCGTCCGCGGAACGGGACTGGAGTCTTGCCTTCGCTGTACTCGTGGCTGCTGGTGAGGTCGCCAACCGAGTACCGCCGATCGAATGGCACATCGTCCCCACTGACGACCCTCCTTCGGACACCCGCATCATCTTCCCAGTAACCATAGAACGACAGATCGCTCTCGTAGCCTTTATCTACCAATGGGCGTCGATATTTCAAATCCGTACGAGATTTTGCATACCACACCAGATAATCGTAGTTGTTAGACAGAAATTCAGATGTTAGAGAGGTTGTTTTTTTGAACGAGATCAACGCCACATAGTTATCCTCCCCGAACACCTCGTCCATCAACGCCCGTACGCGATGGACGTTCTCGTCTCCGATCTGCACCAAGATGGACCCGCTCTCGGACAGGAGATCGCGGGCCGCGGCGAGGCGGTCCCGAAGGTGCGTTAGGTAGGAGTGAATGCCGTCGCGCCAAGTGTCGCGGAACGCCTTGACCTGCTCCGGCTCCCGCGTCATGTGGTTGCGGTTGCCGTCCCTGACGTCACGGCTGGTGGTGGACCACTGGAAGTTGGAGTTGAACTTGATCCCGTAGGGCGGGTCGAAGTAGATGCACTGGACCTTCCCGCGCAGTTCCTCCCGCTCGGCAAGCGATGCCATCACTTGGAGGCTGTCGCCCAGAATCATCCGGTTGGACCAGTTGGCATCGTGCTGGTAAAATTCCGTTTCGGTCGCATCTTCGGGCAGGCCGTTGAAGTCAGCGAAGAGATCGATGGTCTCCTCGGGCGGGGCGGCCGCCTTGGAGTGCCGGGCGAGGTCATCGATAAGAACCTTGGGTTGGACCTTCTCCTGGATGTAGAGGGGCGGGGCTTGGACGGCCAGGTCGTGTTCGTCCTGGTGATCTTTCCCGCGCCAAACGAGTTGCGGGTCCAGGTCGCGATTTCGGCGCTCGTACGCGACTCGGACGGGGCTGCGGTCTTCGTCGGCCAGCACCGCGCGATATTCAGCCGTGGGGATGTGCTTGCGGGCGGCCTCTCGGTGCCGCAGCGCCTCGACCTTCTTGGGCTGTTTTTTCCGTGCCATGTGAGCGTCGCTAAGGGGTATCGGGATCGTACGCCGCCCCTAGACGGGCGGCTCTCGCGTCGGGGTCGGAGCCGCCCGCCTGGATCAGGGCCTCGCCCGCGACGGCGGCGGGGTCTCCCGTGGCGACGCGGACGATGTGGCCGAACCGGTGCTCGATCACGGCGTCGAGATCCGCCTCCAGTTCGAGCACCTCCCTGAACTCGGCGAACGCCCAGCGGCCGTGGCCGCCGTGCCGGTTGACGCCGGGCACCCAGTAGTTCTCCATTGCCAACTTCTTGTCCTTCGCGTCTTCCCTTCGGAAACCCTTGATCTCGACGACGAGCCGCAGCGGATCGTCCGTGCCCCGTCCATCGTCGATCAACACGATGAAGTCGGGTATGTAGGTTCGGTTTTCCGACTTGTGACGGTACGGCACCTCGAGCCCAAGGTTGTGGTTCTTCACATAGGAGAGAACCTGCGGGTGCGCCTCCACCACCCGGCAGAACTCCCCCTCCCACGAGCTGTCGAGGATGGCTCAGTTGACTTGGCAGCGTCGCGGATCGGTCTCGTAGCGATGCGTCTTCGTCGTCTCGAAGCGGACGTGCGCGGTCGAGCCTTCGGGGTTGTACGGGTCGAGCAGCGCTCTCACGTGCCGCCCGCCTTCCGATCGCAGAATGGCCGCCGCAATGCGCTCGCAGGCGATGTCCGCCAGTTCGCGGTACAGGAGTTGGCCGGGATGCGTTCCGCCCGTGCAGACGAGGTACGTATCCAGCCACCGGCGTGAGATCTGCTTGAGTTGTCCGAACAGGTGCAGCTTGGGCGTCTCCCCGGCGTCCCGCCACTTCGTGTACAGGAGGTGCTTGGTAAGGTGGTAGTTGACGGTGTTCAATCGCCCGTTGAGGTGTTCAATGGTCAGGTCGACGCCCTCGCCCACGATCCCCTCGTTCTTTGTGACCGAGGGCCCCACGAGATCGGGCGTGAGCTCGAGGCGGGAGTCCTCCGTGAAGTCCGCGGTCAACCGCTCCTCGGGTAGCTCCACCCGGTATCCGATGACGCGAGGGAAGCGGATCTCGAGCTTGTCGCGCTCGGGCCGCATCGCGTGCACCGTGATCGTCTCCTTGGGCGGCGTCGGACGCACGACGACCGGTTTGGCGGTGAAGTCGAAGGGGATCCCGAGAACATCGGCGTACTCGACGTCAAAGAGGCCGTCCTTGTTGAGATCGTAGGACTGTCGGCGGAGCGCCCGTCCCACGACCTGCTCGCAAAGGAGCTGGGTCCCGAACGCACGCACGCCGAGGACGTGCGTCACGGTGTTCGCATCCCAGCC
The DNA here is from genome assembly GCA_028820325.1 of Gammaproteobacteria bacterium. Taxonomy (GTDB): domain Bacteria; phylum Gemmatimonadota; class Gemmatimonadetes; order Longimicrobiales; family Gaopeijiaceae; genus BD2-11. Next base: position 34,061 of record JAPPJO010000134.1, on the reverse strand, counting down.
CTCCGTCAGCATCGAGACGGAGACGACGCAGCGGATCGAATCGCCGAGGCGATCCAGCTTCCCGACCGTGTTCATCACTTCGCGAAGCAGATCCTGGTCGGTGATGTTCTCGGCGGCCTGCCGGTCCCCTGTGCGCGCGATTCGCTCGCGGCGAAAGCGATCGATCTCGGGGGCCGCCATCCTGCGGAACTTCAGGTCGAGCGCATCCCCGGACTCGAGCTGGCGGCTGTCGATGAGTAGCGTGCGGGGTCTCGGGATCCGCTGGTCGTTGTCGTCGAAGTTCCGGAACAGGCGGAACTGTCCGTTCTGAACCGCCGGGGCGCCATTCTCCGTCTCCCGCTCGAACCCGGAAACGTAGTCGTAGACGAGTTTCGACGTCGACGTGTTGTTGCACACGATGATGAAGCAGGGCGGTACGCGGATTCCCGCCTCGCGCCAGGCTTCGAAGGTCCGTTCGTAGTGCCCGTACAGGGCGTCCAGCGCCGTCTTGAGGTCGAGTGGCAGGCTCAGCGGATCGAGCGTCCCCGCCTTCCCGCGGCCCTTCTTCGGCATCTTGGGGCGAATGTGCTCCCACAGGCTGCGGAATCGGGGCATCTCCGCGCCCGGGATGTTGTCCGCCACCGGAACGCGGGGCAGCTTCACGATCCCGCATTCGATCGCATCCATGAGCGAGAAGTCGCTCATCGTCCACGGAAACAGGGTGCCTTCGGCATAGCCCGATCCGCGGAGGAAGAACGGAGTGGCGGAGAGGTCGATCACGCGGTTGATGCCGAGCTTCCTCTGCACGGACTCGAGGCCGGAGATCCACAGCCGTGCCGCCTCCGTATTCTCCTTGGCTTCCTTCCGGTCGTCGCCCTTGAGCGGCCCCTCGTCGTCCTCCCTGGGGTTCTCCCGGTAGCAGTGGTGCGCCTCGTCGTTCAGGACCATGACCCGCTTCATACCCATGAGTGAGGGCATGACGCGCTGAAGCATCTGGCCGGTGCTCTCGGTGGTGTCCGGTGCGGGGCCCCGCCCCTGAAGCAGGGCACGGCTGCCCTTGGCGAGCTTCACGCGCTCCCGGTGCTTGAACGCGTGGTAGTTCGTGATGACGATCCTTGCCTGCCCCAGGTCGGGCAGCATGTCGCCGGGTACCAGTTCGCGGTCCTTGTAGTAGCTGTCCGGATCGTTGGGCTGAAGCACCCGCAGCCGATCCCGAATCGTGATCCCGGGAGTCACGACGAGGAATCCCTTCGTGAACCGCCGGCTCGTGGGCCTTCGCACCGCGTTGATCGTCTGCCATGCGATGAGCATGGCCATGACCGTGGTCTTGCCGGTGCCCGTTGCCATCTTGAGGGCCATCCGCGAGAGGCCGGGATTGGCCTCCTCGCTGGCGTCCTCCATGTGTTTCAAGAGGTCTCGGCCCGGCTTCGAATGCCGCGCGACCTCGGTAAGCCAGATGGCGGTCTCCACCGCCTCGATCTGGCAGAAGAAGGGTCGGATGCTGGAGAACCGGTGCGACCGCCAGTGACGCAGCAAGCGCGCAGTCTCGGGGGTGACACGCCAGTTCGCGGGATCCGGGATGAGTCGCCACTCGTGCACCCGCTCGCGCACCCGGTTGATGTTCGCGGCGAGGTACTGCTGCTCTTCCGTGGAGAGTCCCTTGCCCTCGTCGAGCACCATCCCGACCTGCTCGACCTTCGGGCCCTTCTTGGTCTTCCGCTGCTTCGGCTTCGGAATCGGCGAGATAAAGGAAGCGGGCCGACGGTAATTCAGCGTCTTGTGCGTGGGCTGCCCGGCGGCGTCCAACTCCCAGTGCCGCGAAGGATGCTCGTACGGCGAGTAAAGGATCGGCTGCTCGAAGAACCGGTCGACCCCGGAGGCGTCATCCGCCCCCGCGTCGTCGTCTCTTCTCCGGTCGCTCCCGTTTTCCGAGTCGGTCACCCGATGTCCTCGCTCGGTCCGTCGCTCTCGATCCGCTTGTCGTGCCGTCGGCGCTCATGCGCGCCCGTGGCGGAGGAAGACTCGCACTCCGCACCTGCGCCCGGCAACATCCTCCCAAACGGAGGGGGTCCAGGCCCACTCCCTCCCGTCGCGGAAGGCGATGCGGGGCGCCTTGGAAAGCACGAAAAAATTGACGGACGGGCGCCTCGGCCGGATTTTGGTTGGCGAACCGCAGTCGGCAGCGGCCCGCTGGTCCAAGATGGGCCCGAAGAACCCGTGACGTTTCGAGATGTCCCATGATTGCGACGATTACAAAGGACAACCTGCCCGAGGTCCGGGACCTGCTGCAGCGCATGGTGCGGGAGACGTTTCCCCATGTGGAGTTCACGGACATCTGGGTACGGGGACGCGAGTCGTGGGGTTACGGCGATGAACCCGACGAGGTCGTCGACATTTGGAGCGTTTACGAGGGCAACGTGGGTCAGATCGACCCGCGCGTGCGGAATCGGTTCCGTACGCGCGTGGTGGATGTGCTGCGCGAGATGGGCATAGCCGCTTCGCCCGTCACGCGGTTCATCACGAAGGACGACGCAGGAGACTGGGTTCCTGAGGGCTTCTGACCTCCTCACTACGGCGGAACGGCTGCTGCCCGCGGGCCCCGGCCGACCGCTGGAAACGGACCTGCGCCGGGCCGTCAGCACCGTGTACTACGCGCTGTTCCACCGTCTGGCTGAATGTTGCGCCGACGCCGTAGCCGGGAGAGCGGCGCACCCCGCGGGCCGCACCGCCTGGAGGCAGTCGTATCGCGCGCTTGAGCACGGATTGGCCAAGCGCCGCTGTTCGCACGCTGCAGTAGCCGCTTTCCCGTCTGGCGTCCGAGGCATGGCGGCCTTGTTCGTCGAGTTGCAGGACGAGCGAGTCGATGCGGACTACGATCCTTTCGCCAGACTCTTCAAGTCCGACGTGGAGGATTTCATCAACAGCGCGCGCCAGGCAATCGATGACTTCGACGCGGTGAATCGGAGGGACCAGCGCGCCTTTGCCGCGCACCTGCTGTTCAAGCGTCGGAGTTGATCGCGGCTGGGACAGCGTGGCCGGAAGATGATTCGAGTCGTGTGTTGGAACATCGCGGGCCGGCGGGCGCCGTGGCGGGAGCTCTTCGCGATGGGGGCCGACGTGGCGCTGTTGCAGGAGGCCAGGAAGCCGCCGCCGGACGTGGCGTCGGAAGTGGAGCTTGGGGGAGCGCCTTGGCTCGAACACCAGTTCGATCGCTGGTGCCGCGTGGTGCGCCTCTCCGACCGCGTCCGCGTGGAGCACTTCACGCAGATCGACCCCATCAGCATGGCGGAACCCGGCGAAATGCCGGTTAGCGGTATCGGCACGAGCGCGGCCGCCCGCGTCATCCCGCAGGAGGGCGAGCCCTTCATCGCGGTGTCGATGTATGCCCGCTGGATGGGGCCTCTTCCCACGGTCCCAACCAAGTGGAGCGTCGGGTTCGCGGACGGATCCGCACACCGCGCCATCTCGGACCTCTCGGCCTTCATCGGCCACGAGGATCCCGGGACGCACAGGATCCTCGTGGCCGGAGACCTCAACATGAATCCCGATATTCGGCCACAGGACGAGTACTGGATCCACCGCTCACGGACGGTTTGGACGCGCATGGAGGCGCTCGGCCTCGATTGTCTGGGGCCGCACGACGGCCCAACCTATCACACGACGCGGGGCTCGCCCGAGAACCCGTCGATTCAGCTCGACTACGTGTTCGCCTCCCGCGGCTTCTCCGATTCGATCACCGCCCGAGCGCTGAACAAGCCGGAAGAATGGGGCTCCAGCGATCATTGCCGGCTGATGATCGAGGTGTCGCCGTAAGGGGAGCGCCGGAACTGGGCCACGGCGGACGTCGTCGATTCTTCGGGCGAAAGTGACGCGCGCCGACGTTTTCGCGTCATCGGGGTGACGGACAGGCCTCCGGCTTCGGAGGAGACCGGGTTCGCGACTCCTGGAGGCAACGATGAAACGCCTAGCGCTGCTCATCGCCGTGACGGCAACGATGGCCTGTGCAGTACACCCCCTGATCATGACACGTCCGGCAAGCGTGCAAGCTGATGGATTCGACTGCGTGCGCGCGACGTTGCAGCGTCTCGGATACATGATTACCGGTGGTGATCGTTCACTCGGATTCGTGAGAGCGGAACGCATGCGTACGCGCGAAAACTTCCCGACTGGTCGTCTGATCACCGATGCGTTGGTCGTGAATTACATCAGCGCGGGTACGGTGGACGACAACCCGGACGATTTGATCCAGGTAAGGGTCGCGCAGGTCGGGGAGCATCGAGACCTGGCGCCAAAGCGTGAGGCCATCGCCGACGCCGAGCAATTGCTGGACCGGTGCGGGAAGCTCTGAACCAACCCCAACGCCCAAACCCCTGGAACGTGGCCGCCGGTCGGGTTCGCGACTCCTGGAGGCAACGATGAGACGTCGACGGGTCGTCTGATCACCGATGCGCTGATCGTGAACCTCTGAAACCTGGGACTCCGAATGCGTGAAAGGGAGCGGCCGACTCCATCATTGAGGGTCACTGCCTTCGCCATTCTGCTGGCCGCCACGCCGCAGGGAGCAGCTTCCGCTCAGACGCAAGACTCGCTTCGCTCCGACACTCCTGCTCCGGATCCTGCGGAGGACGCCTACCTGGACGAGACCGCCCGTCGGCTCGTGCTCGGGTTGAAGGCCGCTCGGGACACCGCACGCCTGACCATTGACGCGTACACGGCGTTGATCCGTGAGCGGATCGGCTCCGAGGTTCCCTCCTACGAGCGCAATCGTCCCTCGCTGCACGGCGAACGCACGGCCCGCGTGCGGTGGTCGCGTGACGAGCCCGCCATCGTGCACGTGCTCGCGGCACGGTTCCGGCAGCCAATCTTCGATCCCGACGATTCGGAGTTCTTCGGTGGGCTGCGGGCGGAACAGTTCGCGGCCGACCCGCTGGGCGACCCGTTCAAGTTCGGCTTCCTGGAGGCCGAGACCATCACGCGCAGCCCGCTGGGGCCGGCAGCCGAGCGCTACTACCAGTTCCGTTCCGGGGATACGATCGCGGTGCGGTTGAGCAACGGGAGCGCCCTGCGGGCGGTCGCCGTCACGGTGATTCCCCGCTACTCGAGCATCCGCCTCGTGTCCGCGATCATGTGGATCGACACGGAATCCTTCGGGCTCGCACGCGTCGCCTACCGGCTGGCCAAACCGGTCGACCGCGAGATGAACTGGCACCTCCGGAGCGGCGGGCGCTGGAGCCCGCGACTGTATCTCGACGTCGGTCCCCGTGATTCCGCCGACAGTGCACCCGCACCCGATTCAACCCCCCAGCGTCCCAGCTTCTTCGACCGGCTGGTCAACGGGGCGTTCAACGAGGTCTGGCCTCGCCTGCGGTGGGATATTTCGACGGTGGTCGCGGAGTACGAACTCTGGGAGATGCGCCACTGGTTGCCCCGAAGCGTGACTTGGCGGTCGGACATCAGTGCGATGGAGGGCGTCACGGCCTCCGGCCTCGCGCCTCGCTCGGCTCCGCTGATGATCGACTGGACAATCGAAGTCGAGGACATCCGCGAACGCGGCGCGGGAGCCACGCCGGGGACGCCCGCAACGGCCGCGGCGGCGTTTCGGCTCTGGCGCCAGGAGGGGGACAGCATCAGCGCGGCGCTGGAGGAGGCGGAACCCGGCGAGATGGTCACGATCACGCCGGCCGACCGGGAGGCCCTGGTCGCGAGCGACCTGTTGCCCGCGACCGTATGGGAGGAGGATGGCGCCGTTGACGATGCCGCCATCGGGCGGATTGCGGCCGAACTCGCGGCCATCGGCGTCGGCGATCGAGGGGAGCCCGCCGAGGGAGGGGAGCGCGCCGAGGCTCCGAGCCCCTGGCTCTTCGATCCCCCCGGCACGACGCTGAGACTCCTGCGGTACAATCCCATAGAGGGGATGTCGCTGGGAACCCGCCTGCAGCGCGACCTCGGCTGGGGGCGCGCGGCGCTGACGGCGAGGGTCGGAACCGCAGGCGTGGCGCCGGACGTCGACCTCACCCTGCAGCGCACCCACCCCGGCCACACGATGTTCCTGTCCTTCTACCGGTCGTTGCGGAGCGGCGCGCCGGGCGCAGGGGCGGCCACGCCCGGTCTCTTCGTGACTGGAGACGCCGCGGGCTTCCACTGGTCGCACGGCGCCGCGCTTCGGTTCCTGCCTGGCGTCGGCGAGCGGAACTGGCTGTCCCTCCGCCTCTTCGCCGAGCAGGACGCCGAAATCGCGACCGACATCCGGCGCAACCGGATCGGGACGGCCGTCGCGTGGCGGCCCTGGTGGGGAGGGCAACGGCCCGGGTCAATCGGCGTCGGCGGCCACGTCGGCGTCCGAGCATCGGCGGGGGACAATCCACACGTGCGCGCCATCGTCGAGGGGGCGCTGGTGATCCCCCTGTCATCCGGCCTGTTGCTGGGAATGCGGGCGGGCACGGCTCGGGTGTGGGGCGACCCGGCGCCGTACCATCTCTGGCACACCGGTACCAGCGGCCACTGGCTCCGGGGCCACGCGCGATCGGTCGGCGGCACGCAACTCCACATGGCGAGAATCGACCTGCAGCGACGGATCGGCTTCCTCCGCCTCTCCGTGTTCGGCGACTGGGCTTCCGCCGGAGGCGACAACTTCTACGCGGTGGGAGCGGGACTCGTCTTCATGGACGGCCTCATCCGACTGGATGTGGCCCACGGCCTGGGGCGGGGCGGAGGTGGTGCGGCCGGCCCCACCCTGAAGCTGCACCTCCGCCTCGGCGCAATCTTCTAGTCCTCAACGCCCAGCCGCTTGGCGAGTTCGTCGACATCGATGACTATGCCCTCGCCGCGTTCAATGGAGGCTATGGACTCGCGGAGGTGCCGGGCGTTGGCGGGGGAGCGGAGCAGGTAGGCGGTCTCCATCCAGGACGTAAGCTCGTCTGCCGCGACGAGCGCGACCGGTTCCTTGCCGCGCCGGCGTATCAGAATCGGCTCGCGGTCGTCGACGACCTGATCCATCAACGCCGCGAGGTTCCGGCGTGCCTTGAAATAGCTGATCTCCCTCATGGCTCGGAATCCTCCTTCTCCTCGTTGGTTCCGGGAAGACTGCGGACGTATCGAGCGTGTTGCTCGCCGGACCCCTCCCGTGGAACCCGTTCCGGAACAATCTTGTGAACGTCTACGCGCAGGAGCGGGCGAGGGTCCCCGGGGTTGGGGCGCGCCAATGCGGGAGGGGTCCATGGAGGCACGGCGACAACGACGCGATCCGGCAAGCAGGCTCCGCGGCAGGAATGGCGCTTTCCCGGTGTCGGCGTGCGTGGGGTTGGCCGCGGCGTTCGCGTTCGTGGCGTGTGCGGACGGTAGAGGGGACCGGCTACCGCCGCCGAGCGATGCGTGGACGTACTACGGCGGGCAGAACTCCTTCAACCGGTACTCGCCTCTCACGCAGATCGATCAAGGGAACGTGGACGCGGTGCAGGTTCTGTGGCGGCGGCCGGCCGTCGACGGCGCGCTGACGGCGGAGTTCCCCGAGCTCGACTTCAACAACTACCTGCGCGGGACGCCCGTTCTCGTCGAAGGGACGCTGTACGCGCCGAACGCCGTCGGGCTTGTGGAGGCCTTCGATCCGGGGACGGGGGAGACGCGCTGGGTCCAGCGGCCGGAGTCGGAGGAGGACGTGCGCGGGCGGAGCTTCCGGGGCGTCGCCTACTGGCGCGGCTCCGGCACGGGTAGCGGGGACGGTGGCGCCGATGGCGATGGCGGTGGCGGAGACTTCGCCGGGCGGATCATCTCGGTGCGCGGCCCCTCCATGCACGCGCTCGACGCGCGGACCGGCGAACCGATCGCCTCGTTCGGAGACGGCGGACGGGTGGATCTGCAACTCCCGGCCGGCGGACGGTACGGCTGGAGTTCGGGACCGATCGTGGTCGGCGACGTCATCGTCCTCGCGGGGACCGTGGACGGGGCCGGGGACGGCGGCACGGAGTGGCGGGGGAGCGTCCGGGAGGACATCCGCGGCTTCGACGCCCGCACCGGCCGGCTCCTCTGGACGTTCCACGTGATCCCGGAGGAGGGGGAGTTCGGGGCGGACACCTGGGGCGGCGGGTCGCTCGCGGAATCGGGAGACCTCGGCTCGTGGTGCTGCCTGAGCGCGGACGACGAACTCGGCTACGTCTACGTGCCGCTCTCGGCGCCGACGTCCGCCTACTACGGGGGACACCGGCCCGGCGACAACCTGTTCTCGAACAGCCTCGTGGCGCTCGACGCGGCGACGGGCGAGCGGGTGTGGCACTTCCAGATGGTGCACCACGACATCTGGGAATACGACACCGTGGGCCCGCCCGTGCTGGGCCGGATCCACGTAGACGGGCGCCCGATCGACGCGGTCATGCAGGCGAGCAAGACGGCCTTCCTCTACACCTTCGATCGCCGAACCGGGGAGCCGGTGTGGCCGATCGAGGAGGTCGAGGTGCCGCAGTCGACCGTGCCGGGCGAGGCGACGTCGCCGACGCAGCCGATTCCGAGCCGCCCGCCCGCCTTCGACCGCCAGGGAGTGACGCCGGAAGATCTGATCGACTTCACGCCCGAGATCCGCGAGCGGGCGCTCGCGCTGGCGGACTCGCTCGTCATGGGGCCGCTGTTCACGCCGCCGATGGAGCGGGGGACGGCGGAAGGGAAGATCGGGACGTACGTCATCCCGGGCGCTTGGGGGGCGGGGAACTGGAACACGGGCGCGTTCGACCCCGAGACGGGCGTCTACTACGCGGTGTCGCACACGCTCCCGAACGTCTGGAGCCTGTCGGCGAACTCCGAACCGGGGGAGATGGAGTTCGGCACGCAGGGCGGGTGGCCGCGGGCCGAGATCGAGGGCCTGCCGCTCGTGAAGCCGCCGTGGGGACGGATCACGGCGATCGACATGAACCGGGGCGAGCACCTGTGGATGGCGGCGAACGGAGACGGGGCCAACGACCATCCGCTCCTCGAGGGTCTGGACCTTCCTCCGCTGGGCAACGCGAACCGGCCGGCGCCGCTCGTCACGGGGTCGCTGCTCTTCATCGGAGAAGGAAGCGACGCGGTCATCGGGACGCCGGACACGCACTGGGGGACGACCTTCCGCGCCTACGACAAGGCGACGGGGCAGGTCGTGTGGGAGACGGAACTCCCGTCCGGGACGACGGGCGGGCCGATGACGTACGTGCACGAGGGGAAGCAGTACATCGTGGTCGCCGTCGGGGGGAGCGAGCAGCCGGCCGAGTACGTGGCGCTGGGCCTGCCGTGAGCCGCGCTTGATGAGCGGCCTCTGGTCCCGCGCGGCGGGAGTGGCCGCGCGGACCCCGGAGTCGCGCAACCGGTACGTGGATTTCCTGCGCGCCCTCTCGATCGGCGCCGTCGTGGTCGGCCACTGGATACAGGCGGCGCCGTACACGGGCGGCGGTGAAATCGCGCTTTCGAGCGCGCTCGAACACCAGTCGTGGACGCGCTGGCTCACATGGGTTTTCCAGGTGATGCCGATCTTCTTCCTCGTCGGCGGCTACTCGAACGGCGTTTCGTGGCGGTCGGCCAGCGACCGGGGGCAGAGTTACGCCGAGTGGCTGGAGACGCGGCTCCGGCGCCTGCTCGGTCCGGTCCTGGCTCTGCTCGTCGTATGGGTGTTGCTGGGCGTCGGCATGGGACTGGGAGGCGTCGACGCGACCCTCGTCGGCGACCTGTCGCAGATGGCGCTGATCCCGATCTGGTTCCTCGCCGTCTATGTCATGGTCGTCCTCATCGTGCCTCTGACATACGCGGCTTGGCGGCGCTACGGGCTGTGGTCGTTCTGGGTGTTGGTGGCCGCCGCGGTCGTGGACGATGTCCTCTTCCTCGCCGCCGATCTGACCGTCGTGGGCTGGGCCAACTACGCCTTCATCTGGGTCGCCGTCCACCAGTTGGGGTACGCGTGGCGCGACGGGTACGCGGCGGGCCTGCGGAAGGGCGCGGCGTGGGCCGCCCTGGGCGCGGCCGCCCTCGTCGGGATGGTGACGCTCGGGCCGTACCCGGTCAGCATGGTGAGCGTCCCCGGCGACGAGATCAGCAACTCGCTGCCGCCGAAGCTGCCGATGCTGGCGCTGGCGCTCGCCCACACCGGGCTGCTGCTGTCGATCGAGGGCCCCATGCGGCGCTGGCTCGGGCGCACCGTGCCGTGGACGGCGACGGTGCTCGTGAACGGGATGATCATGACGATCTTTCTCTGGCACCTGACGGCGGCGACGTTGGTTGTCGGCGCGGCGCTCCTCCTGGGCGGCGTGGGCCTCGGCGTCGACCCCGCCTCCGGCGCGTGGTGGACCGTCCGGCCGCTGTGGTTCGCCCTGTACGCGGTGGTGCTCGTCCCGTGCGTGCTCGCATTCGGGCGGCTCGAGCGCGGCGGCCGCCGAGAAGGGACGCGCCCGGGTTGGCTGCTCGCGGCCGGCGGGACGGCGGCCTGCGCCGGACTGGCGCTCCTCGCCCTGGGCGGCATCGCGGCGGACGGGGCCGGCCCGCTCGGCCTGAGGCTGTGGGTACTGGCGCTCCCCTTCGCCGGCGCGGCCCTGGCCGGCGTGAACCCGCTGGCGCGGTAGACGGTTTTCACTGGAGGTAACGATGCGTGTCGCAAGGTTCCCGCTCCTGATCTCCGGCCTCCTGGTTACGCCCGGGTTCGCCTTGGCCCAGACCCTTCCGACGGTGCCCGGATACACCGCCTCGGGATTCGCGGCCTCCATCGCGCTCGTCGGGGACGACATCCTCGTCTCGCGCAACGGGGCCGAGATCCGGCTCCCGACCTACCCCGAGGCGGGCGCCGTGTACGTGTTCCGGCGCGGCGGCGATGCCGCCTGGGCCGTGGAGGGGACGGTGCGGCCGGGGGCGGGCGCGGTGGGCGACCAGTTCGGCACCGACATCGCCCACGCCGGGGAGCGGCTCCTCGTCGGCGCCCCGGGGGCGGCGGAGATGCGCGGTCGCGCCTACCTGTTCGAGCGCCGGGAAGGGGAGTGGGTCGAGCGCGCCACGCTGGATCCCGCGACGGAGCCGCGCGCCGGCGCGGGGAGCGCCGTCGCCATCGCCGGCGACGCCGCGTTTCTCGGCGCTCCGGGCGGACTCGGTGACCTGCCGCGCTTCGGCCAGCCGGCGCCCGCGCAACCCGGGGCCGTCTACGTCTACGCCGTGGGGCCGGACGGCGCGGCCGCGATGGCGGCCCGTCTCACGAGCCCATCGCCGGAGGGGGCGGACCGCTTCGGCGCCGCCCTGGTCGCGGCCGGCGACCTGCTCGTCGTGGGCGCACCCGGGAGCGATGGCGGCCGGGGCGCCGTGTACCGCTTCGAGCGCGAGGGCGACGCCTGGCGGCCAGCCGGCGCGTTCGTGCTGGAGGGCCTCACGGCCGGAGCCCGCTTCGGCGCGTCGCTCGTCCTGGACGGCAGCACGCTGTTCGCGGGCGCGCCCGGACAGGCGGGCACGGGCGTCGTCGCGGCGTTCGACGTGAGCGAGCCCCCCGGGGCGCCACAACTCGTGAGTTCCCCGGAAGGCTCCGACGCGACCGGTTTCGGCGCCTCGCTGGCCGTCGGCGGCGGGCTGCTGTGGGTTGGCGCGCCCGGCACCGCCGCGGGGGCCGGAGCGGCGTACGCCGTCGACCCGACCTCGCTCGACCACGTTCAGTCCGTCGACGCCGCTCCGTTCGGTCCCGGGGCCGCCTTCGGGTCCAGCCTCGGAGCCGGGGCGGAGATGACCGTGGTCGGAGCCGGCCAGGCGGACCTCCGGCTCGGCGCGGCCGCCGTCCTCGAGCCCTCGGACGCCGAAGGCTCCTGGGTGGCTTCGGGCACGCTGCGGGACCCGGAGCGGCCGAACATGACGGCCATCTCGGGCGAGACCGTGAGCTGCCAGGACGGGACCGCGCTCGACTACGCCTGCACGGACGTGGATCTCGTCGCCTTCCTCCCGCTCGCCGAACTCGGCGCGGGCCCCACGTCGATCGCGAACGACATCTGGGGCTGGACCGATCCCGAGACGGGCCGCGAATACGTCCTCCTCGGCAAGTCCAACGGCACGTCCTTCGTCGACATCACCGACCCCAACGCGCCGGTCTACGTGGGCGAACTCCCGCTCACCGAAGGGGGCGTCGAGAACCTGTGGCGCGACATCAAGACCTATGCGGATCACGCCTTCATCGTGGCGGACAACGCCGGCGCGCACGGCGTCCAGATCTTCGACCTCACCCAGTTGCGCGACGTGCGCGATCCCCCGGTGATGTTCGCGGAGACGGCCCACTACGACGGCGTGTTCAGTTCGCACAACATCGTGATCAACGAGGAGACCGGGTTCGCGCACGCCGTCGGCAGCAGCGGCGGGGGCGAGGCGTGCGGCGGCGGCCTCCACATGATCGACATCCGCGATCCCCGGAACCCGCGCTTCGCCGGCTGCTTCGCGGACCCCGACATCGGCGGCTTCCTCGGCGGCGGCTACACGCACGACGCCCAGTGCGTCGTCTACGCCGGACCCGACGAGGACTACGTCGGACGGGAGATCTGCTTCCACGCTTCGATCGACGCGCTCGGGATCTCCGACATCACCGACAAGGAGAATCCGGTCGCGCTCGCGAGCGCGAACTACCCGGGCGCGGTCGCTGCCCACCAGGGGTGGCTCACGGAGGACCACCGCTACTTCTTCCTCGGCGACGAACTCGACGAGGAAGGCGGCACCGTCTCGAACACGCGGACGCTCGTGTGGGACGTGGAGGAACTCGACGATCCGGTGCTGGCGACGGAGTACTTCGCGGAGACGCGCGCAATCGACCACAATCAGTACGTGCGCGGCGACTTCCTCTACCAGTCCAACCTGCTGGGCGGCCTCCGGATCCTCGACATCCGCGACCCGGAGAACCCGGTCGAGGTGGCGTTCTTCGACACCGTGCCGACGGATGACGACGCGACCGCCTTCGGCGGGACGTGGAGCAACTACCCATACTTCGAGAGCGGCGTGATCGCCGTGTCGAGCTGGAACGAGGGGCTGTTCCTGCTCAGAAAACGTCCGCCCGTCCTCGTCCCGTGAGTCCGCGTCGTTGCTGGCGTGGGCTACCCTTGAGGCTAGATTTTTGTGATGATGGATTCGATGGGGTAGGTGCCGGGCAACGAAGCCGCGCACCGAGTCACCGTGGTAGAGGATATCCAGGATGGAAGCACATAGTTCCGGCGCCTCGATAGCGGCGGGCCGACGGGTCGTCGAGCCCTCCGTCGCGAACGCGCTGCCGCACTTCGTCCCGCTTCTCATCTTTCCGCTCGTGTTCGCCGCCGCCATGTACGGCGGCTGGTGGCTCGCGGGTCCGTTCGTCTTCTTCATGCTCGCGGACCGGTTCGACCACCTCTTCGGCCTCGAGGAGCGGAACATGGATCCGGCCAGGACCCGCGAGAGCCAGTTGTTCCTGTACAAGCTCTCGCTCTGGTTGTGGGCCGCGTTCTGGCCGCTGGCCTTCGTGTTCGCGCTCTGGCAAGTGCTGGTCGTCGGCCGCCTCTCCCTCTGGGAGATGGGTGTCACGGCCGCCATCCTGACGCTCGTCGCGCAGACGGTGTTCATCGTGGGCCACGAACTGGTGCATCGGCGGGCTCTGTGGGAACGGCGCCTCGGCGAGTTCCTGCTGGCCTCCGTCTCCTACCCGCACTATGCGACCGAGCACGTCTACATCCATCACCCCCGCGTGTGTACGCCGCTCGACCCCGGATCCGCGCCGAAGGGCCTGAGCTTCTGGCAGTATCTGCCTGCCGAGGTGGCGAACAACCTGGTAGGCGCCTGGCGGTTCGAACGCCGCCGGCTGACCCGCCGTCACCTGCCGCTGTGGCACTACACGAACGCGTTCTGGCGCTACACCGTGCAGATCGTCTTCTGGTACGGGTTGATCCTGTGGTGGGGCGGCCCCTGGGCCCTGCTGCTCTACCTTGCGCTGTGCGGCAGCGTCGTCTTCTCGATGAAGATCAGCAACTACGTGCAACATTACGGGCTGCGGCGCATCCGCATGCCCACGGGCAGGTACGAGCCGGTCAAGCCGAGGCATGCCTGGAGCGCGGCCTACAAGTTCACCAACTGGCTGTACTACAACATGCAGCGCCACGCCGACCACCATACGTCCAACCATCGTTATCCGCTGTTGCAGCATCACGGCGAGGCCGCCTCCCCGCAGCTCCCGGGCAGCTACGCCCAGATGAACGGCATGGCGCTCTTTCCGAAGCGGTGGTTCGAGACCATCGATCCGCTGCTCGACCGTCAGCGGGCCCAGTTCTATCCGGAGATCGACGACTGGAGCGCCTACGACAGCCGGGCGTTCGCGGCGCGTCCCGACGCGTTCGACGTCATCGCGGAGATTCACGCCGCCGCCCCCGGTCTCGCCGGGTGGATAAACCGCTCGCCGGCCCTGCTCGACACGCTGCGGGAGCGGGAATTCACGGACCTTGAGCTGCCGGAGGGATTCCTGTCGGATTCGGAATCGGAGGCGATCGCCCGGTGCGGGCTGGCGCGCCTGTACTGGACGCACGAACTCAGCCTCTCCGAAATGCGGGCCCAACTCGACGACATCCCCGTGCAGGACGCCGGCGAGGCGGTCGAGGCGGCGCTGGAGTGGTCGAACGGCAAGGTCTTCCAGATCGCCGTGCACGCGATGCGTGGCAGCCTGTCCGTGAGCGAGGCGACGACGGCGCTGTCGCGCGTCGCCGAAGCCTCCATCGTCACCGTCCTGGCGGCGGTCGAGGAGGACTTTGCCGATCGCGGCGTACCGGAGGCCAGCGGCGGCGTGGTGGTCGCGGTTCTGGGACCGCTGGCAGACGGGGAGGCGCTGCCGGGCGCGGAGCTCGATGTCCGCTTCGTGTACGACGGCGGCCCGGTCAGGTACTACGAAGCGCTGTGCCGCCGCGTCCGCAAGGCGTTGCGTGCGCTGTCGCGCAACAACCTGCTCTTGGCGCCCGTCCCGCGCGGCGGACTGAGCGGCCTCCATTCTCTCGCCGAGTTCGAGGAACAGCTCCGGAATCCCGGTTCGGGTCGCGAGCTTGTGGCGCTCGCGGGGGCGCGCTGCGTGTTCGTGTCGGGCGACAGCGGGATTGAGGATCGGTTCGCGCAGACGCTGGGAGGCGCTCTGGGACACAGTGCCGCCCGCGAGGTGCTGATGGCCGAGTCGCGCGAAGCCACCCCGAGCGACGTCGAACCGGATCTGTCGTCCCGCGATACCGCGTCCCCGGCTGCCACCGACATCGCCGCGCTTGCGCATGGCTCGGCCCGGTAGGCGAACGCAACAGCCTCGAGTCCCGGCGCCGGCTCGAACCACCCCGAACAGGGGGGGCACAAGGCTTGACTTAATCCTTCGGAATAGCCACTCCTGTGAGAGTGGTGATGGTTCCCAATGCAGAAACGACGGAGAATGCCATGAGAAGCGGCGATGAAATGCTTGCGCAGATTGTTGAGAAGTCCACCGTGGACGCGGGATTCAGGCAACAGCTTCTCGCGGATCCCAAGACGGCGATCAGCGGCGAATTGGGCATCACGATTCCCGATTCGATGAACATCCAGATCCATGAGAGCGACATGCAGACGGTGCATCTCGCCTTGCCGCCGGATCCGCACATCACCGAGGAGCAGATGGAGGCCATCTCGGCCGGCCTCTGCTGCTGCTGGTAGCTCACCGCGGCCGGCGAGACCCGACAGCCGGCCTCTGAAACACCCGGCCTCGGCGAGGTCAGTTGACATCTGGCTTCGCCGAGGTCGGCGTTTTAAGTGCGGACTTCCCGCGCGCTCCTCACGCGATCACGGGCGCGGGATTCAAGTCGGCTTCGGCGAGCGGGGACTCCCGGTAGCCCAGGCTGACGGGCACGTCGTACAGGCGCCCGGCCGCGAACCTTGCCCAGAAGTGGCGCATGCCCGGCACGATGACCCGCGCCACGGGCATGCCGATATCGGGCCGCGTCTGATCCAGCACAAGGAACTCCAACCCCCTCGCCTCGACGAGCGCGCGGCAATGCTCCACATCTTCGCGTGTGTCCGCCGATTCGGTCACCGGATAGTGCGAAGCCGTGCGGGGCGGCTCGTCCGGCGCCGGCGCCAGCCAGGCACAGTCGGCGAGCCGGGCGGTCTTCCACCACCATAGGGCCAGCGGATCGTCGATCCTGGGCCGGCCGTCCCCCGCCCCGGGACGCGGCAGCCAGGTGAGGCACTGGTTCAATTCGCAAAGCGCGCGCAGGGCTGCTATGCGCGGGTCGGCGTGGGTCCCGGCACCGTAGATGATGTCCTCGGTCCGGGCGTCCGGCCGGCGGGAGAGCGCAACGAAGGTGGGAATGCCGATATCGGAGGTGACGTCGAGCATCCATAGATCCCGCTCGTGGCGGCCGTAGTAGTCGGAGGCCGCTGCAACGTACTCGTCGTCGAAGCTGGAAAGATCGACGACCGGCACGCGCAACCGGTTATACCACCAGATGGCGAACGCATCGCGCTCGGCCAGTTCGTAGAAGCCCTGCAGGATGGCCTCTTCCAGGGTGTTGCCCGCGGCGCAGCCGTTCGAATCGGCGATCAGATCCGCGGGGCCGCGCTCCTCGGCCGACATGCTGTAGAGGAGGGATGTCGGCAGGTAGCGGTGCCGCTGCTGCGTCAGCGACCACACCGGCGTCCAGTCGATTTCGGCGTCGGGCTCGAGACGCGGCGGGACGATGTTGTAGGGGTGGCCCTTCGCGTTGATGCTCGCCGCATCGTCGAGCTGACTCTCGCTGAACAGCTGCACCTCGTTGGGGTGGATCGCCTCTTCCTTGCCGGCGAACTCGACGAATCGCTTGCGGATACGGATCTCGTCCCCATGACGGGCACCCGAATAGCGCTCGACCGCCTCGCAGAGGGCGCTGACCTTGGACTGCTGTCGTGTGCTGCCCTTGCCGGCGCTCTTGCTGCGCAGGCTGCGCCTGAGCGAACTCAGGCTCCGGCTTCTCATGCCGAGATTGCTCCCGGCCCAGTAGACGTGCAGCCAGGAGTCGGCCTCATCGGTGGTGCGCGACAGCCAGGTCACGACGCCGCTGATCGGGCTCACCAGGTGCCGGTACTTCGCCAGGGTGGCACCCGGCGCCACGGCGCGCGCGCCGCCGCTGTTGCGATGGGCCTTGGGGCTCGCCTTCAGAGACACCGGAACCGGTGGTCGATCCGGCCGGTGCAAGGCTTCGTCGCCGCAGGTCCGGCACTGCGGCCGACGCACGACCCGATGCTGCGAGCTTTCGAAGGTGGCGACATTCATCGCGATGGCCTGCTCGTGAATCGGGGCCGACTCACCCAGCACCAGCCACTTGACGATCTCCGCCGCGATCAACCCGTACATCGCTTCCAGCACGGCGGGCTGAGCCGCGAACGGCCTGAAGGCGGCGTCCTCGCCGGCGACGTTGCGCAGGAAACCGTGGACTTCCCGGTGGCTGCGCAGGCGGTACGCGAGGCAGTCCCAGCACGGCCCCTGCCTGTCCGCCCGAAAGATGGGACCGAAGAGCGGCTCCATGCCGCTCGGCCGCACCGGCGTCCACGGCACTCCCGCCTCGAGCTGACGCCGATTCACCTCCGCGAGATGTGCTTCGAGATAGTCGCCGCACACCACAACGGTGAGCCTGGGCTCGCCGGTCCCCACCCTGGCGCCGTTCGCCTCCAGATGCCGGACGAGCCCGCCGTCGTCACCCTCGACCGTGACCCGCGACTGCGCCAGCCGCTCCTCGACCCAGCGCGGCGACGCGCCGAGCGACGACCAGTAGGCTGCCTGGCGGCGGTCCATGCCGTGATCGGCGGAGACCAGGTAGCCCTTGGCCGCGAACGCGGCGATGGCCGCAAGGACATCGGTCGCCGCGTGGGCGCCCTCGAGGGCCGCGACAATCTCGTCCCGGGGGCGCCGACCGTCGAGCAGCGGCAGCAGATCGCAGTGCAGCTTGCCGTGCAGCAGCGTATTGAACGACTCGGAGACGAGAAGCACCTGCGCCTCGCCGATCTCGTGGAATCGGAGGTGCGGGGTGAGCGCGGGAAGCTTGACCATGCCCCGGTCCGCACGCGTCGTTCGGGTCAGGATCCCTTGCCGGGGAGGCGCGTGCTTCCGGGCCGCATCACCCGGCACGCTCAGGTCCCCAGCACTTCGACGAGACGCTCCAGGGCCTCAATGCAGAACGCGGAGGTCACGGCCTCGGATCCATGCCCGATCTGGCCGACCACGCCCCACTTCAACGTTTGGTCGCCGAACGCGAGCAGCTCCGGCCAACTGCCGTCCTCGCGCTGCAAGCTCATCAGCATCTCCACCTCGCGCTTCGCATCGATGCGCTCGAGGCTTCCGATGTTGTAGAGCGCCGTCACCGCCTGAGCGGTCTGAAGGACATTGCCGAATCCGCCCTCCTCGTCACGCAGGCCGAGGATGCGATCCGCGAGGACCGGGCGCAGCGGATCCAGGGCGGGCTCCGCACGAATCATCGCGCGGGTGATCGCATAGTAGATCGAGACCGTGTCGGGATACCATTTCGATGAGCCTTCGAGGTTGTCCTCGGTCACCAGGGCTTCCAACCATCGCCGGGCATCCCTGGTTCCCGGATGGTCGCCCAGGTAGGCGAGGACATTCGCGTTGACGACCGGGTCGGCCTCGATACGAAAGCGCGACACGACGTCGGGTTCGTCTTCCGCCAGCACCCAGGTCATGAAGCGGCCTGCCTCATCGCGATTCGCCAGCATCCCCGGAACGTTCCTCCCCAGCCAGATCCAGGGGTGCGTCCCGATGACGAGCGAACAGAGTGAGGTACTGTCGAGATCCGGGGGCAGGTGACGGTAGTACCGCCACCATCCGGGATATTCGATGGTGTCGATGAGATACGCCTTCGTAGCGGTGCATATCGCCCTGGCCTGCGGCTCATCGGAGCTCTCGAGGGCAAGCGCGCAGAGAGCCGACACGAAAGGAGGCCTCTCGAAATGCCTCGGGATCTCCGGGTCGGCCACATTGAACCGGATGCAGTGCCAGGCCCCATTCTCGTCGATCGCGGATTCCAGGAAGGCAAGCCCGCGGCGGATCCCTTCCCTCGCCGCCCTGGCCAGCGCCCCGGTGGTGGCCCCGCTGCTTCGGGCCCCCTCTTCTTTCGGCGCAGGGGGGCGAAGGGGCGGCGCGGGGTCGTGGAGTGTCCTTCGAAGAAACTCGAGCGACGCCGCACCGGTCCTTGCCTCCTCTCGTTCGGCGTCGCTGAGCTTGCTCCGCGGCGGGAGCACCACATGCGTCGCGGCATACGTCTCTTCGTGCACGTGAATCTCATGGTCCTCGGCCAGCGTCACCCCGAATTCCGCCTCGATGGTCTCCCTGGGGTTCCGGAGAAGACGTTCGCGAAAGTCGCTGTCTTCATCCGCTCTTGATGCGAGGAGATCGTCCGCGTCCATGGGTCCCTTCATCGATCAGGCGACCTGCCTCCTGACCAGGTCTCTGAACACCCCGTCGGCCTCCATGAGTTCGTTGAAGGAGCCGCTCTGTACGACTCTTCCGGCCTGCAGCACATAGATGCGATCGGCCTGTTCCAGCGTGGACAGGCGGTGCGCGATGACGATCCGGGTGGAGGTCAGGGCGGTGAGGTTTCGCATGACCTTGGCCTGGCTCTCGTTGTCCAGCCAGTTGGTCGCCTCGTCGAAGAGCATGATTCGCGGGCTGCCGATCACAGACCGGGCGATCGAAACGCGCTGACTCTCGCCGCCCGACAGGACCGCCCCGCTCGTGCCGACCATGGTCATCATGCCCATGGGCATGCCCTTGATCTCCGCTTCGACGTCGGCGACTCGCGCCGCCGTCCATACCTCGTCGCTCGCCACCTCATCGTGGTGCCCGACCAGATTGTCCCAGATATCCAGGGGATGGAGTCCGACGGACTGCGGCACCACGCCGATTCTGCGGCGCACCTGTTTCAGGTTCAGGTTCCGCAGATCACGTCCGTCGTAGCACACCGCGCCGGCGGTGGGCCGGTCGAATCCAAGCGCCAACCGGAAGAGGGTGCTCTTGCCGGCGCCGGACTCGCCCGCAATCGCGACGAATTCCCCGGGGCGGGCATGAATCGTGACATCGTCGAGGATCAACGGGCCGTCGGGATCGTACCGGTAGGAAATGCGGTCGAAGAAAATGTCGCCCCCCAGATCCTCGACCGGCGCTCCTTCGACTTCGGCCTCGGGGACCGCAGCGAGAAGCGGGCGCATCTGGTCGAACGCCGGAAGTACGGCGGCAACCGCGCCAAAGGACTCGCCGAGCCGTGCGACGGCGGATTGAAACGCGGCGAAGACGAGGTAGACGACGAGAAAATCGCCGACCGGGAGGTTCCCGTCGCCCATGGCTGCGACCGCGAATAGCAGGATTCCGGCGGCAAGAAAGGGGAGCGCCGCGCCAAATGCCCGCGAATGTCCCTCGAGCGCGCCCAGCTCGAGCTCCGTACGCTTCTGCTCCCGGTAGTCCTGCGCCCAGATGGCGAAAGCCGACGCTTCCGCGTTTTCCACCCGCAGCTTGCCTATGCTGCCCACGATCTGGAATAGCCGGCCGGAGACGCGACGCGCGGCTCGGATCATCCGCCCATAGGGCGGAAGCTGGCGCAGCCCGAGGACGACGGTGATCAGGAGCGAAGCCAGGCTGAAGGCGAGGGCAACGGTCCCGAGCGTGGCATCGTAGAGGAAGATGACGCCAAGCACCGGAAGCAGAAAAACGACCGACAGCAGGCCGTCGGCCGCGACTCCCTGCAACCCGTCGCGGAGATTCTGGAACGTCATCCCCGACACGGCCAGATCGCCAGCCCGACGGCCGTGCAGAACGCTTGGCGGAAGGCGCATGAGACGGTCCCAGAAGGCCGCTTCGACCCGTGAAGCCGAGCGACCCTCGATCTGCATCATCACGGTGCTCTGAAGCAGGTGCAGCAGTGCGCCGAGCAGACCGAACCCCGCCACCGCCACGGCCACGGCATAGAGCGCTCCGGCGGTGCCGCCCGCCGCCGTCTGGTTCGCGACGAACCCAAGCGCGAACGCCGGCACGAGCTTGATCAGGCCGCCGGCAAGCCCGGCCATTACCAGCCGCGCCAGATTCGCCGCCGATCCACGCAGCGCGATCCTCAGCAGGTCCGCCGGCTTCACGTTCCCCACCGGCAGTGGCCGGTAGAACATCCAGGCCTCGTCCGCCAGCGTAGCGGCACGATCCGCCGTCATCCGGACGCTGCGCTTGCTGACCGGATCGAATTGCCGGTAGCGCCCCAACCATCCCGGCAGAAGCGCCACGGGCTGGCCGTCTTCGGCGCGGAATGCCAGCATCGCGTTGCTGTCGCCGCGCCACCAGGCGCCCTCGGCTCCGAACCGCACGCGCCGGGCGCGCACGCCCGACGTATCGAGGATGTCAACGAGGCTGACGGGATCACCGGAAGGATCCGAGCGCGCCGGGATCTTGAAATCGATGCCTTCACGGCGTCCGATCGCCTGCAGGGCGTCCGCCAGCGACGTGTCCTCGACACCGGCATCCGCGTCAATCGGCAGATCATAGATGTTGAAGAGGCGCTGCCGCGCAGCTCTCTCGACCGTGCGGCGGCTCGTGGTCCGCGCGCGCTCGAGATTCGCGTCATCGGCCACGGCCAGCCGGCGGTTCAGGCGCTCCAGGGCGAAGGCGACCGCGTGAAAGGATGCGAGCGCCGAGAGCAGGATGCCCTGCTTTGCCAGTGTCTCGGTCGACCTGCCCGAGAGTGACGCCTCGTCGAACAGGATGAGCCAGCTTGTCCGCGTCAGCGGTATCACCGCTTCGTCCGGGCCGTCCGCCTCGACGATCTCCGCCTGGTCGACCAGATCCATGAAGAGGCTGGTGCCGCGCGGCGGTTCGGAGACCCATACGACGCCGCGCTGCGCGGATAGCGTACAGGGAGCCGGGGTCCGCATCGGACCGGGCCTGGCCAGCGCGGTCGGACGCGGAAGGCGGCTCGCAAACCGCGAGAGTGTGTCCGTAATCGCGGTCAGCCAGGTGTCGATCTGTTCCGCCAGCTCCGCCGGATCGACCTCGGACAACACGGAGGCCGGCAGCCGTTTCAGAACGGTGCCCGGCGACCCCTTGGCGATCAGGCTGAGCGTGGTGTCTTCCTCATCGCGTGGTCCGTCTGGTGCGACGCCCGGCAGCAGCCAGCCCGATTCGCGGCGCAGCAGATGCTGCGGCGCCGCCTGCTCCACCCCGTCCCTGAATTCGACCAGGAACAGATTGACGGCGCCATGATCGATGAACCAGACAGTGTCCGGGTCGTCGAGCTTCACCGGCAGGTTGCCGGCGCAGGGCACGGACTCGCCCGAGCGGGCGGCGAGTTCCGCGATGGACGCGTACCCCGGCCTCGTGTCCCCCATCAGCCGGACTTGACCAGCTTGTAGTACGTGCCGCCCTGAACCGCGATCAGCTCGTCGTGCGTCCCGCGCTGCACTTCGACGCCCTTGTCGAGCACGATGATCTCGTCGCAGTCCCGCACGGTGCTCAGCCGGTGCGCCACGATCAGGCAGGTGACACCGCGACGTCGCAGGGCGTCATCGACGTATTCCTCCGTCGCGGCATCGAGGGCGCTGGTCGCCTCATCCAGAATGAGCAGCGTCGGATTGCCCAGCAGCCCCCGGGCGATCTCCAGCCGCTGGCGCTGGCCGCCGCTGAAATTCACGCCGCCTTCCTCGACCCGGGTCGAATACCCGGCCGGCCGAAGCAGGATTTCGTCATGGATCCGGGCATCGCGTGTCGCCGCGAAGATGGCTTCATCCGGAACGGCGGGGTTCCACAGCGTGATGTTGTCGCGCACGGACGCGGAAAAGAGCACGACCTCCTGATCCACCATGGAGATGGACCGCCGCAGCACCTCCTCGGGAATCTCATCCCGGGGGTGGCCATCGAACAGGATTTCGCCGGACCAGGGCTGATAGACACCGGCAATCAGCCGCGCGAGGGTCGACTTGCCGGAACCGCTGGGACCGACCACGGCAACCCGCTGCCCCGGCCTGATCAGGAGGTTGAAGTCCTTGATCAGGGCGGGCCGGCTCTTGTTGAAGCCGAAGCTGACGTCTCGCAACTCGAGCCGGCCGGTGAGCTGGAGTCGGCCCTTGAAGGTGGGAATCGACTCCGACTCCGGACTCCGGCGGCTGAAGGTGGGGTCTTCCGCGGCTTTGGAGATATCTTCGAGTCGCTGTAGATCGGTTTCGAGCGTCTGGCGTTTCTCGCCGAACTCCAGGAAACGCCCAACCGGCGCCAGGAACATCTCGGCCAGGATATAGAACCCGACCAGCGTGCCCAGGGTCATCTCTCCGACCATGACCATGCTTCCCCCGATGCCCAGGACCGCCGCGCTGCGAAGTGCGGCGATCATGCCCGGGAGCGCGGTGTTGACGGATCCCAGAGTGGAATAGCGCCGGCGCGCATGCAGTTCGCGCGCCTGATGGCCGCTCCAGCGCGAAAAGAAACGGTCGTCCGATCCCGTCATGCGCAGATTGTCGGCGTGATTCAGCATCTGCATGCCGACGCCGATCAACAGTCCCTGTTCACGCCTCATCGCCTGGCTTCGAACTGCCCTGAAGCCGTTGAGAAAGTGTGCCAGCACGCCGTGGAGAATGGCCAGAAACAGCACCACCAGCGTGAGCCGGACATCGAAGACCAACATGGCAATGAGCAGCACGGCGCTCATTCCCATGTCGATAATGAGCACCAGAAACTGTTCCGTCAGGTTTCTCGAGATTCTGTCGATGGACGAGACCCGATCCGTCAGATCGCCGACGAGACGGTGTTCGAAAAACTCCACCGGCAACCGCAGCAACCGCGACAGGCCTCGACTGTAGCCCATCACCGAAATCCGGACCGCGAACCGTTTCAGGAACCGGTGCTTGAGCAGGGACAGGATGTATACGAGGACACCGCCGCCGAGCAGGGCCGCCACGAGTCCGCCCCAGGGCCCCCGGTTCTCCAGAACATCGTCCACGAAAACGCCGAGAGCTGCGGGAACAACAAGGGCCAGCAGCGTCAACATGAGGCCGCAGGCAAGCACGCTCCGCGATCCGCTGAGCAGGGTGCCCAGCTGCGTGAACAATCCGGGCTGTTCGCCGCCCGGCGTGAAACCGGAGCCCTGCTCGAATCGCAGCGCAATTCCGCTGTAGCCCTTTTCGAACTCTTCCGCCGAAAGCCTGCGCCGCCCCGTGGCCGGATCATTGAGATAGAAGTGGCGACTGTCGAACCCCTCGAGGACAACGAAATGGCTGAATTGCCAGAACACGATCAGAGGCAACTGCAACTTCTTCAGCTGACTGGCACGCAGGCTGAGTCCACTACATTCGAGACCGTAGTGCCTGGAGGCGCGCACGATGCTTGCCGCACTGCTCCCGTCCCGACTCACTTCGCACTTTTCCCGCAATTCCGTCAGCGGAACCCAGCGTCCGAAGTAGGCGAGGATGCTGCCGAGGCAGGCGGCGCCACATTCCGACGCGTGCATCTGCAACAGAATCGGCGTGGTGACCCTCTGTTTCTCGAAGCTTGGTGCGGCCTTGTCGCCAGCCCTCTCGAAAGCGGTCAGCGCCATATCATGACCGTCGCATCCGCAGGAATGCGACTGGAGACTGCGTGCCGACCTCGATGACGATCCGACAGTCCCTGTCCGCAATGGAAGCAAGGTCGAGGCTCTCATCCAGCGTGATATCGAGGCGGTGCACGGACGCCTGCACCGCAGACTCGAAGGCCGCGGGAACCTCGGACAGGCGAACGGCGGAAATTGCCGCAACTTCCACGCTTATTGTGCCGGTTTCTCCATCCGCCGTACCCAGCTCTATCACCGCCGGCATCCCTGCCCTGATCTGCGGCACGACGTCGTCCTCGATCCAGACGAGCGCCTGCACGGACCGGCCAGCTTCGGAGAGGCTTGTGCCGGGGTCGACCAGCACACCGTCCACCGCGAGGCTGCGGGCTACGTTGCCAAAGAAGAGCCACGTCACGAAGATGAACAACCACAGCGCGATGGCGGCGACGAGCAGACGCTCCCGCGGCGTGGAAATCGTCAGCAGCCGGTCGAGTTGTTCCCGTTCCTGCTTTGCTTCGGCAACGGTATCGTGAAACGAATCAAACGGATTATTGAACACGACCCGGCAGCGCCTCCTCACCAAGTATCGAGCAGCGACAATCCCATTCGGATTGAGCGGAAAACAGGAAAATATAGCACGTCCGTGGGCCCGGTGCAGGTTCCGACGCCACCACTGAAGCGGGTCACCGGCTCGGCGGCTCGGACCCGTAGCCCGGCCCGGCTCCGGGGCGGTCGCGTACCATGGAGCCCGGCAGGCCGCCGCGCCGGGGTCGCCTGGGCGGCCGTGCTGCTCTCGGTCCTCTGCGACATTTCGTCCGGTCGGGCCATGCAGCTGAACGGCTACGTCCAGGCCGTTCCTCTCGCCGGGACCCGTGAAGGCCAGCTGGGCGAGTTCAACCGGGTACGACTCTTCGGCGAGTCGGGAGTGGGAGCCTTCGGATTCGGTGCCGCCTACGAGAACTTGCTGACGTTCCGGCGCCTCGCGGAGGTGCCCGAGTTCCACCTCGGCGCCGTGCCGGGCGGCGGCGAGTGGCTCCGGCTGCAGTGGACCGTCGCGGATCGGGACCACGTCGTCTGGCGGCACCGATTCGATCGCCTGTACGTCGGGTGGGAGAGTGACCGCTTCGAGATCAGCGTGGGGCGGCAGGCGGTGTCGTGGGGCACCGCGCTCTTTCTCACGCCGAGTGACCCGTTCACGCCCTTCAACCCGATCGACCCGTTCCGGGAGTTCCGCGCCGGGGTCGACGCGGCCCGACTCCGT
Source organism: Gammaproteobacteria bacterium (assembly GCA_028820325.1). GTDB lineage: Bacteria > Gemmatimonadota > Gemmatimonadetes > Longimicrobiales > Gaopeijiaceae > BD2-11. Next base: position 8,297 of record JAPPJO010000134.1, on the reverse strand, counting down.
TTCTTTCCGAGCGCGCTGAGCGAGGTCGACCTCGTCGTGAGGCCGACCCGGACGCCGGCGGGAGAGGAGGAGGTGACCGCGCTGATACGCGGCCTCACAACGGCGCGGAACTGGGAACTCTCGGCATGGGGCGGGGTCGTGTACGGCGATCCTGCGGGGGCCCTCGGCGCGGCCGGATCCGTGGGAGGCTGGGCCGTCCGAGCGGAGGCCGTGCTGCGCAAACTCCCGGACCGGGTCGTTTTTCGCGGCACGCTCGGCCTCGACCGGCAGCTTCAGGTCGGCGGAAGGGATCTGACGCTCGCGCTCGAGTACCAGCGCGACGGCCTGGGCGCGGACGGACCGGACGCGTACCTGGCCACGCTGGGATCGGCCACATTCCTGCGCGGCGAACAACAGGTGCTCGGACGGGACGAGACGGTCGTCCGGGCGTCCTACCAGGTGCATCCGCTCTGGGGCCTGAGCGGTCTCGTGCTCTGGAACCTGAACGACCTGAGCGCAACCACGGGAACGAGCGTCGCCTACTCAGCCGGCAGCGATGTGGCGGTGACCACGGGCGCATTCCTCGGTCTGGGTGACGACGACACGACGGCCACCCGTCCGCTGCCTTCCGCGTACGGCTCGGCGGGACTGTCCGTGTATCTTTCCGTGAGTTGGTACTTCTGAGCGGAGCACGGCGGATGGGGGCGCCAGGCGCCTGACCCGCGTCGGCCGGCCGGCTACGTCGGCCGGGATTCCCGCTTCCGCCCCAATGGCGCGCCCAGACCGTGGGCGATCTGCGCGAAGCTGCTCACGGGAAAGAAGGCGCACTGTCGCGCCCAATCCGCCGGATCGGGGACCTGCGCGTCGACCAGTTCGATCATCTCGTCGAACTTGCGCAAGGCGGAAGAGTCCACGGCCAGCGGATCGGTGGCCTCCCGGTAGTTCGGCCACACGCGGTCGCGGGCGTTGCGCCAGAACGCACTGTCGTACTAGCATCGAAGACCAGGTCATAACGCTCGGACTCACGGCCCTCGAACTCCACCTGCGCGCCTCCGTCCACCCTCCTGATCGCGGTCACATTCGCGTCGATGTGGCGGGCCCGCGTACTCGCGCACAACAGGTCCGCCATCACGTCGGCCGACAGGTGGTAGGCATAGGCCACCTGTTGCGGCGTGAAGTAGTGGGTAAAGTCCTGCCGGCGCCGGCCCCATCCCTCGAAGCGGTTGCCGAACTTGCGGGTTCCGTTCAGGCGCTGCTGAACCGTCTCGTGGGGCAACTGCAACAGTTGCTGCAGGTCGCGGACCAGACTGGGCCAACTTCCTTCGCCCACGCCGATGATCGGAATGCGTGAGTCGTAGATGTGGTGCAGCTCATGATCGCGCTCCGGATGCAACCGCGATACGCTGGCGGCGGCCAGCGCGCCCGCGGTGCCGCGTCCGACGACCGCAATCTTCCTGCACGAACTGCTACCGAGTTCCTTCAGCGTGGCGACCTCCCCGGGCGCGCCGCCCCCTGAACGCGACGGCGCGCGGCAAACGCGGCGCGCCATGTCCCGGCCCCACTCGCGCCATCCGCAGGCCCGCGCGCGAGGCCGACATCAGGGCGCGATGGCACCCGAAAGCACCATGTAGACGTAGGCCTTGATCTGTTCAACCCGATCTCCGGCGATGACCAGCTTAATGTGGTGAATTCCGCGCAACAGAACAAAGCGCCCGGTTCTGCCAAACAGAATGGTCGGTTGCGAGACCCAGCCGCCCAGCGCCGCGACTTTCTCCGCCACTACGCGATCTTCGTGGCGCAGGGCCTCCAGCACCGGCTGCCAATCCGTCAGGCCATCGATCCAGGCCCGGGGATCAGCCGTATATCTCTGCTTGACTATGGGCGTCAGACCGAGCGCCGGACCGATACCATCCGCCTGCACGTCGACGTTCACCCCGGTCCTGACGACGTGCGTGCGCTCGCTGAAGCGTGCAAGCACCGTCTCCACAGTCGCGACGTTCCCGGGCCAGCAGATTTCCTCGAGAAAGGAACAGACATCCCGCGGCCCGGTAAGGCCCATGATCGCCAGGCGGATCGTGCGTGCGCGCGACGGAAACAGGCCGAACGAGTCGAGGCGGGTGTCTTCCGGTTGCGCCAGGTACACCCGCTCGGCGTTGCTCCGCTCTGCCGGGCTCGGTTCCCAGTCGTGACAGGCCACGAGTCCGTCAACCACGACGCCGACGTCGTGCTGCTGCCCGGCGCCTCCGATGATCGTGCGTTCGTTGGGCCGCAGGAACATCCCCGGCTGCGGATCGCCGTCGCCCCCCGACCCGATGTCGTATTCCAGCATCAACTTGCGGCCGACAATCGCGCGCAGGGGCGAGTCCGCGGCCTCCATGCTGCGAAACAGGCGACTGACCGCCGCCGCCGTGCGATCCGCCGGATCGTGTTGCGCCTTCTCTTCGAAGAACGCGCCCGACCGGTTGCCGCTCGCCAGCGAAACGCCGAAATCCGCCCGCGGCCGACGGTCGTGCAGCGGCAGCTCGAAACCGAACGGCTGGGCACCCATGGTGATCGGCAGGGTCTCCGCCCGTGCCAGCAGGTGTTCCCACTCCTGCTCCCCGATCAGAACGGGAGAGATCCTGTCTCGCAGGTGCCGGAGCAGGTCATGCATGGTGGCACCTTCTCCCGCCAGTCGCTCCTGACTGATGGCTATCGCCTCGTGGATGTCCATTGCTCGCGCCTCAAGCGATGACCGGTGCGGTGTTCAGTTCGGCCTCGTTCTCAACGTAGCGCCGAACGCTCGGGAGGGATTCCGGGACAGGGTTCTAGGATCGGCGCTCGTCGTCGCGCACGGTGCCGTCGACCATGCGAACCAGACGCCGAGACCGCTCCATGACGCGGCTGTCGTGGGTGGCGAAGACGAAGGTCACTCCGAGGTCGCGATTCAGCTCGCCCATGACATCGAGGAGCGCTTCGCTGGTGACCGAGTCGAGGTTCGCCGTCGGCTCGTCCGCGAGCACCAGGGCCGGACGGCCAGCCACCGCACGCACGACGGCGACCCGCTGCTGCTGGCCGCCGGACAGCTTGCCCGGGCGCCGGTCTTCGAGCCCTTCCATTCCCGTCCGCGCAAAGAGTTCGCGGACCCGCGCCTGGCGCTCCTCCGCGTCCACGCCCTGGAGGAGCATCGGGAATTCCGCATTCTCCAACGCCGTGAGCACGGGGAGCAGGTTATAGGCCTGGAAGACAAAGCCGACCTCCTCGAGCCGGAGCCGCGCCAGCTCCCGGTTCGACATGCGGCTCACCTCGCGCCCGGCGACCCAGACCCGTCCCTGCGTGGGGCGGGTCAGGCCACCGATCAGATTCAGCAGCGTCGTCTTGCCGGAGCCCGACGGCCCCGCGAGCGCGGTGAACTCGCCACGCTCGATGGTCAGGCTGACGTCGCGGACCGCCTGCACGGATTCGGCTTCCTGCTCGAAGACCTTCCAGACGCCGTCGGTCCGGGCGGCTGCCGTGTCGCGCACTGCCATGACACCTCGATTCTCCTTGCGCGCCGGGGGGCCGGCACGAGAGCGGCTACCGATCGAACTTCATCGCCTCGGTGACGTCGACCCGGGCGGCGCGCAGCGCCGGATAGACCGAGGCGAGAATGCCGATGCCGAGAATGAACGCGACGATCTGGATGATGCGTCGTACCCCGAAGATCGGGACGATGACAGGGTCGACGGCGGCACCCGAGAATGTCAACTGGTCGATGTCCTGCATGAAGACCGACGTGTCGAGCCCGTCGCCGAAGAAATACCAGGTGCCCAGGAGTCCCAGGCCGACGCCGACCAGCCCGCTGACGGCGGACAGCGTGAGGCCTTCGATGAGAACGACGGTGCCCGTCTGACCCGGCGTCAGCCCCTGCGCCTGAAGCACGCCGAACTCGCGCTGGCGATGCATCACCGACATCAGCACCGTGTTGACGATCCCGAACGCGATGATGACGAACAGGAACCCCTGAATCACGTAATTTCCGAACTCGTCGATCGCGATCCCCGCCGCCAGGACAGGGTTCGCCTCGCGCCACCCCACGACGCGCGCCTCGCCGCGTTCCACCGGCTCCGCCAGCGCCCGCGCCAGGCGGTCGGAGACCCGTCGGGTCCTGTCACTGCTCTGCAGGACGACCGCGACGTGGGTCACGTCGCTCCCGGAACCGAGCCACTCGCCGGCCGTCGCGAGCGGGATGTGGACAGTCGCCTGGTCGACGGCAGCGACGCGGGTGCGGAAGATCCCCACCACGCGGAGCAGTTGCCCCGTAATCTCGCCATCGGCACCCTGCGCCTGCACGACGAAGCGCGATCCGATCTCGAGTCCCAGGCTGCGGGCCAGATCGGCGCCGACAAAGGCCGCCAGCCGATCATCGGGCTCGAGGTAGCGCCCTTCGATCACCCCATCGTCGATCATGCCGAAGCCCGCTTCGGCGACGGGGTCGACCCCCACGATCTGCGCCGGGCGCGCACCGGCCGCCGAACTCGCCAGCCCGTTGATCCCGAGCCTGGCGGACGTGGTCACGACATGCGGCGCGATCTCCGGAGAGGCCAGCGCCTGCTGCGCGGCGCGCAGGACGTCCGTCGTCAGCCGGTTGTCGATCTGACGGCGCAGCCGGTACTCGGGCCGCTCGACGGTCACGTGTCCGCTCCCCATGCGCACACCGGAATCGACCCACTGCTCGTGGCTGCCGTCGTCGATCGTCATCGACCAGACCAGGAATGCGCCGCCCACGATCATCGCCGAGGCGGTCAGCACCGTGCGACGCAGATGACGGCGCAGGTTCCTGAGGGCGAGCCGGACCAGGACGCGCAGGAGCACGGCTACAGGCCCGACAGAGTGTCGGCAGGCGGCACCCGCGCCGCACGGATTGCCGGGTAGAGGGCGGAGACGAGTGCCGTGACGATCAGGCCGATGGTCGCCCAGGTCCATGCCGGCACGTTGGTCCCCACACGGAGACTCGGCGTCAGCAGGACGCCCTCCACGGTGAGACTTCCGAAGAGCCATCCGAGGTCGGGCGGCGCTGCGGAGAACCAGACCAGCAGCGGCACCGTGACGCCGGTCCCGAGGCCCAGCCCGATGACGCCGGTCGCGACCGCCTCTGACAGCACCGTGCCTACCACGGACCGCGGCGATGCACCCAGCGCCAGCATGACGGCGAACTCGCGGCGGCGTTCGAAGGTGGCCATCAGCGTCGTGTTGGCGATGCCGAAGCTGGCGACCGAAAAGATGAGGACGATGAAGATCCAGTACATCGCATCGGCGAGCGCGACATACTGGGCAAGCACCGGATTGAGCTCCGTCCATGGCGCGACCGACATCGCCCTTTCGGGGGCTCCAAGGGCCGCTGCCAGGGGATCCAGAAAACGCGTCAGCGCCACCTCGCGCTCGGGGTCGACGCCGAGCAGAACGCCGGCCGATGTCGCTTCGACATGAGCTAAGAGATTCACATCCTACTGTGAGCGTGGAGCTTACGGGATCCGGAGGGCGTGTTCCCGCTGTTTGATTCCCGCCAAGTCGACTGGGATCAGGTGCGGACCCTCGGGCGGCTCTCCAGAGCCTTCCTGAGTTGTCCCGTGTCGGCCTGCTGGTAGCAGCGCAGCACGGTCTGGGCCTCCTTCCACCCGCCGAGTTCGCAGAGCACCTTGAGCGGAAGGTCCATAAGGTCGGACGCAAACTTCCGCCTTAGCGAGTGCCAGCCGCGCCCGCGCAAGCGTCCCAGCCCCGCGAGTTCCTCGGCTCTGTTCCACCAGTAGCGAACCGGCGACCGGCCCATGCACTTGGAAGCATCCCTGGACGCGGGCAGCACCGGAGTGTCCCCGTTCCCGGGGTTCCTGCGTTGCGCCACTTCCAAGGCGACGATGGCCTCGGCCGTCACGGGTGTGCGGTGTTCGTATCCGCTCTTCTCGTGCTCGGCGCGCCACAGGATGGTCCTGTCCTCGAATTCGATATCCGACCACCTGAGATGCCGTATGGCACCGATGCGGTGACCGGTTTCGTGCGCGAGCACGAGCGCGACGTGGAATCGCCAGTCCACCCGGCGGGACACCCGCAGCATCGCCTCGTATTCCTCGTCGGACAGCACGACCCGCGTGGGATTCTTCTCCTTGGGCAGCTTGAGCCCTCGCAACGGATTCGAGTCGAGCATCAGACGGCCCTGCTCGTCCCTCGATTTGGAAGCCCAGTTGAGGACCGCGATCAGGAACTTCAGGTCGTTCTCGATCGTCCGATTCAACACTGGCTGGCCGCTCCGTCCGACCCTGCCCGCGCGACGTGCCCGAATGAAGCGATCCCAGTCGCGCTTCGACAGCGTCTGGGGTCTTCGGTTCGGCCCGAGGAAGTCGAGGAACATCCTCATCGCGGCTTCGTCGTGCCGCCGCGACTTCTCGCCCTTCGTGGGCGTCACCTCCTCACCGTAGATTTCAAAAAGCCGATCCAGCGTGAGCGGCTCGGGCTCGGGTTCGGCCTTGCTGCTGGGCTCATGAACCGCGAGCCCAGCGGCGGCCTCGTCGGCCTGCCTCTTGGCCCGCGACCAGTCACGGTGCTTCAGCGATCTGGTGAGCCTGCGCCCGTTCTCCCGCCACTCGATCTGGTAGAGGCCGGTCTTGGGATCGGCGAACACTCTCACCCGGTTCCGGCCCCACTCGCCGGCGCTGTAGCTGCGCCGGCCTCGTTTCGTGCGTGCCATCGTTCGATTCCTCTCGATTCGATGGACTGCACGATCCGCCTGCCCGGAAGCTCGCGGAGAGAGTGCGCCCGCGCCAGACTCACGGCTCCGGTTTCCGAACGCGACCATCAGCGGCTCGGTCCGGCATCGCGGTCCGGCCCGCGCGCCGGGGGCCTTATCACCAGCCGCGGCCGCGCGGCCTCGCGGCGGCGGATGTCCCATAGTACTCGGCCAAGCGTGTCACTTGCCCGTCGAGCCGCTCGATCTGCCGCTGCAAGGCTTCGTTCTCCCCGCTCTGCCGCTCGGCGTGCTGCCTCAAGGCTTCGACGTATTCTCGCAAGACTTCGGCGTACTCGTGCAAGGCTTCGATCTGCCCGGAGTGCCGCCGCTGTTCCTGCTCGTACTGCGCGGACAACCTCCGCAAGGCCCTCGTCAACTGCTCCTCTAACGCGGTCATAGACCTCCTTCACTCGTTCGACAGCTTCACGGCAGGCCGATCGCGCCACGTCCAGTCCGTGTTGTCCAGCGTCCCCGCTGGCAGCACCACGACCCGCTCTCCCTCGATCTCCAGCAGCGCGACCCCCCAGGTGTCCACCTCCAGTTGCGCGAGCGTCTGCCGCGCGTCCTGGATGTCGTAGTCCAGTTCGGCGAGCGTCTCGATCCGGTCCTGAATGCTCGTCGCCAACCAGCGCATCGTCGCCCAGCTTCCGCCGAAGAAACCGATCCAAAGGCTCAGGCCGACGATCAGGGGCCGGAGCCACGCCTTGGCCAGCAACTCGCGCACGTTCCCGACCGCCACCTCCGTATCGCGCTCGATGGTACTGAGCGCGTTCCTCGCGACGCGCCGCGAGTTCTCGGCGAGCCGCTTCAGCTCGCTCGCGGTCAACTCCTCGATCTCCCTGCGTTCGCTCTCCAGCCGCTTCCGCAGCCGGTCGGTCAAATCGTTCGCGGTCGAAGTTCTCTCCATACAGTTCTCCTTTCAGCCGCCAGCGTTTTCCGCTCTCGGGGTCCAGCGCGGTGAGGTAGTCCTTGCCTTGCCGGGGCACTTCGAGGCCCGCCTCCCGCAACGCGGCGACGACATCGTGGCGGTTGCTCACCATGCCGTGCTCGACGCGCTGGAGCAGGTAGTCCCGGATCAGGTCGCGGGGAGAGGCTTCGAGCCGGAGCCCGGTCCGCAGCTGCGCCGCCTCGATGTAGGCGCGGTGTCCGGGCTGCTGCACCCTGGCCCTGGCCGGATCGTCGGGGCGGCCCCAGCCGTGTTCGTGGTTGAAGGCGTCCCGGAGCGGATCGAACGTCCGCTGCCAGCCCGGAGGGGCAATGTTGAGGCTCCGACCGGTCTCAAGGTCGCACCGGGGCGCGAGGACGTGGACATGGGCGCCTCCGCCCTCCTCACGGTGCAGCACCGCCGCCCAGGCGTAGCGGTCGGGCTCCAGACCCGCCCAGGCCGTCTTCTCGAACTCGTCGAGGACGGCTTCGATCTGCTCGTCGGTGGGGCGGTCGTCCGGCGCCCATGCGATCACGCCGGACGTGTACCTGTGCTCGAAGTCGAGCGAGTCAGCGACCGCGGCCACCATCTCCGGGTTGCCCCGCAGCACCTCGACGCCCTCGCGCGGCTTCCCGGCCGCGTCCTGCTCCCCGA
>JAPPJO010000155.1 GCA_028820325.1 Gammaproteobacteria bacterium | reverse complement strand
ATCATCGGTGAATTGTGAGGCTGTCGGGAGGGGGCGTCCATTCCATCACATCTCCGGATCTCCTCCCCTTTCTCCCGCCGGACGGCTCGTGTAGGATTGAGCGCGCGTTTTGCCACCCCAAACCCCCGGAGGAAACCGATGAAGATGCTTCGGCCGCTGTGCTGTCTCGCCCTGGCGCTCGCCTTCGCCACCACCGTTCAGGCTCAGGACAGGCCGCTGAGCCCCCGCGGCGAGGCCGCCGCCCATGTGGGAGGCGCGTACAACTCGGAGGGCAGCTACGAGAACGGCTCGTGGGTCGTCGTTACCTACGGCCGCCCCATCCTCCGGGGCCGCGACCTGTTCGGCTCGGGCGACGAGTACGGGCAGGCCTTCCTGCGCGGGGCGCCGGTGTGGCGCGTGGGGGCCGACCAGTCCACCCGCTTCATGACCGAGACCGACCTGACCTTCCACGGCCAGCGCCTCCCCGCCGGTGAATACAGCGTCTTCGCGGAACTCACCGAGGACGAGTGGACGCTCATCTTCGCCAACTGGGGCGTGAAGAACGACTTCCGCGAGGAGAACCCGGACGCGCTGTGGGGCGCCTACGGCTACACGCCCGACCGCGACGTTCTGCGCACCAGCATGGACGTCTCGACGATCGCGATGTCCGCCGATCAGCTCGTCATCACCTTCATGGACATGACCCCCCAGGGCGGCCTGTTCACGATCTGGTGGGACGACCAGGTGGCGACCGTGCCGTTCGAGGTAGCGCGGTAGGGATCGCCGGGCGGCTCGGCCGCCCGTAATCGAAAAGAAGGCCGAGCCAGGGGCGACCGGACGCCCGCGCTCCTCTGGCAGCTTGCGCCAACTGCCGTCTCCGGACCAGCTTTTCGGCATCACGTCGGACAGCTTCCGTGCACACAGGCAGGTGACGCGGTCATGAACGTTCAGCAGACGCCTGCGCCCCTTGTGGCGCTGTCATCGCTGCTCCTCCTCGCAGCGTGCTCTCTCGCGCCCGCGCCTTCGGTGCCGGAGCCGGTCGCCGAGCTTCCCGACAGCTTCGAGGGGAGCGAAGAGTCGGGCGCGTACCAGGCCAGGGAGTGGTGGACCACTTTCCAGGATCCGGCGCTCAACACCGTCATCGACTCGGTGCTGGCCGCCAACTTCGACCTCGCCGAAGCGGTGGCCCGGGTGCAGCAGGCCAGGGCCCAGGCGGGGATCGCGCGCGCCTCGCTCCTTCCCGCCATCCAGGCCAGCGCGAACGTCAGCGACACGGACAACCCGTCCAACGCCGGCTTCGGCCAGCAGTTCCGCGAAATCGCGGGTGACCGGCTGCCCGGTTTCGAGTTCCCCGAGCGCCTCGGCATCGAGACCTGGTCGCTGGGCGTCGACTTCGCCTACGAACTGGATTTCTGGGGACGCGCCCGCAACGATTCGCGGGCCGCCGGGCAGGAGTACCTGGCGTCGGAGTCGGACTACCGCGCGGCGCGCATCGGCGTGCTGTCCGAGACCATCACGACCTACTTCGAGATCGCCGATCTGCGCAGGCGCGAAGCCGTCGCGCGCGAGACGATCGACGTGCTTCTTGAACGGGAGCAGCTCGCAGAGACCCGCTACGACCGCGGTCTGGTCACTTCCTTCGAACTCTACCAGGTTCGCCAGGAACTTCGGAACACGCAGGCCGCCCTTCCTCAGCTGGAGAGCCAGCTGGTCAACGCCGAAGGGCGTCTGGCCGTTCTGGTGGGCGGCTTCCGCGAGAAGCTCGACGCGATCCTCCCCGATTCGCTGGCGCCGCTGCCGTCGAGCGATCCCGTCTCCGCAGGGGTGCCGGCCGACCTCCTGGTTCAACGGCCGGATGTGCGCTCCGCGGGCCTGCGGCTCGAGGCCGCCCGCTTCACCATCGGCGCGCGCCGGGCCGAAATGCTCCCCTCCCTGTCGTTCTCGGGCACGATCGGGGTGCAGTCCGCGGACGCCGACGGGCTCTTCAACGTCGACCAGTGGTTTCGCAACCTGCTCGGCAACCTGACCGCGCCGATCTTCCAGGGGGGTCGCATCCGCAGCAACATCGCCGTCGCGCACGCCCGCTTCGGTCAGGCGGCGGCCGCCTACGGGCGCACCGTGGTGACGGCGGTTCACGAGGTGGAGACGGCGCTGGCCGCGCTCGGCAACGAAGGGCGGCGCCACGACTTCCTCGCATCACAGCGGGAAGAGGCCCTTGCCTCGGTCGAGTTGCAGTCGCGCCGCTACGCCGCCGGAGTGGGAGGCTACGTCGACTACCTCGACGCCGTGCGGGCGCTGCTCAACGTCGAGTCGACGCTGGCCGGGGCGCGCCGCGATCTGGCCCTGGCGCGCCTGGCGGTACACCGCTCCCTGGGCGGTGACTGGACCGTTCCACCCGAGGAGCTCGAAGGCCCGCGCATGGTGCCCGCCAGCGAATCCAAAGAAGAAGCCGACACGCCAACCGGGGGGACGGAATAGATGAGCCGCCGCCGCAGTTTTCTGATCGCTTCGGGCATCCTCGGGGGCGCCGTCGTCCTGGCCGCCGTGATGATCGCCCTGCGTCCCGACCCCCCGTTGCGCGAGCCGGGCTCGCAGGCGCCGTTTGTCACGACCGCCCTCGCCACCGGCCGGGACGGCGCCATCCCGGTCTACAGCGCGGGCACGGTGCGTCCGCGCGCCGAGATCGATGTCGCCGCCCAGATCAACGGCAAGGTCGCGTCGGTCGCGCCCGCGTTCCTGAGCGGCGGGCGCGTGAGTGCGGGACAGGTCCTTTTCCGCATCGACGACGCGGACTACCTGAACCGCGTGCAGCAGGCGCGCGCCAACGTCGCCGCGCAGTTGGTAGCGCTCCTGCAGGCCGAGGAGGAGGCCCGCATTGCCCGCGCCGAGTACGAGGGGTTCCTGCGCCGGCGGGCAGACGATGCCCCCCCTCCGGGCGAAGCGAGCCCGCTCACGCTCCGGGAGCCGCAACTGGCCGCCGCCCGGGCTGCGCTGGCGCGGGACAGCGCCGCTCTCGCCGACGCGGAGCTGGCGCTGGCGCGGACCGAGGTGCGCGCGCCCTTCAGCGGCATCGTCAGAACCGAAATGGTGGACGTCGGGCAGTTCGTCGCCGCCGGACAGGGCGTGGGACGGCTCTACGCCGACGACGCCGTGGAGGTGGTGGTTCCGCTGTCGGACGCCGATGCGGCCCTCATCCCCGACCTCTGGATGCTGGATGCGGGTGATGGCGACGCAAGCGTCGAGGCCACGGTGATGGCCGAGTACGGGGACGCCACGTACGCGTGGTCGGGATACGTGGACCGGGCCGAGGCCGCGCTGGACGAACAGACCCGCACGATCGACGTGGTGGTGCGCGTCCCCGACCCGTTCGCGGGCGGTCGGGCGGCCACCCCGGAGGGCGACATCGCGGAAGCGGAGGACGGCCCGAGCGGTCCACCCCTTCTGGTCGGCCAGTTCGTGGAGGTGCGCATCGCCGGAGCCGCCCCGGAGCGCTACTTCACCGTGCCCCGTTCCGCGCTGCGGACCGGGAACGAAATCTGGGCGCTGCGCCAGGACACTCTGGTCACCATCGTCCCGGTAGGCGTCCTGCAGCGCGCCGACGAACTCGTGTACGTCACCGGTGGCCTTGCGGAAGGACAGGCGGTTGTGCTGAGCGGCCTGCAGTTCGCCACCGAGGGCATGGTGGTGCGGACGAGCGCCGACGGGCCCGGATGAGCCGGCCGGACGAGCACTCGCCGGACGAGCACTCGTCGAACGCCCGGCCGCGGGAGGCGCGCGGCCCCATCGCCTACATGGCCCGCAACGGGGTCGCCGCCAACCTGCTCATGTTCTTCATTCTGGCGGCGGGCTTCGTCTCCCTGCGCGGTCTCGTACAGGAAGTCTTCCCGGAGATTTCCCTCGACCAGGTCGTCATCTCGGTTCCCTACCCCGGGGCCACGCCCGACGAGATCGAAGAGTCGATCCTGCGCAAGATCGAGGAACAGATCGAGGCGGTGGACGACGTCAAGGAGATCCGTTCGACGGCGGCCGAGGGGCGTGGGTCGGTAACGGTGGAACTCCAGTTGGGCGCCGACGTCGCGCGGGCACTGGACGACGTCAAGGCCCAGGTCGACCGGATCCAGACCTTCCCCGCCGGCGCAGAGCGCCCCGAGGTCAGCGAACTGACCAATCGCCAGAGCGTCATCCGCCTGGTGCTGTTCGGCGACGTGGGCGAGCGCACGCTCAAGGAGCTGGCGTACCGCACTGAAGACGGGCTCTCGGCGCTTCCGGTGGTCTCCTACGTCGAAACGACGGGCATTCGCGACTACGAGATCTCCGTCGAGGTCCCCCTCCATCAGCTGCGGGCGCTGGGCCTGACCCTGGGGGACATCGCGGGCGCGGTGCGGGGCGGATCCCTCGACCTGTCCGCGGGAAGCATCGACACCCGGGACGAGGAGGTGCGCATCCGCACCACCGGGCAGAACTACACCCAGCACGACTTCGAGGACATCATCGTCCTCAGCCGGGTGGACGGCACCGTGGTGCGCCTGGGGGACATCGCCGAGGTGCGCGACGGCTTCCGAGACGTGGACCTGATCGCCCGCTTCCAGGGCCAGCCCGCGGTCTATGTGGAGGTCTTCCGGACCTCGGACGAGAAGGTGCTCGACATCGTTGCGGCGGTCGAAGAGCACCTGGAAGAGGAGGTCGTCCCGTCGCTGCCCGCCGGGGTGGGACTGGAGGTGTGGAACAACTCCGGCCAGATCTTCGAGAGCCGCCTCGGGCTGCTGGTGAAGAACGGCCTCATCGGCCTGGCGCTCGTCCTGCTCTCGCTCACCCTCTTCCTGGATCTCAGGCTCGCGTTCTGGGTGGCGGTCGGCATCGCGGTTTCCTTCGTCGGCACCTTCGCCGTGATGAACTGGCTGGCCGTTTCGATCAACATGATGACGCTCTTCGCGTTCATCCTCGCCGTCGGCATCGTCGTCGACGACGCCGTGGTGGTGGGCGAGAACATCCATGCGGAGCGCGAGAAGGGCTGGCGCGGCGTGGACGCGTCCATCCGCGGGACCCGCCGTATCACGGGCCCGGTCATCTTCGCCGTCCTCACCACCGTGGTGGCGTTCTGCCCGCTGTTCTTCGTCCCGAGCGTCATGGGGAGGCTGATGACGATGCTCCCCGTCGTCGTGATCTCCGTCCTCATGTTCTCGCTCGTCGAGTCGCTCCTGGTTCTGCCCAACCACCTGTCTCACATGCCGAACCCGGGGAGGCGCCGGCGCCGGTCCCGGGATCACCTGGTCGCCCGCATCCAGCGGGGGGTCGATCGCGGGTTGAAGCGCTTCATCGCCGGGCCTCTCGACCGAGCCCTCAGGGTCGCGACCGCTCAGCCCGGGCTGGTCATCACGAGCGGGATCGCGCTCATCGTCCTCTCCGTCGCCATGGTGCCGGCGGGCATCATCCGGGTGAATTTCATGCCCACGGTGGAGGCGGACCTGGTCACGGCCACGCTGGAGATGCCGGAAGGCACGCCCGCGGAGCGGACCTCCGAGATGGCCGATTTCCTGGCAGCGTCGGGATACCGGGCCATCACGCGTCTGTCCGCCGATGACGGCGGATCGCTCCTCGAGGGGGTCAACTCGACGGTGGGGCAGGAGGCCCGGCAGATGCAGCCCTTTGGAGCCGGGCCCTCACCCGATCCGCGCCCCAACCTGGCGGCGGTGGAATTCAAGCTCGTAACCGCTGAATTCCGCGACGTGTCCGCGGCCGACTTTCAGCAGGCGTGGCGCGAGGAACTGGGTCCCCTCCCCGCGGCGAAGGCGCTCACCATCACGGCCGAGCTGCTCAACTTCGGCTTTCCGGTTCACGTCGAGCTCGCCCACCCGGATCCCGGGCGTCTTACATCGGTCGCCGACAGCCTGATGGAGCGCCTGCGGGCGTTCGAGGGCGTGTTCGATGTCCGCGCGGACCAGGATCAGGGACTCAGGGAGATCCAGCTCGACCTGCGCCCGGAGGCCCGGACCATGGGGCTGACCCTGGATGCCCTGGCCCGCCAGGTGCGCTCCGCCTTCTTCGGCAACGAGGCGGTGCGCGTACAGCGCGGCCGCGAGGAGGTGCGCGTCTACGTTCGCCTGCCCGAAGAGGAACGCAACGCCATCGCGGACGTGGAGGAGTACCTGGTGCGCACGCCCATGGGAGGCGAGGTGCCGCTGGGCCGAGTCGCCTCGGTGCGCCTGGGAAGCTCGCCCACCACGATCCGGCGGACGGACGGAGAGCGGGTCATCACCGTCACTGCCGACGTCGACCGCGAAGTCATAACCGGCGGCGAGGTGACGGAGCAGCTTGCCGCGACCGTGCTTCCGGCACTGGCCGCCCGCGACCCGGGCCTCTCCTACAGCTTCGGAGGCCAACAGCAAGAGCAGGTGGAGTCCTTCGGCGCGCTGGCGAGCGGCTTCGCGCTGGCTCTGCTCGCCATCTACGCTCTGCTCGCGATCCCCTTCGGCTCCTACACCAAGCCCTTGATCGTCATGGCCGCCATCCCCTTCGGGATCATCGGCGCGATCGCGGGCCATCTGCTTCTTGGGCTGCCCATGAGCATGATGTCAATGTTCGGCGTGATCGGCCTGAGCGGCGTCGTGGTGAACGATTCCCTGGTCATGATCGATTTCATCAACGATCGCCTCCGGCGGGGCATGCCCGGCCGGGAGGCGATCATCGACGGAGCCAAGGCGCGCTTCCGCCCGATCCTGCTTACGTCCGTGACCACCTTCCTGGGGGTGGCGCCGCTCGTCTTCGAGCGCAGCCTGCAGGCGCAGTTCCTGGTGCCGATGGCGGCTTCACTCGGCTTCGGAATCCTGTTCGCGACGGCGGTGCTGATGCTGATCGTGCCCGCCCTGACCATGGTGCACCACCGCCTTACGGAGGGGCGACCGGCCGCTTCTGCTGCCGCTTAGGGCGCCCCTCCGGCTCTCTCGAACTCCGCTGCAAACAGCGCCCGGGTACCCGGGTCGAGGCGGACCTCGGAGGGCTCGGCGTCGACCGGGATCACGAAGTTGTGGGAGGCCGCGTCCACCTCGACGGTGACCACCTGGGCCGGAAGCCGATCACGTCCCATGTAGACCCCGATGTCGAGAGGCATCCGAAACAGCCCCGTCTCCTGCACCTGGCGCAGATCGACGCGCACCGCTCCGGCGTCGGAGTCGTATGCCCATGACCCCTCGAAGACCGGATTGCCCCCGTGCCGGAGCCACTGGTCGAAGAAGGCCTGCAGGTCGTCGCCGGAAGCCTCCTCCATGGCCTGCATGAGGTCGTCGGTCGAGGCCGTGCCGTTCAGGTGACGGGCATAATAGGTGCGGATGCCCCTCTGGAAGGCCTCGTCGCCAATCCGCTCCCTGAGCATGTGCAGCACCCAGGCGCCCTTCTGGTAGGTCGCCACGCTGGTCACCCGCGACATGTCCTCGAGGTCGGCGTGGACGATGCGATAGTCGGGATTCTCCGCGTACCAGGCCACGACGCGCTCTGCCGCCTGGCGGAGGCCGATGGCGAAGTCGTCCCTTCCGTAGGCGTGCTCGCGGAAGAGCAGCGTGAAGTAGGTCGCGAACCCCTCGCTCAGCCACACATCGTCCCATTCGGACTCGGTGACCGCGTTGCCGAACCACTGGTGTGCGATCTCGTGGATGACGACGTTGCGCCAGCGCACCGGCCGGTCGCCCGTAACCGCGTTCTCGCTGTACATGAGGGCGGTCGCGGCCTCCATGCCCCCGCCGGTGGCCGGGGAGGTGATGTTGGCCAGTTTCTCGTAGGCAAAGGGTCCCACGTAGTCGTCGAAGAAGGCGAGGACGCGGAGGGTGGGGACGGCGAAGTCGTGGAAGCCGGCTTCACGGTCGCGCGCGTACACCCAGGTCTGTACGGGCTTCCCATCGAACTCGCCCAGGTGCTGCACGGCGAAGCGCGCCACGCCCACCACGAAAAGCCACGGAGAGATGGGCGCCGACTGCCGCCAGTGAGTGCGGCGCATGCCTCCGTCAAGGTCCGTCTCCTCCACCAGGAGGCCGTTGGACACCACCTGGTAGTGCGCGGGCGCGGTGACGACGAACTCGCACGCCGCCTTCTCCGCCACATGGTCCACCGTGGGCAGCCAGTTGCGCGCGCGGTTGGGCCAGTTGTCGCTGAAGAAGGTGCGCTCGCCGTACTTGTTGGGGCCTATGCGGAGGCCGGACGCGGGGGCGCCCCGGTAGCTCACCGTCACCGAGTCCCGCTCGCCGGGGCGGCCCGCCCGGGGCAGCCCCACCGTGAGGAGGTCGTTCTCATGGCGGTACTCCAGGGGACGCCCCGCCGCCCGGACGCCGGTAACCTCCATCCCCTGACCATCGGACCTCACGCCGATCAGGTCCAGCGGCAGCTCCACGACTCCGGCCGCCGTGAAACGGAATCTCACCGTGGCCCGTCCGGTAATCCGGTCAACGTCATCGCGGAGCGTCAGCTCGAAGCGGTACGCCTCGACGTCGATGCCGGGGCGAGGTTGCTCGACGATGGTCCCTGCGTGTGGCTGCTCGACGAAACGGGGAGCGGGCGTCGCTCCGAGCAGAAGGAGCGCGGGTATCCACGGTAACGCGAGGAAGCGGCGGCGCATCGGACCTCCAGTGCGGGTTTGACGCGGCGAGATCGGTGTTGCATATATTGGTCTATCCAGCTTGGGAGACAATACAGCCACTCAGGTCGAGCCGCTTGAGATGCGGCAGGTGTGTGTTGTGTGCAGCACCCGCACGCCGGAAAGTGCGGTAGCTGTGTGTGTAGAATACGGCCGGATAATTCAGCATGACCCATCGCCGTAGACAACGGGGCGAAACGGCGTCCGCGTCTGAGGATCTGTGCGTGTATTGCGGGGCACCGGTGCCGGTTCGGCGCGGGGGAACGACCTGCCGCGCCAAGTGCGCCCGAGCCTACCGGGACCGCGAAGCGCGCCGGGAACGCGCCCGCGCCTCGGCACGAGCCTGGCTGTACGCCCGGCAGCGCAGGACCGACCCGGTCATCTCCGACTGAGGCGCCTGCGGAAGCCGCCCTTCAGGTCCTTCCAGCATCCGCACGCCGCGCGGGAACACGGAACCTGTCACCCCGTCTCCCTTCCAAACATCCTTCTGAGCGCGTTTCCGTCGGCAGAGCACACGCCCCGCTCCGTGACCAGCCCCGTGACCAGCCGGCGAGGGGTCACGTCGAAGGCATAATTGGCCGTGCGCGTACCCTCGGGGGCGATCCGCACGGTGCGCTCCACCCCGGCTTCATCAACGCCGCGCACCAGCGTCACCTCGTCCGCAGCCCGCTCCTCTATCGGGATGTCGGCCCCGTCTTCGGTCGTCCAGTCGATGCTGGGGGAGGGCACGGCCACGTAGAAGGGGACGCCGTTGTCGCGGGCGGCGAGGGCGAGGGGGTAGGTGCCCACCTTGTTGG
>JAPPJO010000125.1 GCA_028820325.1 Gammaproteobacteria bacterium | reverse complement strand
AGTAACACAGGAAGATGCGAATCTGTATGAGTTTGTGGGGTATGCTGGCTCCCGGACCTTAGCCGCGCCAAACACCCCCGTGGGCGCCGCGTCCGGGACCCGGCGACCACAGCCGCCGACGCGGTGGCGGAACACCTCCGCGAGCGATCCGGGGAACCCGGTCAAACGGCCCTCGCGCAAGCGCGGCTGGCGGTCGAACGGATGCCGGTGCGGCCAACGATTCCGCAAGCGCCGAAGTCGCTGGACGCGGGCACCGGTTCCGCCTCAGGGTGTATCAACCTGACTACGTGCGACTCCTCCGGTGGTTCGTATCGTTCGCTCCAGCCGCCCCTCACGCTTCGGTAACCCGAAGGGCGGCATCTTACGAGTCTCATCCGTCGTGGGTTTCAGTCCAGCCGTCGGAACGGAGGGCAACCGAAGCCGATCCCGGTCGATCTCGATGGTCTTCGGGGGCCGAACCGTCCGCACGATTCGGATCGGGAGCTTCACCGCGAATGCAGTGGAAGACGGTGCGGAGGTGCCATCGGGGATGTGCAGACCCGCGTGTCGAATTGGTGTTTCGGCGTCTCCATGGTTGGACGCTGAAGGACTGGTCGCGGGGAAGTCAACCAGACGGAAACGCCCTATTGTGTCAGGGCGTGTCAGCTTGTGTCAGGACGTGCCAGAGCCATCGGACGCCACTGCCAGCGGCCGGTCGAAACGTCCCGCCGGGCTCCGGCGGCGGGGGGTGATCGAGAGCACCCGGAATTGGTCGACGGATCCGTGTGACACCTCTCCAGAGCCGTCCAAGCCACGTCCTTCGCGCAAGGGCCGGCTCTTCCCCTTGTCGAGGCGCGGAGTGTCGGCTTACATTTTCGGCGTTATGGACCGACTCTGGGCACATCCGACGCCATACCAGCCCGACGGGGTCCCGAAAGCCGAGCCGAGCCATCAGGCCAATCTCCAGAGGCTAAAGCTCCAGCCGAGGCGCGACTCGACGCTCTTCCCGCTTCGCCACTCCCTTCCTGTATTCCCTCGCGGCTTCTCAGCCGGCGTGTGATTCCGTCGCTCTCCCCCGCCAGAGGAGCGCAACGGTGAAACGTTACCGAATCCTCGCGATGGCCATAGCCGGGCTGTCGGCGGCGGTGTGGGCGTATGCGTGCGGCGACGGGGCGACGGAGCCCACGCCCACCCCCGACCCGGCTCGGCCAACAACCGTGACGGTGACACCGGCGAGCACCGAACTCACGGCCATCGGGGCGACCGTTCAGTTGGCGGCGCAGGTTCTCGACCAGAACGGACAGGCAATGACGGGCGCGGCCGTCACTTGGTCGAGCAGCGCAACCTCGGTGGCAACGGTGGGGGCGGCCGGGTTGGTGACGGCAGCGGGCAACGGCACGGCGACGATCACGGCCACGTCGGGCTCGGCTTCGGGGACGGCGGGCATCGTGGTGACCCAGGAAGTCGGCACGGTCACGGTCACCCCAGCCGCCGATACCCTGCTGGCGCTGGGAGACACGCTGCGGCTCGCCGCCGAGGCCAGCGACGCGAACGGCCATGTCGTGCAAGGGACGGCGTTCACGTGGGAGTCCGCCGACACGCTGGTGGCCGTGGTGGACAGCACCGGACTGGTGACGGGCATCGAACCCGGCGACGTGGCGGTGACGGCCACGGCCGCGGGGGTAGGCGGCCACGCGGATCTGACCGTAGTGGCCCCGGTGCCGACGACGGTGGCGGTGACGCCGGACACGGTGGCGTTCACGGCGATCGGGCAGAACGTGCAGCTCGTCGCCGAGGTGTTGGACCAAGCCCTGCGCGTGATGGAGAACGTGGGGGTCACATGGTCGAGCACGGACACGGCCATCGCGGTGGTCGACTCGGTGGGGCTGGTGACGGCGGCGGGGGCCGGCTCCACAACCGTGGCGGCCACGACCGGCGATGTGTCGGGCGTGGTGGTGGTGACCGTGATGCAGTCGGCCGGTTCGGTCGTCGTGTCGCCGGCCGCCGGCACGGTCGCGTTCGGCGACACGTTGCGGCTGGCGGCAGAGGCGTTCGACGAGAATGGGCACCGGGTTCAAGGGGCCGAGTTCGGATGGGCGTCGAGCGACACCATGGTCGCGACGGTGGACGCTTCGGGGCTGGTGACGGGCGTCGCCGAGGGGAAGGCCGAAATCACCGCGGCGACCGGAGAGGCCTCGGGCACGTCCGAGATTACGGTCGAGAACCCGGACCGTGCAGCTTTGGTTGCGCTCTACAACGCCACCGGAGGTCCGAACTGGGTCAACAGCGAGAACTGGCTGACGGACGCACCACTTGAGGACTGGTATGGGGTGGGCACCGTTGGCGAGGGGCGGGTGTACACTTTGTCCCTCCAAGGCAATCACTTGGCAGGCTCGATACCAGCCCAGATCGGTAGACTCGCAGAGATCTCCAACTTGGACCTTGGCAGTAACGACCTGAGCGGCGTGATTCCGCGCGAAATCGGTCAGCTGACGAACCTCTGGGGCCTGTCCCTTCAATATAACCGCCTGGAAGGAACGATCCCGCAGGAGCTTGGGAGCTTGGTCAAGCTCAGGGGTCTGTCCCTCTATGATAATGCGCTTTCTGGTCCCGTCCCAGCCGAACTTGGGGGACTATCGAACCTCCGCGACCTGTACCTCGGCGTAAACGCCTTGGATGGCGCGCTCCCGGCGGCATTTCAAGATCTAACCCTTGAGAGTTTCTTCTTCGCGAGGAACGCGGGCCTGTGCGCGCCGGGCACTGCTACTTTCGCCGCGTGGCTCGATGGAATTCCGAGGCAAGACTACGGACCGTTCTGCAACGAATCCGATGTCGCGGCGTTGGAGTCCCTCTATGAAGCCGCGGGCGGGACCAATTGGGCGAACTCCGCCGGTTGGGGCACCAGCGGGGTCTTGGACGAATGGTATGGGATCCGAACCGACTCCCTCGGTCGCGTGACCGCGCTCGATCTAAGTCGCAACAGGATCGCCGGAAGGCTTCCCTCGGGCCTGGGGCAGCTTGACAGGATGAAGGAGCTGCGGATCAGTGGCAATCCCGACCTGTCTGGCCGAATCCCGTTCTCGCTACTCCGGGTCCGCCTGGACGCATTCCACTACGATGATACGGATTTGTGCGTACCGCCCGAGCAAACGTTCCACGCCTGGCTGAACGGCATCCAGTCGCACGACGGTACTGACGTTCAGTGTACTCCGTTGTCGGACCGCGACATTCTTGTTGCTTTGTTCGATGCTACGAATGGGAACAGCTGGATCCACGCCGATGGATGGCTCACACATGCGGCTCTCGGAGATTGGCATGGGGTCCGGACTGACCCTTCGGGCCGCGTCACGGCCCTGGATCTCGCCGAAAACGAGCTGTCCGGTTCCGTCCCACCGGAACTGGGCAGCTTGGATTACTTGACCACGCTGAGACTCGGCAGCAACGAGCTCTCGGGTCCCATCCCTTCGGAACTGGGCGCCCTCGGCAACTTGGAGTGGCTGAGCCTCGTTTACAACGACCTGACCGGCCCGATCCCATCCGAACTCGGGAGTCTCCGCAACCTGACCCACCTGCAGCTATGGGAAAACAAGCTGTCGGGTCCTATCCCGCCGGAACTGGGCACCCTCGGCAACTTGGAGCGGCTGAGCCTCGCTTACAACGACCTGACCGGTCCGATCCCATCCGAACTCGGGAGTCTCCGCAACCTGACCCACCTGCAGCTATGGGAAAACAAGCTGTCGGGTTCTATCCCCGGGGAACTAGGCAACCTCCGCAACCTAGAGCAGCTGGACCTCTCCGCCAACGACCTGACCGGTGCTATCCCCTTGGGACTGGGAGACCTCGGCGACCTCACCAACCTGCACCTCGGCGGCAACGAGCTTTCGGGTCCCATCCCTCCGGAACTGGGCACCCTCGGCAACTTGGAGCGGCTGAGCCTCGCTTACAACGACCTGACCGGTCCGATCCCATCCGAACTCGGGAGTCTCCGCAACCTGACCCACCTGCAGCTATGGGAAAACAAGCTGTCGGGTTCTATCCCCCGGGAATTGGGGGACCTCGGCAACCTCACCAGCCTGCGCCTGAGCAGGAACCAGCTGTCCGGTCCGGTCTCTTTGGACTTCAGCAACCTGCGGATGCTGCGCGAGCTCTCCCTGGCTGGTAACGCCGAACTGGCCGGTCCTCTGCCCATCGGCTTGACGTCCCTCGGTCGACTCGAAGTGCTGCTGGCGGGAGGTACAGGGCTGTGCGCGCTGTCTGACGCTGTCTTCCAGGAATGGCTGAGGAGAGTTTCTGAACAGCGGGTGGCGATATGTGACACCGGGACAGCCTATCTGACGCAAGCCGTTCAGTCGCGAGAGTTTCCTGTGCCGCTGATGGCAGACGAGGATGCACTGCTGCGGGTGTTCGTTACGGCTACGGATTCTGGTGCCGCATTGGTCCCGCCGGTTCGATCGAGATTCTATCTGTCGGGCGAGGAGGTGCACGTGGTGCACACGGCGCAGGGGTCGTGCGCCATCCCGACCGAGGTGGACGAGGGCGACCTATGTTACTCCGCCAACGCGGAGGTTCCAGCGGAGATCGTGCGGCCCGGCTTGGAGATGGTGATTGAGATTGATCCCGAAGGGACGCTGGAAGCCGGGCTTGTCGTGGCTAGGCGCATCCCGGAGTCGGGTCGGATGCCCGTCGACGTGCGGACCATGCCCAGGTTCAACCTCACATTGGTCCCGTTCCTTTGGAGCGAAGCGCCCGACTCGACCATCTTGGCCATCACTGAAGCCATGGCTGCAAACCCGGGGGGACACGAGAACCTTCGGCATACTCGCACTATTCTTCCCGTGGGCGAGCGCCTTGGAGTGAAGACCCATCCTCCCGTCCTGACAACGTCCAACAACGCCTGGGAGTTGATCGGTGAGACCCGAGCGGTGCGGGCTTTGGAAGGCGGGAGTGGCTATTGGATGGGCACCATGTCGGGGGAACTTTCCAGCAGGGTTGCCTTGGCCTATTTAGGCGGCTGGACAACCTTTGTGCCGATGCGTGACGGCGTTTCCTCCAGCTCAACCATAGCGCATGAGCTGGGGCACAACATGAGCCTAGCGCACGCCCCGTGCGGCGGCCCGCAAGGGTTGGATCCGTTCTATCCGCATCGCGATGGGAGGATTGGCGCGTGGGGTTTTGATCGGCGAGGCGGCGGCAGACTGATATCGCCGGACCATCCAGACGTGATGTCTTATTGCCGATCTCACCAATGGATAGGCGACTACAATTTCACGAAGGCGCTACTCTATCGCCTGATTCACGAGCGTTCGTCCGAGGCGGCGGGCGCTCCGACCAGATCATTGATGCTGTGGGGAGGCGTAGATCCGGAGGGAGCTCCCTACTTGGAGCCAGCGTTCGTGGTGGATGCTCCGCCTGTGCTTCCCCAAACCGGCGGCGAATACGGGATGACTGGCATGGACCTTGATGGGAGCGAGTTGTTTTCCCTCCGATTTGACATGCCGGAGACGGTCGATGGCGAAGGGTACTCCAGCTTCGCCTTCGTGCTGCCCGTGCGGCATGGGTGGGAGCGCAACATCGCTACGATCACGCTCACCGGCCCTGGCGGCTCGTTCACCTTGGACGGCGACAGCGACGCTCCAATGACGATCCTTAGGGACCCTCGGACCGGACGGATCCGGGGCTTTCTGCGCGAGGAGCGGCTCGCGGCCTCAGCTGCAACAGCAGGCGCGGCGGCCGGAGCCGCCGCGACGGGACTGGAAGTGTTGTTCAGCCGTGGAATCCCAAGCGCTGAGGCCTGGCGACAATAGGTAGCGGCGTGCCGAAGAATCCCGCATCAAGGCCCGTCTAACACCACCCGCGCGTAGGAACGTGCCATCTTGGGGTAGGCCGGTCTTACCGAGCGGAACTCCCGCCATTCAAATCCGATTCTCCCGCTTTCGCGGCACGGTCCAGTAGTGTACAGTCCAACGGCAGGGAACGCAGACCGCGCCGCCCTGTAAGTAGTTAGGAGATTCCCTGCCGGGAATCGGACCACCCGTGGTCCGCGGTCCGGCGTGCACGGCAATGGGACGGCCATTGACAGACGGGGCGGGCGCTTGGCGGCAGCGATCCCGCGGCCTTCGGGTGTGGCCCGCCGAGAACGTTTGCTTCGTTTCACGCGCGCATCCGGGGAGCAATGCCCCTTCAGATCGAGGCGATACTGCGATCAAGAAGTTGCGCCGACGCTCCCGACGCCCCCATCCATACGTCCAATTGGTCCTTGGCGTTTGCGGGACGGTACCAACCCTTCGCTCGACGACTCGGACTCGTGGGCGGGGAGCTTTCAAGGGGTGGATGGGCTACAGGAGGGGATCGTGACCGACGAAGCCAAGCGTGTACTTCATGCTTTCCGGGACGGTCGCAGATTCAGCATCGGCATGGTGCGGGAGGCAACCGTGGGCGCTCCGGGCCATGCCCGCGTCGTACTTGAACAGCTGATCCAATCGGGCTACACCGTCCGGGCGCCGGTCGGGCCGGCGGACCTCTATCGCCTGACCCTCAAGGGACGCGACCTCGGCCAGCATCTGGCTGACACCGCGTCTGCTCATACCGGGATTTCGGGAAGGATCCCGCCCTCGTTCGAAGGGCAACGTGCGGTGAGCGGCAATCGCGCCTGACGTCGCCGAAAGGGCAGGGAAATTCCCGTAATCTGAGCCGACTTCGCCGCTT
This sequence comes from Gammaproteobacteria bacterium, assembly GCA_028820325.1. Classification (GTDB taxonomy): domain Bacteria; phylum Gemmatimonadota; class Gemmatimonadetes; order Longimicrobiales; family Gaopeijiaceae; genus BD2-11. The sequence goes on along the minus strand of JAPPJO010000125.1, from coordinate 2,832 downwards.
TTTTCAGGTGACGGGAGTCGACGCCGTTGAAGGGCAGAAAGCGCAGATCGTACAGCCCTGTATGTAGTTAGACGATTCCCTGCCGTGATTCACGCCCGATACAGTCCGCGTCTCCAGCGTGAGCGGCCCGGGCTCGGGCTCCTGCATGCCGTTCAGCTCCGGCTTCGCGAACCCGGCGGCGAACTCGTCGGCCTGCCGCTTCGCGCGCCTCCAGTCGCGGTGTTTGAGCGACCGGGTGAGCCTGCGCCCGTTTTCGCGCCACTCTATCTGGTAGAGGCCGGTCTTCGGGTCTGCGAACACCCTCACCCGGTTGCGGCCCCATTCTCCGGCGCTGTAGGAGCGCCTGTCACGTTTCGTGCGTGCCATCATTCCATTCCTCTCTGGATGATGGACTGCACGATCTGCCTGTTGGAAAGCTCGCGGCGCGGCGCGTCCCGCGCCAGTGGCGGTGCGGCCGGCGGTGTGGCCTTCCGGGGCAGGTGGATGCGAGCGATTCTTGGCGCGTTCAGCCGTCCGGCGTTGGGGATCTTTCCGTCCCGCACGAGGCGGCCCAGATGTTCCCTCGAATAGCCGCTCTCGCGGGCGGCCTCGACGAGCGACAGCGTGGTTTCGTCGCGGTCGCGGATCGTGGTTTCGAGATCGTCGGCACAGAGGTCGAGCACCAGAGCCGCGGTCTCGCTCCCGTACCTGCGGAGCGATTTGGCCTTCCCGCGCCAGTCGGCGGGCAGACCCTCGACGGATGCGGGCTTGGCCTTCCGTCTGGACTTCCGGGTCATTTCCAGTCTCCTTCCTCGTCCTGCCTTAGCGAGTCCGCGAGGCCGGCATCCCCTTCGCCGCGCCTCACGGACCGTTCGGCGAGATCGACTCGCCGTCCGAGGTCGGCGAGCCCGGTGGTGCGGGCAACCGCGTAGATCGTGGCCGCGACGGCGGTGAGGGCGAGCGCGGCGTGCAGCGCGAGCGCGACTCCGTGCTCCGCGAGGACCCTTGGCCAGTGGGGCGCGAGGTATTCGAGGCGGGCACCGCCGATCAGGAACGCGGATCCGGCGATTGCGGCGGTGAGTCCCGCGCTGATCTTCCAGGGCTGCATCGTGGTTCTCCTTCTTCTTCAGAGTTCGACTGTGGCGGGATCGCGGTCGGCCGGACCACGGAGCCAGGAGCCGCTGTCGCTACCGAGGCCCAGCCTGCGGAGAAGCCCCGCCGCCGCGGGTCCGTTGGCGTGCATCGCGAACCCGGCGGCGGCCTTGGCGCGGACGGCCGCCTCGCGGTAGCTGCCGGAGACGGCCTCGACGTTGACGCGGCCGGTCCGGCCGTCCGCGTCCTCGTATTCGATCTGGGCGTCGGGGTAGAGCACCCGCCCCTCGTCGTCCAGGGGGAGCCCGAGTTCGCGCGCGATCCGGTGCCGTTCGGCATCGGCGGCCCGCCTGCCGCTCTTCCGCGCAGCCTCGCTGCCGCGCGCGACGGTGCTCTTGAGTTCGGCGTCGAGGCGGACGCGCCGCACGGTGGCGCCCCGTGCTTCGAGCCGCTTCCGCTCGATTCGGCAGGCGCGGTAGATGGCGGTGTCGTGTGCGGCCTCGGTGTCCCGGACCCGCACCGTGCGGATCGCCTGCGAGGGATCCATCCCGCGCTCGGCGGCGAGTTCACGCGCCTCGGCCACGCCCTTGCGGGTGAGGGTCAGCACCTTGAACGGGTTGCCCCTCGGCCCGGTGGCCGTGTGCTGTTCGACGATGCCGTCGCGGATCCAGGCGTCCACGGCCCGCCGGGTTGTGAACGGATGACCGCCGAAGCGGGCGTCCGCGAGGTCGCGGAACGACACCGCGCCGTGGACGCCGATGTCGGTCAGCGCCCCGGCGCAGCGGTCGCGGAAGGAGATGGACCCGCCGTCCCGGCCCGCGGCGTATTCTCGGCGATGGCCGTCCCGCATCGGAAAGCGATTGCGGCTGGATGGCGCGGCGGAACGGGGGTCCGGTTCGGCCGGGCGGCCGAACATCTCTCTCCCTCTCACGGATCAGCGGCTCGGCCCGAAGCCGCGCTCGGGGACCGGGATCCTCGGCACGGGAACGACGATCCTCTGCGGTCCCTGCGCGGGCGTGCGGACCGCCGCGACGGCAACGGGGTCGCGTTCGGCCACCCGCTCGCGGTGCCGGTCGAGCACGAAGTCGGAGATCTTCTGCGCGTCCGCGGCCGCGCGCCGGATCTCGCGCGGGTCCTCCTCAAGCGCCTGGATCCAGCCCTCGACGTAGGCCGCGCCCCGCGCCGGGTCGTGGCCGACGCCCACGCGCTCGCCGGTCATCATCGCGCTGATCTCGGCCCGCAGCTCCTCGCGGGCGTACTGGGGCGAGCCGAACCCGCCGTCGATCCCCTCGATGAGGGTCTCGCGCTTCATCCGGCTCTCGTGGCCGGTGCTGTGGCCCAGCTCGTGGAGCGCGGTCTGGTAGTAGTGGTTCGCCGACGGGAACTGCCCGCGCTCGGGCAGCACGATCTCGTCGCGCTTCATGTGGTAGTAGGCGCGGTCGCCCTGGACGTGGCGGACCGGCACGCCAACGTCCTCCATGACCCGCTCGGCCTCCTGGTGCACCTTCCAGAGCGGCTCGGGCGTCGGGTTGGCGCGCTCGGGCAGCCCGTCGGCCTGCTCGGCGTTGAACACCGTGTACTGGCGCACGAACGGCGCCTTGAGCTTCTCGTAGCGGTAGACCTTCTTGCCCTCGGCGTCCCTCCTCGGCCGACCCTGCTCGTCGGTCACGGCGATCCGCTTCTTGTCCTGGAAGGAGAGGATGCGGGTGCCGCGCTCGCCCTTCCTGACCTGTCCGCCGCGCGCCTGGATCTGGCGGTAGG
>JAPPJO010000072.1 GCA_028820325.1 Gammaproteobacteria bacterium | reverse complement strand
CGAGAGCAAGTCGCAGGCCGTTCCGTTCGACATCACGCACACGACGGTCAACTTCACGGTGTCGCTGAGGAGCGGCGACGACATGGGCGACCCGCTTCCCGGCGCCTCCGTCACGCTCTACGGTGCGAACGGCGCCAACGTGGGCAGCGACAGGACTGGCGACGACGGCTCGGTGTCGATCAAGGTCGCGCGCAACATGACCAGCGGGAACATGGTCAACGCGAGCGTCTCCGCCGCCGACTACAAGTCCGACCCGGACGCTAGGACGGCCGTCTCCTGGGATCCGCAGTCGTTTACGACCGAGGGCTCCAACGAAAACGACATCGTCAACCTGAACGTCAACGTGAACGTCAGCGGCGCCACGGTCTCGACCGACTACGGCGGCGGCGAAGCGCTCGGCGGCTGGGCGATCAGCGTCATGATGGGCGATGCCCCGGTCGCGGGCGCGCCGACGGCGCTGGATGCCGACGGCAGCGTGCCGTTCACGACAACCGTTGAGTCGGTCCCGGCAAGCTTCACGTTCACGGTCGCCGACGACCAGGACGACGATCTGGACGGCGGCGAGATGTACGAGGCGTCCGGCGGCGGGTACACGCACACCGGCCTCAAGGTGGCTGGCGCCATGGACGCCGACCCGATCGTGGTGAGCTACACGACGCAGACGCTGAAGGTCTACGTGCACCACGAGCGCGACCAGGTCCGCGGCTACACGGGCAACGTCCTGGGCGGCGACGTCAGGGCGTCGCTGGTCGATCTCGAGGTCCGGCAGGCGAGCGGGAGCGGCGGCAGGTTCACAAGCCCGATCTCGAACGACGATTGGGATGCCAGGGCGAACTCGAGCGGCGGCAGGGGCGTACACACCTTCTCCCACCTGCCGGCGGACATGGACATCGTCGTCCGGGCGAGCGCCGCGGACGGCTACATGCTGCTGGACAAGCCGGAACTCGACGCCTACCGCAACATGGACGAGAACGGCGTGATGGGCGGTGCGTTCGGCGCGATGGGCGGCTGGGGGCACACGGTGACGCTCTGCCCGCTGACCGAGACCGAGCCCACCGGCCAGGACTTCGGCAAGTGCGGCTCGTTCGCCGTCGTCAGCACGTACGATGTGACCGCGAACGTGTCGAAGATGAGAGTCAGGAAGTCGGGCGCCGGGTTCAATTCGGCCGACCCCAGCAGCACGTATCAATCGGGGATCACGGTCAGCCTGTCACCGGTCGAGGGCAAGAATCTCGCGGGTGTCGGACGGGAGTTTACCACCGCGTCGAGCAACGACCCGACGACGGCACACGACGAGCGCAGCTTCCACGACTTCGGTACCATGGCGTCTGGAGCCTACGAGCTCGGTATTCCGGATGGATGGATGGCCATGGTGGGCGACGCGGAGGCGGCCGGCGCGCTCAGCCCCCTTGCAGACGACGCCCGCATCGAGGTCACACCGTCGACCGCCACCCTCTTCGGCTTCGTTCGGAACACGCTCGGCGTCGGCCTTGAGGGCGTGACCGTGACCGTGAACGGTCAGACGGCCACGACCGACGACCTGGGCCGCTACATCGTGTCCGGCATCAGTGCCGTGCGGCGCCAGCTCTTCGTGAATACGGAGAGGGCGGGATTCCCGGCGGCCAAGGCGGACTCCACCAACAACGCAAAAACCTTCGTCCCCACGTTCGAAGCGAACACGGCGAAGAGATTCGACTTCCAGCTCAGCGGCGCGAACAACACCGTCGCGATCACCGGCACGGTCACGCAAAGCGGCACCGGCGCAGGGATCAAGGGCGTGGAGATCAAGGTGGACAACAAGGCCCCGCTCAACGCTGGATCAGGGCAGGGATCAGGGAAGGTCACGACGGATGACGACGGCAACTACACCGCGATCGTCGAAATCCAGCCAAACGATGACCCGCTCGTTGACGTGACTCCGACGAAGGACGGCTATCACTTCATACCCGCCAGCCGCCAGGCCGCCGCCATCTCCGGCGGGAGCTCGGGCATCGATTTCACAGGCTACGCGGCCACCGAGATTGTTGGCCTGGTGACCGCTCCGGGAGGCGGCAGGCCCCGCGCCGAGGTTACGGTCACGGCATACGACGATGCGGCCAAGACGGATACCCTGTATTCCGTGACAACCACGGAGACCGGGACGTTCAGCGTCTTCGTGCCGACCCTTAGCGGCACCGTCTACCTCGACGCCCAGCCTCGGGAGACCACCAGGGCTGATCTGAACGATCCTGATGAGGGGGCTAACGCGCATAACTCGCGGATGTATGATTGGTTCGATCCGCCGGCAAACAGACCGAACGGTTCGATCGCCGTCATCCCCGGTCAGGTGTTGCAGTTCGGCACGTTCAGCGGACATAGCGTCCAGCCCCGGATCACGGGCGTCACGCGGGGCGAGCTAGAGGACATCGTTGAACTCACCACGACGACCCCCGCCATCGTACCGGACATCGACACCCGTGGTTTCGCTCTCGTCAGGGGAGAAACCACGAACACCTTCGTGGTGAAGTGGGAGTACGACACCAGAAATGCTGCTGACGCCGGCACCCCGACCTCGTACTCCGTCGCAGATGATGCTGCCATCACCGTGGGCGGAACCGTTGGGACCCCCACCCTCGCGACCACGCCGCCCTCGGCCGACCGGGCTCAAGAACGGACCGGCGTGGCCGACGGTACCACCGTTACGCACAAGCGGACGACTACGGTCACTATCCCTGCCACCGCCTTGGGCAACTACGGCAAGAGAGACATCACGGTCAGCGTCGTAGCGGTAGCGACAGACGAAACAGCCACCGCCGCTCCAGTCGCCAGTGCCAAAATGGAGCTTGCCGCTGTGGCGTCGGGTGCCAGGGACGTCAAGCCTAAGGTCGCGATCGCGGGGGATGTCGGCACCGGACAGGCGTACAACCTCACGGTTACCTGGGAAGGAGACGGTAGCCCGGGGTTGGAGCACCGTATCCTCCTGAGTGTCGATGGGCGATGGCTCGTCTTTGGCACCCCAGGGCTTGAGGCACCCGACCTAACGAGGGCCACGACAGATAGTGACAGGTTCACATTTGGCTGGGGCAGGTGGAGTTCGGCAGCGGTCAACCTCGCCAGCGCTACCGACGACGCAGTTTGGGTGGACGAGGACGGAATGAGCGCCGCAGTCGCCCGAGATGACTTGGTGGCGGTGGCCCACGTTCGCGTCGATACCAGGGTGACCGGCGCAGCATGGACGAAGGGCACCCCGGCGGCCGTTAGTCGATAGCTAACCAACCCTCCAACCCCATCGGCCTGACCGATGGCAGCAGCACCCCCCCGTCCGGTTCGCCGGGTGGGGGGGTTGCTCCGTATTCAGCAATGGCGACAACAACCTGGCCCCGGGCGGTCCACCGAGCGAAACCCCGGGCCGCGGGCGACGGCGCCCCGAACGACCGCACACGGATTCGCGTCCCGTGGTTAGCGATCTGCGCGGCCGCGGCGTGGGCGTCGGCGTGCGGCGACGACGCCACGCGCCCTCCGCCCGAGACGCTTCGCGCGGCCAGCGTGACGGTCACGCCCGCGGTCGCGGCGCTCACGGCGCCGGACGCGACCGTGCAGTTGAACGCGCGCGTGCTCGACGGCAACGGGCGGGCGATGTCCCAGGTGGCGGTGATCTGGACGAGCGTGCGCCCCGAGGTCGCGACGGTCGGCGCGTCGGGGCTGGTGGCGGCGACCGGCAACGGGACGACCACGGTCACGGCGACGGTCGGCGCGGCCGCGGGTACGGCAACGGTGACGGTGGCGGTGGAGCATGGGGACCGGGCGGCGCTGGCCGCGCTGCACGCGGCGACGGACGGACCGAACTGGGCCGACGACGAGAACTGGCTGGGCGACGGACCGCTGGGCGAGTGGCGCGGGGTGGAGACGGACGCGTTCGGCCAGGTCGTCCGCCTGGACCTCGGCGGCCACCAGGACGGGGAGACCGGAGAGTGGGTGTCGCACGGCCTGCGGGGCCCGATCCCGCGCGAGCTCGGGCGTCTCGCGGGCTTGACGTCGCTGAACCTGCGTGCCAACGCGCTGTCGGGTCCGATCCCTCCGGAGCTGGGGAATCTCGACGACCTCGAAGAGCTGTGGCTCGACGGCAACCGGCTCCAGGGTCCGATCCCTCTGGAACTGGGGCGTCTCGCGGGCCTGACATCGCTGAGCCTGAGCGGGAACGCGCTCGACGGTCCGGTTCCTCCGGAGTTGGGCGCCCTCGCCGGTCTGGAGGGGCTGTGGCTCGACGGCAACCGGCTCGAAGGTCCGATCCCACCGGAGCTGGGGAGCCTCGCGCACCTGAGGGGGCTTTCGCTGAGCGGGAACGCGCTCGACGGTCCGGTCCCCGCGGAGCTGGGCGGTCTCAGGCGCCTGGAGTTCCTGCACCTCGACGGCAACGCACTGACGGGCGCGCTCCCGCGGAGCCTCGTGCGGATCGGCGGGCTGGTGCGCCTCCGTTTCGAGCGGAACGACGGTCTCTGCGCGCCGGGCACCGCCGAGTTCACGGCCTGGCTGGACGGGATCGGGGAACTCGGGGGAGGCCCGTTCTGCAACGAGGCGGACCGGGCGGCGCTGGCCGCGCTGCACGCGGCGGCGGGCGGCGAGGCCTGGGCCGACTCGGAGGGCTGGCTGCACGGCGCGGCGCTCGCGGGGTGGCACGGGGTCGAGACCGACTCCCTGGGCCGCGTCGCGACCCTCGACCTGGCCGGCAACGGGCTCGCGGGGCGGCTACCGGCAGGTCTGGGCGACCTGGCGGCGCTGACGGCGCTGCGCGTCGGCGACAACGCGCTGTCCGGACGGTTGCCGCGCACCCTGCTCGATCTGCCGCTGGGCGAGCTGGACTACGCCGGCACGGAATTGTGCGCCCCGGCGGACGAGGCGTTCCGGGTGTGGCTGGACGCCATCGCCGTGGTGCGGCGCACCGGGGCGGAGTGCGCGCCCGCCACGGACCGGGAAATCCTCGAGATGCTCCACGACGCGACGGGCGGGCGCGACTGGATCGACTCGCGGAACTGGCTCACCGAGACTCCGCTCGGCGAGTGGCGCGGGGTCGAAGTGGACGACCAGGGGCGGGTTGTCGAACTGCGGCTTTGGGACAACGGGCTGGCGGGTCGGCTGCCGCCCGAGCTCGGCGATCTGACGCACCTGGAATACCTGCAGTTCAGCGACAACGGCCTCACGGGTGCCATCCCGCCGGAGTTCGCCGGCCTGTCCGGCCTCACACACCTGGCGCTCGACGGCAACGCGCTCTCCGGACCGATTCCGCCGGAGCTTGGCGACCTCCCGGCCCTGGAGGAACTGCGGGTCGAGAACAACGATCTGTCGGGCCTGCTGCCATCCGAACTCGGTGGCCTCGCAAGCCTGCGCGGGTTGGGGCTCACGGACAACCCCCGGCTGGCGGGGCCATTGCCCACCGAACTGACGTCGCTCGGCCGGCTCGAGCGGCTCCTGGCCGGAGGCACGGCGTTGTGCGCGCCCGCGGACCCCGCCTTCGCAGCGTGGCTCGATGGGGTCCACACGCGCCGCGTCGCGCCCTGCGCCGAACGGGAGGCGCCGGCAGCGTACCTGGTGCAGGCGGTGCAGTCGCGCGCGTTTCCGGTCCCGCTGGTCGCGGGCGCGCGGGCGCTGCTGCGCGTGTTCCCGACGGCGGCGCGGGCCGCGGGCGCCGGCGTTCCGGCGGTTCGGGCCCGGTTCTTCGTCGACGGCCGGGAGACACACGTGGAGTACGTTCCGGGCAAAACCGTAGCGATCCCGGAACGGGTCGACGAGGGCTCGCTCGCCACGTCGGCCAGCGCCGAGATCCCGGGGAGCGTGGTGAGGCCCGGTCTCGAGATGGTCGTCGAGGTCGACCCGGACGAGACGCTCGATCCCGCGCTGGGCGTCGCGCGGCGGATCCCCGCGACCGGGCGGCTGGCGGTCGACGTGCGGGCCCTGCCGCCGCTCGAGCTGACGGTCGTTCCGTTCCTGTGGGCGCAGGCGCCGGACTCCTCGATCCTGGACACGGTCCGGGAGATGGCGGCGGACCCGGAGGCCGACGCGCTCCTCGCGGACGTGCGCGCGCTTCTCCCGGTGGGCGCGCTCGAGGTGACGGCGCACGAGCCCGTGCTGAGCTCGAGCAACGACGCTCGCCGCCTGATGGAGGAGACGGAGGCGATCCGCGCGCTGGAGGGCGGGGGCGGCCACTACCTGGGCACGATGGCGGGCCCGGTGACGGGGCCTTCCGGGACGGCGTTCCTTCCCGGCCGGGCGGGCTTCTCGATCCCCCAGTCGGGCACCATCGCGCACGAACTCGGCCACAACCTGGGTCTCAGCCACGCGCCGTGCGGGGGCGCGGGCGACCCGGACCCCTCATTCCCCCACCCGGACGGATCGGCCGGCGCCTGGGGCTACGACTTCGCGCGCGGTGAACTGGTGCGTCCCTCGATCCCAGACCTGATGACGTACTGCGGTCCACCCGACGGGATCAGCGACTACCACTTCGCCAACGCGCTTCGCTACCGGCTGTTCGAGGCGCACGCGGCGGTGGTTCCGGCCGCCTCGGCGAGGTCGCTCCTGCTGTGGGGCGGTGCGGACGCCGACGGCGCGCCGTTCCTGAACCCGGTCTTCGTGGTCGAGGCGCCGCCGGCGCTCCCGGACTCGGCCGGCGCGTACACGCTGACGGGCCGGACCGCGGGCGGGACCGAGCTCTTCTCGTTCCGCTTCGCGATGCCCCGCGCGGCCGACGGCGACGGTGGCTCCAGCTTTGCGTTCGTGCTGCCGGCGGAGGTCGGCTGGGCCGGCGAACTGACCGGCATCGCCCTCGCCGGCCCCGGCGGAACGTTCGCTCTGAACGCCGACAGCGACATCCCGATGGCCATCCTGCGCGACCCGCGCACCGGCCGGGTGCGGGGCTTTCTGCGCGAGGTGCCGCTTCCGGCGCGGGCCGCGATGGGCGCGGCGGAGCGGTCCGGGGCGGGACCGGAGCTCGAGGTGCTGTTCAGCCGCGGACTGCCGGATGCGGCGGCGTGGCGGCGATGAGGGGACCACGGGGGGGGGTCGGGGCGAAGGCTCGCCAGCCAATCCAGATGGATTTCACACACAGACGCGCAACGTCTTTTCCACCGCGCGGAAGGAGACGGCAGGATGATTCGGAACACACTGGGCCCGCTGGCCCGCTTCCTCATGGTTGCCACCGCGGTGGCGTGGTGGGGGCCGTCCGGAGCGGCCGCCGTCGCGGCTCAGGTTCAGCCCACGGTACCTGCGCCGCCGCAGAACCTGACGGCGACGCGCCTCAGCTCCACCGCCATCTTTCTCCGCTGGGAGGAGCCCGATGACGGCGGGAGTGCGATCACCGGCTACCTGATCGAGGCGTCCACCAACGGTCTTACGGGCTGGATCACCATCGAGGACGATACTGGTGTGACCAACGGCTACACGCATCGCGGTCTCAGTCCAGGCACCACCCTGTTCTATCGCGTCGCTGCGATCAACGATGAGGGGACGAGCGGCTACTCGAACGTGGCCTCGACCACCACAACGGGGAGCACGGAGACGCCTTCGGCACCACTCAATCTAAGGGCAACCATAGCCGGCTTGATCGCCACCCTCACCTGGAACGCACCGACCTCGAACGGCGGGAGCGCGATCACCGGCTACGAGATCGACGTGTCCGCGGACAGCGGAGAGTGGACTCGGTTGGCGGATAAGCCCGCCACCGCGACCGGCCATGTGGGCGCGGTGACGCCGGGCGTTGCCAGCACTACTTTCCGGGTCAGAGCCGTAAACGCCAACGGCGCGGGAATCCCGGAGTTCGTGACCGTCACCACAGGGAGCACGGGGACGCCTTCGGTACCACTCAATCTCACGGCGGTCGCGGCCGGACCCACCATCATCAACCTGGATTGGGACGCGCCGTCCTCGCCCGCCGGGAGCGCGTTCACCTACGAGGTTCAAGTGTCCGCTGATGGCGGCATAAGCTGGGGCTCGCCCCAAACCGCGAGCCAGACCTCGTTCCGGCACACGGGGCTCCCGGTGGGCACGACCCGCCACTACCGGGTCAGGGCAAGGAACGCCAACGGCTTCGGGCCCTGGACCTCTCCCCCGGTGAGCGCCACGACGGACGCCGGGACGCCGGGACCGCCCCGCGACCTGACCGCCAACGCCGACGGCGCGTCGGTGATCGAGTTGGACTGGCGGGCACCGAGCGATGCGGGAGGCGCGGCGGTCACGGGCTACTGGATCGAGTGGTCGGCCAACGGCGTCATCTGGGATGTCCTCGAACGCAACCATCGAGCTACCGGTTACAGGGACGAGGGTCTCTCACCCGGCACCACCCGGCATTACCGAGTCGCGGCGATCAACCGGCATGGACAGGGCGACTGGTCGGAGGAGGCGCAGGCCACGACGAGCCGCCCTCCGGGGAGACCGACGGGCCTCACGGCCCGAGCTCAGGGAACGTCGAGGATCGAGCTCGACTGGACCGCCCCCACGGGCGGGGGCCCGGTCACCGGCTACTGGATCGAGTGGTCGAGCACGGGAACCGGCGGGTGGACGCGGCGCGTGAGGAATTCCAGGGCCACCTCATACACCGACACCGGCCTGAGCGCCGGCACCACCCGTCATTACCGCGTTGCAGCGATCAACGCGGCAGGCGAGGGCCCGTGGTCGAGGGTCGTCCAGGCGACCACCGACGATCTCACCGTTCCGGGCGCGCCCACGAGCCTCACGGTAGTCCCGAACGGCCTCACGGGAAGCACCGAGCTCCGCCTCACCTGGAGGCCCCCGGCCAACACCGGTGGGAGCCCCATCACCGGCTACAGCATCCAGTGGTCTCCCAGCGCCCGCGGGCCATGGCGCTTCCTCGTGCCCGGCCCCACCGGCACGGCCACCACCTATGTGGACGAAGGCCTCGCCCCCAACACGACCCGGTACTATCGGGTGCGCGCGCTCAACGCCCAGGGGCAGGGGAACCCCTCGACCGCGGTCAGGGGCACCACCGATGCCGCACGGCCCGGCCGGCCCCGGAACCTGCGCGCGCGGGCGGCGGGACCGACCAGCATCACCCTCGCCTGGGAGGCGCCTGCCAGCGACGGCGGGGAGCGGATCACGGCCTACACCATTCGGGTGCGCGGCCCGGACGGAAACTGGAACACGATCCCCCGCAACACGGGTCCGCAGGAGACGACCTTCGAGCACACGGGCCTACAGCCGGCCAGCGCCTACCGGTACCAGGTGGCGGCGATCAACCGCTTGGGAGCCGGCCAGTGGTCGTTCGAGGCGAGCACGAGCACGTACGCCCAGGCTCCCGGCGCACCGACCGGGCTGACGGCCCGGGCGGTGGGCACCTCGCGGATCGACCTGTCGTGGAGTGCGCCCCGCGACACCGGCGGCGCCCCGATCCTCGGCTACCGGATCGAGGCCTCCGACGACGGGGGCGGCACCTGGCGGATCGTCCGCCGCAACACGACCTCGAAGGGGACGACGTTCTCCGACGTGAACCTCCAGCCCGCGACCACGCGGCACTACCGGGTCGCGGCGCTCAACACCGCGGGGACCGGGCCGTTCTCGAACACGGCGCGCGCGACGACCGAAGCGACCGTGCCGGGCACGCCCCGGAGTCTCGACGCGGAGGCCGACGGCACCTCGCGGATCGAGCTCTCCTGGCGTGCGCCCACGAGCGACGGGGGCTCGCGCATCACCGGCTACCGGATCGAGGTGTCCGAAGACGGGGGCACCCGGTGGGCGGACCTCGTGGCCAACACGCGCAACACGCGCACGACCTACGCGCACACGGGGCTGGAGCCGG
>JAPPJO010000128.1 GCA_028820325.1 Gammaproteobacteria bacterium | reverse complement strand
GTCGCTCCGGTCACGGCCTCCGTTTCCGGCGCGGCGCAGCCGCCCCGGAGGCCGTGGTGCAACTGCAATCCGGCAAGAGGCATGCGCCGTCGCTGACGTGCACGTCCGGAACGCGTGTCCGCGCACACGGACCCCGATGTCGATGTGCGCTCGCCGCCCGGCCCCAGTGATCGGGTTTCCGGGACGAAAACCGGCCTTCGGGCAAGTGCAACTGGCGGAAGGGCCTTCCCTCCGCGAAGTTTCGTTCGCGCAGGTCGTGCGGTCCATCACGAGGGGAATCGAATGATGGCACGCACGAAACGAAGTCGGCGCTCGTACAGCGCCGGCGAATGGGGCCGGAACCGGGTGAGGGTGTTCACCGATCCCAAGACCGGCCTTTACCAGATGGAGTGGCGCGAGAACGGGCGCAGGCTCACCCGGTCGCTGAAGCACCGCGATTGGACTCGGGCCAAGAGGCAGGCCGACGAGGCCGCCGCGGGCTTCGCGGTTCACGAGCCCAACGGCAACGCCGAACCCGAGCCGCTCACGCTGGAAAGGCTCTTTGACATCTACGGTGAGGAGGTGACGCCGACCAAGGCCGACAGGTCGCGGCGATACGACCGGGTTGCGATGAGGATGTTCCTCGGGTTCTTCGGACTCGACCGCGATCCGGCGACCCTGTCGCAGCGCGATTGGGATCGCTTCATCCGGGCGCGGAGGGTCGGCAAGGTTGGACCCAGCGGCAAACCCGTGTCCGACCGGACAGTCGAGTTCGACCTGAGATTCCTGATCGCGGTCCTCAACTGGGCGTCGAAGTCCCGGGACGAGAACGGGAGGCTCCTTCTCGACTCGAATCCGCTGAGGGGCTTGAAGACGCCCAAGGAGAAGAACCCCACCCGGGTCGTCCTCTCCGACGAGGAGTACGGGGCGTTGCTCGGAGTCTCCCGGAAGGTGGACTGGAGGTTCCATGTCGCGCTCGTGCTGGCCCACGAAACGGGACACAGAATCGGCGCGATCCGTCAGCTTCGGTGGTCTGATATCGACTTCGACGACAGGACCATCGTCTGGCGGGCGGAGCATGAGAAGACCGGCTACGAGCACGTCACACCGATGACCGACGAGGCCGTCGTCGCCTTGGAAGAGGCTGCGCAACGCAGGTATCCCGACGCCGGGGACTCTCCGGTGTTGCCTGCCCCCAAGGACGCCTCGCGGTGCGCGGGCCTGTCGGCGGTCCGGTATTGGTGGGACAAAGCCCAATCGCTGGCGGGGCTCGAACCGAAGCGCGGGAGGGGCTGGCACTCGCTGAGGCGGAAGTTCGCGTCCGACCTAATGGCCCTTCCGCTGAAGGTGCTCTGCGAACTCGGTGGGTGGAAGGAAGCCCAGACGGTGCTGCGCTGCTATCAGCAGGCCGACGCTGGACAGCTCAGGAAGGCTTTGGAGAGCCGCCCGAGGGTCCGCGCCTGACCCAGGTCGATTGGCGGGAACCGAAAAGCGGGAAAACGGAGTCTGAGTCCCGTAAGATCAATGTTCACATCAGGTTGTGAACACGACTGCTTCCGCCGCAGTAGCAGAAGTCGAACTCGGGATGCTCGACATCCTGAACCAGGTCGTAGGTCTCCCACAGCCCGCGCGGCAAGATGACGTCGCAGTGGCGCACGTAGTCGAGGTGCACACCGTCTACGGCAGGATTGGCGGCCAGGTCACCCACCAGGCCCCGCAGGTACGCCCGCACCGGCTCCCGCGATGGGCAGACCCACCTGTAGTAGTCCACATAGGGCGGATGTTCGAGCGAGCTCTCGAGGTTGCGGCTCACGGTGAACCACTCGGGATGGTTCTCACGGGCCCACGCGTCCCCGTTCCGGTTCATCGTCCAGAACCAGCGATGGTACTCCAGTCCCTCGGCGCGGGCGGCGCCCGAGACCAGATCGATGTCTCCGCCGCCGACCAGCACGGCGCTGACGCCGGATTCCCGCAGGCGCGCGAACTGCCGTCGCCACTCGCCCTCGTCGCGGTCGCGGTTCCCGTGCACCCAGCTCCAGACGCTGAAGGATGAGGCTTCATCGATTCCGGAAGCGCAGCTCAGCAGCGGTGCCAACGCCAGCGCGCCACCGGCAGCCTGAACGAAGTCGCGACGGTTCATTCCGGCACCCCCTCTACGTCATTCCGGGACACCCTCTACGAAGCGCACCACGCCCCACTTCTCCGGGATGTGCATGTCGATCTCTCCCTGGGGAGCCCAGACCCAGTTGTCTTCGGGATGATCGCTCCAGTCGACGGGCTCGCGCGCTTTGCGGTAGCCCCCGTCCTCGATGATGAGCGGCCACTGAACACGGGAGAAGTTGACGCGCCATTCGTCGCCGGGATTCGGGGCCATCCCCGGCTCGCGATTCCCGGAATCCGGCGCCGCGCGCCCGCCGCCTTGCCGTGAATTGTCGGGCACCGCTTCCGGGCCGGCCGCTACCCCGTCCGGGGGCCGGAGCGCCGACCACGGAATCGCGATCTCCACGGTCCAGCCCCGGTCCTCATCCGACGGGTCGTTGAGCGTACCGTCCAGCGCCACTGCCGTGCGCAGCCCCTCCATGTCCCACGCGATGTGCGCGCTGCCCCCTGCGCGGTAGGGCTTGTCCAGGAAGAGGTCGAACTCGGTTCCGAGCGCATTGATCTCCAGCTCGTAATACGCCAGGCCGTCGCCATCGGGATCGAGGAAAACCTCGAAGTCGTGGTCGCGATAGATGATCGCGTCCCGCTCCGTGAGCGTCGCCCAGAGGTGCGGCTCCTCGAGTTCCGCGCCGACATACAGGTAACACGAGTCCCATGTGAGCCTGGCGCGGGTGGTCCACTGCGGAGTTGGCCAGCTCTCTCCGCGGATATCGACGAAGGACTCCGTCCAGGGCGCCGCCCGCCACGCTTCCTCGTCCAGATCGCCGTCGATGACCGGGGCAGCCGGGGCTCTGGGCGCTTCATACAGACGCGCGTCACCGGCAAGCTGGGCATGAGCCTCCAGCGACCCACCCGCGACCGTGGCACCGGCACACGCCAGTACCACGGCCCGGATGAGTGCGCTTGGCAAGGGCATCCGCGAGCGTTGTCGGAAGGATCCTGTTTGCGTCGACTTCGTCATCGTCGCAAACAATACCGCATCAGTGCGGATCGAACGACTTCTGCCATCCCAGGGTGAGCATCCAGTCGGACTCCAGTTGGGGGCCGTGCAGGGACTGGCAGACGGGCAGGTGCCACTCCTACGTCCTGTGACCCACCAGAACCGCCATCGGCCCCTCGTGCCACGCGATCCCGGCCGTGAAGCCCCCTGCCGCCATCGCCGCCAGCTCCTGCTCGATCGGCTGGTAGGTGTCTTCTTCCGCCCACTCCGCAAAATGCTGATACGCCCGTTCCTCGGGGATGCCCCGCGAGACCATGTGCGCGGCCCAGAATGCGTACCCCGCCTCCCGCCCCGCAGGGTCGGAGGGCATCACGGCATCCGCGTTTACGAAAACGCCTCCGGGGCGCAGGGATGCATGGATGCGCCGGTAGAGGGCACCCTTGTCCCGCATCTCGGGAATGTGATGGAGGGCGAGCGAGGCGCCCACCGCGTCGCACGCCGGAAACTGATCCAGGAAGGACTGCTCGCGGAAGCGCGCGCGGCTCCCGAAGCGCTCCAGCCTGACCCGCGCCTGGTCGAGCATCTCCGCATCCACGTCGACAAGCTCGACGGTGCCGACTGCATCGTGCTGGAGAATCGCCTCGGAAAGAGCGCCCGTGCCGGCCCCGAGGTCGAGGACCAGGCCGGGACGCACGGCCGCGACCGCGCGTGCGGCGGCATCCACCAACGTCTCGTAGCCCGGAATGAAGCGGCGGATGATCTCGTCGTACGCATCGACTTCGACGCGCAGGTGACGGCGAACGGAGTGCGACATGCGAGGCATTTTCTCATTGCGCCGCCGCCCGCGTCAATGCCAACGTACCACGTTCAGCAACCCTCCCGTCCGGAGGCGTCATGGCCGTCGTGAGCGCCGTTCCCTTCACCCTGAAACGCAGTTCCGACCTCTACACATCCGGCGGAGGATACGAGTCCACCACCGAGACCGCCCATGGGCTCGTGCGGCTGGAGGACGACCGCCTGGTGATTCAGTGGCGTGTCGCCGTGCTGACCGAATCGATGGAAGGCAGCGGCTACGAGACGCGCGAAGCGATCGAGCCCGTGAAGGAGATCGTGATTCCGCTGGCCAAGGTGGCGGGTGCGGTCGTGACGGCGCGGAAATGGTGGAGGCTGGCCGGCCCGAAGCTCACCATCACCGCTGCAGACCTACTCGCCTTCGAGAAGATCGCGGGACCGCAGGGCCTCAAGCTCAAGCATCCCTCGAAGCTCGTGCTGAGGATCAAGCGGGCCGACCGGCTGATCGCCGAGGAGTTCGCCGCCGAGCTGGCGCTCACGCTGACGCGCTTGCCGGAGGACCGCGGGCGGGGACCGCTGCCGGAGGACCGCGGGCGCCGAGAGCTGCCGAAGTAGCCATCCCGTCCCTGGCGCCGTCGCGTCGCCAGGTCGTTGCCATCGAGACACCCGCAAGGCTAGAGTTCGCCGCGCCGAAGCACACAGCGGCGCTGCAAACCTGAACAAAGAGGAAGGGAAGACACCATGACCGTCGACATCAACGAAGTCGGCACCACCGCGTTCGTGATCGCCTGCTTCCGGGCGATGGAGAAGGAGAAGGCGCGGCCGCTTTTCGAGGACCCCTACGCCGAGTGGTTCGTCACGGACCAGGCGATGGGAATGGCCCGCCAGTTGGCCGACGCGGTGCCCGAGTCCACCCACATGCTCCGGTTCCGCACGCGCTTCTTCAACCGCTTCGTCGAGCGGGGGATCGCCGAGGGCGCGCGCCAGGTCGTCTCGCTGGGGGCCGGGCTCGACATGCGCGCCCAGATCTTCGCGGCGCCGGGGGTGACCCACTACGAGGTGGACCAGGGGGCGGTGGTTCGCTATAAGCACGACGTCCTGCGCGGACACGGTATCACGCCCAGCCCCGCGCTCCCCTTCAACTACCTGGAAGTCGACCTCCCGGAGAAGCTGGCGGAAGCCGGATTCGACCTGGACGCCCCGACGGTGATCGTGTGGGAGGGCAACACCATGTATCTGCCCACCGAGACCATCTTCCCCTTCCTGAACCGCCTGTGCGCCCGGATCACCTCGTTCCGGATCGCGTTCGACTACTTCGCGGAGGACATGCAGAAGCGGGACTTCGAGAGGCAGGAGGACCTCGAACGCATCGAGGCGGTGGAACGGGCCATGGGGGCGTCGTTTCCGACCGGTTTCGCCGACCTGGCGGTGTTCGAATCGGAGACACCGCTCCGGGTACTCGATGATGGGCCCATCGGCGACCTGGGCGAGGGATACGGCGTGGACGACATCGCCGAGAACATGGCGACGGACGAGGGGTTGAGCATCTATCAATACTGCGTGCTGGGCACGCGGTAACGCCGAGGGAATGAACCCGATGACACCGACGAATTCCGGCACGCCCGACCTTCGCTATCCCATCGGCCGGTACGCTCCTCCGGCCGAGATTACGGAGCAGCAGGTCGAGGCCTGGATCGACGAGATCGCGTCTCTGCCCGCGGATCTGCGGGCGGCGGTCGCGCCCCTCACGGACGAGCAACTGGACACGCCATATCGGCCGGACGGCTGGACCGTGCGCCAGGTCGTGCACCACCTGTTCGACAGCCACCTGAACAGCTACGTGCGCTTCAAGTGGACCCTGACCGAGGACCGGCCGGCCATCAAGGCCTACGACGAGAAGGCCTGGGCGGAGCTGCCGGACGCCCGGGGCCCGGTTGGCCCATCGCTCGACGCACTGGAGGCCCTCCACACCCGCTGGGAGGACCTGTTGCGCCGCCTCAACTGGTCGCAGTTCCAGCTCGAGTTCGTGCACCCGGAGGCCGGCGCGATCCCGCTGGCCCGGAACGTCGGCCTCTACGCCTGGCACGGACGGCACCATCTTGCCCACATCGAGCGGCTGATCGAGCGGGAAGGCTGGATGTAGGCGGCTCAGACGGTATGGCGGGCCCTGATCGCCCTTGCCCGGCGCCGGGTCTTCGCTTCTTCGATCACATCGTACCAGCTCGCCAGCGCCGGGTCGTCGGCCAGTGACTCTAGGGCTTGTCCGGCCTCGGGGTCCTGGCGTTCGGCCACGATCGTCAGCCAGCGCTTGATGAGGCCGTCGACCCGGAGGCTGAAGGTCGGGGAAGCGAGCCTGGATCCGGACCCGAGGCCGCCCCACCAGGGGTCGTACCAGGACCCCAGCGCCTTCACCAGCGCGGCGATATCGACCGTGTCCCATTCCACCCAGGGCTCGTCGATGGCGGGCTCCCGGGGCCAGGCGGGCACCAGAAACCGGAGAATGTGGCGCGCCCTCGGCTCCCGTCCCCGTTCCACGAAGTCCTCCACCGCAGGCCGGTATTCGCGAGGCGACACGATCAGGCCGGCGCCGAGCCAGACGGCGCGCTGAGCCACGTCCATCCCCTTCGCGGCGGCCCGGCGGCGGATTCTCCCGGCGAACTCACCCGGGGGCACGTGCGCGACGGCGGCCCACAGAAGCGCGTATAGCGCCGACACCTGCGTTCGGGCACAGCGCGTGGGGAAGACTCCGAGCAGCCGGGGTACACCGCGTCGCGCCACCTCGGCATGGACCCGATCGTCGGCGAGCGCGAAGAGATGGTTGTTGTGGTCCTTCCGCCGCCGGATGAGCGACCTGTGCACCGCCACCAGCGCCCGCGCGCAGGGTTCCGGGTGCACCCGGACGGCCCGCCGATACCACGCCGGCTCCTCCACGTAGGGCGTGATGTAGTAGCAGCCTACGGCCCTGGCGACCGCGTCGGCATCGAGCCCGGCCAGCGCATCTCCGCCGAGCCGCTCGACCTCGCCCATGCCGGCAAGGATCTGGTACGTGAAGCGCGGCACCGTATCGGTGAAGGGCGGCGCTTTCGCGAACTCCTCCTCCCGCCGGACGACCTCCTCGAGCGAAGGGAGATCGTCGCTCCCCACGAGCCGGGGAAGCCCGGCGAGCACCGACGCCAAGAGCCCCTCGTCGTCCCCCAGTCGAACGCCCAGGCGAACGATCGGGTCGTCCTGGAAGTGTTCCGGCATCGCGCCCATGTACGCGCGCCCGATCAGGTGCCAGAGCCAGGGCGACCCCCGGCCGCGTGCCAGGACGTCCTCGTCCATGCGGACGCCCGCCATGAACCTGATTCGTTCCTCGTGCAGGATCGGGTCTTCGTCGGCTTCCCGCCCGGGCAGCATCGGGTCTCGATACCCCGGGAATGATCTGCGTGGTTTATGCGCGGATGACGGTTCGTACCCCGGTGACGGCTCACGGACGGCACGGCTCTCTCCCGTTTCGCCAGCCGCGGAGGGGGTCGGGTTGTCGGCCCAGTAGCGCGCCGGGTGGGAGAGAAACTCCTCCAGCGGCACCCCACGCTCCCCCACCACGAGCGTCCGGGCACCCGGGAACCGCTTCCGGAACTCCGACAGTCCGCTGAGGCGCCCCGGTCGTGGTCCGCTCTTGACCTCGATGCCGACCAGGTTGGGACCGCGAGAGAGCACGAAGTCGACCTCGTGTGGCCCGTCCCGCCAGCTGGACAGTTCCACGGCGGACCCGGCCGTGTTGGCGAGGTGCGCGCCCACTCCGCTCTCGACCAGTCGGCCCCAGAACGTGCGGTCGGCGCGTGCCTCCTCGAAGGTGTAGGTGAGCGGCGCGGTCATCAGCGCGGTATTGAGGACGTTCAGTTTCGGGCTCGACGCCCTGCCCAGATACGGCTTGGCAGAGTGCCTGGGAAGACCGGTGACGAGTCCCGCGTCCGAGAGCAGATCGAGATAGGTCGCCAGGGTGGTCGTGTTTCCGGCCTCCTGCAACTGGCCCAGCATCCTGTTGTACGAAAGCACCTGGCCGGAATACCGGGCAGCCAGTTCCATCATGCGGCGCATGAGCGGCGGCTTGTCCACGCGAGTCAGGGCGATGATGTCCCGCTCGATTGCGGGCGCGACGATCGTTTTCAGGACGCCCTCTCGCCAGGCTTCCAGGTTGCCGACCGCGGATGCCGTGCCGGGGTAGCCCCCGTAGAACAGGTACTCGTCGACACCGAAGCCAAACGCGGCCGACATCTCGGAGAAGGACCAGTGGCGGGCCTGCACGGGCATGAAGCGCCCCGCGAGACTCTCCTGGAGGCCGGTCAGCATGGTCCAGGGCGCGGACCCTGCAACGATCACACGAAGCGGGCAACCGGTCCACCGGTCCCGGTCCCACTGGCCCTTGACGATGGTCGACCAGCCCTTCACGTGCTGGACTTCGTCGAGAGCCAGGACGAAGCCCCGCTCGCTCTGCTCGGCGTCCTCGCGAGCCTTCTGCCAGGCGTCCAGGAGCCACCCGGTACGTATCGAGTCGCCCTCTTCGTCCCGTCTGTGGGCATGCTCTGCGAGCCTTTCATCGACCGGCAGGTAGCGGCTCGGGATGTCCACACGCCGGAGCGCCTGCCGGATCATCGTGGTCTTGCCCGTCTGGCGGGGTCCGGTAAGCGCGACGATCCGTGGATGAACCTGCTCGGTGAGGGAATGGACGAGTTCGTCCAGCTGGGGGCGTCGGAAGGTGTTCATGGAGGCGAATGTAATCGACCGCGTGATGATACGCAATCGATTACACACAACTCTTCTTGTTGGATGTGGAGTTCAGCCGGGAGACGCGGAACGTGGTGGGGTTCGAGGTGATCACCCCGAGTTCATGAAATCACTCCTTGGCAGGCGCATGTCTGTCTGAGTAGGCGAGGCCTTGAGCAGTGCCTCAACCCGAGCGAGGAACTCGCCGCCCCCACCGCAGTCGATGACGGCCTCCGCCACGCCGTCCAGCCGGTCCATGTCGGTGACACCGGCGAGCAAATGCGAGAGACGCCGTGCCGTCTCGGGACCGAACCGCCGCGTCGCTTGGCGCGCGACCACTCGCGCCTGGCCTTGCAAGCGTCCCTCGTTGCGTCCCTCGTTGTGGGCACTCGCCCGGTCCGCGTCGCGGGCCTCGGTGAAGACTTCGAGCATGGTGGCCATCCGACTTGGCTCCTTCAGCAGGGGGTGGTCGTACATCGAAGCTAACACGCCCCGGAGCTGCCGGGCGATCCGTTCGCGGAGCTGCGGGTTGGCGCTCGACTCCAGGGCGCGCGCGAGGGCGTCAAGCCTGCGCCCCAGCTGCCTGGTCGTCTGTCCTGGCACGAGAAGACCCAATAGCAGGGCCGGGATGTCCTCCACGCGCGCGCAACCGGGATCGACGGCTTCCGGCCGGACGAGCACGTACTCGGTGAGGCCCGGCACAAGATCCTCCACCGCCACTGGCGCGTACCATGGACCGGCTCCGTGGTAGAGTACCATCGAAACGACTACGAGCGCGCGCGACTCGCCGAGATCGCGGAAGTGCCTGCGGAGCTTCTGGACGGCGAGGCCGGCGTAGATCAGACTGCGAAGGGGCATTTCCACATCGGACGTGGCCTGGAACTCGATGTGGAACAAGACCTTCCCGCTCTCGCCGCGGCGGTTGGCGATGAAGAGCATATCTGGGAAGCGCTTGTCGAGCTGTTCGGAGAGGAGTTCGTTGGGCAGCTCCGTGATCGTGGAGAAATCGATCCGGGAGGCCAGGTCTGAGCGGTATCTTCGTGCGAGGAGCTCGACCATTGCGGGAATCGCGAAGATCTTCTTGAGGACGGGATCCTGCATGCACGGCGTCTTCCGCGCTCGGGTGGAGTCCGGGATTGGACGCCAAGTTCGGTGATTTCGAAGGGCAGCTCCATGGCGCGATGGGCGTTGATTTTATAAGCTATTGATATTCATAGCTTTAGATCATATGCGATAACTCTTGTCC
>JAPPJO010000062.1 GCA_028820325.1 Gammaproteobacteria bacterium | reverse complement strand
GGCCAACTGGCCAGCGGAACGCCGGTACTTCGACCGGTCCACTCCCCTGCCGTATCGCGGCGTGGGTGCGGCGCTCAACGTCTCGCCGCTGCATGTCCAGACCATCGTACGGGGTTGGACCGGGCACCTCGGCAACGCGGCGGTCGTCGCGCTGGACGAGGCGATGTGGAACGAGCGGACGAACGGGCCAAAGCCCTCCCAAGACCGTTCGGCTTCCTACGGGGGTGTAGAGCTTGCAGCCTCCCCGGCCGCGCACCTACACCCGGTTCGGCAACGAGTTCTATGCCATTTCCGACTGGGCGGAGGGGTAGCTCGCTCCGGAACATGTTCCGGGTTGGGGAATGCGACGCGGGTTTCCGCGGTCTGCCGCGCGCGCACTCTGGGTGGGCGCACCGCACGGGACGCTTCCGAGCTTCGCCGTCAGGGTGACGACGTTCGCACCGCCCGTAGCAAGAGCCGCCGCACCAAGGAGCGCGAACTGGAGGCCCTGTACGCCGAGATCGACGGGATGTTCCGGCTGGCCTTGCCGGAACTGCGCGACCTACGGGGGCGGGGGTTCGACGTGGTGGGGGCACCGGCTCCCGCAACGCGATCTACGGGCGCGGGGAGGACACGGTGGGAGCCGCGGCAGCGCACGCGTCCGACGCGGAGGCGGCGGTGAGCGGAGCGCGCGATACCCGAGCCGAGAGAGAGTGGCGGTTGTCGGAAGCGGAGTGCATATTTGCGCCCCATGTCGACCAGACGATCTGTGTTGCCGAGGATTCGGTTGCGCCGACACGGCGCCATGAGGGTGCTTCACCATGTGTTCGTGGTCGGGTTCGCGACCGTACCGGTGTCGGCGTGGTCTTCGGCACCGATTGTCCACGGTGTCCCTGCAGAGCCGGGGAACACCGCGTCCCCGGGATGGGACCGCGCGGCAATGTTCGGGCAGGATCAGCAACCGGACACCCTCGATCTGCTCCTTGCGCGCATTCGCGATCTGGAGTCGGCGCTGGGTGAATCGGAGGCCCGGGTCGCGCGTCTGGCCGACTCGCTCGCTGAGTTGCGCGGTAGGACTGAACACGATAGGGCGGAGCGGAATCTGGAGATTGCCGAGTTGCGCGCGACACTGGTGTCGCTGTCGGACTCGCTCGGCACCCTAACTGACCGGGACTCGCGGATCGCGAGTAGCATCCGATCGCTGCGGACGGAAGGGGAGGTCCGGAGCGGTGCGTTGGCGACCCGCCTGGATGGTCTGGTCGGTGATCTCGCTGGCGTAGAAACCGACATGGCCACTTGGCGGGCACAGGTCCTCGACAGCCTGCAAACCGCGCGAGACGCGATCGCGGCCGAGCAAGAACGACGCCGGACCGGCGATTCTCGGAGTGTCCTTTGGGCGATCTTCGCAGCCGGAGCAGTGCTGAGTGTGGTTGGATTGGCGTGGTGGCGCTCCCGGGCGGGTACGGCCGCCGTGGACAGCCGAGTCGAGGCGATGAAGTCTGAACTGGACCGGAAGATCGCGAAGGCGGAGGAGGTGGCCGGTTCGTCAACCGAAGAGGCGCGGGAACTCCTGCGCGAGCAGTTGGCCGCGCTGGAGCGCACGAGCGCGACGCTAGCGGCCCTGGAGGAAGCTCGCGCCGCCGATGGCCCGCAATCTCCCGAACCCGACCACGACTTGGCGCTGGGCGTCTGCAACGAACTGAATCGCATCGAGAACAATCTGCTCGCGATGGACTCCAAAGTGAGGGGCCACAAGCAGTTGCTGGGCTGTGTTCGGCGAGTCAAGGAGAACCTGCATGTCGAGGGCTACGAGATTACCGAGCTGCGGGGCGGGGCATACGTCGAGGGGATGCCAGACGACTTTGATTTCGTGGAGGATGAGGGACTGGCCGCTGGGCAGGAGATCATCTCCCGGGTGCACCGCCCTCGCGTTCTCTTTCAGAACAGGATCATCCAGTACGCTGCCGCGAAGGTCTCAGTTGGGTTCTGACCCTCGGCTCCAACCCACTCCTTACCGACCGGAAAACCGAACATGCCATCGAACCGAATCAAGTACGGCATCGACCTCGGCACCACGAATTCATCCTTGGTTCGGATGGAACGTGGCGAACTGAAGGTAGTGAAGAGCTACAGACAGGAAGACACGACGCCCAGCGCCGTGTCCTTCAGTGGGGCCATCCGCGTTGGCCGCTGGGCGTACAATCGGCTGGGTCGTGATCGCCTGGAGGCGTTGAAGAAGGATGAAGACATCCGGAACGTGTTCATCGAGTTCAAGCGGACGATGGGGCTCGATCACGACTACTCTCCCACTATCGATCCGTCAGCACGGTACACGTCGGAGATGCTCTCTTCGGAAGTGCTCAAGGACCTCAAGCGAGTGACGGACGACGACGTTAGAGCAGCCGTCGTAACCATTCCAGCGGCTTTCAAGGTTCCCCAACAACAAGCTACGCTACGTGCTGCCAGGTTCGCGGGCATTCGGCAGTGCCACCTCTTGCTGGAACCGGTAGCCGCCGCCATGGCCTACGGGTTGACCGCGGAGAACCGCGACGGAAAATGGCTGATCTTCGACTTCGGGGGCGGGACGTTCGACGCGGCGCTGGTCGTGATCGAGGAAGGGCTGGTCACCGTGAAGGACACCGAGGGCGACAACCACCTCGGCGGGAGGGACCTGGATTACGCGGTGGTTGACGATATCATCTTGGAGGAAGTCACAGGGGACCACGATGTCGAGGAGTACTTGGCCCAGGATCCGCGCCGTAAGGAATGGCTCCGCGACGCTCTCAAGCAATGGGCCGAAGAGGCTCGGATCGCTCTCAGCTTTTCCGACTCCCACTTGGTCGAATCGGATCTTGACCAAATCGAACTGGCCAACGGAGAGGCGATCACCCTGGACTTTCGCCTAACACGCGCGCGTCTCCAGAGGGCAGTTGAACCGATCTATCAGCGGGCGCTCGACAAGTGTCAAACGCTACTTGCCCGCCACGGCCTGCGCGGATCGGATCTCGACGAGCTGATTCTGGTTGGTGGTCCGACCTATTCGCCCATCGTGCGGGAGATGCTGTCCGCGCAGATTCGCCAGCCGAACACATCGGTTGATCCGATGACCGTAGTGGCGTGGGGAGCCGCACTCTACGCGAGCACGATCGATCTCGAAGCAGAGAGTGACGAGGGAACGGCCGCGACCAGATCGCACGACCTCCAGCTCCGCGTCGAGTACGAGAGCTTTTCGCTCTCCGCCACGGAGTGGGTATACGTGCGGTGCCAGGATGTCGACGCGCTCAGACGGGGGCCGCTGGAGGTCGAATTGCTGGGCTCTGCTGATACCGGCTATCTCAGCGGCCGACAGCCCATCGGCGAGCGAGGCGTGCTATTCGAGGTTCCCCTCCCCAAGAAGGGGGCCAACGTCTTTGCCATCCGGGTCACCGATGCGTCTGGTAACGCAACCGTCACCAACCCATCCGAGATCACCATCATCCAGGGCACCAAGGTGGGTGGCTCACCGCTTACCAACCTCCTCGGTATCGCGGTGGAAGCACCGAGCGGCGATCACGTCTTCAAGCCGCTCAAGGGTGCCAAGCGAGGCACGCCCCTTCCGGTGACAGGAACCATCAAGAGACAACTCCAGACCCCGAAACAGCTTCGCCCTGGTGTCCCGACGGATAAACTGGAGATTCAAATTTTCGAAGGCGAGTCCGATGCGCCATGCACCAAGGTTCTCTACTCCCAGCACATCATGACTCTGGAGTTGACGGGAGCCCAAGTGAACCAAGTGATTCCGGCGGGTTCGAGATTCGACCTAACCGTAGAGACCGATGACACGATCTCGAGGCCCGTGCGGGTCGCGTTGCTGTTCGAAGCGTTGGACGAAGAGTTCGAACTTCCCATCCCCGACGGGAGCATCCCGATTCAGACCGACTGGATCGAGGACGAACTCCGGGAGGCGCGCGCCCGCATCGTCGAGCTGCGCCAGGCCGGTCATGTGGACGAAGGAGAGTTCACAGGAATCGAAGACGAAATCGCCCAGGCCGAGGGTCCGGCACTGGAGGACGCCGCCGACCCCGGGGAGAAGCGGAAGGCGGTCAACCTTCTGCAGGAAGCCTTGCGGGAGTTGGATCGCCTTTGGTCCGAAAGCCAGTGGCCGAGGGTAAGGGACGAACTGGACGAGACCTGGGCCGACCTCAGAAAAGCCAATCGAGAGGAAAGCTACGCCGATACTCGGCGGGAGATCCGAGAGTTGAAGGGAGAGTACGATCAAGTCGTCCAAGGGGAGGACGCCGCAGACGCCCGGACGCTGATCGCGAAACTACGCAACGCCATCTTCCGCCTCAAGCGTTGCGAGTGGTCCAACGACATCGTGCAATGGGCACGGGCACACTTCAGCCGGATCGCGTGGAAAAACCCGAGCGACGCCCGGGAGGCCGTCAACGAGGGAGTGCAGGCCCTCTTGGCCAATCGACCGTGTTCGGAGATGCTCGGTCATGCGCGCCGGATTCTGAGTCTGGTCTCAGAGGATCACGCCCCTGAAGACCGGGCACCGCGTCCTCCGGTTCCCATCAGCGAATTCTGATCAAGTTGCTCTTGCCGAACGGCAGCCGCCCCCTACCCGGTTGGCAGATCCGCTTCCCGGTCAAGCAGGCCGAGAATGCGGACACCTACCGGGTTGCCGACGAGAAGGGCGCGCTCGCCTTTCTCAAGGTGTTCCACCCGGCCAGGATCGAAGCGGACCGCTTTACCTCGGAAGGGAAGCTACTTGAGATCGCGATCATGGAATCGCTGGACCACCCCGGCATCCCGCCGATTCGCCGATCGGGCGTGCTGGACGACGGCCGACCCTATTTCCTGGCCGACCTCGTGCCCGGCGAGACACTCGATCACAGGCTCGCGCGGGTCGTCGCGATTTCGGCGAATGCGGTCGGATCGTTGATGCGAGAACTGTGCGCGGCCGTCTCCCACCTTCATTCGCTGCCCGATCCGGTCACGCACAACGAACTCACGCCGTCCAACGTGGTGCTGGACCCCGGTGAGCACGATGACGACCGGCCCGTCGTCATCGACTTCGGACACGCCCGCAGGGCAAGCGACGGAGCAGCTTCGCACCTTTCCCGAGTCGACCCTCACTACCTGCCGAACGAGTGCTACGAGGCGCCGGTCTCGGCCCCCGCCGCCGACGTGTTCGCGCTCGGGGCCATCTACTACCGAGCGCTCTTTGGTATTCCTCCCTGGTATGCCGCCAACGCGCCGGGTGGGCAAGCCGATCTGCGCGAGACGCTGTTGCGGGCGCGCCTGGAGCCGTTGCGGCTTCCGGAGCGGGCCATCGGCGGCAACCCCGATGCAACCGCCCTGTCCGTGATCAGGAAGGCGCTGAGCCTGCGTCCGGAGGACCGATTCCAGGATGCCGGCGCATTGCTGGAGGCCCTCGGCGAGGGCATCCGCGCGAAGTCATCGACCGATCAGGACCCGCACCCAAAGCCGGTTCTCGGTCCGGTCGGGGGAAAGCGGGGATTCGACGCGATCGCTGGGCTCGACGACCTTAAGGCAACCCTTCAACGAGATGTCATCGATGTCCTCCGGGATCCAGAGAGGCATCGTCACTTCGGTGTGCGGATCCTGAATGGCCTGCTGCTGTACGGCCCCCCAGGGTGCGGCAAGACCTTCGTCGCCGAGCGGTTCGGGGAGGAACTCGGATTCGTATTTCGGAAGGTGCGTCCCGCCGACGTGGCGAGCATCTATGTGCATGGCACCCAGGAGCGCATCAAGCAGTTGTTCGACGAGGCGAGGCGGCGCGCGCCGTGCGTTCTGTTCCTCGATGAGGTGGACGCGCTGATGCCTTCCCGCGACGGGAATCTCCATGCCGCCTACGCCAGCGAAGTCAACGAGTGGCTGGCCCAGATGAGCGACTGTGGCAACGACGGCATCTTCCTATTGGCTGCAACCAACGCACCGCATCGGCTGGACGTGGCCGGAGGCCGCACCGGCCGCTTCGACAAGACAGTCTATGTCGGTCCACCCGACTACGGTGCTCGCAAGGCGATGTTCGAAATCCATCTGGCCGACCGACCCGTGGAGCCCGACATGGATTGCGGCGAACTGGCACGCATGACGCGCGGACGGATCGCCAGCGACATCAGCTTTCTGGTCAACGAGGCCGCCCGTCGCGCGCTCGCAGGCGGGGCCGGTGCGATCGGCATGGAACACGTCGTGACCGCGATTCACCGGAACCGCCCGTCCGTCAGTGCCGATCAGCTTGAGCGATACGAAAAGATGCGGAAAACGTTCGAGTCCGGTCCCAGGCAGCGGCGGATCGGATTCTGAACTGAACGGGAGCCCGCCATGACCGCGATGAGAAAGGAAGCCGGAATGGCACCCCACCCGCTGTTGCCGCACTTTCTCCGAATCGCCTACGAGTGCATGGGATGCGACGGCGAGATTGCCGATTCCGAAATCTCCTGCCTACGTTCGGTTGCCGTGCAACTGGGGCAGCCGGTCGAACAAGTCGACGGGTCCCTGGAGACCATTCGTGCCGAGTTCTCCACCGAGGCCAGGATCCCAGGGACGCGTGCCCGAACCCTGCTTCGCGACTCGGGCATGGCCAATGAGGACGCGATGCTCCTCTTAGATCTGCTCATCCAGATGGTGGAGGCGGACGGAAAGGTGCACCTTGCCGAGAGCCGCTACATCCGCGATCTCATCGGCGGACTCGGGATCGACCGCGCCGCGTTGCGCCGGGAACGTCCGGAATGGCGATCCTATCTCGTTGAGGGGTTTGGAGTCGTCAGGGAAATAGGTCCCTCATACGCGGGTCGGCTCGCCGACACTACTGGTGATCTCCCGGAATTGGCCCCGAAGCCGCCACGGGAATGATACTCGACAACCCGTTCCACGTCCTCGGCCTACCTGCCGACGCGAGTGTTCCCGAGAGGGCTGGTCGCGAGGGACAGGCAAAGGCATTTCTCGGAGCCGGCAGACCCTTGGAGTTCGACGACGACCTCTACTTTCGGGGGTGTCGCCGCAATCAAGGCACCGTCGACCGCGCGCTGCGCGACCTTCACGATGCGAAGGACCGCATCCGATTCGGGCTGTTCTGGTTCACGGGGAGCGGCGGCGTCCTCGACGACCACGCGCTACGTGTGCTTCGCGGTGGTGACCTGCAAGGAGCAATCTCGGACTGGGCACGAGTAGAGAACCGTCCTCCGGATGCCCGGACGGCATCGTGTCTGAACAATCTGGGTACGGCCTGCCTGCTCGCCGCGCTGACCGGTCCTCCACCTGGTCAGCGATGGCCGGGCGGGTTCGGCGAACGGGCTGAGTATGTGCGGCGCGGCCTGACGGCGAAGGCTCGATTCGTCGGGAGTCTCGGCGGGACCGATCTATCGGCGTACTGCAAGACGTTCGGGGATGCCATTGCGGCCCGCGATCCGGAAGGAATCGGCGAACTGTTCGCCGAGGGGCTGGAGCAGTTTGCGGAAGAGGCACGGAAATTCGGCCTGAACATCCCCGCCGCGGTGCTCGCGCAAGCCGTAAGGGACGGTGGCCCACGTACTGCGCCGCTGGCTGCTCGTTTTGTCGGAACGTCAAGCCGCCAGCTCGAAGAGGCACTGATCGCCAGTGAGGACACAGACCCTGCGGAAGCCGGGTCGTTGGGGAACCGGCTCCTTGCAGTGGCAAAGGAGCACCTCCCGGAAGTCGCCGCCGTACTTGGGACGACGAATTTCAAGTATACGTCGCTCGCAGACCGGGTTTGCGAGGCCCTGCTCAATGGAGCAGTGACCCACTGGAATCACTACAACAGTGAGTCTGCGGAGTCGTCTCTTGAGGCAGGATTGCAGGTGGCGCGTGACTGCCGATCTCTGGTGCGTTACGCCAAAGACGTGGCGTGCGGGATTGCGGTGCGCGAGCGGGCCATTGAGAACCTGGCCACGGTGGACGGAATCATCAGCGAGAAGGAGATGGCGCTGATACGGCTTCCTATCAAGGAATGGCTGGACCGGGCTTACGCACTCTTGAACTCGCGGGTCCATCCCCAAGCGAGGATCGATTTTGTCCAGGAATCGCTCGTGGTGGGGCGCAGTGACCGGGGGTCAGTCATCAGCCTGCTGGAAGCACTGCGAGGCCAAGGAAGCAGGTCCGTGGCCGCGGGATCCGCGCCGGGCGACGAGGTGACCCAAGCCGCATCTCTCGTCTGCGGCGCACTGATGGGACATTCAGTGGTCGCCTACAACGAGTCACCCGCGTTGTCCCCTGCGGAGCGTACAGCAGCCGGACTTCTGTTGCAGCTACGCGATCTATTCGGTCCGGCGAGTGACCCAAGGACGCACGGAAGCGACCCGCGCGCCGCTGTCTTGCCAGTGACACTGGAGGTGTGGGAGCGACTCCAGAGCAACACCGCCGAAGCGCGCCGAGTAGTACGTGAGGACGCGGGTCGCCTTGCCATCAACGCGCTCGCCAAGTCCGGCAAATCGCTTCCCCCAAGAGTCGCTGGGCAGCACGTCCCAAAGCCTCGCCGGTCCGGCCGCGCCAGCCGGAACCCAGTACCAGCGTCCACGAGGCAGGGCTGTCTCACAAGCGGCCTGGTGCTCGCCGGAGTGGTGTTCGCGCTCGCGATCGCTTCGGGTGATGGTTACGGTCCCATGTCAGCAACGGATCAGGAGCGGCTACCCGGGCCGCTGGACAACTCCGACTCGGCGCGCCGGGGTTCCGGCACTCCGTCGGAACTCGAATTCGCATTACCTCCGGTAGGGACGAGTCGTCTTCTTTCGATGCCGGAGTTGCGGTGGTGCGTTCGTCAAGAGGAAACCGTCGCACGAGTTGCACGGGAACTCGACGATGCGAATCAGCAACTGGACCGTGACCGACGGAACCTCGAATTAGGCGAGCCCGGGCCATTTGCGCCCGAGGTCCAGGTGGAGAGCTACAATTCGGAAGTTGATCGCTACAACCGAAGCGTTCAGGGTTACGAAGCGGATCGGCTACGGTACAACCGCCAAGTTGGCGACTACAATGGCCGTTGTGGGAGTATTCGGCATCGTGCTGGTGATCTCGAACGCGCGCGCCGGGAAGTTGGCTTGGGTGGACGATGAGGGAGGTACGTTCTCTGACCGACAGATGGGATTCCCGCCGATTGCGGGCGTCTTTCCCCCCGCTTTCGCGACACGTTCCGGAAGGGTCCAGTCCAACGGCAGGAAACGCAGATCATGCAGCCCTGTAAGACTTTAGACGATTTCCTGCCGGGATTCAGGTCTCTGGCGACCCTGGGCCAACAACGACAAGCGCGGGTCGTTGGCGCGGGCGGCTCCTTGACGCTCGCGCGGACTTCCCTGACGCATCGCTAGCGGACCTCTACGGCCCGGATTTGATGCCGCCCAGCCTGAGACACGCCCATCGGGCGCTCGACCTCGCCGTGGATCGCCTTTATCGCAGCCGGAGCTTCGCCTCTGAACGCGAACGCGCCGAGAAAGCTCTTCATGCTCTACGAGAAAATGAGCGCGCCGCTGGGCGTTGGTATCAAGAAGCTGAAACGCCGCCGCCGATAGCTTTCTTTTGGCACGGATCAGGCACCGTCGGCGCCGGGTTGGGTGGGCGGGCTGGATGGACGCTTCGAATTCCCACGAATGGGAAGGTGAAACCGGAACCCCCCCGGAGGCGTAGTGTCTGTGGTGGACCGCTAGCACAATTTGGACCGGTTCCATGCCGAGAGGTTTCGGCGGACCACGGCGGTGAGGGCGGGTAGCGGGGAGAGTGACTTCAACGGAGCCGTCAGCGCGACCTGTTATGCCGCGCTGGAGGGTGAAAACGACGAGGGGAGTCATTTCACACTTTGGCCCCCCGGCGATTCACACGGCACCGGACGCGCATCCCCAGCGCGTGCAACGTTCTCCGGCCATGCGGCCAGCCCGCCCGTTGCCGAACGGGCCACAGGGGTCGTGGCGGGAGCGACCCCCCGCCCCGAGGGCTTGGTGCGGCTTAGCGACGAGTGTGGATTCACACCCTCGTCCCTGCCTTCCAGGGGTCGCTCCCGAACCAGAGATCCCT
>JAPPJO010000064.1 GCA_028820325.1 Gammaproteobacteria bacterium | reverse complement strand
ATCGGCGCGTGCATTTCCGGGGGATCGAAAGGGGGGCGGAGCACCCCTCGCCAGCCCCGGTGTATGACACTGGGTAGGCGGAACACAAGAGGTTTGAATCACGGCAGGGAATCATCTAAAGTCATACAGGACTGCATGATCCGCCATGTCCTGCCGCCGGGTTGAATCTTGCTGGACCGTGCCAAATGACCGGGAAACCGCTACCGAATGGCGGGAAAGCCCTAGGAACGGCGAACCGACCTCTTCGGCATGGTCACCACCAAATCACTATGGCCGCCGCGAGGCCGCCCTCATGCCGCCTTCGGGGCGCGCCGATGTCTTGCGGTCCGCCAGTGGACGAAGAGGTGAGTCGCGAGTCTCGGCAACTTCGTCCGTCGCATACGAGCGGATGAGGGCGGCACGTACGACCGGGCCATGGTAAACGCCGTTTCTGGTAAGTCTTTCGGCAAGTGGCCGAAGTTCATGTCCCCCACGCTTCCACAGCTATTGCCTAGGGTTGATCCGTGGCGGTGGTCGTCAAGCCGTCGAATGCCGGTCCCCAAGCACCTCCCCGAGAGCTCGACCGCATCTGAGCAGTTCGGCTTGTGCTGCTCGTCCGCCGAGCTTGACCTTCCGGCGCCGGAGTCGCTTGAGTTCCGCTCGACGCACTCCTTTCGCGTGCCCGATTACCGGCACGAGTTCCCAATCGGCACGGCCAGATACCCATCTCGACAGCCGTAGAGCCTCTACACCTCCTTGAAGTTGATCGACCGCATGTTCGCCGTTGAACCTCCCGCCCTTTAGTTCAATTGGCACGATACACGCCGAGGGTCCTTCGGCAACGAGCAGGTAGTCGCACCGTTTGCGGTCTTCCGAGATCCGCATTCTTTCGCAATCGAGATCGATGACCAAGCGGTCTCGCGGTACGCCGCCCAGCTTCAGTGAGCAATTCCCTTTTCTGCATTTCGTCGCGAAGCATGCCTCATGGACACTTTGCCGGACATGCCGCAGGATACCGTTCATTCTCCCCGGTCATCCGGAGAGCACCGGAAGATCCGCGCACTCTCGTTGTAAAGCGCCTCGCTCACGGCGTCATGGTCCGCTGGATAGAGGCCAGTCTCCGGGTCTAGTTCCAATCCATCCACGAAGGAGCCATCTCCCTCCCCTTTTGATCGGAACAACCACACGCCAACGTGGGCGGGTGGTATCGCCACATCCGGGTCCGCGATCCCAGTTCGCCTTTCTTGTGGCGTGCTGGATAGCTTGACGCGATTGGCCACCTGCTCAAGGAACCACTCACTATGCGTCGTCACGACAACTCTGAATCCGGAAAGCACCCACCGGATGACCTCCCGGGCCAGCACGGCCTGCATCCCGGGATGCAGGTGCGCCTCCGGCTCATCGATGATCAGCAGATCACCTGGACGCACTATGTGGCGTAAAAAGACCACGACAGAAGCCAACTCCGATACCATCGACGATGTTCGCATTAACGGCATGTCCTGCCGCCAGCCCGACGGACGAAACCTTACATGCGGGTATCGGGAATCCGAGACTGCCACCCGAACCTCACCCCCCAGAATGCTGTTCTCCAACCGCTTCGCGAGCTGGACGTTTAGCGGATTCAGGTCGCTCGCAGTCGCGGTCAAGCGATTGAGTTGGTCCAGGAAATCAGCCGACACGCCGGAAAGAAGGGCATCTGCCCCGTCGGTCCCCGAAGTGGCCCTGTGGAGCAGCGAACTCACCAAGATGTCCCGACTGTGGGACATGCCTGCCCGGTTACCGGGCAGATAACGTGGTCTACCAGCAGTCAGAGGCCGCCAAATCCAACCCCGTACAGCGTCGGTCAGCTGATGAAGAAGACGGAGTGCGTAGCCGATCTGATCCCCTCCAACTGCGGGCGGCAGCGTGGGGTGCGAAGGCCACTCTTCCCCCAACTGCAAGACGCTTGGGTGCAGCGACCGCGTCTTTAGCGCGGCGTCGAGTTGGTCGATCGGCAGCGTGGGCGAGCCATGGACACGACCGACGGCCTGAACACCTTCGGCATTCATCTGTAAGTCGTAAACGAGCTTGCCACCTCCTCCTGGGCGCGGCAACTCAACATGGACACTGCTAGCCTGCACGTCCGACTGCCTAACGAGTTGGCGGACTCGATTCACGCCGAAGCATCGACGCAGCTCAACGTCCAAGCTTCGCTCAACTCCCGGTATCGACTCCAAGCATGATCGCACGTGCGATTCGATCTGTGGCGGGAAACCAAGGAGAGTTGCCGCTTCACCTTGGATCCCAGCAACCCTCTTGGCCCAGTCTCCGATTTCCCTCAAATCGGATACGTGTGGTGTACGGTCATCGCGATCCGCTAGGTCGCTGGAACCAACTAGATTCCTGAAGCTCTGATGGAGACAGTAGATCAGAGTCGCCAGATACGACTTGCCCGTGTTGCTCGGCCCGACAAAGACCGTCAACGGTTGGAGCGTCACGCCGGCTTTAGTGATTGGACCGAAGTCGGCTACCGTTAGCCCGTAGTCGCACTCCTGCGCGGTTCGGAGGCCAGAGACGCTCACGCCATGGTCTCCGAAGTCGCATCCGCCAAGATCTCCTGCCGCGCCTCGTCGAAGCGGGCCTGGCAGTAGTGCGTAGCGACGAGCAATCCTTCATCGCCGATCTCGCCACGGCGGTGGATCTCTTCGGCGGTGCGCAACTGCTGCGCGCGAATACCGTCGATCCGGTGGAGTAGTCTTGTCTTCTCGATACCCGGCATGCTGGAGCAGTGCTCCACTTGCTTCTGCCGCAGCAGCTTGCCTAGCTCTACCCCCGTATCCACTCCTTTCAACTGGTCGAGCCACTTCCGTACAAGATCCGGCGGGAACACGGCGCTTTGAAATGCGGCCGACATATCCCCAAGCCAATGCGCCAAGTCACGTTTCGCGTCCAAAAGCCTCAGCGCATGGTCGAGCGTCACCTCCATCGGATCGAACTCTTCGGGCACGGTGACGTGCTCTCGCCGGTGCGACACGAACGGCCCGAACCGCCCTTCAGTCTGCACCGTAACGACAGCTCCCGTCTCCGGGTGAGGCCCCAACTCGCGCAACGCAAACCGCCCGAGGAGCTCTAAGGCTTGTTGCAGACCCACATCGTCAGGCTCTAAGCCTTCCGGCAAGTCCACAATCTTGACCCTTGGTCCGCCGCGCCTTCGTTCGCCGAGTTGCACGAAGGGTCCGAAGTTACCATCCTTGACATACACATGCTGGCCGCTCTCTGGATCTCGGCCCAAAGGACGATCCTGCTCCATCCGTCTGTTGACAAGTTGACTCGCTTCTTGAAGTGTCAGTGAGTTTGGGTCCAAGCGCGATGGCACGCCGATTCGAACAATACTGCCTGACCCACCGGCCGGTATGGATCGACCCAATTGCAGGTAGGGGCCATACGGCCCAAACTTCAAGAAGATCGGTCGGCCGGACTTGGGGTCGATACCCCACGGCTGCTGACTCACCAGCTTGTCGTCAATCAGTTTGAGAGCCTGGTCCAAGGCGATGTCCCTTGGATCGGCGCGCATGCTACTCGACCGGTAGACGCTACCGGGTTCGGACGGTCCATTTAGCGTGACGACGCTCTCGACGGATCGCGGCATGCGGTAGATCGCTCTCTCCGGGTCGGATGGCCCGTACTCCACCCGATCCGGCAACTCGATTCGCAAGGCCCGCTTTGGGCGTGGGTCCGATCGCCGGCCCAACTGAATGAACACTCGGCCATTCGGTCCGACCTTGACGAAGACCGGATCGCCAGTTTGCGAATGGCGACCGAGGCGTCTCGAGTCTCGGGCCGAATCCACGATCTCGGCAATCGCGGTAGCTACGTCGGACGAACCGAGGACACCACGGTACAGCTTCTTCGTGACCTTGCCGATGTCTACCTCGTCACGACCGTGTTCAAGCCAGCGCTGAGCAAGTCGGAGCTTTGCTGCGTTGAAATCGCATTTGAGTTGATCCGCATAGCAAGAAAGGGCGGTGCGGTCAATCGCATCGAGTTCGTGAAGAGTCCTGAGAAAATCGGCTTGGAGCCGGTAGGCAGCACTGATCGTCGACACGACGTTGGCGGCGGCAAGGCGTGACGAGGCAATGAGTTCAAAGCACTCGTCGACAAGTGAGATCGTGTCTCCAAGGAGGTTCTTCGCTCCTTCTGATCGCTCTGCGGTAGCGTCATCGGCAGACGAAATCTCACCAATCTCGGGCGTCCCAATCGCTTGTTCAGCGGTACGCTCGGAGGAATCCTGCCCGATGCGAACCGTGAGGCTTCCGGTCACACTCACGCCCGGTCTGTGGTGCCCCTCTTTGATCGTCGCAATCAGATCGGCGACCCGGTACCCGTGTTGCTCGCACAGTTCCTTCACGGACGAGAAGGTAGGCAGAGCTGCCAACGATCCGAGAGGCGTGGGATCTCGCCATCCTCGGGGCAGGTCCCACTGCGATTCGCTCGGGCTGCTCACATCACACCTCTTCGCATGTAGTGTCCCGCGAAGGCCCGTCGGCAGTCGGGCTTCAGGACATCGCCGCACCATTCTGTCGCCCCAAAGCTACGCTTGAGTAGGGCCGTGGTCCAGCGCTGCACGGGCCTCATGCCCAGGAAACGGCGCACGATTCCGTTGGGTCAAGCGACAGTGCCTAGCCGCGATTCTAGGGCGGGTGAGCACGGCGATTCAGGCCGATACGGCCCACTGAATCGGAGCGTTGAGGCTGCGACGGGCGATTTCGTCTCCGTTCACCTGACCCCGGAAGAGCGCTCCATGGGGGGCGTTTCGACGAGCC
This sequence comes from Gammaproteobacteria bacterium, assembly GCA_028820325.1. GTDB lineage: Bacteria > Gemmatimonadota > Gemmatimonadetes > Longimicrobiales > Gaopeijiaceae > BD2-11. The sequence goes on along the minus strand of JAPPJO010000064.1, from coordinate 5,503 downwards.
GCTGGCGGCGGCGTCCGATGGCTCCGACACGTTCTGAAACAACCTGACACGTTCTGACACAATGAGGCGTTTCCGCCCGGTTGACTTCCCTGCGGGCTGTCCTTCAGCGTCCAAGCATGGAGACGCCGAAAACACCAGTTCGACACGCGGGTCTGCACATCCCCGATGGACACCTCCGCACCGTCTGCTACGGCAGTCGCGGTGAAGCTCCCGATCCGAACCGTGCGGACGGTCCGGACCCCGGAAGCTCTTGGCATGGGCCGGGATCGGCCTGGCCGCCTTCGGTTCCGACGGCTGGATTGAAACCCGTGGCGAATGAGACTCGTAAGATACGGCCCTTCGGGTCACCGAAGGGTGAAGGGCGGCACGCCCAAGCATCGAAGCGAAGAGCCGGAGGAGTCGCAGTAGTCAGGTTGATCCAACCCAAGGCGGAACCGGTGCCCATGCCCAGCGACATGGGCGCTGGAGAGATCGTTCGCCGCTCCGGCTTCCGGAGTGCATGGACGGCGCGGCACCGCTGGCCTTCGTCCGACCGCCAGCCCCGCTTCGTGAGGTCCGTCTGAACGGGTTCCCCGGAGCGCTCGCGGAGGTGCCCCGCCACCGCATCGACTCGTTGCCCCGTGGCAACGTGGGAAACGGCCTGTTTCCCACTCGCTTGCGTGCCTTGCCGACACCGTTGTTTGGCTTGACCTGCGTGTCGGTGGTGACGGAGCAGTTCGAGGTCTCGCCGAGGAGCGTCCCCCGGTGTCGGTGCGTTCCCAATCATAGCGGTTCCCCGAGCCAAAAGGGCTCGGAATCGAGGAACCGACGATGATCGCCCACCTCAAGGGACGCGACCGGGCGCTTGAACCCTTCGGCCTGACCGGCCGCCGGGCCGAGTGGATCGCGCTGGCGAGCCTTCACGGCGGCGTGTTCACCCGCGCCCAGCTTTCGGACTGGCTCGGGGCCAGCCGCTTCAAGGTGCTCCGGCTCGTGCAGGCCCTGAAGGACCGAAGGGTGTTGGCCGAGGAGACGGTCGGGGGCCTGAAGGTCTGCCGGGTCTGCGCGCGCGGCGTTTACCGCGCGCTCGGCGCGGAGGATGTCCGGTTTCGGAGGATCACCTCGACCGAGGTAGTCGTTCGCCGCCTGCTCTCGTTCGACTACGTCATCGAGCATCCGGGCTTGCCCTGGCTGCCGACCGAGTCGGAGAAGGTGGCCGCGTTCGAGGCGCTCGGCATCGACCGCTCCCTGATGCCCGTCCGGGTCTACCGGGGCGCGGCCGGGGGCGCGCGGCGCTACTTCCCGCGCGGGATGCCCGTGGCGCTGGAATCCCGCCGCGCCGTGTTCGTCCACGCCGATCCCGGCTGGGACACTTCGACGGCGCTTCACTCGTGGCGGGACCGGCATCGGAGGCTCTGGGAGGCGTTGCGGGAGGATGGCCTGTCGGTTGAGACCGTCGGGATCGCGTGCGCCCGGAGACCGCTTGACCGGGCGCGGACGATCCTCGGGAACTGGACCCATGCGGGCACGGCCCCGCGTCCCGTGCATCCGCCCGGGACCGTCGCCGAAGCGCGGCGCGAGGTCGCGCGCATCGAGGGCGCAATCCTTGGCATGGACGACGAGGCGGTTGCGGGAATGGGCGGCTTTCAGGCCTGCCTCCGCCGGATCGCCGAGCTGCGGGAACTGCTCCGGTCGGCGAGGCCCGGAGGCACGATCGACGCCCATACGGTATGGCGTTCGAACCGCCTTTCCGGAGTCCGGATTTGAGCGCTGTGGAGCGGAGCCCGTTGCCGATCCAGAGGTGTGAAAACGACATCGGGGTGCTTGTGCAGGGAAATCGCGCTTTGACGTGCGGAGCGCGAGTTCCGCAAGTCGCCGGACGGCTTGGTGTTGGGCCACGGCCCGCGGATCGCCGGTGCCGATCCGGGTCTCCGGGCCGTGGACGGGAGCGACCCGGCCCTTCGGTATGCCCGGTGCGGCATAGGGGCGGTTCGGCATGTGCACGCCCATGCCGCCCGCCCCGCCGGGTCGCTCCCGTACCAACGATCCCTCCGGGAAGGGTACCTCGCCGATGAAGAACTCGACCGTCGCCGTCATCGGAGCCGCCATCGGAACGGCGGGCGCATACGCGCTCAACCGTCCGTTCCCCGGCCCCGGCGACAACCTCTATCTCGACCTGATCGTCCAGAACGATCCGGCGATCCACGCCGCCATCCGCCTCTGGTACTACGCCGCGCCCGGCGTCGCGGTGATCCTTGCGGGCTCGCTCGTTCTTTCCGCCTGGCGGGTCTGGTTCCAGCCTCTCTTCAGGTTCCGGCGGCGCGGCAGGCTGCCGGAGTGGCCCACCTCGCCGAACGGGGATGCGCCGTCGCTCGTGATCGGCGAGACGCACCATCCGACCGTGCCGCGAGAGAGCGAGCGGCCGTCCTGGCTCGTCATCCCCGAGAAGGGGCTCTATACCGGCGTCCTCGTGGTCGGGGCCGTCGGCACCGGCAAGACCAGCGGCTGCATGTATCCCTTCGCCCGGCAGCTTCTCTCCTGGCAGGCCGACGATCCCCGCCGCCGTGCGGGCGCGCTCGTGCTCGAAGTCAAAGGGGACTTCTGCCATCAGGTTCGGAGGATCCTCGACGATGCCGGACGGGGCGACGACTACATGGAGATCGGGCTCGGCGGATCGCTCCAATGGAACCCGCTCGACGACCCGCTCCTCGACTCCTACTCGCTGGCCTACGGCGTCGCGTCCCTCATCAACCAGCTTTTCGGCAAGAGCCGTGAACCGTTTTGGCAACAGGCGTACACGAACCTCGTCCGGTGGATCATCGAGCTTCACCGGCTCCTGCCGGGCGGCTGGGTCACGCTCCGGGACATCTACCGCTGCACCGTGGACGCGGAACTCCTTGGCCGGAGGATCGCCGAGGCCCGGAAGCTGGCCGACCGGCTCCGTCCGCTCCGCGCCGTCATCTCGCAGGAGGACATGATCGCCCACCCGCAGGCGTTGGAGAAGTGGGCGTGGGAACGCGTGCCCGGCACCGGCAACGTGGGGTGCCGTCTCGTCCCGGAACTCGAAAGCCAACTCGACGAACTCGGTGTCGGCTACAAGACGGAAGAGGCCGGCGGAGGTGCGGGCCGGGAGGTCGTCGAACAGGTCGAGGCCATCGCGCGGTGGTACGACAAGGACTGGATGGCGCTGGACGCCAAGCTCCGCACTTCGATCGTCGAGGGCATCAGCGTGTTTCTGTCGCTCTTCGACCAGCCGGAGGTCGCGGGTGTGTTCTGTCCGCCGCCGCCCACCGGATCCCCGCCCGCCGGGAACCACGATGCCAGTAGCAACGGCCATCCCGTGCCGGGCTTGCGCCGGAGGCTGCCGCCGCTCGCGCAGCTGATCGACGAAGGCAAGGTCCTTGCCCTGAACATGCCCGCCGGGGCGAATCCGGCGCTTGCCCGCGCCATCGGCGTGCTCCTCAAGAACGCTTGGATGCAGGCGCTGCTTCGCCGTCCGGCCGAGGCCGCGCGCCGTCCCGGCCGCTACATGCGACCCGCCGTGTTCATCTGCGACGAGTATCAGGCGTTTGCCACGGTCGGGCAGGATGATCCGTCGGGCGACGAGAAGGCGTTCGCGCTCACGCGCCAGTGCCGGTGCATCCCCATCGTCGCGACGCAGTCGCTCTCCTCGCTCCGCTCGGTGCTTCCTTCCGGGGAGGCGTGGCGCACACTCGTCCAGACGCTCCGCACCCGGATCTTTCTGTCCCTGTCCGACGAGGCGTCGGCCCGGATCGCGTCCGAGATGTGCGGCAGCGTCATGAAGACGCGGGCTTCCTACACGTTCACCGAGACCACGGGCAGGCCCGAGTTCTCGCTTCTATCGGGACGCGCCGGGGGCGGCCGGGGCACCATCGGCGCGAGCAAGTCGTTCCGCCAGCAGAGCGAGCCTGTGTTCACGCCCCGCGAGTTCTCGCTCTTGGCCAACTACCAGGCCATCTGCCTCCCCTACGACGGCGTGAAGTCGCTTCCGGCCACCCGCGTCTACCTGAAGCCCAACTACCTGCCCAGGGAGACGGGCTACTGGCGGCTCCGCGAGAAGGGCCGGATATGAGGCCCGCGACGAATTCGTCCGGTGGGGCGCGAGCCGGTCGGGCGACTGGCGGACGAGCCGCTTCCCCGCGAGCTTCCGGGCAGGCGGATCGTGCAGTCCATCGAATCGAGAGGAATCGAACGATGGCACGCACGAAACGAGGCCGGCGCTCCTACAGCGCCGGAGAATGGGGCCGGAACCGGGTCCGGGTCTTTCCGGATCCGAAGACCGGCCTGCTTCAGATCGAGTGGCGGGAGAACGGGCGCAGGCTGAGCCGGTCCCTGAAGCACCGGGATTGGGCTCGCGCGAAGCGGCAGGCCGACGAGGCTGCCGCGGGCTTCGCGGTCCATGAGCCCAACGGCAAGGCCGAAGCCGAGCCTGAACTGCTCACCTTGGAGCGGCTTTTTGAAATGTACGGTGACGAGGTGACGCCCACGAAGGGCGAGAGGACCCGGCGGCGCGACAGGGTCGCGTCCGCGATGTTCCTCGACTTCTTCGGCAGGGACCGGAGACCCGCAACGCTTTCGCAGCGCGATTGGGACCGGTTCATCCGGGCGCGGAGAGCGGGCGGGGCAGGCCGTTCAGGCCAGCCCGTCGGCAACCGGACCGTCGCATGGGACCTCACGTTCCTGATGGCGGTGCTCAACTGGGCCGCGAGGTCCCGGGACGAGGAGGGGAGACTCCTTCTCGACTCCAACCCGCTGAAGGGTCTCCGGAAGCCCATCGAGAAGAACCCGAACCGGGTCGTCCTCACCGAGGACGAGTACCGGGCGCTGCTCGGGGTTTCCCGGAAGGTCGGGTGGCGGTTCCGCGTCGCGCTCGTGCTCGCGCACGAGACCGGGCACAGGATCGGAGCCATCCGCAAGCTCAGGTGGCCCGACATCGACTTCGAGGACAAGACCATCCGGTGGAGGGCGGAGCACGAGAAGACGGGGTACGAACACACCACCCCATTGACCGCCGAGGCGCTCGCCGTCTTGGAGGAAGCGCGGGGGATCGGCCGTGGAACGAAGAACGGCCCGGTGCTGCCTTCGTCGAGCGATGCCACGAAGAGCACGAACCGCGTTTCCGCCTTTCTGTGGTGGAAGAAGGCCCAGAACCTCGCGGGACTGGAGCCGAAGCCGGGCCGGGGCTGGCACTCGCTGAGGCGCAAGTTCGCCACGGACCTGATGGAGCTGCCGCTCAAGGTGCTTTGTGAGCTTGGCGGCTGGAAGAATCCCCAGACGGTTCTGCGCTGCTATCAGCAGGCCGACGCGGGACAGCTTAGGAAGGCTCTGGAGAGCCGCCCGAGGGTTCGCACCTGAAATCCCAATCGGAGGGAGTCAAACGGAGGGAACCGGGCCGGAGAATCCTGTAACTGCAACGAGCACAACGCGATGTAAATCTGCGTTAGTGTGCAGGGTAGGCTGGCTTACGCACCTTAAGAGCGTGAGCCAGCCCTCGGCGGAGCCG
>JAPPJO010000029.1 GCA_028820325.1 Gammaproteobacteria bacterium | reverse complement strand
GTCGACGACGACTTCTCGATTGCGGAGGCCATCGCCTGGCGCCAGGGCCCGAACGGCTCGGAGATCATGCGGGTCGGCGGCGACGAGGAGGTTCTCGCCCTCGCCGGACCCGACACGCGCGTGACCGACCTGGAGGGCCGTGTCGTCCTGCCGGGCCTGATCGACTCGCATCTCCATTTCTCCCAGTTGGGGATCGAGGCGGAGTTCGAGAACGACCTGCGCTACGCGATGAGCACCGGCGAGATCGTGCAACTGGTCGCCGACCTGATGGAGCGCCTCGACCCCGAGCCCGGCGAATGGGTCACGAGCCGCGGCTGGGACGAGCACAAGTACGAGCGGCCCTTCACCCGCTGGCAGATCGACGAGCATACGCCGGACAACCCGGTCCGCCTCGGCCGGGTGTACCGCGGCGTCGCGGTCAACACCGCCGCCTTCCGCCTGATGGGCATCGACGACTCCGACTCCTCCACCTGGCCCGACTGGTGGCTCCAGGACCTGGACTGGTTCAACTACGAGGACAGAGTCTTCCGCGAGATGCGCACGCTGACGGTGGATGGTGAGACACGCGACGTGGAGGTCCCCACCGGGATGTTCCTGGGCAACGCGGTGCAACTGGTCACGGTGAGCCCGCCACAGCGCGACTACGAGGCGCAGATTCGCGCCATCGACTACGGGAGCCGCGAGATGACCAGCCTGGGCGTGACCAGCATCGTGGATCCCGGCGGCGGCGGACGGGTGATGCGCGCCTACCAGGACGCCCGCGACCGCGGCCTGCTCCATTTCCGCATCCTGCAGGTCTACGAGGGCATGTGGAACACCCAGTCCCCGGAGGAGATCGACGCCCACTTCGCCACCCTCCCCTTCAACAACCTCGGCGACCGCTTCCTGCGCTGGCGGGGCACCAAGTGGCAGATCGACGGCGGAGCGGGCACGCGCAGCTCATGGGTCTCACAGCCCTTCGTTGACTGGGAGACCATCGAAGGCGAGCCCAACTACGGGTACCACTGGGTGGAAGACGACGTGCGCGAGGCCCAGTTGCGCCCGACCGTCGACCGTGGCTGGGAGCCCCACATCCATTCGACCGGCGACCTGGGCATGAAGCAGACGGTCGACATCTACGCGAAGCTGATGGACTCCATCCGGGCCGAAGACCCCGATGCCGATCTGCGCTGGAGCGTCATCCACGCCTACCTGCCCATGGAGGAAGAAACCAGCGTGCTCGACAAGATGGCCGAATACGGCATCATCGCGGCCGTCAACCCGTCGTTCATCTACCACCAGGGCCGTTCTTTCTCCGCCAACCTGAGCCCGGAGCGCATGGCCCGGCTGAAGCCGATGCGCAGCTACCTGGACTCAGGCGTGCGCATCGCGGTGGGCTCCGACTACGGCACCTCCCCCTACAGCCCCTGGATCGGGCTCTACGCTCTGCTCACGCGCACGGATCTCTGGGGAGACCAGCACGGACCGGAGCAGATCGTCACGCTCGAGGAGGCGCTGCGCGGGATGACCATCGACAACGCCTACCTGACCTATTCGGACGACTGGGCGGGCAGCCTGGAGCCGGGCAAGGTGGCCGACCTGGTGGTGCTCGACCTCGAGGACCTGTGGGAGCTGGAGCGCGAGCCCGACGGGATTCTCGAGCTGGGCGACCGCGTCCTGCTCACGCTGGTGGACGGGAACGCGGCCTTCCGCAGGGCGGGATTCGCGTTCTGACCTGCGCCCCCGCGCCGTGCGCCGGGCAGTAGGGTCCGTGTTAGCTTAGTCCGATAAACTAAGCTAGTTCCCGGCGATCGCCTCGCGGATCAGCTCCACGGTCTTGTTGTTGCGCCACTCCATCAACTGCTCGCCCAGAGCGATGGTCTCCTCCTTGGGAGCGATCGAGACGCCGTTGATCGTTGCCTTCCCGGCCGCGACCCGCTCGTCGTAGCGCACGGTCGAGGGATCGACCGTCATCTGCATGGAGGTCAGCCAGTAGGTGTCGTGATAGCCGTCGCCGGGGCCTTCCTCCACCCCCAACTCGTTCATGCGCGCCACCACGCCGGCGTTGTCGTAGTAGCCCGCGATGTGGTGCGCCTTGGTCTCGCCCCAGCGCTCGTTGAGGGCGGCCGCAGCCGCTGCCATTCCGGTCTGGTTCCCACCGCTGTCGCCGATGTAGATGATGTGCTCGAAGCCGTGCACGTGAAGGCTGTGCCCCACGTCCTCAAGCATCATCTGGAAGGTCTCGTCACGCACGGTAAGTGTGCCGGGATAGCGCATGTGCCCGGTTTTGGGCTCGAATCCGCCCTCCGGCACCAGCTTGATGATCGGCGTGCAAAGCGCGTTGCCGAGCTCGCGCGCGATGGCGTCGCACGCCCCTTCGAGTACGTAGTTGTGCTTGCCCAGCGCGACGTAGGGGCCGTTCTGCTCGATGCCCCCGGTGGGAATGATGGCGGTGGTCTTGCCGGCGGCCATCGCGTCGCGCACCTCGATCCAGGTCAGCTCCTCGATCCATACGGAGTTCAGCGGAGCGATGGGATTTTCCATGCGGATCTCGGCCTGGAAGGCGGCCTCCCGTTCTTCGGGCGTCGGCGCCTGCATGGCGGTGGGGGCCTGCGAGTCCGGGGCCTGGCCGGGACGCATGACGAGAAACGCTACCGCCGCCAGAATGAGAACGGATAGAGCGGACCATACTTTCATCTTGATGCTCCTTAAGCGCGGAAGGCATGCCGGGCCACGTCCTTCAGGACCCGGCCGCCCCTGGGGCCGAGGGGCGTACCGGCACGTTAGCACACGGCGTTCGTCCGTGCGAGCCGACTGCGCGTGTGTGGGCTTCTCGCGTGGGCTCGCGCGCCCGCACGCGACTGAAAATGTCCGCGAGTCTTGCGGCGACGCGTCTTGTGACCGTACTGTCTATGCTGGTTAGCCGTCTCCTGCAACCTCGTCCTGCTCTCGGGCAGAACGACGGGAAGCTGGCGGCGGACGGCACCGGTCCGAGCAACCGGGTCTCATATCCGGAGTTGTCATGAGGCTACCCATCGCCAGTCTGATGGCGGTCGCCGGCTTCACCGCGGCAGTCGGGCATCAGTCGGGGCCGGTTGCGGAGCAGAACCCCGTGCCCGTCCCCCTTTCCTCAGCCGCCGAAGTCGCGCGGGACGTCTCCCCCGAAGACCTGACGAGCGTCGTGCGCATGTACTGTCAGGTGTGCCACAACGACGCGCTCCTGACCGGCAATCTCACCCTGGCCGCGTTCCACGTCGAGAACGCCCCGGAGTCCGCCGAGACCGCGGAGAAGATGATCCGCAAGCTGCGCGCGGGCATGATGCCTCCGCCCGGAATGCCGCGCCCCGCCGGCGACACCCTGGTCATGCTGGTCGAGACCCTCGAGCAGCTCATCGACGAAGCCGCCGCCGGCAACCCGACGCCGGGCAACCGCTCCTTCCAGCGCCTGAACCGGGCGGAGTACGCGGCATCCATCCGCGACCTGCTCGACCTCGAAATCGACGGCGGCGACTACCTGCCGCTCGACACCAAGAGCGCAAACTTCGACAACATCGCCGATGTCCAGATGCTCTCGCCGACCAACCTGGACGCTTACCTGCGGGCCGCGGACGAGATCAGCCGCCTGGCGGTCGGGATACCCGACGCTCCCAGCAACTCGGTGACCTATACGAATTCGGGCTACGCCTCGCAGTGGGATCGCGTGCCCGGCGCGCCCCGCGGCACCCGGGGGGGCGTCAGCGTGGTCCACAACTTCCCGGCGGACGGCGACTACACCTTCCAGCTCTGGTTCGAGCACACCACGACCGGCGAGATCACCGGCGGCGTGACTCCCGGCGAGCAGATCGAGATCTCCATCGACGGCGAGCCTCTTGCCCTGCTAGAGGTGGACCGCTGGATGCACGTCGCCGATCCCAACGGGATGAGCTTCACCACCGAGCCGTTCCATGTGACCGCGGGACCGCATCGGGTGAGCGCGGTCTTCCTTCGACAGACGGACGGACCCGTCGAGGACATCCTCTCGCCGCATGACTGGTCGCTCAGCGACCGCAAGATCGGGAGCGGCTCCGGCTACGGGATCACCGTGCTGGCCCACCTGAAGGACCTCGTCATTCTCGGTCCCGACAACCCGACCGGGATATCGGACACGCCCAGCCGGCGTGCCATCTTCAGTTGCATGCCTTCGTCGGCGGCCGATGCCCGCCCCTGCGCGCGCGAGATCGTCGAGAGGCTCGGCAGCAAGGCCTTCCGGCGCCCACTGGAGTCCTCCGAAGTCGCATCGCTGATGGCCTTCTACGACCTGAAGGCCGACGATGGCTTCGAGGACGGCGTTCGCACCGCGCTGCAGGCGATCCTGGCCAGCCCCGACTTCGTGTTCCGGGTGGAGGAAACGCCGGTGGGGGCGCGGGCGGGCGATCTGTATCCCATCTCCGACCTCGATCTGGCTTCGCGGCTGTCCTACTTCCTGTGGGGGACGCTTCCCGACGAGACCCTGGTAGACCTGGCCGACCGCGGCGAGCTCTCCGATCCGACCATGTTACGCGCACAGTTGACGCGCATGCTCGCCGATCCGCGCGCGGAGGCGCTCGGCTCGCGCTTCGCCGCCCAGTGGCTGCGGCTCGAGGACCTGGAGAAGGTCAATCCCGACCGCCTGCTCTTCCCGGACTACCATGAACAGCTCGGCAACGCCATGCTCGCCGAGACCGAGCTCTTCTTCAACAACATCGTCCAGGAGGACCGCAGCGCCCTGGAGCTCTTCACGGCGGACTACACGTTCGTGAACGAGCGGCTGGCCAGGCACTACGGCATCCCCGGCGTCGCCGGCGAAGCCTTCCAGCGGGTCCGGTACCCCGACGACAAGCGCCGCGGGCTGTTCGGACACGGGAGCATCCTCACGCTCACCTCCCACGCCAACCGTACCTCACCGGTGCTGCGCGGCAAGTGGGTGATGGAGGTCATGCTCGGCACGCCGCCGCCGCCACCGCCGCCCGGCGTCCCGGATCTCGATCAGACCGAGAGCAGCGACGGTGGCCGCATGCTGACCACCCGCGAGCGCATGGAGCGTCACCGGGCCAGTCCGGTGTGCGCCGCCTGTCACCAGTTCATGGACCCGATCGGCCTGGCGCTGGACAACTACGACGTGACCGGCCGGTGGCGCATTCGCGAACACAGCATGCCGCTCGATACCCGCGGGACGCTCTGGGACGGCACGCCGGTGGAGAGCCCGTCGCAACTGCAGGAAGCGCTCCTGCAGCGGCCCATCCCCCTGATTCGCAATTTCACGGTGAACCTGATGGCATACGCGCTGGGCCGCCGCGTCGAGTACTACGACATGCCCGAGATCCGGGCGATCGTGGCGGCCGCCGAAGCCAACGACTACAGGATGTCGTCGTTCCTCACGGGCGTGATCGAGAGCGACGCCTTCCGCTATAGCCAGGTACCCGACGTCGTCGTCGAGGAGGCGTCGAGCAGATAGCCGCTGGTCGCAACACGCGAGCGACGGACGCCGGATGGTCCAGCCGCGGGTTGCGTGAGACGGATACAGGAGAAAAGAGTCGCTTCGCCGCCGACCGGCGAAGCACGAATCGCAGGACCGAGGGAGAAAACGATGAGACTGATCACCGGCAAGCACATTCCGCGCCGCATTTTCCTGAAGGGCATGGGCGCCACCGTGGCCCTGCCCATGCTCGACGCCATGATTCCGGCGGGTCTGGGTGGACGGGAGGCCGTCCGGGCCATGGATGCCACGCGCCTGATCGCGATGGAGATGTCGCACGGGGCGGCCGGCTGCACCACGTGGGGCGCGAAGCAGAACTTCTGGAGCCCCTCCGCGATCGGCCGCGACTTCGACCTCTCGCCCACCTCCCTGCGCACCCTGGAGCCGTGGCGCCGGTACCTCACCATCGTGAGCAACACCGACGTAAAGATGGCCGAAGCCTTCATCCCCGAGGAGATCGGCGGGGACCACTTCCGCTCTACGGCGACGTTCCTGACGCAGGCGCACGTCAAGCAGACCGAGGGATCGGATGTCTACGTGGGCGCTTCGCTGGACCAGATCTACGCGGACCGCTTCGGTCAGGACACGCCGATCCCCTCGATGCAGCTGTGCATCGAGAACATCAACCAGGCCGGGGGCTGCGCGTACGGCTACACCTGCGTGTACACCGACTCGCTGAGCTGGGCCTCTCCGACGGAACCCCTCCCGGTGATCCGCGACCCGCGCGTCGCCTTCGAGCAGCTTTTCGGGGCGGGATCGACGGCGGAGGAGCGGCTCGCACGGCGCTCCACCAACCGCAGCATCCTGGACTGGATCGCGGAGCGGGTGGCCGAGATGCAGCAGACGCTCGGACCCGGCGACCGTCAGCGCATGGACCAGTATCTGGAGAACGTGCGCGAGATCGAGCGGCGCATCCAGATGGTCGAGGAGCGCAACACCAGCGGCGATCCGCGCGACATGCCGGAGGCGCCCGCCGGGGTGCCGGACTCCTTCAGCGAACACATGCAGATGATGTTCGACCTGCAGGTGCTGGCGTTCCAGACCGACATGACGCGTGTGTTCTCCTTCAAGCTTTCCCGCGACTCCTCGGCGCGCACCTTCCCGGAGAGTGGCGTCGACACCCCGTTCCACCCCGCTTCCCACCACGGAGACAGCGAGGAGGCGATCGCCGACTTCGCGGTGATCAACAACTACCACGTCAGCATGCTCCCGTACCTGCTGGAGAAGCTGCACAAGGTGGAGGAAGTCGACGGAACGCTGCTCGACAAGAGCATGATCATCTACGGCTCGCCCATGGGTGACCCGAACGTGCACAACCACCTGAGGGTGCCGTTCATCGTCCTGGGCGGCGCAAACGGCCAGATGGACGGCAACGTCCACCTGCACGCGCCCGAGGGCACGCCGCTGGCGAACGTCATGCTGACCCTGCTGCACAAGCTGGGACACACGGATCTCACCAGCTTCGGCGACAGCACGGGAGCCTTCAGCCTGGGCTACTCGGGCGGGCTGGCCGCCGACGCGGCGTCGTCGGGGTGAGGCGTCCGGTGAAGGACAGGATGCATGTGAACGCGTGGGTTCCGGCGGTGATGCTTGCCCTCCTGTGGGCGGCGCCACCGCCGGAGTCGCCGGTTGCCGATGCCGCGATGCGCGACGACATCGAGTCGGTGCGCTCGCTCCTAGAGGAAGGCGCCGAGGTCAACCTGGCGCAGAGCGACGGCATGACCGCGCTTCACTGGGCCGCCGAACTGGGCAACGCGGAGCTGGTCCGCCTGCTCGTCGACGCGGGGGCCGACCTCGAAGCCCCGACCCGCATCGGCGCCCTCACTCCGCTGCACATCGGCGCGGAACTGGGACAGAGCGGCAGCGTTCGCGCCCTGCTGGAAGCCGGCGCGAACGCGGGGTCGCGCAACGCCAATGGCACCACCCCCCTCCACTTCGCGGCCCTGTCCGGGAACGTGGAAACCCTGGAGGCGCTGGCCGACCACGGGGCCGATGTCAACGCCCGGGAGGCCAGGTGGGGCCAGACCCCGCTGATGTTCGCCGCCTCCCGCAACCGCGTGCCTGCGATCGACGCGTTGATCGACCGGGGAGCGGGCGTGGGCATCACCAGCAAGGTGGTCCTGTTCCAGGACCTCGCGGACCGGGAGAGGCTCACGGCCGCGGTGCGCGACTCCGTGCTCGAGATCTACCGTGCCAGGTCACCGGATCCGGAGACCTGGGCGCCGACGCTGGCCCAGACTCAGGAAGCGTTGCGGGCCGCGCGCGCCCATGAAGCCGTAGCGCCGGTCGAAGCGTCGGCGGTGGTGCGCATCGACTGGGATTCCGCGCAGACCGCCGGAAGAGCCCCGAGTTCACAGGAAAGGGCCGGCTACCACGGCGGTCTCACGGCTCTCCTGCACGCGGTGCGAGAGGGTCACCGGGAGGCGGCGTTCGCGCTTCTGAAGGGCGGGGCGGACATCAACCAGCCCAGTGGCGGCGACCTGAACACGCCCCTCAACAGCGCCATGATCAACGGGCACTACGACCTTGGCCTGGAGCTGCTGAAACGCGGAGCCGACCCCAATACCGCCAACTATCCGTCGGGCATCACGCCGCTCTACGCGGTCATCAACACCCGCTGGGCGTCCAAGTCCCGGTATCCCCAGCAGCGGGCCTTCGAACAGCAGGAGTCGAGTCACGTCGAGACCATGAGGGCCCTGCTGGAGGCGGGAGCCGATGTCAATGCCCGGCTCACCATGGACTACTGGTTCCTGGCGTACAACTTCGGCGGGATCGGTGTCAACACCTGGGGAGCCACGCCCTTCTGGCGGGCGGCGCACGGGCTCGATGTCCCCGCGATGAAGCTGCTGGTGGAATACGGGGCCGATCCCCACATGCCGACCAAGGCGCCGGCCGGGAATCTCTACGTCGGCCTTGAAATCCCGGAACCGGAGGCAGACCAGTCCGGTGTTCCCCCCATTCCTCCGGGCGGCCCCGGGACCTATCCGATTCACGCGGCGTCGGGGAACTCCGGCGAGGGTGCGGGGCGCGCCGGCAACTTCCACCGGCACGTTCCGGACGGATGGCTGCCTGCGCTGAAATACCTGGTCGAGGAACTGGGCGCCGACGTCACCCTTCGCGACCACCTCGGCTACGGAACCATCCACGGCGCGGCGGGCCGCGGCATGAACGACGTGATCCTCTATCTCGTCGAGCATGGCGCCGATCCCCTCATCGTGGGGCGGTCGGGACGCACGACCATCGACATGGCCAACGGTCCCGCGAATGGTTTGACGCCCTTCTACGACACGATCGACCTGCTCGACAGCATGGGCGTGATCAACAACCACCTCTGCGTGTTCTGCTGATTCTCGCGCGCGCGTGTTCGCGCGTAACGATTATGGACGGGCCCGTTCGTGAAACCATCCGCGAACGGGCCCGCTCTCGCATGAACCCCCAGGTCTGGTCATAAGTCCCCTTCCAACAGGCGCGCGCATGGCTGCTTCGTCTCCCGCCCCGACCCCCTCGCGCCGCCGGGCCATCGTGGCGGCGAGCGTGGGCAACGCGCTCGAGTGGTTCGACTGGACCGTCTACGCCACCTTCGCGATCTTCTTCAGCAGCCAGTTCTTCCCGCCGGGCAACGAGACCACCGCCCTGCTGGCCGCCTACGGCATATTCGCCGTGGGCTTCATCATGCGCCCGCTCGGCGGGTGGATCATCGGCGTCTTCGCGGATCGCCGGGGGCGCAAGGCCGCGCTCGTTCTGAGCATCCTGATGATGTCGGGCGGTTCGCTGGTCATCGGCCTTTCTCCAACGTTCGCCGCCGTGGGGATCGCCGCGCCCGTCATCCTGACCCTGGCGCGACTGGTGCAGGGACTGTCGCTGGGCGGACTCTACGCCTCGGCGACCACCCTGCTCGCCGAAATCGCGCCCGCCAGACGCCGCGGCTTCTACTCGAGCTTCGTGTTCTTCAGCCTGGCCGCCGGCATCCTGGTGGCCTCGGCGCTCGGCTGGGGGCTCACGACGGCCCTGACCGACGGAGCGATGAGCACGTGGGGTTGGCGCGTGCCCTTCATTCTGGGCGGCGTCGGCGGGCTGATCAGCCTCTGGATTCGCACTGCGGTTCCGGAGCCCGAGGCATCGCCGGCCGCATCGGGCAAGGACGTCGTGAAGCGCCCGCTGCATGTTCTCCTGCGCGAGCATCCGGTCGCCCTGCTGCGGATCGTGGGGTTCGCCACCCTGACCACCTTCGCCTTCTACATCTTCGTTCCGTACCTGCCCACATATGCGATCCGCGCGGTCGGCGCGGACGCATCGGTGGCCTTCGCGGCCAATACCGTGGGGCTCATCGTGTTCATGCTGGTGCAGCCGTTGTTCGGGGCCCTCTCCGACCGCATCGGGCGGAGGCCCCAGCTGATCTTCTTCGCCCTGGGCTATCTCGTCCTCTTCTATCCGCTCATGTCGGCGATCCGGCCGACCTTCACCTCGATTCTCCTGCTGGAGCTGTTCGGGCTCGTGCTCTATGCGATGTACTCCTCCATCGCCCCGGCGATCATGTCGGAACAGTTCCCGGCCAACGTGCGCGCCGTAGGCATCGGCATCCCCTACAACCTGACGGTGGCGCTGCTGGGCGGCCTTACGCCGTACCTGCTGACCTGGCTGCAGAGCATCGGCAGGGAGCAGTCGTTCTTTCTCGTGGTGCTCGCAGGCGCGGTGGTCTCGCTCGTGACCTTCGTGCAGATGCCCGAGAAGGTCGGTCAGCCCCTGGACTGACGCTTCGATCGCGCATGCCGGCAGCACAGCAACCAGCCCCGTCCGCCCCACCGCCGGAGCCGGAGCTTCCGCTGCATTTTCGCAGCGCCCCGGCGCTCGCCCATGCCATCCGCACAGGCGAGACGGACTCGCGCGCGCTCACCCGGCTGTTTCTCGACCGGATCGA
>JAPPJO010000025.1 GCA_028820325.1 Gammaproteobacteria bacterium | reverse complement strand
GGAGTGGCGGATCGTGCAGTCCTGATTGAACTTACGCGATCTCCTGCCGTGATTTGAGCCTCGGACGTTCCGCTTACTCCGTGTGGCCACACTCCGTGAGTCCCCTGCGGAGGCTGGCGAGGGGTGCTCCGCCCCCCTTCGACCCCCCGTTAAATCCCGCTCCGGAGGCGTTCGCGGTTGGGGTCCCCCCGGTCGGCCAGTCGCCGGGTGTTCTCCCAACGGCGGCCGATCACCGCCGGTCGATGCCCGTCGGCTTCGCGGCTGAGTCCGCGGAGTGACCGGCGAGCGGTGTCGGCGGCGTTGCCACCGCTTCGGCGCCGGTCCCCCCGGCCTCCGGCACGGACTTCGTCCGTTCCTTCCGCCGGGGTCGAGTCCTTCCCCACCCCGCCCTGCAATGACTGCCGGATGCGGGTGGAGGTGGCTGGTCCTGCGTGTCCGGTTCGCTTTGGGGGTCGCCGGACATGAAATGGCCGTTCGGCCGGACACGGCCCCGGTCGTCGATGTCGCGGGCACGCTGGCGGTTGCGCCACGGCCAGCGGAGCGCCGGTGCCGATCCGCGCTCCTTGGACGTGGCTGGGAGCGACCCCCCATTTCGGCATGCCTCAATCGGCACCGGGGAGGATGAAGCCGGACAGCCCCATCCTCCCCGCCGTTGCGGGGTCACTCCCAACCAGCAGTCCTTCCAGGAAGGGGGTCGGGCGCCGCTTCGAGGCGGGGCATCACCAACTCGCCAGCCGAAGCCGC
This sequence comes from Gammaproteobacteria bacterium, assembly GCA_028820325.1. Taxonomy (GTDB): domain Bacteria; phylum Gemmatimonadota; class Gemmatimonadetes; order Longimicrobiales; family Gaopeijiaceae; genus BD2-11. Next base: position 221,212 of record JAPPJO010000025.1, on the reverse strand, counting down.
GGTGCTGCCTAGGCCGGGGCCATGGTCGGGGCGGACGTTGTCCGTGCGTGTGCGGCCAGGCATGTCGGATTTGGCCTTCCCGCGCGGGATTGCTGGACCGGGAGCGACCCCAGGCGAGGGGGGGATGGCCTGCACATCCCAACCGCCGCCGTGGCGTGTGAGGCGTGCCGAACACCCGGGTCGCTCCCGTCAACGGACGCAAGCGTCCGCCCGTCACCGGCCGCTCCGGCGGATTCGTCACAAACGCAACGACTCCAGCAACATGCGGCATCGGAGGCGTGTCACATCCAAGCGCGGTTTTCATGCACAACGACCCCGATGTCACACGGACACTCCTGGATCGGCAACGGGCCACGTCCACGGGCGTTCAAATCCCGACTCCGCCGAAGCGACTCGAACGCCATACCGAATAGCTGTCGATCATGCCTCCGGGGAGGCCCGACCGGAGCAAAGCCCTCATCTCGACGAGGCGGTGAAGGCAGCCGTTCCGCCAGCGCATTCCAGACCGCACGACCGCCGGTGAGGCAGTTGGCGCATCGTTCCAAGCCAAGTACTGTCCAACCACACAGGGACGCCAAGGAGCCAACGTGTAGGTGCAGCCATGCGAACGACCCCCAGGAAAGCGAAGCAGGCCCCAGGCGATCGGCCACTTCACCCGCGCTCGCGTATCGGAGGACTGGTTTCAGCGGCAACCGCCGCTCTCCTCATCGCCTGCGGACCCGACGCGCGCTCCTCCGACCGGATGCTCGACACCGTCGTGGAAACCATCGGCGATACCGGGGTTGTTCGCACGCTGGCCGGAAGCGTCTGGGTCGAGGAGGCGACGCTCGTGCCGGAGATCACGATCGGCATGCTCGACGGGCCCGAGGAGTATCTCTTCGGGCGCATCGGGTCGGTCGCCGTGAACGACGACGGCACGGTATACGTCTTGGACCGGCTGGAGCAGCATGTCCGCGTCTTCGACTCGCTCGGAGTCTATCTCGAAACCCTGGGACGCCGGGGTGAGGGCCCCGGCGAGTTCAGCAGCGCCGAGGCGATTGCTGCGTTGCCCGGCGGACGCCTCGCTGTGCGCGACCCCGAGAACCAGCGCGTCACGGTATTCGGTCCCGGCCCGGGGGAGACGGCCCTGTGGAGGTATTCGGCCAGTGCCGAAACCAGGGCACCGCTCTACACCGATGCCCGCGGCCGGACTCTACTACTCGCCAGCGATCCGACACCCGGGCGTGCGCTTGTCATGCAGATCATCGTTCTGGGTCTGGACGGGACGCCTCTCGACACGCTTCCGGAACCGTCGAACGACTACCAACCGCCCTTCGTGAGAGCTGAGGCTCCCGGGCTGTCGTTGAGTTACGGCGTCCCCTTCACTCCGCGGTTTCTCTGGACCGTCCACCCGAGCGGCCACTTCCTCACCGGCCTCTCCTCCGACTACCGAATCGACCTCGCCCGCAACGACGGCGTACTCCGGATCGAGCGCAGCCGGGACCCGGTCCCCGCGTCGACCGCGGAGCGGGCCTACCAGCGCGAACGCATCGTCGGGAGCATACGCCGGTTACTCCCGGGCTGGGAGTGGGACGGTCCGGCGATTCCGAGTCACAAACCGTTCTTCCGGGAGCTGCTGGCCGGCCGGGACGGGCGCATCTGGGTGCGGCTGTGGACCGAGGGACGACCGGTGGACAACGTGGATCACGATCCCGGCGATCCCGGGTCGCTTTCGATAATCTGGGAGGAAGAGGCCCGGTACGATGTCTTCGAGCCGGACGGGACCTATCTGGGCGTCGTTGTGACACCGGACGAGTTTTCCAGCTTCCCGGCCCCGGTATTCGACGGCGACCGTGTGTGGGCAGTGACGGCGGACGAGCTGGGAGTGGAACGGGTCGTGCGGTACCGGATCCAGACGGGGCGCCTGTGAACCTCCCCGACAGTGAGGCGTTGAGTTCACTGCGTCGTTATCTCAGGCTCCAGCGCGAAGGGCGATCCGCTTCGCGGCGCTTTGGAGCCACGCTGATGGCGAACCGTTGGTAAGTGGCCCCGAGCTTGCTGAAGTCTGGGGTGTTGGTGGTCATGGCGGGCCTTATCCTTTGCTTTCCCGAGCGAACGGGCAACCCACCAAGGGCGACGCCGGGGCACGGAATTGTCCTCCCGGTGGCCGTCTACCCTGGTAAGTAGCATCCCTGTCAAAGGGGTGCCGGCACTGGTCAAGACGCCTCTTCCCGGCGAAGTTTCGTTCGCGCAGATCGTGCAGTCCGTCTTCGAGGAGGAATCGAACGATGGCACGCACGAAACGAAGCCGCCGGAGCTACGGCGCCGGCGAATGGGGCCGGAACCGGGTAAGGGTGTTCCCCGATCCCAAGACCGGCATCTTCCAGATCGAGTGGCGCGAGAACGGGCGCAGGCTCACCCGGTCGCTGAAACACCGCGACTGGCGGCGCGCGAAGAGGCAGGCAGATCAGTTCGCCGCCGGGTTCATCGACGCGCCGAACGGCAAGGCCGAAGCGGAGTCCGAGCCGCTCACGCTGGAAAAGCTGTTTGACATCTACGGTGAGGAGGTGACGCCCGCGAAGGGCAGGCACACCCGGCTGCACGACAGGGCCGCCATGGCGATGTTCCTCGCGTGCTTCGGCAGGGACCGGAAGCCGGGAACGCTCTCGCAGCGCGACTGGGACCGGTTCATCCGGTTGCGGCGCGCGGGGAAGGTCGGTCCGAGCGGCGAGCCCGTGTCCGACCGGACGGTCGAGCGGGACCTGAGGTTCCTGCTCGCGGTCCTCAACTGGGCCGGGCGGTCGAGGGACGAGGAGGGAAGGCTCCTCCTCGAAGCCAATCCCCTGAGGGGCCTCAAGCCGCCCAGGGAGAAGAACCCGACTCGGGTGCTGCTCGCCGCCGCTGAGTACGAAGCCCTGTTGGAGGCGTCGCGGGAGATGGACTGGCGCTTCCGCGTCGCGCTGGTCCTGGCGCACGAGACGGGGCACCGCATCGGCGCGATCCGCCAACTCAGGTGGTCGGACATCGGCCTCGGAACCGGGGTCATTCGGTGGCGCGGCGAACATGAGAAGACGGGCTACGAGCACCGGACCCCGTTGACCGACGAGGCGCTCGCCGTCCTCGACGAGGCGCGGAGGCGGAACCCGGGGATCGGAAACGCTCCGCTGCTGCCCGCGCCGAAGAACCCCACGAAGTGCATGCACCGATGCCTGGTCGCCAAGTGGTGGAGGAAGGCCGAGGCGCTCGCCGGGCTGGAACCGAAGCGGGGGCGCGGCTGGCATTCGCTGAGGCGCAAGTTCGCTAGCGACCTCATGGACCAGCCCCTCAAGGTGCTCTGCGAGCTGGGCGGCTGGAAGACGGCCCAGACGGTGCTTCAGTGTTATCAGCGGGCCGACGAGGACAAGCTCAGGAAAGCCCTCGCGGAGCGCGGGCGCATGGCCTCCTAGCGCAATCAGCGGGAACAGAATAGCGGGAATCGGGCCAACGATTTCCGTAAGTTCATTGGTCGCATAAGATGTGGATTCGCGACCCCATGCCATTTTGGCAGACTTTTGCCTTTCGTCCCCCGGATCGCAACCCCGCCCCATCCCGCGCATCCGCCACCTGACAAAATGGCAGACTCGGGGCTGGCACGCTCCCTGCCACTGCCGGGGCCGAACGCGCATGACAAGCTCAGGCATCAGGAAGCCTGACGACGCGGATTTCAGTCACAAGAATCCAATGGAGAACACACATGACGACCATCGCCAGGTATCGTTCGCTTTCGCCCTCGCAGGTGCTGCGGGCCTTCAACGCCGCTCTTCCGAGTGGCCCGGCCTTTCCCTTCGGGGCCTTCATCAACACGGACTGGGTGCCCCCGGTCGACGTCGCGGAGACTGCGGACTCGATCCTCGTGACCGCGGAACTCCCGGGCGTCTCGTCCGACGACGTCGAGATCCAGGTCGAGGAGAACGTGCTCACGATCCGGGGCGAGAAGCATGAGGAGCGCGAGGAGGAGGACACCGAGCGCCACATGCACATCTCCGAGCGGATCACGGGGAGCTTCAGCCGCTCCTTCACCCTGCCGCGCAAGGTGGACATCGAGGGCATCAACGCCGACTTCGGCGAGGGGGTGCTCAAGGTGAGCGTCCCCAAGGCCCCCGAGACTCGCGCCCGCAGGATCGAGGTGAAGGCGCGCGCCTGACGAGTCGCGACCCGAGGCCCGCCCCTGCCGCGGCGCCGCACAACGCAGGACCCCATCGGACCCGGTTCCCGCCGGGTCCGATTCTCATGCCGGACCCAGGTTTGATGGCATCCCCGGGGATGCTACTTTGGTGGCGACGTTTCTCCGTTCCCGGGCAGGCGGGCATGAGCCCATCCGCCGATCCCGGTCCCGTCGGCGCCCGTAACCCGAGAAGAACCCGCGCATGACCCACGCCAGCACCCGGCCCCCGCCGGGATCGCGCGTCTTCAGCGGAATGCAGCCCAGCGGCGAAGCCCACCTCGGCAACTACCTGGGTGCGCTGCGCCAATGGGCCGCCATGCAGGACGACTACGACTGCATCTACTGCATCGTGGACCAGCACGCCATCACGGGGCGCTACGATGCCGCGGCGCTTCCCGGGGCGGTCTTCGATCTCGCGATCAGCTTTCTGGCCTCGGGGCTCGATCCCGAGCGCTCCATCATCTTCGTGCAGTCCGACGTCCCCGAGCACACCGAGCTGAGCTGGCTCTTCAACTCGGTGGCGCCCATCGGCGACCTGGAGCGCATGATCCAGTTCAAGGAGAAGTCCGAGCGCATGGAGTCGGTGCCGGTCGGCCTCCTCAACTACCCCGTGCTGCAGGCCGCGGACATCCTCATCTACCGCGCCGACGTGGTGCCCGTGGGGGAGGACCAGCGCCAGCACCTCGAGCTGACCCGGGACATCGCGCGCAAGTGGAACGCCCGCTTCGGCGACTACCTGCCGGAGCCCCAGGCCTACATACCGCGCGCGGGCCGCATCGTGGGGCTGGACGGCCGCTCCAAGATGAGCAAGTCGCTCGGCAACACGGTCGGCATCCTCGACGAACCCGACGAGATCCGCAGGCGCGTGCGCACGGCGGTGACCGACCCGGCGCGCATCCGCAAGACCGACCCCGGCCGCCCCGAGGTCTGCAACGTCTATTCGCTGCACGAACATTTCGCGGACGACGAGCGCCTCGACGACATCGCCCACCAGTGCCGCACGGCGCAGCGCGGCTGCGTCCAGTGCAAGGGCATGCTGGCCGAAGAGATCGACGAGGCCTTCGCCCCCATGCGGGAAGTCGCCGCGCACTATCGCGCGCACCCCGAGGAGGTGCGGCGGATTCTCGACGATGGAGCGCGGAGGGCCGGGGCCATCGCCCGGGAAACCATGGCGGAGGTGCGGTCGCGCATGGGGCTCGACTGGAAGCGCACCGCCCGAGCATTGACGGAGGAAACGGAGTCATGAACCTGGCCGGAGTCTTCATCCCCGCGGTTACGCCCTTCGACCCCGTGACCGGAGACGTGGACGTTGTCGCGATGCGCGCCAACCTGCGGAGCTGGCTGGCGCATCCGGTGCACGGAATCGTCATCGCCGGATCCACCGGAGAGGCGGTGCTGCTCAGCCGCGGTGAGCGCAGGCGCCTCATCGAGGCGGCGGCCGGCGTCATGAGCGACGACCGCCTGCTGATCGCCGGGACGGGGGTGGAGTCCACACGCGGCACCATCAGGCTCGGCCGGGAGGCCGCCGACGCCGGCGCCGACGCCGTGCTGGTGCAGCCCCCCGCGTATTACCTGGGCGCGATGACGCCGGAGGCCGTGCGCGACCACTACACCGCGGTGGCCGACGCTTCCCCGGTGCCGGTTCTCATCTACCAGGCGCCGCTGCGCTTCAGCACCCTCGACTTCCCCTCCGGGCTGGTGGCCGAACTCTCCCGGCATCCCAACATCGTCGGGATCAAGGATTCACGGGGAAGCCTGGAGAAGGTCGCCGAACTGCTGGACTGCACCGGGCGCGACTTCGCGGTGATCGTCGGCAACGGCGCAGGGCTGTATGCCGCCCTGGAGCTGGGCGCGGCGGGCGGGATTCTGGGAGTCGCCAACCTGGCTCCCGCCGAGAGCGCCGGGATCTTCCAGCGCTTCGCGGAAGGGCGCACCAGCGAGGCGGGCCGTCTCCAGGAGCGGGTCGCGCCGGTCCACAAGAAGTTGGTGGCGGGATTCGGGGTGCCGGGGGTGAAGGCCGCCATGGATCTGCTGGGAGGGCACGGCGGAACGCCCCGGCCGCCGCTCCGGCCGCTGCCCGCCGGGAAGGTCGGGGAGACGGAGGCCGTTCTGCGCCGGGCCGGGCTGCTCCGGCCGGAGCGCGCGCTTTCCGGTTCCGCCTCCGCATGAGGACGGGCTCGAACCGCCTCACACCGCACCCGCCGGGAGCCTGATCTTGTCGACGAACGCCGCCCGAGGCCGCTGCACGGTCGTGGTGGGTTGCCAATGGGGCGACGAGGGCAAGGGCAAGATCGTCGACGTGCTGGCGGAGTCGGCTGATATTGTCGCCCGCTACCAGGGGGGCGCCAACGCCGGTCACACCGTCCATGTGCACGGCGACGAGTTCATCCTGCACCAGATTCCCTCCGGCATCCTCCACCCCGGCAAGCGCTGTCTGCTCGGCAATGGCGTGGTCCTCGATCTGCCGAAGTTTTTCGCGGAGTACGATGCCCTGGTGGAGCGCGACATCGAGCTGGAGGGGCGGATCGGGATCAGCCAGCGCGCCCACCTGCTGCTGCCCTACCACCGCGCGCTCGACCACGCCGCGGAAGTACGCGCCCGCGAGAAGATCGGCACCACCGGACAGGGAATCGGGCCGGCCTACGTGTCCAAGTCCGGGCGGCGCGGGGTCCGCGTCACCGACCTGGGCAATGCCTCGCGCCTGGAGCGTCTGGTGGAGCGGGCCATGGGGGATGCCGTGGAGGAGCTGCAGGTCGGGGAGTTCACGGCCACGGAGCTCGAGGCCCGGGTATGGGCGGCGCTCGCACTGGCGGGCCGCACCCTGCCGCTGGCCACCGACACCGGCCGCGAGATCGTGGAAGCGCTCACCGCCGGGCGTTCGGTCCTGATGGAGGGGGCGCAGGGGACGGCGCTCGACCTCGACCACGGCACCTATCCCTTCGTGACGTCCTCCAACACCACCGCGGCCGCGGCCGCCACCGGGCTGGGGATCGGCCCGACCGCCATCAGCGCGGTGCTGGGCGTGGTCAAGGCGTACACGACGCGGGTGGGCAACGGCCCCCTGCCGACCGAGTTCGACGAGGAGATGGGCGAGCGTGTGCGTGAACTGGGCGGGGAGTTCGGCGCGACCACCGGCCGGCCGCGCCGCTGCGGCTGGTTCGACGCGGTGCAGGCGCGCTACGCGGCCCGGGTGAACGGGCTCACCGGCCTGGCGGTGACCAAGCTGGACGTACTCGACTCCCTGGACGAGATCCGGATCGCCACCGGCTACCGCGTCGACGGCGATCTCACCACGGAGTTTCCCGCCGATACGTGGTCGCTGTCCCGGGTGGAGCCCGTGCTGGAGCGGCACCCGGGGTGGCGCTTGCCGACCACGGAGGCCCGTCACATCGCCGACCTTCCGCCTGAAGCGCGCAGCTACCTCGACCGCCTGCAGGAGCTGACCGGAGTCCCCATCGAGATCGTCTCGGTCGGATCCCGGCGCGAGCAGATCATTCACGTCTGATCGATGTTCGACCGCCTGGGAAAGAGGCTCGACAGGGCCCTGGGGCGCTTTCGCCAGCGGGGCATCCTCACCGAGCCCATGATCCGCAAGGGGCTGCGGGAGGTGCGCCGCGCCCTGCTCGAGGCGGACGTCAACTTCAAGGTCACCCGGGACTTCCTGAAGCGGGTGGAGAAGCGGGCGGTGGGCGAGGGGGTCATCCGCTCGATCTCGCCTGGACAGCAGGTCGTCAAGATCGTGCACGACGAGCTGGCGGGGCTGCTGGGCGAGGAGGTGGCCGACCTGACCTGGGCGCGAAAGCCGCCCACGGTGATCCTCATGGCCGGCCTGCAGGGCTCGGGAAAGACCACCACGGCCGTGAAGCTGGCGCACCTGATCGCGCGCGAGGGGCGCCGTCCGCTGCTCGCCGGGTGCGACGTGTACCGCCCGGCGGCGGGGGAGCAGCTGCGCACCCTGTGCGGGCGCGCGGACCTGCCGGTGCTGGCGGGCGCGCGCGGCGACGACCCCGTGGAGGTGGCGCGGGCCGCGCTCGATGACGCCCGCGCGCGCGGGCGCGACGCGTTAATAGTCGACACGGCGGGCCGCCTGCAGATCGACGAGCCCATGATGGCCGAGCTGGGGCGCCTGCGGACGGAGCTGGCGGCGACCGAGGTGCTGCTGGTGGCCGACGCGATGACCGGACAGGAGGCGGTGAACATCGCCCGCGGATTCGACCGGGCGCTGGGCCTCACCGGGGTGGTGCTCACCAAGCTCGACGGCGACGCGCGCGGCGGAGCGGCGCTCTCGATCCGCGGGGTCACCGGCAGGCCCATCAAGTTCGTGGGCGTGGGCGAGGGACTGGACGACCTGGAGCGGGTCGATCCCCGCCGGCTGGCGGGGCGCATCCTCCAGATGGGCGACGTGGTGGGGCTGGTGGAGCGGGCCCAGCGCTCCATCGACGCCGAGGCCCAGGCGCAGATCGAGGAGAACGTGCTGCGCAAGGGACGCTTCACCCTGGAGGACTTCCTGGTGGCGCTTCGCCAGGTGCAGGCGATGGGCCCGCTGGAGCAGGTCATGAAGATGATCCCCGGGATGAGGCGCAAACTGCCGGTGGGCAACGTCGACCCGAAGAAGATCAGGCATGTGGAGGCCATCATCCTCTCGATGACGCCCGCGGAGCGGAGCGAGCCGCGCCTCCTCGACCGCTCCCGCCGCATCCGCATCGCCCGGGGGAGCGGCCGGCCGGTGTCGGAAGTCAACCGCCTGTTGAAGCAGTTCAAGGAAATGCAGAAGTTGATGAAGCAGATGCGGGGCATGGCGCCCCCGCTGAACCAGATGCGCTGACCGCCCGGGAGAGGCGGGCAGGCAAGAACCCGAGGAGACACATGTCGGTACGAATTCGACTTCGCAGAATGGGCCGGAAGAAGGCTCCCCACTACCGCGTGGTGGTGGCGGACGGCGACTCGCCGCGTGACGGGCGCTTCGTCGAGACCATCGGCTACTACAAGCCACTTTCCACGCCTGCCCGCGTGGTCGTAGACCTGGAGCGCGCCGACTACTGGCTGGGCCGGGGAGCGCAGCCGTCGGCCACCGTGAGGTCGCTGCTGAACAAGGCGCGCAAGGGCGGGGACGCCAGCGTGGCCGTGGGCGAGGCGGATACGGCCGCCGAGAAGGCCCGGCGCTCGGAGCAGTTGGCCGCGCGGCGCCAGGCGGAAGCGGACGCGCAGGCGAAGCTGGAGGCGGAGGCGAGAGCCGAGGCGGCGGCAGCCCAGGCCGCGGCTCGAGCGGAAGCCCAGGCCGCGGCCGAAGCTGGCGAAAACGGCGAATCCGGGTAGTACCGGGGTCCCGAATGGACTCCGCCCATCCTTCGCACCTCGTCGTCGGGCACCTCAACAAGGCGCACGGCACCAAGGGCGAACTCTTTCTCTGGCCGCTGACGGCCGATCCGGGCGAGGCGTTCGCCGCCGGAGCGGGGTTGCATCTGGCCGACGAAGCCGGGGAGAAGCCGGATCCCGCGTTCGCCGAGGTCCGCGTGCGGGGGGTCCGCCCCTTCAAGCGCGGCTTTCTGATCCGGCTGGAAGGCATCGATTCCCGGGACCAGGCCGAGTGGCTTGCGGGCCGCTACGTGCTCCGGCCGCTTGCCGACGTGCCCCCGCTCGAGGAAGGGGAGGTCTATTACCACGACCTGCTGGGCATGCGCGTGGAATCCGGCGACGGGGAGGCGGTCGGAGAGGTCGTCGAGGTCTACGAGCTGAGCCCGGTGCATCTGCTCCAGGTGGCGCGCGAGTCCGGCACCGCGCTGATTCCCTTCGCGCGCGACATGGTGCGCCGGCTGGACCGCGAGGGGAAGCGGCTGGTCATGGACCTGCCGGACGGCTTGCTGGACCTCTGAGGAGGTGCGGGCGGTGACGTCGGATGCCGGTTCGGGCGCGCAGCCCGACACGCCCATGCGGCTGACCTTCGTGACGATCTTCCCGGAGTTCTTCGAGGTTCCGCTGGCCACCAGCATCCCCGGGCGAGCCGCCCTTGCGGGGGCCGTGCAGTACCAGGTCGTCGATCTGCGCGACTTCACCCGCGACCGACATCGCACCGTGGACGACGCGCCCTACGGGGGCGGCGGCGGGATGGTGATGAAGCCGGAGCCGTTCTTCGAGGCGGTGGAGTCTCTCGACCGGGCGGGCCGGGTGATCCTGCTTTCCCCCCGCGGCCGGCTCTTCACCCACCGCGACGCCGTGCGGCTCTCCCTGGAACCGTCCCTGACCCTGCTCTGCGGGCACTACAAGGACGTCGACCAGCGCGTCGCCGACCACCTCGCCGACGAGGAGATCTCGATCGGCGACTTCGTGCTGTCGGGGGGCGAGGCCGCGGCGCTGGTGGTCGCGGACGCCATCGTCCGGCTGCTGCCGGGGGTGCTTGGGGACCACGACTCGGCGGCTTCGGACTCGTTCTACGACGGCCGCCGGCTGAGCGCGCCCTCCTACACCCGTCCCGCCGAATACCGGGGTCTCCCGGTGCCCGAAGTGCTGCGCAGCGGCGACCACGCGCGCATCGAGGCCTGGCGCGAAGCGGAAGCCGAACGCATCAGCGCCGCACGTCGATCCGAGCCGCCCGGAAGGGGTGGCCGCTAACGTCAACGCACGCGCGCGACGAGGTGCCGGACTGGTAATTCGGATTGAGTTCTTACAGAATTATTATCCGCGCATTCTGCGCGCGCGGACGGGGTGGATGTGGGGTGGCGGGGAAACGTTACCCTTCGCAAGAGGAGCAGCGCATGAAACACAACCAATGTCCAACACGTAGGGTGTGGGGCGCCTTTGCGCTCCCCCTGCTGGCCATCAGCCTGGCCGTCGCGCCCGGCCTGAGCGCCCAGCAGGGTGGAGTGATCACGGGCCGCGTCACGGAGGAAGGCTCCGGTCGCGCCCTTGCCTCCGCCCAGGTGTACGTCGAGGGCTCCGGCCTCGGAACCCTCACCAACTCAAGCGGGCAGTTTCTGCTGCTCAACGCCCCCGCCGGGGAGCACACGGTCACCGTCGAGCTGGTCGGCTACCGCTCCGCCTCGCAGACGGTGACGGTGGCGGCGGGCGAGACCGCCAGCGTCGACTTCGCCATCGCCGTGACCGCGCTCGCCCTCGACGAGATCGTGGTGACCGGAACCGGCGTCGCCACCGAGAAGCGCAGGCTCGGCCATACCATCGCGACGCTCGATGCCGCCGAACTCGAGAACGCCCCCATCTCCGACTTCAGCCAGCTCATCGCCGGCCGCGAGCCCGGCGTGGTGGCGCTGCCTTCCTCGGGCTACACCGGCGAAGGCGCCCGCATCCGCATCCGCGGGTCGGCGTCGCTCTCGCAGCTCAACGAGCCCATCGTCTACGTCGACGGGATCCGGGTGGACCGCTCCGCCGTGCAGAACTTCAACGGCCAGGGCAACCCATCCCGCCTGGACGACATCCCTCCAGAGTCCATCGAGCGGGTCGAGATTCTGAAGGGCGCCGCGGCCGCGACGCTCTACGGAACCGAGGCCTCGAACGGCGTGATCCAGATCTTCACCAAGCGGGGCAACGTCGGCGCGCCGCGCTTCACCTTCCAGACGGACCTGACCGGGATCTCGGTGCCTACCAACCGCATCCTGCCGGTCGCGGACTTCGCCGGGCGGGTATGCGCCAGCCCAGGATGCACCGGAGACGGTGACGCCAAGAGGCTGGCCGATGCAGTGAACCGGATGTCAACGCGCTGGGGACAGTCGGTCTCCCCCTGGGAGCCGGTCGAGCGCGACCTCATCCCCGAGCTCCTCACCACCGGTTTCGGCCAGACCTACTCCGGGTCGGTTCAGGGCGGTTCCAGCGTGTTCCAGTACTTTGCCTCGGCGCGCCTTGCCAGAGAGGACGGTCCCTACGATGCCGCGCGGAACTTCGACGCGGTGGAGGGAGTCGAGCCGGAGAACGACACCAACCGGCGGGCTTCGATCCATTCGAACTTCACGGTGGTCCCGAACGACAATCTCCGCATTGGCGTGACCACGCTCTATTCGGACATGGAGCACCACACGCCCGACAACTCCAACAACATCTACGGGGTGTTCTCGTCCGCGCTGATGTCACAGCCGCGGCTCGCCAACGCCGACCCGAACCTGGGGCAGATCAACTACTACGGCCAGCCGGCCTTCGCCACGCTGCGCGAGAACGCGTACCAGTTGAACTTCGTGAACTCGCAGCACTTCGCGGGTGCCACCAACATCAACTTCACGCCGACCGAGAACTTCCGCCTCGACGGAACCTTCGGCATCGACTTCACCTCCGACGACGCGGTCTCCTTCCGGCCCTACCGCTGGAACGTGGACGGCTTCTCCGGCTCGACGCCGGACGGCAGCAGGAACGTCAACGAGGACCGCAGCCGGGAGATCACGGCGGACGTCAAGGGATCCTACATCTTCAGCACCGACCGGATCGAGAACACGTTCCTGTTCGGCGGCCAGGGATTCCTGCGCCAGCGGCAGTCCGCGGGCGGAAGCGGACGCGATTTCCCGGGCCCGGGTCTGGAGACCCTGTCGGCGCTCGGTTCCGAGTCTTCCTACGAAAACTGGCTCAGGGTCACGCAGATCGGCGGATACCTGCAGGACCAGATCGGGTGGGACAACTGGCTTTTCCTCACCGTCGGTGGGCGCTGGGACGCGAACTCGGCGTTCGGTGAAGCGTTCAACTACGCCTTCTATCCGAAGGCCAACTTCGCGGTCGTACCCAGCGAGATGTGGGAGAGCGAGACCTTCTCCTCACTGCGCGTCAAGGGCGCGTACGGCACCTCCGGACTGCAGCCGGGCGCCTTCGACAAGTTCACGACCTTCTCGTCGCTGGGCACCGAGGTGGGTCCGGGCGTCCAGCCCTCCAACCTGGGCAACGACCAGTTGAAGCCCGAGGTGTCCACCGAGTTGGAATTCGGCTTCGACCTGGGGCTCTTCAACGATCTCTGGTCCGTTGAGGCGACGTACTGGGATCGCACGGTCACCGACGCCATGGTGGCACGCCAGTTCCCGGTGACGGGCGGATTCACCCAGACGCAGCTCGACAACATCGGCGAAGTGAAGGCTTCCGGCCTCGAGATCGGCGTGCGCGGCGCCCTGGTGCAGCGGCCGGGTCTCTCGCTGAACGTCTTCGCCAACACCGCCTACCTCAAGGAAGAGATCACCGACATGGGCGGTGCTCCTCCCCTGAAGACCGGGGGCAGCTACCCGCGCTACCGCAACTTCCTGACCGAGGGCTACACGCCCGGGGCCTTCTTCGGCGCCAGGGTCGCAGACCTGGCCATTCCGCTGAACATTCTCGCTCCGGTCAACGGCGAGTGCGTGGCTCCCACCCAACAGCAGGCTCTGGACTACTTCAGCGTGCCCCGCAACCCCAACAGCTTCAAACCGCTGGCGATCGGCAACGAAACCTTCGGTACGCCGAACGGCGGGCTGGCGTCCCACAACTGCGGAGCGGGGCTGCTCGACAGCTATCTCGGCAAGCCCACCCCGGACTTCGCCGGTTCCTTCGGATTCAACCTGGCGTTCCTGGGCAATTTCGAGCTCAACTCGCTGCTGGAGTACAAGATCGGTCACCAGGTGCAGGACCTGTCGGGGATGTTCCGGCGGGCCAACAACTTCATCGGCCGCAACACGCCGCGCTCCGCAGAGCTCTACGCGGCCATGCTGAACCCGAGTTCGTCCGCGCAACAGCGGCTCGATGCCGCGATCGCGTGGGCCCACGAGGTCGAAGGGCTCTCGCCGATGAGCGGGATGAACGGGGTGTACGACGCCGACTGGATCCAGTGGCGCGAGCTGTCGCTCACCTACCGGGTGCCGGCATCGGTCGTCGAGGGCTGGGGCCTTTCCACCGCCACCGTGAACCTGGGTGTGCGCAACCTCCGGCTCTTCATGCTGGGCGACTACCCGGGCATGGATCCCGAAGGCAACGTCCTCGGGCGCTGCAACTCGGGCCTGAGCTGCAATTTCCTGGACTCGACGGAGGGCTGGGGCATTCCGGTGCCGCGTCGCCTCACGCTGTCCACGCGCTTCACGTTCTGATCCAGGAGAGAGACTCATGAAGAACCGAAACATCAAGTCTTGCGCCGCGACGCTCCTGGCCGCTTTCGCGCTCGGGGGCTGCGACATCCTGGACGTCAACAACCCCAACAGCCTGGTCGAGGAGGACATCCGCTCCGAAGCGGCCGCGTCAGCGGTCGTCAACGGAGCGCTCACCCTCGTTTCGTCATCCGTTTCCCAGTCCTGGCAGCCGTATCTGGTCGCCTCCGACGAGATGCGCTGGATCGGGTCCAGGGACGCCTGGCTCTCGCTCGATCTGGGGTTCGTGAGCGATCCGCTGAACGAGTTCATCGACGGCCCGTTCCCCGCCATGGGGCAGGGGCGCTGGATGAGCGACGAGGCGATCGAGATCCTTACCGAACACCAGGCCAACAACCCTTCCACCGCGATCAAGACCGATCTGGCCCGGGCGTACCTTTACTCGGGCATCATGTACATGGTGATCGGCGAGATCCAAGAGGACTTCGCGTTCTCGGACAAGACCGAGAGCGGAGCTCCCATCGGGCCCGACAACATGTACCAGGTGCTGGACGGGGCAATCGAGAGGTTTTCGACCGCCATTTCCGGCTTCAACGAGGTCGGAGCCACCGACATGGCCCTCCAGGCCAAGGCGTTGCGCGCGCGGGCGAGGCAGTCGCGGGCGATCTGGGACGTGATCAACCCGTCGCCCTCCGGGGATGGGCTGGTTTCTTCCGCCGAAGCCGGCGCGGACGCGAGCGACGTGCTTGCGAACGTCGCCGCGGACTGGACCTACAACCTGACGTTCTCCAGCGCCAGCCGGTCCAACTCCATGGCCTCCTGGGTCAACGACCGCAAGGAGAACCAGATCGACCTGTCGATCGCCACGGTCGACGACCAGAACGACATCAACGGCATCGCGCTGCAGGACCCGATCGATGGCGTCGATGACCCGGCCGTCATCAAGTGGCTGAACCAGTGGAAGGGCGGCAGCTACCTTGACAAGGGCGGCATCTATCCGCCCCTGACGCTTGCATCGGCCAGGATGATGCATCTGATTCTGGCCGAGAACGCGCTCAAGGGCATGGATTCGGGTGGCTTTGCCACCCACATCAACCACATCCGCGCGCTGGACGGCCTGACGCCGTACGACGGCCAGATCTCCGAGATGGAGATGCTCCAGCACACGCGCCGGGTGAACGTGATGCTGCAGGGCCTGCGCCTTGCGGACATGTACCGCTGGGGGCTTACGGATCCGAAGTGGCAGGGCGCCTCCGCCGCTTCGTCCCAGCCCGGCACGATGCTGCCGATTTCCATTATCGAAATCAGGGCCAACTGTCACCTGAACGGACTGGGTTGCGGCGGCTGATTACAAGGTTGGGGGTGCCCTCGGTTCGCCGTGGGTGCCCCCACCGCTGCCGCTTTTCGCCGGTGTCACACAGGCCCGCCGTGAGTCGCGCATCCACAGTGAAGAAGCTGCTCGTCGCCGTTGCGCTGGTCGCCATCTCCGGTTGCGAGATCTTCGAGGACCTTACTCCTCGCAATATCTTCTTCGAGATGAGCGGCGAGGCGGGCCAGCAGGTGCGCGTCATCTACTCCACGCAGTTCGTTGCCGGCGTGAACGACATCGGGGTGACCAGGGTCCAGGTCGTCAGGTCGGACACCATCCTTCACGAGGTCCCCTTCACCCGGGCGATCGACATCTCGGTCGATCGGCGCTGGTTCGTGCAGGCGGAGTCGCTGGGGTCCGACACGCTCGAAGTGCATGTGATCGTGGATGTGGACGACCGCAACCTGGTGAACGAGTCCGGTGGGATATTCCCCGGTGACCCCTGGCATTTCGTGTACGCCTTCAACCAGTTCCTGACACGTGATATCGATGTGGCGTTCTGACCTGTTGGGCGCGTTGCGCCGTACGTTTTTCGCCGCTGTGGTTTGCGGTTTGCCGCTTGTGTCCGGCTGCTACACCTACCGTCTGGTGGAGGAAGCGCCGGTAGGTTCGGTGGCCAGACTGCGCGTACCGATTCAGTCCGCGATCGTCGATCCCAACTCGCCGCCGGAGACGGTGGCCATCGAGGGGCTGATCATCAGCTTCGGGGATACCATCTCGTTCGAAGCCAGCAATCGGCAGATCATCGGCGCGTTCCGCGAAGTCGTGCAGTACGACACCCTGCAGGTGGCCCGGGACGGGCTCGCGAGCATCGAGGTGCGCGAGTTCTCGAGGACGCGGAGCGTTGTCCTCGGCGTCGCCGTGGCTGCGGGAACCGCGGGCCTGGCCCTTGCCGCGCTCGGCGTCGAGGGCGGGGAGGCCGGGGACCGACCCGGCGAGGGAGGCACCCAGAGCTTTACCGCAGGCCTCGCCGTCGGCGTGGGGGCGCTCGGAAGATTGTTCGGGCGGTAGCGCGAAACATCCATCTCGCGCCGGGGCGTTCGGGACTTGGCGTCCGGACCCCGGCCTTCACTGATGAATCGGCTCGCGTTAGCTTTTAATGCTGCACAGGAGATTCCTCCCTGTGGCGCAACCGCTACGCAATCGATAACGCTTCTCGGCCGAACGGCGCCTGAGGGGGTGGACCATGGGCGATCTGCTGCAGGAACTCGACAGGGAGCATGTGCGCACCGATCTGCCGGACTTCGCCGCGGGCGACACGGTGCGGGTCCGCTACCGGGTTCGCGAGGGCCGCAAGGAACGAATCCAGGTCTTCGAGGGCGTATGCATCGCCCGGCGCGGCGGGGGCATGGGCGAGACCTTCACCGTGCGCAAGATCTCGGGTGGGATCGGGGTGGAGCGCATCTTCCCCTACCTGTCGCCCTGGATCGAGGGCGTCGACGTGGTGCGGCGGGGGCGTGTGAGGCGGGCGAAGCTCTACTACCTGCGCGGCTTGCGCGGGAAAGCGGCGCGCATTCCGGAGAAGCGCACCCGCTGACACCGTGCCGGCGATGACGCCGGGACCAGGCGTTGATTCGGGGCTCCGGATCCCGCTCCACTACGAGCGCGGGTTCTGGAGCCGCGCTCTTTCGTGGGTCGCGGGCGTGGACGAAGCGGGCCGGGGGCCGCTCGCGGGTCCGGTGGTGGCTGCGGCCGTGGTTCTGCGGGAAGGAGTCGGCGTGGAGGGAGCGGACGACTCCAAGCGGGTGTCGCGCGAGGAGCGGGAAGAGGTGGCGCGGCGGATCCGGGAGCAGGCGGTCGCGGTCACCGTGGGGGCCGCATCGGCGCGCGAGATCGACGAGATCAACATCCTGCGGGCAACGGCGCGCGCCATGGAGCGGGCGATTCGCCGCCTGCCCCGACACCCCGACCACGTCGTGGTGGACGGTCTGCCGATGCGCGGCCTTGCCTGGCAGCACGAGGCGGTGGTTGGCGGCGACGCCCTGGTGCACTCGGTGGCCTGCGCCTCCATCGTGGCCAAGGTGTGCCGGGACCGGCTCATGACCCGCCTTGCTCGCCGTTATCCGGAGTACGGCTGGGAGCGGAACATGGGCTACGGCACGGAGGAGCACCGCGACGCCATCCGGCGCGTCGGCCCCACGCCCCATCACCGGATGACGTTCGGGCTGGAGCAACTGGAACTCCGGATGACGGGAGAGGAAGCGGGGCCGGGCCCCCCGGTGTAGATGGCTCGGAGGGCGGACTGCCATGTATTATTGCGTCGAGCCGGTAGCTCAGTTGGTAGAGCAACGGACTTTTAATCCGTAGGTCGTGGGTTCGAGACCCACCCGGCTCATGAGAGGAGACGCCGCGCGAAGGCCGGCTGCGGCCGAGGGGACAGGGAAGCGGACGGGGCGGGCTGAACAGAGGCGGAGCAAGGGGACAGGCGATGATGATGGCAGCATCCAGTGGAAAAAGGAGGCCGCACCGAGGCGTGTGGGTCGGGCTCGCGGGCCTGCTCCTGACCGTGGTGCTGGGGTTGGCGTTTCTCATACTTCGGGAAGCGCCGCTGCCGGAGCTTGCGCCGGTCGAGGTGGGTTGGGAACCCGCTCTGCCCGTTCAGGGCCATCTCTTCCTCATCCGCGTGACGGCGCCGGGGGTGGACGGCATGGTGTCGGCCGCGGGAGAGGCCGGAGGCGAGGAGCTGCACTTCCAGCAGGACGGCTCCGTGTCGACGCCCCCCGCGCCGACGCCCGCGGACGAGGAGGCCGCCGCAGACGACGAAACACTCGCCACCACCGTGCTGGTGAGCCTGGCGCCGGTTCCCATCGGAGCCACCGATTCCATCGACGCCTGGGTCACGGCGAGCTACGCCGACGGCCGCACCCAGACGGACTCGCTGCGCATCGCAATCGTGGCGGGGGAGTACGAGCACGAGCGCCTGACGGTCGCGCCGCGCTTCGGGTCGCCGCTGGACGAGGAGGACCAGGCGCGGCTGCGGAGCGACCAGGCCAAGGCCAACCAGGTGGCGCGCGAGGCGCACGCGACCCCGCGGCTGTGGAGTCCGCAGGTGGTGCTTCCGCGCGACTCCCGCGTGACCAGCGGCTTCGGCACCGGCCGCGTGTTCAACGGACAGATTTCCAGCCGCCACATGGGGCTCGACCTGGCGGGGTTCCCCGGTGACACGGTGCGCGCGGCTGCCGACGGAGTGGTGGCGCTGGTGGACGGCTTCCTGCTGGCGGGCAACATCGTCTACCTGAACCACGGCGGCGGGCTGCTGACCGGCTACTTTCACCTGAGCGGACAGCTGGTGGAGGCGGGCGACACGGTCACTGCCGGGAGCCCCATCGGGCTGGTCGGGGCCACCGGCCGGGTCACCGGCCCGCACCTGCACTGGGTGGTGCGCTACGGCACCACCAGCGTCGATCCCCGCAGCCTGCTGGCGCTGTCCGGGAATTGAAGAACCCCGACGTCGTCATCGCCGGCGCCGGCATCATGGGCGCCTCCTGCGCCTGGCACCTGGCCCGCCGCGGGCTGCGCGTGCTGGTGGCCGAGATGGACGTGGCGCCCGCCATGGGCTCCACCGGCAGGAGCGCCGCCGGCGTGCGCGTCCAGTTCACGACCGCCGCGAACATCGGCCTCTCGATGTACTCCCTCCCCGTCTACCGGGAATTCCCGGAGCGCCACGGCCACGAGGTCGGCTACCGGGACATCGGCTACCTGCTGCTGGTCCCGCACGACATGTGGGAGCGGCACCTGGAGTCGGTCGCGCTGCAGAAGAGCCTGGGAGCGCCCGTCGAGGTGGTCGACCCGGCGGAGGCGCAACGCTACGTCGACTTCGAGACGGAAGGGCTGGCGGGCACCACCTATGGGCCGTGGGACGGGGTGATCGACCCCCACATGGCCACCCACGCCTGGGTGGCGATGGGCCGGGAGCTGGGGGTGCGCTACCGGTTCTCCTCCCCCGTGACCGGGGTGAGGGCGGAAGGGAAGAGGTGGCGGGTCGAGTGCGGCCGCGAAGTCTTCTCGTGCGCGCACTTCGTGAACGCCGGGGGTGCGTGGTCGGGAACGGTCGCGGAGCTGGCCGGGCTGCATCTCCCCGTGGGGCCGAAGCGCATCAACATCTTTCTCAGCGCGCCCGTGCGCGACACGCGCACCTATCCCCTCACCATCGACCTCGCCACTGGCGTGTACCTGCGCAGCGAAGGCGACCGCGTACTCTTCGGCCTCGACGATCTTACCCAGGCGTACGGCTTCACCGAAGGAGTGAACTGGGAGTGGCTCGAGCACGTTTTTCTCACTGGCGTCGAGCGCTTCCCCTGGTGGGAGGACCTCGGGGTCGACCGCCGCGGGAGCTGGTGGGGGTACTACGGCGTCACCCCGGACAACAGCCCGATCATCGGTTTCAATCCGGGCGCTCGTGGATGGATCGACGCGTGCGGCTTCTCCGGACACGGGATTATGCACGCCCCGGCCACCGGGCTCGCGGTGTCGGAGCTGATCGCGGACGGCGAGGCGCACACCGTCGACGTGACCGCCTTCCGCCACGGCCGTTTCGGTGACGACATCCCGGTCGAGGCCAACATCTTTTGAGGGCAGGGCAGGGGCCGTACATTCCCCGGCGGCGGATTCCACCGCCACGGCCCACGGGAGGGGTAGTGAATCCAGTGAGATGGCTCCGTAGCGCGCTCATACTTCTCCCGGTGCTGCTACCAGCGATGGCCGAAGCCCAGGAGGCGGGGGAGGCGGAAGCAACGGGCAGCGTGTTCGGCCGCATTCTCGACCAGGACACCTTCCAGCCGGTGGCAGGGGTGGTGGTCCGCATTACCGTCCCGGACGGAGTCCTGCAGGACATCTCGGGCCCGAGCGGCACCTTTCTCATCGACGATGTCCCCGTGGGCGAGCGCGTGGTGGTCATGGAGCACATCGCCTACGGCGAGTACGCGCAGCACGTGGGCGTGGAGACGGGCAGGGACCTGAGGATCGAGGCGTACATGTCGCCGCGCGCCATTCAGTTCCAGCCCCTCGTCGTGGAGGCGCTGAGCGAGGTCGAGCGCCGCCGCCTTACCTCCGGGTTCAGCGTCAATGAAATTCCCGCCGAGGAAATCGAGCAGGCGGCTCAGACCGGCCAGCACCTCGGGGACCTGCTGCGCGGCGGCGTGTCCGGCATACGAGTGCGCGGCGGCATCCGGCCCGGCGACGACCTGTGCGTGGAGTACCGGGGCAGCGGAGCCGGCGTCTGCGACGAGGTCGCCGTCTACCTGGACGGAGTCGCGGTGGCGGAGCCCGGACAGATCTACGCGAGCCTCTCGCTGGACGATATCGATCGGGTGGAGGTTCTTTCGCCCCTGGAGGCAGTCGTCCGCTTCGGCGACCGGGGGGCGAGAGGCGCGCTGCTGATCGAGTCGCGGGTGCCGAGCCTTCCGGAGCGGCAAAACCCGTTCCGTACCTCTCCGACGCGAGGCTGGGACTGGTCGCTCGAGGAGGAGCCGCACCCGTCCGCGAAAGTGTTCGGGAACACGATCCTTGCCAACGCCCTGGGCGTGGGGCTCGGCTACCTGGCCCTGAGGCAGTGCGTGGGGACCGTAGCCACCGACCAGGGCACGCGGTTCGACACCCAGTGTGGAGCTCTGACCACGATGGGGACCGGCGTGTTTGCGCTAAGCCTGCCCGGCGCCGTCGGCGGCATCGCCGCGACGCGATCCGGAAGCACGAGGCGATCGCGTGGCCGCATCTTTCACGTCGCCATGGCCGGACTGATCTCGACCACCGCCGGATACGTGATGCTGATGCACGGCGAGGATCCGGAATACAGGAACAACGGCCTCCGGATCGGGGGACTGCTCACGATGACGGTGGGCACGCCGTTGCTGCTGACCATTTCCGACCGCTTCTTCCGGTCCCTGCGCTAAGGCCCATGACACGTCTTTCCGTCCGTCGCGCGCTCGTCTTCTGTTTGGCCGCCACCGTTCTGCCCGCCGGTGCGGGAGCCCAGTCGCTCCCGCTTTCCGAAGCCACCATCGCGGACATCAACGCGGCCTTCGACGCGGGTTCGCTCACCGCCGAGGGGCTGGTCGAACTCTACCTGGCGCGCATCGAGGCCTACGACGACCAGGGGCCGATGCTCAACGCCGTCCTTACGCTCAACCCGCGTGCGCTCGAGAGGGCGCGGGCCCTGGACGAGGAACGACGCACCCGGGGCCCCCGGTCGCTGCTGCACGGCATCCCGGTGTTGCTCAAGGACAACGTCGACACGGACGACATGCCCACGACCGCGGGGTCGCTCCTGCTGAAGGGTTCGATTCCGCCCGACGACGCGTTCATCGTGCGCAAGCTCCGGGAGGCGGGAGCCATCATCCTGGCCAAGCTCAA
This sequence comes from Gammaproteobacteria bacterium, assembly GCA_028820325.1. Classification (GTDB taxonomy): domain Bacteria; phylum Gemmatimonadota; class Gemmatimonadetes; order Longimicrobiales; family Gaopeijiaceae; genus BD2-11. The sequence continues at coordinate 199,275 of JAPPJO010000025.1, read as the reverse complement.
CATGAGCGAGTTCGCGTCGGGCGTGCAGCTCAGCTCCATCGACGGGCCCATGCGGAACCCGCACGACCTTACCCGCAACCCGTCCGGTTCCTCCGGCGGCACCGGCGTGGCCATCGCTGCGTCCTACGGGCAGCTCGGGATCGGCACCGACACCGGAGGCTCGGTGCGCGGCCCTTCCACCGCCAACGGCATCGCCGGGCTCAAGCCCACACACGGGCTGCTCAGCCGGGACGGCATCGTGCCGCTCGCGCTCTCCTTCGACACGGCCGGCCCCATGGCCCGCCACGTCTACGACGTCGCGGCGATGATGAACGTGATGGTCGGCGTGGACCCCGCCGACGAGGCGACGCTGGCCAGCGAGGGGCGCTACGAGACCGACTACACCGCATTCCTGGACGCGGACGCGCTGGATGGCGCACGCATCGGCGTCGCGCGCGACTTTCTGGGCTACGACGACGAGGTCGACTGGATCATCGAGGCTGGGCTCGATGCCATGCGCGCAGCCGGGGCGACGGTGGTGGACGTGCGCTACCCGCCGTGGCTGCTCGAGGCCAAGGCGCAGTACTACCAGACCATCCGCTGGCGCGAGTTCAAGCCGCAGATCGAGGCGTACCTCGCCGACCTGGCGCCGGGATATCCGCGCACGCTCGAGGAGATGATCGAGCGTGCCACGAAGATCCTCGCGGCTCCGCCCGAGGGCGGTGTCCCCAACCCCACGCGCTGGACCCTCTTCGAGCAGGAGCTGAACACCGGCACTCCGGACGACTACCTGTACAGGGCCATGTACGACCACGGCCTGCCGCTGGTGCGCGCCAACCTGGAGGGGCTGCTGGACGCGAACGACCTCGACGCCATCGTCTATCCCACTTCGCCGACCCGGCCCGGACAGGCGGGGGTCTACCGGGGTTCCTCGTCTCCCAACCCTTCGCCGTCCGCGACCAACCTGGCCAACCTGAGCGGGCTTCCCGACCTGATCGTGCCGGCCGGCTACACGAGCAATCGCCTGCCCGTCGGGATCTCGTTCTTCGGCCGGCCCTTCAGCGAGGGCCGGCTGTTCGCCCTGGGCTACGCCTTCGAGCAGGCGACGAAGGTGCGCCGCGATCCGGTGCACGCGCCGGCGCTTCCCGGGGAGGCGATCCGGCGCTGAGCGCGGCGATCCTCCCCCTCATTCACCAGCCCACGCGAACTCGACTCCGTCGAGTGACCCGGCTCGACGCAAGAGGCAACCCATGACCCCCGCCCCCGACCGCGAGAAGGTCGCCCGCTGGAACGCCATCCTCAAGCCCTACTGGGGGCCGGACACCGGCGCCAGCGTTCGCCAGCTGCTCACCTCGGCGATCCCCTTCGTGGTGCTCTGGTACGCGACCCTGCGCAGCCTGGAGGTGAGCTACTGGCTGACCGTCCTGCTCGCGATGCCCACCGCCGGGTTCATGATGCGCCTCTTCATGATCCAGCACGACTGCGGGCACGGGTCCTTCTTCCGCTCGCACGCGGCGCGCCAGTGGTTGGGGCGCTGCATCGGGGTCCTGCTCCTGACCCCGTACGACTACTGGAAGCGCACGCACGCGTACCATCACGCGCATTCGGGGGATCTCGATTTCCGCGGCTTCGGCGACATCGACACCTTCACCGTGCGCGAGTACCTGGCGTGGCCCTGGTATCGCCGTCTGCGCTACCGGCTGTACCGGCATCCGTTCGTGCTCTTCGTACTGGGCCCCCTGTTCATCTTCCTCATCAAGCACCGGTTTCCGTGGGATGTGCCGGCGCGATGGAAGCAGGCGTGGCGCGGGGTCTTCTGGACGAACCTGGTACTGGTGGCCGTGGTGCTTCTGATGGGAGAGACCATCGGATACCAGCGCTTTCTGCTGACCCACGCGCCGGTTCAGCTCTTCGCCACTACGGCCGGCGTCTGGATGTTCTACGTGCAGCACCAGTTCGAGCAGACCTACTGGGACAGGCACGAGGAGTGGGACTACTACGATGCGTCGCTCTACGGAAGCTCGTATCTCGTGCTTCCCGCCCCGCTCCGGTGGCTGTCGGCGAACATCGGCTTCCACCACGTGCACCACATGAGCATGCGCATCCCCAACTACAAGCTCCAGCGCGCGCACGAGGAGAACGAGGAGTTCCACGTGGTGCGCGAGGTCCGCGTTCGGGACACCCTGAAGCTCATCAACCTGGCGCTGTGGGACGAGGACAGCCGCCGGCTGATCCGGTTCCGGGATCTGAAGGCGTTGCAGCCCGCGTGAGGTCGGCTCTTCAGCGCGTGCCGCCCGTCTGCCGCTGAGCGCGCGGCGCCCTCGGGCGTTGGGTGATCGGTCGGACGGACGAGGTCAGCTGGACGAGGAGGCGGCGATGCTGGCCACGACGGCGGCCTGAGTGGCGGCCACCGCCGCCTGGGACGCCGCAACTGCCGCCTTGACTGCCTTCTGAGCGGCAATGGCGGGGTGACCGGCTCCCGCGGTGAAGGGCTCCCCGGCGCTGATGGCTTTCAGCCGCGCTTTGCGCTCCTTGAGTTCCTTGCGCTCGAAATGGATGCGGAGCGAACCGGTGGCGTGCGCCAGGGAGAGCACGACGCCCAGTCCGGCTTCGATGTCGCCATCGCCCATGATGGCGTCCCGCAGGCCGGCGATGAGCTTGCGCTCGGGTCCCGGGTCGATGGTGGGATAGAGTTTGCGCCTGAAGACGAGCAGGATCTGCGACTCCTTCGTGCGCAGGATGCCCCGGCGGCAGAGGCCGAGGGCGGTGCGGTGCCGGAGCCGCTTGAGGTTGCCGAAGGTCGATACCCAGGAAGATGCGCGTCGACGTCTCTTCGAATTGCGAACCCGCTCCAGCGCTTCGGCCATGATCTCGTCCCGGGGGCGGCCGGTTACCGGCGCGGCCTCGACGAACGCCTTCTTGCTTTCCTCGATGCGAATGACGCCAGCAAGCGCGAGTTCGGCGAGGACGGCTCCGCCCATGGCGAGATTGTAGAAGCCGGCTCGATAGTCCACGGTGCCCTTGCGGTCGCGGAGCACCAGGAGCAGAAGCTGTTCGTGCAGATGGAGGTCGTGGCGGGACGATGACATGGGAGGGTGCCCGGGTTGAGGGTCGTCGGGTGCGCTCAGGCCCAATACTCCACACTTTGAACGCCTGTTTCGCAAGCTCGGAGTTGGCATGGGATCACGCATGACCTGGAACCGTGTTCGCAGCCCGTTGGCGCTGGCGGCGCTGTGGGCTGTCGTGTCGGCGTGCGGCGAGCCCGACCCGGCGGGCGAATCCCGGGGACCCTACGGCATCGGAGCCACCATCGAGGTGGGCGCGGCCCCGCACGGCATCCGCTTCAGCGGGGACGGCGACACCGCATACGTTGCGCTGAGCGGGGACGGGCAGATCGGGGTCGTGGATCTCGCGGCCCGCTCGGTGGTCGCACGCTGGGAGGCGGGGGACACGCCCCTCGACCTCGTGCGGGTTGGCGACGGCTGGCTGGTCAGCCAGTTCCGGGACTCCACCCTCATCAAACTCGATCCTGACGGTGCAGTCGTGCCGGGGGCGGTATGGAATGTCGGCTCGGGTCCGTCTCTGTTCTCACCGGGCGAGGTCCGGGGCGAGACCTGGATCACGTCCGAGTTCGCGGACCTGCTGTGGGTCGTGGACACGGAGACCGGGGTGCCGGTGCGGTCTCACGCGACCGGCGACCGGCCCTACCCGGCCGACGTGATGTGGGACGGGTCGCACGCCTTCGTGCCCAACCTGGACGGCGGCACGGTGTCCGTGATCGATCTGCTCAACATGGAGACGGACGCCACGGTTGACGCGTGTCCGGGTCCGCCCGGGGGCGCCCTCACGCCCGATCAGGTCACCTACGTCGTGGCGTGCGGCGGCTCGGACGAGCTGGTGTTCGTGAATTCGGCTTCGTTTGCGGTCACCGGCCGGGTCCCGGGCCTCGGACCGCGGCCCTTCTCGGTGGTCGTGCCGGGCGGCGGCCGCTACGCCCTGGTGAACAATGCCGGCGGCAGCACGGTCTCGGTGGTGGACATGGAGGCACGGGCGGTCGTGCAGACCATCGAGGTGGGGGAGCAGCCGATCGTGCTGAGGGCGCACCCGGACGGTGAGCGGGTGTTCGTCGCCAACGAACTCTCCGGAACGCTGGTGGAGCTGGTTCCGGTCGCGGAAACAGGGGATGCGCGGTCATCCACGGCGGCCTCCGGCGAAGCAGCTATCGTTGCCGGCGAGGCGGCCGATAATCTCAACGAAGTCGTCGTCCTGGGGGTGATCCACGGCGGGCACACCACCAGCGAGGTCTTCAGCCTCGAAGTCGTGCGCAACCTGGTGCGCGAGATCGATCCCGACTACTGGCTCACCGAGATCCCGCCCAACCGCTGGGACCAGGCGTGGGCCGAGTACCAGTCGTCGGGCTCCGTCGAGGAGCCCCGCGTGCGCCTCTTTCCCGAGTACATGGAAGCGCTCTTCCCGCTGACGCGCGAGCTGGGCTTCGAGGTCATCCCCACGGCCGGATGGACGGAGCCGATGTCCGATTTCCGCGCGGCGTATCTCGACGCGTATTCGCGGGATCCGGAGCGGGCCGAAGCGTGGGCCGAATATCAGGCCGCGGCCGCGGCTTCGGCCGAGGCGCTCGCCGCCGGCTCCGGGGACGATCCGCGCTGGATCCACACCGATGCCTACGACGACGCATACGACATCCGCATGCAGGTGTACGCCCGTCTGTTCGATGCCGATCTGGGGCCGGGAGGCTGGGACGCCATCAACGCCTCGCACTGGGCGAACATCGAGCGCGCACTCGACCGGCACGGGGGCGGAGGAGCTCGCTTTCTGCTGACCTACGGGGCGGGCCACAAAGGTCCCTTCCTGCGCGAGCTGCGGAGGCGCGACGACATCGTGCTGCTCGAGGTCGCGCCATTCCTGGATCGCGTCGAGAACAGATGAGTCCCCGGCGGCTCGCTTGACGAAGGAGGAAGAGAGATGAAGTGGAACGGCAGACGCAACTCGTTGATGGTGGTGCTGGCGGCGGGTGCGGCGGCCGGCGCGGTGACCGTCTCGCCGGGCGGAGTCCTGGCCCAGTCCGAACCGGTTCTCATCCGCGCCGGCACGATCCACACCGCTACCAACGGCACGATTCAGGACGGCGAGATCCTGATACGCGACGGCGTCATCGAGGCGGTGGGCGCCTCCGTGGACGCTCCCGCCGACGCGCGCGTGTACGAAGCCGAGGTCGTGATCCCGGGGCTGATCGACGCACACGCCCACATGGCCCTCGACCGCTCCAACCGGGCGCGTATTCCGGGCCCGGTGACCGCCGAGTGGAAGGCCGTGGAGCACCTGAACCTGGAGGACCCCATGATCCAGGTGGCCCTCTCCGGGGGGGTGACCTCGCTGATCACGCGTTCCGGGAGCGGCATCATCTCCAGTGGCCAGTCGGTGGCGCTGAAGATAAAGAGCACGCCGGGGCCGGAGATGATCTTCAAGCCCTACGTGGACCTGAAGATGGCGGTGCGCCCGCTCATCAACCTGCGCCCGGGGGAGACGCCGCAGACGGTGATGGGCTGGTACGCCACCGCTGACGACTACTTCCGGCGCGCGCAGGCGTACGTGGCGGAGCAGGACGCGCACGCGGCGGGCGAGGGGCCGGCTCCCGAGCGGGACGAGCGCCTGGAGGCCTTCGCGGCCGTGCTCCGGGGCGAGGTGATGGTGCACGCGCACTCGCACTACCCCAGCGAGGTGATGATGGTGTTCCGCCTGGCGCGCAAGTACGGCTTCTTCGACCGGCTGGCGCTGGCGCACGCGGAGGAGATCTTTCCGCTCACCGAGCTGCTGGCCGGGACGAAGGTCGTGCCGGTGATCGGGCCGATGATGATCGTCCAGTACTACAACGACCCCGAGCCCCTCAACCTGCTGAAGGACCTGTTGGACGCGGGCGTGTACGCGAGCATCCAGACGGACATGTCCAACCAGCACTTCAAGGACTTCCGCGAGTACGGGGCGTTCCTGGCGCGCCACGGCCTGACCGACCAGCAGGCGCTCGAGGTGATGACCATCAACGGGGCGCGGGCGATGATGCTCGACGACCGCGTGGGGAGCATCGAGGCGGGGAAAGATGCGGACCTGGTGCTGCTCGACGGGCACTTCCTGGACCAGACGGCGGACCGGGTGGAGCGCGTGTTCGTGGATGGGGAACTCGAGTACGAGCGCGGCCGGGTGCTGCAGCCCGAGCGGCCGCGCAGCGTGGGGCCCTTCAGCCCGGTGAACGGCGCGGTCACCGCCGACGACGAGGCCTTCGCCATCACCGGGGCGCATGTGTTCACCGTGAGCGGCGGCACGATCGAGAACGCCACCCTGGTGGTCGAGGGCGGCCGGTTCATCCGGGTGGAGGAGGGAGCGGTCCCGCCGGAGGGAATGCCGGTCATGGATGTGGGGGGGCGGGTGGTGATGCCGGGCACCGTGATCGCGCGCGCCTTCGCCAACGACTGGATCGGCGACCTCAAGTGGCAGGTGCAGAACGACGAGATCACCGCGCCGGTGGTGCCGGAGATGAACGCCCTGTACGCCGTCGACCCCTGGTTCCCGTCGTACCGCGTGAACACGACCATCGGGGTGACCGCCATCCACGTCACGCCGGGGACGCGCAATCTGGCCGGTGGCAACGGGGTGGTGGTCAAGACGCCGGGCATCGACTTCGAGGAGATGGTGCGCCGCGAGCCCGCCAGCATGGTGTTCGCGCTCACCGCCTCGGCGCTGCGGGAATGGCCGGACGACTCCGGGGCGCCGCTCACGCTCGCGAGTGCGTCGGCGATGATCCGTGAGACCCTCGACGCGGCGAACGCCTACGCGCAGACCGGTGAGACACGGGAGTACGACGCGCGCATGGAGGCGCTGCTTCCGCTGCTCGCCGGGGAGGTGCCCGCCATGATCCACGCGGACCGGGTGGCCGAGATCGAGGAGGCGATGAGCATTGCGGAGGACTACGGCCTGCGGCTGGTCGTCACCGGCGGCGTGGAGGCGCACCGCCTCGCGGACCGGCTGGCCGCGGCCGACGTGGGCGTCATTCTGGGCAACTCCGGGAGCTACGCTTCCGACATCCGCGGGGGCGGAGAGGGGTGGAGCATGGAAGGACCGGCGATCCTGAACCGGGCGGGGGTGAAGGTGGCGTTCTACGGTCCGGGGGCATCGCGTCGCGCGTCACCCATCGGACGACTCGGAGGCGAGCCCATCCTCAACTCGGCGTGGGCCTTCCGCAACGGCGTGCCCGAAGTGGACGCCTTGCGCATGGCGACGCTCAATGCGGCCGAGCTGCTCGACATGGACGACCGCATCGGCAGCATCGAGGTGGGCAAGGACGCGGACTTCGTCATCCTGGAAGGCCATCCCTTCGACTACCGTGTGCTGCCGGGGTGGGTGTTCGTGGACGGGAAGCTGGAGGCGGGCGGAGGTTGACGAAGGGCGAATTGCACCACTAACTTGCCCATGTGTCGGTCAACGGTGCATTACCCATGGAGGCGAGCAGCATGTCCCGCATCCACTTCGTCGTGAAAGAGACCGCCAAGATGGCCTACCAGACGCAGGCCCGACGGGAGGGCAAGTCCCTCGGGGAGTGGCTGCGCGAGGCTGCCGAGGAGAAGCTGGCGACCGCACGCCCGCGCAAGTTCACGGTTGAGGAGCTGCGGGAGTTCGCGGCCAGGTGCGACGCGCGTCACCCGCCCGGCGCGCGGGAGTTGGACTGGCCGGAGATCAAGAAGATCATCGTCGAGACGCGTTATCCGGACTACGACATCACATGATCTTCGTCGACGCCAACGTCTTCATGTACTTCGTGGGCGCCGACCATCCCCTGCGGAAGGAAGCCACGGAGTTCTTCATCCGGTCACTAGAACGGGACAGGCCCCTCGTCACTTCGGCGGAAGTGCTCCAGGAACTCCTCCATCGCTACCTGCGCCGGGACAGGCGGCCGCTGCTCGACGCGGCCTTTGACCTGGTCGGTTCCACGGTGGACGAAGTCTGGCCCGTCGAGAAGGCCGACGTCGAGCTTGCGCGCAACCTGTCCGCTCGCCACCGCGGCTTGGAGGCCCGCGACCTGGTGCACCTGGCCTGCTGCATCCGGCGAGAGCCGCGTGAACTCATGACGTTCGACCGAGGGCTGGCCGCGGCGTGGCGGAGCCGGAGCTAGCGGAACGCGGTGGCCGGTCTGTCGTGATGCCGGCGCTCGACCAGGTCTACTTGTCGCCCGACACTCCCGTGCGTACCGTGCCTGTGCGGAAGGCAGCGCGGCGGCCGAGTTGTCCGCCTGCCGCCGATGGCAAGCATCGCCCAACGCACACATCACCCCACCGCACTTACCCGGAGGCCCCACCGATGACTGGACGAACGCGCGCCACGATCGCTTCTGGAATCTTCACCGTCGCGGCTCTCGCCGTCGCGGTTTCGTCACTTCAGGCCCAGTCGGTGACGACCAACCCCTTCCGGCCGGTCTACGGCTGGGGCGAGCTCCCCGACGGCAGGGAATGGGGCTCCACCAGCGCGGTGGAGATCGCGCTGGACGGAAACATCTGGGTCGCGGAGCGCTGCGGCGCGAACACCTGCGTCGGCTCGGATGTGGATCCCATCCTGCTCTTCGACAAGGAGGGGAACCTGCTGCGCAGTTTCGGCGGCGGGATGATCGCGTGGCCACACGGCATTGACGTCGATCATGACGGCAACGTCTGGGTGACCGATGCGTGGCGGCCGGGCGCGACCACCACGGGGCACTCGGTGCTCAAGTTCTCCCCGGAGGGCGAGCTGCTGATGACCCTGGGCACGCCGGGGGAGGCCGGCGACCCTCCCACCCACTTCACCCAGCCGTCGGACGTGGTGGTGGCACCCAACGGTCAGATCTACGTCGCGGACTCGCACGACCGCACCCGGGGCCGGATCGTCCGCTTCGCGGCCGACGGCACCTACATGGAGACCTGGGGCGAACTCGGGTACGGGCCGAAGCAGTTCCGGGATCCGCACGCCCTGGCGATGGACTCGCAGGGCCGCATCTTCGTGGGCGACCGCTACAACAACCGCATCCAGCTCTTCGACCAGGAAGGCGAGTTCCTCGCCATCTGGACGCAGTTCGGCCGCCCCAGCGGGATCTACATCGACGCCGACGACAACATCTACGTGGCCGACTCCGAGTCGAGCCCGGCGCCCAACCAGTTCACCGGCCAGCGCAACGCCGGCTGGGAGAAGGGAATCCGTATCGGCGACGCGAACCAGGGATGGGTCCACTTCTTCCTGCCGGACGACATCTCCAACCCGATGGGGTTCAGCGGTCCCGAGGGCGTTGCCGTTGACGACGAAGGGAACGTCTACGGCGCGGAGGTGAGCCAGCGGCGCATCACCAAGTGGATTCGGTTCCGGCCGTAGCGCCTCGAAGTCAGGAGCCGGCCCCGTGCTGACTGCCTGACCCACCGGATTCCACAAACGAAGCCCCGTCCCGTTGCGAACGCGGGACGGGGCTTTCGACTGCGCGTCTGCGTTGGGCTTCAGGCGCTCCGTACCGCCCGCGCCACCAGGTTCTTCACGAGCGGAATCTTGAAGTGGTTGTAGTCCAGGGGCCTGGCGCCCTCCGTGGCCAGTTCGCCCGCCTCGTCGGCCGTGGTCTCGTTCGGCACCCGACCGCGAACCAGGTCCTCGACGTCGGTCAGGCGGCGGGGGATGCACTCGACCGCGCCGAGCACGATGCGTGAGTCGTCGATGCGCCCGTCGGCCACCCGGAACGCCGCGGCCACGTTCACCAGCGGGAAGTCCCAGGTCTTGCGGTCCGACACCTTCTCGAAATGGAAGCGGGCGCCCGCCCAGCGAGCCGGGATGCGCACGGCGGTGAGCAGGTCGCCGGGGTCGAGCACGGTCATGCGGGTGATGTCCACGCCCGGTGGCATGAAGAACTCACCGGCCGGGATCACCCGCTCGCCGCGGGCGTTGCGCACCACCATCTCCGCGTCCAGCGCCACCAGCGCCGGGGCCGAGTCGGACGGGGTCACCGCCACGCAGCGGTCCGCGCCGAAGAGGGCATGCTCGCGGTTCATCGCGTCCGGCGCGCCCGCGTAGCAGACGTTGCCTCCCGCCCGGTAGCAGGGCATGCCGTAGCGGTAGTACCAGCAGCGCGTATCCTGGCAGAGGTTGCCGCCCAGCGTGCCGGCGTTGCGGATCTGCGGGCTGGCCACCACGCTCACCGCCTCCGCGAGCAGGCCGTAGCGGTCGCGCACCACCGGGTCGTTCTCCACGTCGGTGAGGCTGGTCATGGCGCCGATCTCGATGCCCTCGCCGTTCTCGCGCACGCCCCTCAGTTCGTCGAGCCCTTCCAGGTCGACCACCACGGAGGGCTGCTTGCCGCGGTTCTTGAACCAGTCGAAGCTGTCGTAGCCGCCTGCCAGCGCCCAGGCGTCGCGGCCGTGCTCCCGCAGCAGATCCAGCGCCGACTCGACGTCGGTCGGCTGAACCAGATCGAAGTGGGGCATCATGTCCTTCATCATGGGGATCCCCCCGGCCTCAGATGGTCTCGTTGCGAGAGACTGCGATGCCAACGCGGCATCATCCCTATCCCGTCCATATGGACTAATCTTGCGGGTTCAAGCCCAGCGGCGCAAAAGGCCGGTGATCCGGCGCGCGCACCCGGACCCCGTCGCCAGCTCAGGCTCGACGTCCGGGCATGCGGTAGCCGACCGCGCGCTCGTTGTGAATGTACGTCGGGTTGGTGGCGTCGTCGCCCAGCTTGCGGCGGAGGCGCTTCACTACCGCGCGCACGAGCTTCGGGTCGGTGGAACCGCGATGCCGTGAGCCCCACGCCTGGCGCAGCAGCGATTCGTAGGTCAGCACCCGTCCCGCGTTGATCGAGAGTACGCGGAGTAACTCGTACTCCGTGGGGGTCAACTCTACCGGCTGGCCACCCACAGCTACCCGCCGCTGGTTGTAGCGGATGGCCAGCTCTCCGAGCACGAACGGCTCGGGTCCCGTCGTCCTGCGCAGGGCGGCGCGCACCCTCGCGGTCAACTCGGCCCGAGAGAAGGGCTTGACGAGATAGTCGGCCGCGCCCGCGTCCAGCGCCCTGACGATGGTTTCGTCCCGACCATACGCGGAGATGAGAATGACCGGAAGGTCGGTCAGTTCGGCAAGGCGCTCCATGAGTGCGATGCCGTCGGTCCCGGGCAGCAGCAGATCCAACAGGACCAGCCCGGGACGGTGTATTCGCACAAGACGGGCCACTTCTTCCGGATCGCCGGTCACCACCGGGACGAAGTCCGCCTCGGTGAGCGCTTCGCGCACGTGACGCAGCATCTGCGGATCGTCATCCACCACCAGAATGCGCGTCCGCTCCTGCCCTTCCGCGGCGGCGCGCGGACCGTCCATCGCCATGTCGGCTGCAGGTCCCGTCCGTTCGGCGACCGGGACGGTGAAGGTGAATCGCGTGCCGCGTCCCGCACCCCCGCTTTCGGCCCGGATGCGGCCGCCGTGCGCCTCGACCAGGCCCTTGCAGATCACCAGGCCGAGATCGTCGGATCCCGCCCCGCGCTTCCGGTTGGTGTCCGCGTTCGAGGCGTACTTGCGGAACAGGTGCGGCAGTCGGTCAGACGGTACGCCCTGGCCCTCGTCGGTCACCGAGATCGCCACGTGGACGCCCTCACGCGCGGCGCCGATCCGGATGGGAGACGAGTCGGGCGAACGCCTCGCCGCGTTGGCGAGGAGGTTGTTGAGAACCTGGACGATGCGCGGCCGGTCCGCCATGACCCGCGGCAGGTCCTCCGGCACGTCGATGCTCACGGCATGCCGGCGGGTGCCGATCAGGAACGTGTCCCGTGCCTGTTCCAACAGGGAGCCAACGTCCGAGGGCTCGGGAGAGACCGACAGCGTGCCCGTCACTATGCGCCCATGGTCGAGCAGATCGGCGATCAGGCCGCGCATGTGGTCGGCCTGCTCGTCGACGACCCGGAAGAACTCCAGCATCTCGGCCGGGTCCGGGGGCGGCGAAGCGCCGAGCACGGTCGCCGTCGAACCCTTGATCGAGATGAGCGGGGATCGCAGCGCATGGCTTACGATGCCCAGGAGCTCGCCGCGCATCCGCTCCAACTCCTCCAGCGGCGCCAGATCCTGCAGCGTTACGACAACGGACTCGACGGTGCCGTCTTCCGTCTGGATCGGCGTAGCGTTGATAAGCGTCGTGACGCTCCGGCCGTCCGGGACCGAGAGGGTCAGCTCCTCGGCGCGCACCCTCTCTGCGCTGCTGAACTGCTGCGCCAGCGGAAACTCGGCCAACGCGACTTCCCGCCCGTCGGTGCGACGGCAGGTGATCGTATTCAGCAACTCCACCGGTGGTAATCCGGGCGAACTGAGAGCCTCGACGATCCGCCGCGCTTCCAGGTTGAATGACAGGGGCTCGCCCGTCCGGCCGTCGACGACCACCACACCCACCGGCGAAGTCTCGATCAAGGTCTCCAGGCCGGACCGCGCCCGCTGCACGTCGCGGTGCGCGCGCGCGTTGGCGATTGCCGCCGCGGCCTGGGATGCAAACAGCATCACGACTTCCTCGTCGTCGTGCGTGAACTCTTCACCACCTTGCTTCCCGGCAAGAAAGAAGTTGCCGACGGGCATGTCACGGTGCCGCAACGGCACGGACTGAAGCGTCTTCGACCGCATCAGTTCCGACGAGAAGCCCAGCGCCCGGACATAGGCGGGCAGGTCCGCCAGTCGAAGCGGCGCCGCAAGGCTCCGGAAGTGCTCGAAGAGCAGAGGTCCGTCGGCCCAGGCCGCCATCTGGTCTTTCTCGGAAGACGTAAACCCGGAGGTAACGAAGTCTTCGATACGCCCTGCGCCGTCGACGATGGCGATCACGCCGTAGCGGGCACCGGTCAGGGCGCAGGCGCTGTCGACGACCTCCTGCAGCACGGTGTCCAGATCGAGGCTGGCGTTGATGCGCAGCACGGCGGTGCTCAGTCTTGAGACCCGCTCCTGGAGCACCTCGATCTCTCGCCGCAGCCGTCCGGAATCCTCCATCATCGGCTCACCCTCACCCGGCCTTCGACGCGGCACAGGCGCACCGGGGGATTCGCCCTTCGCGAGCAGGTGAGTTGGCCGTCCGCAGCCCGGCGGTTCAGTCCCTGCCGGGGAACAAGGGCGTGACGATTCCCCGCAGGATGCAGACAAGACCGATCCCGCCGATGGCCAACGTCACGTCGCGTGGGATCCAGTCCCAGAACCGGTCGAGCAGGCCGCCGGAGGAAGCGACGGCCCCGACGATGAACACCGGCCACCAGGACTTCAAGAACTTCATTGTCGCTCCCTCGGTTCTGTTCTGGCGGACGTGGTCGATACCAATCCCGGTCCGCGGCCGAGGGCTTCTCCGATGCCCGGGCGCCTGCCCTCGATCACTGCGTGTTGACCTGCAGCGGCCGATGCGACGGGGGCTGCTGGGCCACGGCGTTCACGATCATGTCCGGGACGACCGGGATGCGGTTGAAGTAGTGCCCGCCGAGCGCATCCGAGATGGCGCACAGCAGAGCCGCCCCCGAGCATCCCATGAGGGGTTCGCCCACCCCCTTCGCGCCCACCGGGTTCTGCGGGTCGGTGATGTCGGTGGCGTCCCAGTCCATCTGCGAGGGCACGTCCAGGTATGACGGCGGCTTGGCCTGATGGAAGCCGATGTTGCCCGCCACCCCGTAGCGCGTGTCGTAGACGTGGCGCTCGAGGCACGCCATCCCGAACCCCATCACCGCGCCGCCCCTCACCTGGGCCGCCAGCCCCATCGGGTGCACCACGGTGCCGCAGTCGGCCACGCCCAGGTAATCGATGATCTCGTACATGCCGGTCTCGAGGTCCAGCTCGATCTCGATGAAGCCGGCGGCGAGCGCGGGCACGACGTCGTGGCGGGGGAGGTTGTCGCGGGCTACGCCGATCAGGCCGCTGCCCGCCAGGTTCTGCACGGAACGTTTGGTGATGTCGTTCAGGTCGTCGGGGAACTCCTCGCCGCTGAAGCGCCCGCCCAGCTCGATGGCACGCGCCGCAGCCCTTGCGTGGGTGATGCGGCGCGAGGGGTTGGCGCGCGCGAAGGTCACTTCGTCCCCGATGTCGTAGTCGTCCGGCGAGCCGCCCAGCTCCATGGCCGCGATCGCTTTCAGCTTCTCCACCGCGTCCGCGCCCGCCGCCCAGCCGGCGCGGGTCATGGTGAAGGTCGTGTTGCTGCCCACCTGCGCGCTGCTGGATGCGAGATTGCGGGAAGTGTCGCCGCGCACCAGCTCGACGTTTTCCCAGTCGTACCCGAGCATCTCCGCAGCGACGCGCGAGGTGGCCGCGTAGGAATACGTCCCGAGGTTGCCCACCCCCGTGTGAATGTGCAGCCTGCCGTCCGGCGCGATGCGCAGCAGCCCGTCCTGACCGCTGTTGCCGGCCCCGTGATAAGCCTGGCCGATGCCGACCCCGGTCACGCGCGATCCCTGGCGCCGGCCGCTGCGGGCGCGCCGCTCCTCCCATCCAAAGCGCTCCGCGCCCTGGGCCAGCGCTTCGCCCAGATGAGCGCTGGTGACCGGCACCTGGCCTCCGCCGTAGAGCGAATTCGAGTCGGGCGCGTTGATGCTGCGGATGGCAAGCTGATCGATGCCCAGTTCGGCCGCTGCCTTGTCGAGCAGAGGCTCCACCGCGCACGCGATCTGGTTCTGGCCCGGACCGCGCTGCGCGCCCCGCGCGGGCGTGTTGGTGAGCACCGGAATGCCGCGGAAGCGCATCGCCAGCGGCGTGTAGACGATGGTGACGGCTCCGGCGGCGCTGTTGAAGTCGCCGAAGCCGCTGTTGGGCCCGTTTTCCTGCACGATGAAGAGGTCGACCGCGCTGATGCGCCCGTCGGGCCGGAAGCCCATGCGGATGCGGCCCTGGAAGCCGGCCCGCGCGGAGCCGATGGCGTATTCCTCGGCCCTGCTGATGCGCATCATCACCGGCCGGCCCGTCTTTCGGGACATGTGCGCCGGCACCGACATGATCGGGTAGGCGCTTCCCTTGGAACCGAACCCGCCCCCGCAGTATTCGCCCACGAACACCACGTCCTCGGGCGGGATGCCGATGTAGCGCGCCAGCCCGTTCAGCGTCGCGCTCTGGCTCTGGCTCGAGCCGAAGACGTGGCACCTGCCGTTCTGCCAGTAGGCCATCGCCGTGCGCGGCTCCATCGAGTGATGCGACGTGCCGGCGGTGACGAAGGTCTCGTCGAACACCAGCGCGGCATCGCGGAAGCCGGCTTCGACATCTCCGTACGACCACTCCGTGGTGACCTCGCCCATGGGCAGTTCACCGTCGGTGGCGGCGGCGAAGTCCTCCTCGGTCCACTTCACCTCGCGGATTCCCTCTCCCCGCTGCGAGGTGTTGCCCTCCGTGCGCGCGTTGGGGCCGCCGGGACGCAGGCTCTCCAGCGGGTCCACCACGAACGGCAGCGGTTCCAGGTCGAGCCTGACCTTCGCGATGGCGTCCTGGACGGTGGTCTCGTCGACGGCCGCCAGCGCGGCAATCGGCTCGCCCACGAAGTGGGGCGTGTTGGTGAGGATGGGGTTGCCGGGCGCCTCGATCCCGGGCACCTCGTCCGCGGTCAGGATGGCGACCACGCCCTCCATCGCGAGTGCCTCCGACGCGTCGATGGCGCGCACCCGCGCGTGCGGCATCGGGCTCGTGATGAGCCGGCAGAAGAGCATCCCGTCGGCGCGGAAATCCTCCGCGTAGCGGGCTCTCCCGGTGACTTTGGCGATGACGTCCGGGGGCGCGAAATCCCTGCCGATGAGCTCAGCCATTGGACACCTCCTCGGCGACCGCCTGCCCGTTTGCGGCGGCGGCCATGACCCCGTTCAGGTAGTGGTCGTAGGCCCCGCACCGGCAGAGATTGCCGGACATGGCCCGGCGCGCCTCCTCGCGGGTGGGGTTGGGGTTGGCCTCCAGCAGCGCCGCGGCCGCCATGACCTGTCCCGGGGTGCAGAATCCGCACTGGGGACCCAGCTCGTCGATGAACGCCTGCTGCACCGGATGCAGCGTGCCGTCCGCGCTCTCGAGCCCCTCAACCGTGACCACCTCGCGCGCCCGCACCCGTTGCGTGAGCGTCGAGCAGGAGTAGTGGGCGACGCCGTCGATCATTACGGTGCAGGCGCCGCACTCCGCCCGGTCGCAGCCCAGCTTGGTGCCGGTGAGCCCCAGCTTGTAGCGGAGCGTCATCGCCAGCGTCTCCTGCGGCAGCACGTCGACCCGCCGGGTCTGTCCATTGACGTTGATGGAGACCAGGCGCGGAACGCTGCCCCGCGCGGACGTCGCCGCCGGACCCGAAAAGTAGGCGAACGCCGACACCGAAGCGCCGGTCGCGATGACCCCCTTGATGAACTGGCGGCGGGAGACGTTGCCGCGCCCGGGGAGGTTCGCCAGAAAGCCTTCCCAGGCGGCATCTTCGGCGGGTGGGACGCCGGGATGCGCGGACGGGTCGATGGTGGATGACCGCTCGGCCATGTGTCCTGCCTCCTGCTCCGGTCCACGGTGGGATGTGCCCTTGATCGTACGCTGGCGCAGGACTCCGGACAACCGCAGTTTGCTCGCGGATTCACGACCGCGCCGAAGCGTGATTCCCGGCCTCATTCCACGAGATTGGAGTCGGTTCCGTCCGATGAGGCGAGGTCACGAAACGAGAGGCCCTTAGAGATGAGCAAGATCGCCGAGACCATCGAGATCTTCGAGGCCGCGCGCCGACCCCTCTTCATGGTGCTGGACGGCATCTCGCGCGAGGATCTGGACTGGAGCCCGAGCGAGAAGGTGCGGGGCGTCGGCAAGATCTGCCGGCACCTGTACCGGGTCGACATCTGGTTCCTCAAGCGGCTGGGCGTCGTCCCCGTAATCACGGAGGATCGCCCCGGGCCGGCGGAAGATATCGCGGCGCGCATGCGCACGATCCAGGAGCAGGTCATCGCCGAGGTGAAAGCCTGCGAGAGCGATGACGACCTGTTCGCCGAACGCACGTCGCTGGACGGCAAGACGACCTCGCAACTCGGCCCCGACGTCATCCATATGGCGCAACACTACCTCTACCATCTGGCTCAGATCACTTACCTGCGACGGGTGCGGGATCGCGCGTGGCCGGCGCCACAGGAGGAGTGGGAGCACGCGACGCACGTGATCGGGGACCGGGTGCTGGATCGCGAGCACCAGGCGTGACGCCATGAACACCCGCGCCATCCTCATCGGGCTGATCCTCGGGCTGGGGCTCGGAGTCGCCGCCTCAGCGACCGGATCTCCGGCGCTGCTGCAGGCAGCCGAAGCGGTCGAGCCGCTGGGGGCAGTGTTCCTGCGCGCCATTCAGATGGTCGTCATCCCGCTGGTGGCGGCGGTGGTATTCGTGGGCGTTGCGCGGATCGGGAACCTGCGCAGGCTTGGGCGGCTCGGGGGGCTGGCGGTGGGCTTTTTCTGGGTTACGACGCTTCCCGCGATCCTGATCGGGATGGGGGTGATGGGGCTGGCGCTCACCTTCACGACGCCGGTGCCGCCACCGACGCCCATGACGGAGCTGGACACCGCGACGCCGGGCGTGGTGGACTTTCTGGTCAACCTCGTGCCGCGCAACCCCGTCCAGGCGGCCGCCGATGGGTCGCTTCTGTCGGTGCTGATCTTCGTCGTCCTGCTTGCCGCGGCGGCGACGACACTGCCGGCTGCGAAGCGCGAAGCGCTCACATCCCTCGCCGAAACGCTCGGGGACGCGCTCATCAAGCTGATGACCTGGATCCTGTGGACGGCGCCCGTGGGGGTCTTCGGTCTCGCGGCGCCGGTGGTCGCGCAGACGGGGTTGGCGATGCTTCAGAACCTCGCCGTCTTCATCGTCGCCGTGGTCGTGGGCTTCTTCATCCTGAAGGGCGTCGTGCTGCTGCCGCTGGTCTGGATCCTCGGCGGGATGAAGCCGGGGCGGTTCGTGCGCGGGACCGTGGGCACCTACACGGTGGGATTCACCACGACGACGTCGGTGGGGACGCTGCCGATGATGCTGCAGGAGGCGGAGAAACTGGGTCTGTCGAAGAGCACCTTCTCGCTGGTCCTGCCGCTGGCGGCTTCGATCAACCGTCCGGGGAGCGCGCTCTTCCAGAGCACCTCACTGGTCTTTCTAGCCGCGATGTACGGGGTGCCGCTCGACGCCGGGCTGATCGCGGCGGTCGTGCTGGCGATCTTCCTCGCATCGATGACGGTCGCCCCGGTGCCCAGCGCCAGCATCGTGACCATGGCGCCCGCGCTCGACGTGGTGGGCGTGCCGGTCGCGGGGCTCGGCATCCTGCTGGGGATCGACCGCGTGCCCGACGTGTTCCGCTCCGCGACCAACGTGATCGCCCACATGGCGGCGGCGACGACGGTGAATGGGATGACGGGGGGTGAGCAGGGAACCGACGCCTGACCTTGAGTTATGGAGCCGGAACCGCCGCGGTCCCCCTCCCCGGGCTCACTCGTACATCATCCCCGGCACCTTGCCCAGGAGCCGCGCGTAAACCGTGAGCGCGCCCCGGTGGTGCGCCGTGTGATCCACGAGGGGAACCACAATGGCGGAACGCGACGCGCCCGGCATGATGCGGTCGTCGGGGATCGGGGCGGCAAGCTCCTCGTCCGAGGCCGCCTCGAAGGTCGCGATGGCCTTCTCGAATGCGCGGTCGAGCCACGCGACGGCCTCATCAAGCGTCTCCACCGCCCGAGCCGCGGCGATCAGGCCTTCGAAGTCCATGTTCCAACCCTCCCCGAAGGCGCCCTCCACGAACCATTCGACCGAGTCCGCGGCGTGCGCGATGTGGCCGGCGACGGTGTAGAGTTCGGGCTGGGGAGCGAACCCGGCGTCCTCCTCCTCGAAGATCGAGATCATCTTCCGGATGTACCCGTGGGACGTTTCCAGTTGTGCGACGAGATCGGCGGCCTGCGACATGGGCGTTTCTCTCCGGTGGAGTGTTCGTTCGCGGTTGGAGCGGCGGCCAAGTCTAGCCTTGGCCTGAAGACTTCTCCAGCCCGAATCCCGTTAGCTTTCCGCCGCCATGAATCCGCACGAGACCCCCAAACCGCCGCCCGCACACGCATCCGAAACCTGGTGGGACCTCCTCGTCCACGCCGTGCGGGGCACCGGGGGCGATCCCACCCACGGCCCCATCCGGCGCGCGGTCATCCTTCTGGCCGTGCCGATGGTGGTGGAGATGTTGATGGAGTCGCTCTTTGCGGTCGTCGACATCTACTTCGTTTCCCGGCTGGGGAACGAAGCCATGGCGGGCGTGGCGCTCACCGAGTCGGTCCTGTCGCTCATCTACACGGTCGCCATAGGGCTGAGCATCGGGGTCACGGCCGTGGTGTCGCGCCGGATCGGCGGAGGCGACAGGGAAGGGGCGTCGCGCGCGGCCGCGCAGGCCGTCCTGCTGGGACTCGCACTGGCGCTCGTGTTCGGCATCGCCGGAGTGGCGTTCGCGCCGGACATCCTGCGGATCATGGGCGGCGACGAGAGCGTCGTGGCCACGGGGGCGCCCTACACGCGCATCATGCTCGGCGGCAACGTCGTCATACTGCTGCTGTTCCTGCAGAACGCGGCCTTCCGCGGGGCGGGCGATGCCGCGATCGCGATGCGCGTGCTCTGGATCGCGAACGGGCTCAACATCGTGCTCGATCCCCTGCTCATCTTCGGCCTCGGGCCGTTCCCGGAGATGGGGGTGCAGGGGGCCGCGGTCGCGACGACCATCGGCCGGGGAACGGCGGTGCTGGTGCAGGTCTACACGCTCTTCCGTCTGGGCGGCAAGCTCCGCATCCTGGCTTCGCATCTGCGCATCCAGCCCGCGCTCATGGCTCAACTGGTGCGGCTCTCGGGGACGGGGATGCTCCAGACCTTCATCGCAACCGCGAGCTGGATCGGCCTCATCCGCGTGACGGCGCTGTTCGGGGCCGAGGCGCTGGCGGGTTACGTGATCGCGATCCGAATCATCCTCTTCGCGATTCTCCCCGCCTGGGGACTCTCCAACGCGGCGGCGACCATGGTCGGGCAGGGGCTCGGGGCCGGAGATCCGGAACGTGCCGAGCGGGCCGCGTGGATTTCCTGCAAGATGAACCTCGCCTTCCTCGGGGCGGTCAGCGTGTTCTTCATCGCCTTCGCGCCGGCGATCGTGGGGTTGTTCGGCGGGACCGAGGGGGCGTCCGTCGTCGGCGTGACCGGCCTCCGCATCGTGTCGATCGGCTTCGTCTTCTACGCCTACGGCATGGTGCTCACGGCTGCGTTCAACGGGGCAGGGGCCGTGTGGACGCCCACGATTCTCAACTTCTTCTGTTTCTGGCTGTGGGAGATCCCGCTTGCGTGGGGCCTGTCGCTTCCAGGCGGACTCGAGACGACCGGCGTGTTCATCGCGATGACGGTGTCGTTCTCGACGCTGGCGGTGGTGGCCGCGGTGCTGTTCAGGCGGGGGCGGTGGAGGCAGGCGGTGGTGTAGCCGCGGGAGCCCGCATGTGTCCGATCGCGATTCGGGGGGCGAAGCTGGCAGCCAAGCGCCGCAAGTCGGGGCGTCGGTCGGTCACACCCGCGGCAGCACCTCCGCTCCGGTCAGTGCGAGATGGTAGTCGGTGGCCCACGCAGTCCGGATCCCGTGCTGCTCCATGAGCGTCAGGCTGGAGGCGTCCACGTAGGTGAGCCGCGCTCCCCGCAGGCGGTCGAGCATGCGGCACGTGTCCCGGTGGAGGTCGGCGGTCGCTTCCAGCACGACGAGGCCGTCGAGGTTGTCGAGAAACAGGCGGCAGGTGCGGGCGGGCTCTTCTCCGTGGCGATGGAGGAACCAGGAGTACGCCTCGGACCACACCAGCACCGACGTGTGCCAGCGGGGCGTGGGACCCGCGAAGAGGGAGCGCGCCTGCTCGTGATGCTGGTCGCGCCGGTTGAAGGCGGCGATGAGGATCCCCGTGTCGAGGAAGACCTTCGGGTTCGTCACGGCGACTCGCGCCCGTAGACCACGTCGTCAACGGTAGTGCTGTCTTCGGGCCGGCCTTCGAAGACGCCCACCCAGGCCATCCAGGGATGGCAGACGGGCTCGCGGGACAGAGTTTCGGCCAGGCTCCTCCGGCAGAGTTCCGCCAGCGAGATACCCTGGCGGCGAGCGGCTTCCTTGGCGCGCGCGTACATCTCCTCATCCACGGAGATCTGGGTTCTGATCACGGGGTGGGACACCTCGTTGGATGTTATCACAATTGCTTCTCATGATAACATACGATGACGAACATCTTCAAGCGCCCGCGATGCGGATCGGTGTCGGCGAACATGGCGAGGAAACCTACCCAGGGATCAGGGGCGCCTACATGGCACGATGCGCCCATCGCCGATCCTGGTGTCCCCTCCCCCGGTCGGTGACAGCGGGCCGCCCGCCGTAGTAGATTCCGCGCCATGCAAGGACTTCTCTCTTCCGGACATCCGCTCATCTCCGAGGCCGGGGCCGACATCCTCCGCGCCGGGGGCAACGCCTTCGACGCAGTCGTGGCGGCGGCGTTCACCAGCACGTTCGTGGAGCCCACCATGGCGAGCCTGGCGGGGGCGGGCTTCGTGCTGGCGCGCACGTCTTCCGGGGAGGAGATCCTCTTCGACTTCATCGCCGCCACTCCTGGCCGGGCGCACCCCGGGCCCCCGGACGACGGTGATCGCGACTTCTACGCGGTGGACATCCTCTTCGGGGATATCCCGCAGGAGTTCACCATCGGGCTGGCGTCGGCCGCGGTTCCGGGCACCCTGAAGGGCCTGGTGCACGTGCACCGGCGTCTGGGACGGCTCCCGCTCGCGGAGGTGGTCGCGCCCGCTATCGCCGCCGCACGGGCCGGTACCGTCATCACCTCGTTCGTGTCGGACTCGCTTCAGCTGATGTTTCCCGTGCTGCGGGATTCGCCGGCAGGCACCGCCCTCTTCCTGGATGACGGAAGGGTTCTACCGGCGGGCCGGCTGCACCGCAACCCCGGGATGGCCGATTTCCTGGAAAGCCTGCCGGGCGATCCGCGCGGGTTTTACGCCGGGGACCATGCCGAGACCATCGAACGCGACATGCTCGAGGGCGGCGGGCTGATGACGCGAGCCGATCTCGAACAATTCGAGGTCATCGAACGCCGTCCGCTCTCCGTGGACTATCGCGGGCGTCGCGTCCTCACCAACCCGCCGCCGGCGCTGGGTGGATCGCTGATGGCGCTTCGCCTGCTGCTTCAGGAGGAGACGGATCTGTCGCGCTGCGCCTGGGGAAGCCGCGCGCACGTGACCGCGACGGCGCGGGCGCTCGAGCAGGCGGTCCGCCTCCGGGGAGGAGAGGCGGTCCCGCGCGATCCCGCGCACGCGGAGCTTCTGGAGAGCATCCATGCCCCGTTGATCCACGCCGTGCATGGCACCACCCACCTCAACGCCTCCGACGCCGAGGGCAACGTCGCCGCGCTCTCCATGTCGAACGGATCGGGATCGTCGTATTTCCTTCCCGGAACCGGCATTCACTTCAACAACATGATGGGCGAAGGCGATCTTCACCCGGCCGGACTTGACGCCTCGGAGCCGGGGGACCGGGTGGCGTCGATGATGTCGCCCACGCTGCTGCTGGAGGGAGACCAGGTGCTCGCCGCGCTCGGCACCGGGGGCAGCAACCGCATTCCGTCGGCGGTGTTCCAGGTGGTCTCGTCCCTCCTCGACCTGGGACTCTCGCCCGACGAGGCGTCCAACTTCCCTCGCATGCACTTCGACGGCGAACAGCTCCAGATCGAGCCGGGATTCCCGGATGAGGCGATGGAAGCGCTCGCGGAGGAGTGGGACTTGTCGCTCTGGCCCGAGCAGAGCCTGTACTTCGGCGGGGTGCATGTGGTGGCGCCACGCGTGGGACGCGTCGGCGGCGACCGGCGCCGCGAGGGCCACGGGATCGTCGTGGAGTAGACTTACCTCCCGCCGGTGCCGGTCCGTCTGCGGCGGTGCCCGATGTCCCGGGCGGTCCGGATCAGGGATCGGGTAACAGTTCCATCGTGGTCGTCACGTTCGTCTCCATCGTCATCCCGGCCATGCTCACGTCGAAGCTGGCGCGGGTCGACTGGCTCCGGAATCGGCCCTCGGCGAGGTCCACGATCATGGTGCCGGACATGGTTCCGGTGGCCGTCATGCCTCCGCCCGCCACTTCCATATCCATCTCGATGGGCCCCTCGAACGAGAGGGTTGCGAGGCTTCCGTCCAACCCGACGAAGGTGTACGTCGTTGCGATCCCCATGGACATCGATCCCCCGGGACCCATGGGCAACTCCATCGGCACGTCCTGGGTCCAGGAATCCCCCGGGCTGACCTCCTCCTCGGGAAGTACGAAACTGCCCGACTGCTGGAGGAGGTCCTCCGGGTTGAATCCGGCGATCGCCGGCATGCCTTCGGTGTCAATGACGCCGAGCACCCGGCCGCGTGTGTCCATTTCCGTGGTGATGGCACTCCCGGAAAAGTCCGGCATCTCCATCCCGGGCACGGGCATCGGCATTGCCGTGGAGGTCGAGTCGATGGTCGTCCGGAGTCGGATCACCTCGTCCGCAACCCCGACCACGGTCCGCGTCTGATACGTGCGCATGGTCATGACAGGGCTTGACGGCATCATCGGGCTCTCCACTTCCGCCTGCGTGGAGTGGGCGTAGCGGGATACCTGCCCCTCGGGTGGCGCCAGCCTCAGCAGGATGGGCGTGTCGAGCGGTTCAGCCGGTCTGGGCGGATCCTGCCCGTATGAGGCGAGAGGGGTCGAGAACAAGAGGGCCGCGGTAGCTGCGGCCATGCACCATGCTGACTTCATCGATCCTCCTGACGTTGCAGAGATCGCGACCCGGGGAAGCGCGCCGTCGAGCGAGAGCCGGATTCCGCGCTCACCGACGCCAGGACGTGTACCAGGTCCGGAATCCCCGATGAGCGCCCGTACGGTATGTTAATGTCGGTTGCCGGTGTCGGGCATCCGGGTTACGGTTCGCCAATGAGCCTGCCCTTCCACCCGATCGTCGCCGGCTGGTTCACCGAGACGCTGGGGCCGCCGCTCCCAGCCCAGGAGCGCGCCTGGGCCGCCATCCGCGATGGCCGCCACACGCTCCTCGCCGCCCCGACCGGGTCCGGCAAGACCCTTGCCGCCTTCCTGAACGCCATCGACGAGCTGCTGCGCGAAGGGCTCGAGCATGGTCTCGAGAACGAGGTTCGCGTCCTCTACATCTCGCCCCTGAAGGCGCTCAGCGCCGACATCCACAAGAACCTGGAGGAGCCGCTCGCCGCCATCCGCGAGCGCGCCGAGGGCGCGGGGCTGCCCGGCGTCCGCATCCGTTCCGCGGTACGCACCGGAGATACGCCCTCCTCGCGCCGCGCCGCCATGCTGCGCACCCCTCCACATATTCTGGTCACCACGCCGGAATCCCTCTACCTGCTCCTGACCGCCGAGCGCAGCCGGGCGATGCTCGGCACCGTGCGCACGGTGATCGTGGACGAGATCCACGCCGTGATCGATTCGCGCCGCGGATCGCATCTGGCGCTCAGCTTGGAGCGGCTGGGGCACGTCGTGGGCCGGCCCCTGCAGCGCATCGGGCTCTCGGCCACCCAGAAGCCGGTCGGCGAGGTCGCGCGCTTCCTGCTGGGGAGCCAGAACCGGGATGCGGAGATCGATCCGGAGCGCTGCCAAATCATTGACGCAGGGCATCGCCGCACCATGGACCTGGCCATCGAGGTGCCGCCATCGCCCATGGAAGCGGTGATGTCGCACGAGGTATGGTCGGAGGTCTACGAACGGCTGACCGAGTCGATCGAGGCCCACAGGACCACCCTCGTCTTCGTCAACACGCGCCGGATGGCGGAGCGGCTCGCGGCCCGGCTGACCGACCGGCTGGGCGAGGAGGCGGTCACCGCGCACCACGGCAGCCTCTCCAAGGAGGCGCGGCTGTCCGCGGAGGACCGTCTGCGCGCGGGCACGCTGAAGGCGCTGGTGGCCACCGCGTCGCTCGAGCTCGGCATCGACATCGGGCATGTGGATCTGGTGTGCCAGATCGGCTCCCCGCGCTGGATCTCGACCTTCCTGCAGCGGGTGGGGCGCTCCGGGCACACCGTGCGCGGCACTCCGAAGGGCCGCCTTTTCCCGCTCTCCCGCGACGACCTGGTGGAGTGCGCTGCGCTCGTGCGCGCTGTGAACGACGGGGAACTGGACCGGCTGGTCATGATGCCGCAGCCGCTCGACGTGCTGGCGCAGCAGACCGTGGCCGAGTCCGCGTGCGAGCCCTGGTCCGAGGACGACCTCTACCACCTCTGGCGCGGCGCGTACCCGTACCGCGAGCTGGCGCGCGCCCACTTCGACGAGGTGGTGCAGATGGTGGCCGAGGGCTTCGTCACCCGGCGCGGCCGGCGCGGGGCGCTGGTGCACCGGGACCGGGTCAACGGGCGCATCAAGGGCCGGCGCGCGGCCCGCCTCACCGCGATCACGGCGGGGGGCGCCATCCCCGACAACGCCGACTACCGGGTGGTGCTCGATCCCGAAGAGACCTTCATCGGCACCCTCAACGAGGACTTCGCCATCGAGAGTTCCGCGGGCGATATCTTCCAGTTGGGCAACACCTCCTGGCGCATTCTCCAAGTCAATTCCGGCACCGTCCGGGTGGCGGACGCGCACGGGGAGCCGCCGACGATCCCGTTCTGGCTGGGAGAGGCGCCCGGGCGGAGCGCGGAATTGTCGACCGCGGTGGCCCGGCTGCGCTCGGATGTCGAGGCCCGCCTGGACGGGGAGCAGGAGGATGCGGCCGCGAAGTGGCTCGAGGAACTCGGGCTTTCGGACTCGGCCGCGCGCCAGATCCAGCACTATCTGCGGGAGGCGAAGCACATCCTCGGAGCGCTGCCCACGCAGGACACGCTGGTGCTCGAACGCTTCTTCGACGAGGCCGGGGGCATGCAGATGATCCTGCACGCGCCCTTCGGCTCGCGGGTGAACCGGGCGTGGGGGCTCGCGCTGCGCAAGAAGTTCTGCCGCCAGTTCAACTTCGAGCTCCAGGCCGCGGCCACCGAGGAGGGCGTGCTGCTCTCGCTCGGACCCCAGCATTCCTTCCCGCTGGAGGATGTCTTCCGCTACGTGCACCCGGACACGCTCGAGCGGACACTGGTGCAGGCGCTGATCGACTCGCCGGTCTTCCCGACCCGCTGGCGCTGGAACGCGACCATCTCGCTGGCGGTGCTGCGCAACCGCGCGGGGCGGAAGGTGCCGCCCCAGTTGCAGCGCATGGAGGCCGACGACCTGATGGCGGCGGCCTTCCCGGACGCGGCCGCGTGCCTGGAGAACATCGGCGGCGACCGCGAGATCCCCGATCATCCCCTCGTCCGGCAGACGATGCGCGATTGCCTGGAAGAGGCGATGGCGATGAGCGAACTCGACGCCGTGCTGCGGCGGGTGTTGGCGGGGGAGATCCGCTACGTCACGCGCGACACCCCCGAGCCCTCGGTGCTCAGCCACGAGATCCTCAACTCGGCCCCGTATTCGTTCCTGGACGATGCCCCGCTGGAGGAGCGGCGCGCGCGGGCGGTGCAGACAAGGCGCGCGTTCGAGCCCTCGTCCGCGGATGAGCTGGGCGCGCTCGACCCGGCGGCGATCCAGCGCGTGCGCGAGGAGGTGTGGCCCGATCCGCGCGATGCGGACGAACTGCACGACGCGCTGTTGACGGCGGGGGTACTGACGACCGCCGAAGGGGAGCAGGGGAACCGGGGCGCGGAAGGGGATGGACGTTCGTGGCAGGGCCTCTTCGAGGAGCTGTGCGCGACCGGACGGGCGGGGCGGCTGCAAGTGGGTGAGGCCGGCAGTTCGGTCGATTCGGACGCCCTCGCCTGGTGGGTGAGCGCCGAGCGGTTGCCGGAGGTGCTTGCGGCGGCGGGTGCGGAAGTGCGGCTCGAGCCGGCTCTGACTCCGCCTGCCGACCTGGCCGCGCGCGAGTG
Source organism: Gammaproteobacteria bacterium (assembly GCA_028820325.1). Lineage (GTDB taxonomy): Bacteria > Gemmatimonadota > Gemmatimonadetes > Longimicrobiales > Gaopeijiaceae > BD2-11. Next base: position 172,343 of record JAPPJO010000025.1, on the reverse strand, counting down.
GAGCCGGGAGGAGGCGGTGCGCGAGCTGGTGCGCGGGCGGTTGCAGTTGTGCGGCCCGGTGACGGCCGGCGAGATGGCGCAAGCGCTCGCGGTGGACGAACCGGAGGTGAAGGCGGCGCTGCTCGCGCTCGAGGCCGAGGGCTTCGTGCTGCGGGGGGCCTTCACCAGCCCGGACGCGGGGGTGGAGTGGTGCGAACGCCGCCTGCTCGCCCGCATCCATCGCTACACCCTGAACCGGTTGCGGGCGGAAATCCGGCCGGTGTCGCAGGCCGACTTCATGCGTTTCCTGTTCGCGTGGCAGAGGGTCGCCGAGGGCGAGCAGGCCGCGGGGGTGGAGGGGCTGGCCGGCGTGCTCGCCCAGCTCGAGGGATTCGAGACCTGCGCGGGCGCGTGGGAGGCGGACGTCCTCGGCCGGCGGGTCACAAGCTACGACCCCGGGCTGCTGGACGCGGTCTGTCTGGCGGGACGCGTCACGTGGGCGCGCATCTCTCCGCCGGCGGGGAACGGTCGCTCGATGCGCGGGCCGCTTCCCGCGACCCCGATCGCCTTCCTGGACCGCAGCCGGATGGAGGTGTGGCTGCGCCCCGGCGGAGATCCCTCGACCAACGGCGCCGCCTCCCTCCTCTCCGCCCACGGACGGGCCGTGCACGACGTGCTGGCCGATCGCGGCGCCTCCTTCTTCCACGAGCTGGTGGGTGCGTCCGGCCTGCTGCCCACCCGGGTGGAGGAGGCGCTGGGCGAGCTGGTCGCCGCCGGCCTGGCCACCGCGGACAGCTTCACAGGGCTGCGCGCGCTGCTCGTGCCCTCCGACCGGCGCAAGCCGCTCGGGCCGGCGGGGCGCTCGTCCCGGGCGGCCAGTGTGGTCGGCGCGCGAGGCCGCCTCGGTCGCCGCGGCCGCCGCCGGTCGTCGGTCGCCTTCGGGGTGGACTCGGCGGGGCGGTGGTCGCTTCTGCGCCGCGACCTGCCCGACAGCGGGGGAGGGGCGGGGGAGGAAGCGCGCGCCGCGTCGATAGCCCGCGTTCTGCTGCGCCGCTACGGGGTGGTGTTCCGCCGGTTGCTCGACAACGAGCCGCGCACGCTCCCCTGGTGGCAGCTGGTGCGCGCGCTCCGCCGCATGGAGGCGAGGGGCGACGTGCGCGGTGGCCGCTTCGTTAACGGGGTGTCCGGCGAGCAGTTCGCGCTCCCCGAGGCGGTGGGCCTGCTGCGCCGCATCCGCCGGAGGACTCCTTCCGGCCGGCCGGTCCCGGTCAGCGCCGCCGACCCGCTCAACCTCACCGGCATCCTCGCACCGGGCCCGCGTATCGCGAAGAGCACCAGAAGCCGAGTGGTCTACCGGGACGGCGTCCCGGTGGCGGCACACGAGGGGGGCGCCTTCGTACGGCTGGGCGAGTACGAAGACGGGGTCGCAAACCAGATCGAGCGGGCCGCGCGCATCGGATCGCTGCCCCCGGCGCTTCGCTCCTACATGGGCCGCAAGCGGCGCGCGGCCGCGGCCGGCAGAACAAACAACTGACACGGAGCAGGACCATGCGGATCAAGCAACAGAGCGTATTACGGGCGCTGGCACTGGTGGCCGTGCTCCTGCCGGCCTCCGGCCTGGCACAGCAGACCCATCCTCTCCTCGTAACCGAGGACTGGCTCGCGGAGCGTCTCGACGATCCCGGTCTGCTGCTCCTGAACGTCGAGTACGACGAGTCGACGTTCCTGGAAGGGCACATTCCGGGCGCGCGCTTCCTCCCCTACCAGGAGATCGTGACCCAGGTGGGTGAGCGGCTGGTCGAACTTCCTCCGCTGGAGCAGGTGGTCGAGGTGTTCCGGCAGGCGGGCATCTCCAACGACCTGCACGTCGTCCTCTACGGCACGCCCATCCCGGCCGCGCGCGCCTTCGTCACCCTCGAGCACCTCGGCCATCAGCGGGTCTCCATCCTGGACGGCGGGCTCTTCGCGTGGCGGGAAGCGGGACGGGATGTAGCGACGGGCTCTGTTTCCGGCGGACGAGGCGCCTTCGAGCCACGCGTGCGCGACGATGTGTTCGTGGACGCGGAATGGGTGGACGAACGCCGCGGCCAGACGGGCTACGCCCTTCTCGACGGCCGCCCCGACAACGAGTACACGGGCGCCGACAACGGGCGCGACGGCACCTATCGTCCGGGGCACATCCCCGGTGCCGGGCACGTCTACTGGGAGGAGTTCATGGTCTCGCGCGAGGAACCGCGCTTCGTCTCGCGCGAACAGATGGAGACCCTCTTCCGGCGCGCGGGCATCGACCCGGACGAGACCGTCATCAGCTACTGCTACATCGGGATGCGCGCCAGCGTGAACTACTTCGTCTCGCGCCTGATGGGCCACGAGACCCGCTTCTACGACGGCTCCTGGAACGACTGGAGCCTGCTGGGGCTGCCCGCGGAGACGGGAGCGCAGCGCCCGCCGGGCTGAGGAGGCGGCAGACCCTCCTGGATCATGGCCGCAGCGAAACGCAGGCGAAGGCGCCGCCGGGACGCGAGCACCGAGCCGGGACCCGGGCCGCCGAAGTCGACCGTGAGGCCCGGCTCTCAGGCTCCAGACCTCCGCCGCGTCTTCCTCGTCCCGCTCGTCCTGACGCTCGGCCTCCTTCTCCTCTCGCTTGCGCCGCGGGTCGCCGACAACGCCCGGCTCACCTTCGCGTTCCTGGCGGCGGTGGCCGGGCTGCTGGTCTGGCAGGGGGTGCTGTTCGCGAGGCTGTCGCGCGCCGGCGCGTCCCGCGGCTTCCGGGTCGTCCTGCGCCCGCAGCATTATCTGCAGGCCCTTGTGCAGCTCACCGTGTTCGCGGTCTGGGGCTGGTACTGGCGTCCGGTCTACGACTTCGCCGGGCTCCTGCTGGCGCAACTGATCTTCGCCTACGCGTTCGACATGCTACTCGCGTGGTCGCGGGGCGAGCGCTACGTGCTCGGCTTCGGGCCCTTCCCCATCATCTTCAGCACCAACCTCTTCCTCTGGTTCACGGACGACTGGTTCTACCTGCAGTTCCTGATGGTGGCGGCGGGCTTCCTGGGGAAGGCGTTCGTGCAGTGGCGGCGCGGGGGCCGGCGCACGCACATCTTCAACCCCTCGGCGTTCTCGCTGGGACTGTTTTCGCTGGTGCTGATCGCGACGGGGACGAGCGATCTGACGTGGGGGCAGGACATCGCCACCACCCTCACCTTTGTCCCCGCCATCTACCTGCTGCTGTTCGGGCTCGGCCTGGTGGTGATGTACTTCTTCCGGGTCACCCTGGTGTCGGGGTTCGCCGCAGCCGCGCTCTTCGGGCTGAGCGCGCTCTACGGGGCGGCGACCGGGGTCCCGTACTTCATCGACTCCGAGATTCCGGCCGCCGTCTTCTTGGGGCTGCACCTGCTGGTCACGGACCCCTCGACCTCACCGCGCACTCGCACCGGCAAGGCCATCTTCGGAGCCCTCTACGGCGCCGGGGTCTTCGGGCTGTTCTGGTTTCTCGAGGCGGTGGGTGCCCCGACCTTCTACGACAAGCTGCTGTGCGTGCCGCTGCTCAACCTGAGCGTGCCGCTGATCGACCGCTTCGTGCGCTCACTCCAGAGCCGTCCGCGCATCCGGCGCCTCACCGAGGTCCGGTGGGCGACAGCCAACCTGGTACACATGGTGGCATGGACGACCTTCTTCGCCGTCATGACCGCGACCGGGCGCACCGATGGCCTCCACCCGGGCGACATGCTGCCGTTCTGGCAGGAGGCGTGTGAGGAGGGCCGGGCAGGCGCCTGTGACCGGTTGGTGCAGATCGAGGCGAGCTACTGCGCCAACAACGCGGGATGGGCGTGCAACGAGTTGGGCGCGCATTACGTGGAGGGCCGGATCGTGGAGCCCGACGCGGAGCTGGCGCTGGGCTTCTTCGCGCGGGCGTGCGAGGCGCAATTCCAGGCCGGCTGCGTGAACCTGCTCGATCCGTCGGTGGTGAGTCGCGCGCCGCCGCGCCCGCTGGATCTCAGGCTGATGCTGCGCCAGGGAGGCCTTAATCTGGTCGATATGCCGGAGCGGGATCTTCTGGAGCGCGCCTGCAGCCATGGTTGGCAGTTTGCGTGTGAGCGGCTGGGGATGGAGGTGCAATGAGCGATGAAGCGGAGGTGCAATGAGATTGGGAATCGAGGCCCGATGAGGCTCCTGGCGGCGTTCGCGGCGGCGGGCCTGATCCTGGTGGGCGTGTGGCTGGACTATCGGAGGCAGATGGAGCGGGGCGAGCCCGGAGCCCGGGAATCCGAAGGGATCGCACCCGCATCCGCGGAGTTCGCGACTCCCTCTTCCGAGCTCACCGGCTACCGCGCCGACCTCGGCCATCTGCCCGACGCACCGCTGCTGGGGTTCGTGGAGATCGCCGAAGGACCCTTCCTCATGGGGAGCGATCCCGGCATCGACACCCTCGCCTACGACGTCGAGCGCTGGAGTGCCGACCGCCCGCAGGGCGTCGTCGATGTGCCGCCCTTCCTCATCGGCCGCAGCGAGGTGACGGTGGCCCAGTTCGCGGCCTTCGTTGAAGCGGCCGGCCATGAGGTCGACCCGCAGGCTCTCGCCGGGTCGCCGCTCCATCCCGTGTCCTTCGTCTCCTGGCCCGACGCCCTGGCGTACTGCCGATGGCTGGAGGAGCTTCTGCGCGAATCCCCGGCAACGCCCCCGGAGCTACGCGCGCTGCTGGCCGAGGGCTGGCGCGTGACCCTGCCGAGCGAGGCGCAGTGGGAGAAGGCGGCCCGTGGCGGCGACGGGCGCATCTTCCCGTGGGGAAACGAGTTGCGGCGGGACAGGGCGAACTTCGCGACAGGCAGGCCGGCGCCCGTGGGAGAAGTGGCCTGCCCGGAGTGCGTCCACGGTCTGAGCGACATGAGCGGCAACGTCTGGGAGTGGACCCGCAGCCCCTGGCAGCCCTACCCCTACGACGAGGCGGACGACCGGGAGGGGCTCGACGCCGACCCCCTCTGGGTGATGCGCGGCGGATCCTTCGCCGATCCCGTGCGCAATGTGCGCGCCGCCATCCGGGGCGCTGCGGGGCCGGACGTGAGGCGCGAGTTCATCGGGTTTCGCGTGGTGATTGCGCCCTAACGTCCAGGTGGCTACGTGCTCACGTCCATATCGGCGACGTGGACGACCCGGTCCCCCAGATAGGGGTGTTTCCGCACCTTGTCGTAGAAGCGCGTGTCAGCGGTGACGACCGGGAAGTCTTCGGCAATCGCCAGCGCGAGGTAGAAGCAGTCGTAGACGGCGTGACCGAGGTCGGCGGCCAGCCGGGCGCTCGAGGCGGCAAGCTGGCGCATTGAGAGCGGCGAGGCGACAGGCGCGGCACGCAACAGGTTCACGGTCTCCGCGAGTTCTTCGCGGTCCATCTCCCCTCGCCGGCACTTGGCGGACAACGCGCTGGCGGCCTCCGCAAACAGCAGATCGGGGGCCAGGAGCGTTACGCCGGGGTCAAGCAGGGTGGCTGCTTCGTCAGACAGGGGCTCGGTCACCAGCCACTTGACCGCCACGCTTGCGTCGACGACGTACCCTCTCACTCAGGCGCGTCCCGGTCCCGGTCAGCGCGGATCGTGTCGGTGCTGTCGATGCAGGAGTGGAGCCGCTGCCGCAAAGACTTGGCGCGCTCGCCGAAGTTCCCTTCGGCCGGGAGGAGCGCTCGGCGCAGAATCTCCCGGTGTTCGGCTTCGGCAGACCGTCCGTTGGCGGCTGCGCGCTGTTTCAGGGCGTCCATGATCTGATGAGGCACCTTGCGAACCGTGAGTTGAGCCATCTTGCGTCATCCGAGTGTGCATGCAATGCCATCACACTCTCGCATCCGCAGGCAATGCTGTCAAGCCCTCACAGGTTCAGCCAGTAGTTCACCTTGACCAGGAAGATGTTGTCCGGGCGGATGCGCACCAGTTCGCGGGCGTCGTAGCGGAAGTCGAAGTCGCCGATGCCGTCGGACGCGAGCGGGTCCCAGGCGTCCCGCAGCGCGCGGTGGTAGCGGCGCTGCTGCCACACCAGGAAGAGCGTCGAGCCGGGGCTCCACTCCCAGCGCAGCACCGCGTTGCCGCGCAGGCTGCGCACGTTGAAGTCCTGGTCGCGGATGGTGATTTCGGGGGCCCCGCCGGCGCCGTCGGGATCGATCAGGAAGCCACCGTTGTCGAGCCGGTACATCGTGCCGGCGTCCTCGCCGTAGCGCAGGAAGTCGAAGGTTCCCGGGGTCCGGAACTCCTTCAGGCCCCCGTAATCTCCGCTGGAGATGAGCGGCTGGGCGTACACCTGCAGCGTCAGTGTGGGCGAGAAGGTGACGTTCAGCCGGGTGTCGAGCGCCAGCGTGGTCTGATCGATGGGCGCGAAGATGTAGCGTCGGCCGAAGGTGGCGGTGGCCAGCGGGTCGGAGCGCGAGGTCACGTACTGGGCCTCGGCGTAGCTGCGGGTGAGCCTGGGACCCAGACGCAGCTCCAGCTTCTCGCCCGACTTGTAGGTGACGTTCAGCGATCCGGTGTGGCTCCAGGATCCGGCTTCGTCGAAGGCCCAGTTGTAGCTGGCCCGTCCGCTCACGGGCTGCCGGGAATCGGAGGAGAGGTTCGCGTTGCCGGCATAGGACTGGGGTTCACGGGCGAGGGGGCCGCCGCGGGTGAGGCGGTCGTTGTCGGTGGGAGCGCGGATGACCCCTCGGACCGAGCCGCCCCAGTAGTTCAGCCACTGCCAGTTCAGGTTGGCGTTGAACTCCGAGTGCAGGCGGTCGCCGGCCGTGTTCCACTTCCCGTCCGGGCCGCCGGACACCGACCAGTTGCGCAGCCAGCTTCCGGGACGCGGCTGGCGCCAGGTGAGGTGGGTGTCGAGCATGATGCGGTCGGCTTCGGTCTGGAAGCCGATGTCGTTGACCTCGTAGCCCGGGCTGATGCTCGCCATGGCGATGCGCGCCGTGAACGATCCCGACTGCTTGTTCACGTCGAACATGGCGTAGTGACCGCCCAGCGAGGTGGCGTCGGGGTCCAGCACGCGGTTGTCGTCGGGGCGCTGGAAGTACCGGGCCGAGGAATGTTGTGTGCGCATAATGGCCGCCTCGCTGCCCGAGACGAGGCTCTGCGAGAGGGCGCCGTTGATGCGCCAGGAGCGGTCCTCCCACTCGTGGATGAAGTCCACCCCGGCGACATACGCCGAAGAGTGCAGGCGGTCGCCCAGGATGCTGCCGGAGAGGTTGCGGTTGACGGCCGTGGCCATGGCGCCCAGCTGGGTGAGGCCGTCCCGGAGGTCGCGGCGCACGCGGCCCGCCAGGTAGTTGGTGGCGGGTTCGAGTTCGGCTTCGCCCCGGATCCCGACGGCGTCGACGTAGGGGGCCATTTCGCGCCCGGTCACAGCCTCCAGCAGCCCGACCGACCAGCCGTCCCCCACCTTCCCGGTGACCTTGGCGGCCCCGAGGATGGTGGTCGAGGTGGGTGCGTCCGAGAAGACCGCGTCCGACGCCATCGGCCCCTGCGGCCGCCGGCCGATGCGGCGCGAGTACATGACCGTCGGGGGACGCCCGGTACTGCCCCCGGGTCCGCCGCGCGCGAACTGGAAGATCTCCCCGCCCTCCACGAAGAAGGGGCGCCGCTCGTCGAAGCGGGTCTCGAAGGCCGTGAGGTTTATGACCGCCGGGTCCACCTCGACCTGGCCGAAGTCGGGATTGACGGTGGCGTCGAGGGTGAGGTTCGAGCCCAGCCGGTACTTGAGGTCGGCGCCCGCCCGCCCGAAGTAGTCGGAGCCCGAGCGGAACGGGTTGTCGAACGCGACGTCGGCCGGCGCCGTTCGGCGAATGTACTCGGCGCTCAGCCCTGCGTAGGGCAGGATCTCGAGCCTGCGTCCGGAAGCGACGCCGGCGATTCCGGAGAGGTGCCCGAATCGGGCCACGCCGCCGGGTTCCAGCTTTGGCGTGAAGGAGAAGACGGCGCGCTCCTGGTTGCGATTGATGGTGCGCTCGATCTGAAGACCCCACAGCTGGTCGTCGGCCGTACTGAAGCGCAGTTGGCTGAAGGGGATGCGCATCTCCACGAACCAGCCCTCGTCCGTGACTGTAGTGGCGACGTCCCAGACCGGGTCCCAGGAGCCGTCTCCGCGGCCGTCCCCTCTGCCTCCCCCGAAGATGCCGGAGCCGCCGCTCAGGACTTCGTCGCGCTTCATCCCCGAGGGGTTGGTGGAGAAGCGATAGGCGGTGCGGTGATCGTGGTAACTGTCGACGGTCAGGGTGAAGAAGTCCGAGTCGGGCACCCCGGCGTCACGGCGGGCGAGCCGGGTGGTGACCGGCGCCGAGTCCAGCAGCCTCGCGCCCACGTAGAGCGCGTCGTCGTCGTACAGGAATCGGACCTCGGTGCGCTCGCTGACCGGGAAGCCCTCGTCAGGGTCCATCTGGGTGAACTCCGTCACCGGAGCCGCGTCGTTCCACGGCGCCTCCTCCAGCCGGCCGTCGATCCGGATGTCGGTGGGCGTTCGGAGGGCGCGCGCCTCCGGGGCTTCCGCGTGGGGCACGACCGCAAGCGCGGGGACGCCGCCGCCGTCGTTCTGCTGCGCGGCCAGAGACCCGGGGATGAGGAGCAACGGGAGGGAGGCGACCAGCAGGAGCGCAGCCATCGACCCGGCCGGACGCACTGCACCCGGCGGGCGCAGACCCGTCCGGCTCGAGCGGTTCACCACCTGTGCGGGCGCCTCGGCCCTGCCCGACGCCGCGGCTTCACCTGGCGTCCCGAGGGGGAGGGAGTCTCGATGCCGGCGAGCTCGAGGTCGTCCAGGTAGCGCACCGAGTCGGGGGCGGACACGGACTTGCGCAGCTCGCGGTCGAAGTTGGCCATGGCCCTGGCCGACTCCTCCTCAGGGGTGTCCGCGCTCGAATAGACCACGCGTCCGACCGAACGCTTGTCGAGGCGGAGGGCGGACCGCACCTCTTCTCCTCCAAGGAGGGCCGAGCGAATCGAGGGGAAGCGGTAGATGATCTGGCCGGAGTCGGCGGGCTCCACCTCGGCGTCGAACTCGGCGGCGATGCCCTGGAGCTGTTTGCGCACATCGGCCGCACCGATGTTCGGGTCGACCAGCGCGATGCGCACATCGTCCGTGGCGCGCTCCGCCGAGAGCGCAGCTCCGCCCCCGAGGCTCTGCCGGAAGACCATCCCCAGCAGCACCTTGCGCACGTTGCGCAGGCGTCGGCGGGCGTTCTCGACCCGGTGCCCCACCCATCTGCCGAGCGGCACCGAGAAGAAGAGCGTGCTGAAGACCGCGGGCACCCAGATCAGGCCGATCTCGGCCCCCAGTCCCCCCAGACCCAGCGGGGGAAAGATCAGCACCGGGGCGGAGAGAGCCGCCAGCAGGTTGAACCCGTTCAGAGAACCGATGAGCACGTTGGTTCCGGTCTTGTTGCCGGTGAACTCGGCCGCCTTCTCAAGGCGCTGCCACGCCGGCGCGGGTTCGCGCGCTCTGACCTTGCCGTGGGCGCTCACGAGCAGTTCGCCGAAGCTGTAGACCAGTTCGCCGCCCCGGGAGACGTGCACATCACCCGCGTAAGCTCCCATCAGCCGCCCCATCTCCTCCTCCGCCTCCGGGACCGTCAGCCCGCTGTGGCGCACGAGCTCGGGCACGGTGAGCGTTCCCTTGCGCGCCCGGATGAGGCGGATGACGCTGCGGTCGCGGTCCCGCAGGCTGGCGCGCGGCCGGTCGGGGCCGAAGACGAAGGCGAACACCTTCTTGTAGAAGGGCACCTTCCTGCCGCTGCGGCGCTCGAAGCGGTTGCCGTAATACGGATGGCCGAGGCGCCAGTCCGGGGCCCAGATCCAGAACAGGAAGGGAAAGTTGAAGCCCCCGCCGCGCCGTCCGCCGCCCAGGATGGAGCCGCCGTTGCGGTCGTTCCCCCTGGAGGCGGCGATCAGGGCCGCGATCAGCAGGGTCACGAAGACGACGAAATAGACCACCAGCATGACCACGATCCAGATCTTGAAGGCGGTCTTGAGCACGCGCGCCGCGGCCGTCCGGAAGCGAATCCAGAAGGGCGTGTGGTCGCGTCGCAGCAGGCGGCGCTGGAAGGCGTACACGATATCGCCCTCTTCCCCGACCTCCACGTGTCCCTGGTAGGTTTCCAGCAGCCCCTTGAGGCCGGACTCGGCGTCCGCCTGGGCGAGTCCGGTGGCGGCCATGAGGTCACCGACGGTGGCACGGCCGCCCAGGCCGCGGAGGGCGCGGCGAAGCGGGTCGGCGATCGGGGTGTCGAGACCGGTGGCCGGAATTGCGGTCGCCATCGTGTCGCGTCCGGGGTTTCGGGGGTCGTGGATCGCGGTACCAGCGCGCGCGATTCTTGTCAACGGGGCTACGTACTCTAATCTATTCCGTGTTTCGCCACAGGCGAACGCCGCGCGGCGATGCAGGGTACCCGGCCGGGGCGGTGGGTCGGGCGACAGGCATAACGGGAACGAAACGCAAGGAAGGGTTGGACGGGATGCTCGATAGACTGTGGTGCTTCGGGTCGGCCTGGCGCTCAGGTCGCAGAGGATTCCTGATCTGCGCGGTCACCCTGGGCAGCGGTCTGGTCGCCGGGTGCGGCGACGGGGGGGATGCGGGGGAGGTCCGGCTGCTCCCCGGGAGCGAGGAGATCCTGCACCGCGTCCTCGAGGCCGAGGACTCCCGTTCGCGCGACCCCGCCGCGCACTTCACGTTCCTCGAGGGAATCTCCTGGCCCGACCCGGAGGTGCAGCGGATCGCCGTGCGCGCGCTGGGGCGCCAGGAGAATCCTGCGGTTCTGGTGGACATCGGGTCCATGCTGGAGAGTTCCTACGCCGACATCAGGGTCGAGGCCATCAACGCCAGCGCGCAGGCGGTTGCCGGCAGCGACCCCCGCCGGGCGATGGCGGCGCTGATCAACTACCTGCCCCGCGAGAGGGATCCCGAGGTGCGGGGCGCGGTCCTGGAGGCGATGGGCCGGCTCTCGTACCGGGATGCCGATGAGGTGCGGCAGGCCTACGACCTGCTGCTCGAGAATCTGGTCGCGGGACTCACGGGAGGCGGGGCCGTAACCCTGCGGTCGGTGCCCCACCCCGTAGTTCTAGGCGGGACTCGCGCGCTGGAAAACCTGGTTCGCACGCAGTCGCAGTTCACGCCTCCCCCGTTCGTGTTGGCGGCACTCGCGGAGTTGGCCGGCTACCGCGGGGCGGACGGCGAGGAGGGCGCGCAGGTGCGGCGGCTCGCCCTGGCGGGACTGGTGAGCGCGGGAAGACCCGCCGAAGACGTGATCGCGGCCGCGCTGGCGGACGAGGACGCGCAGGTGCGACGCCTCGCCGTCCTCGCCATCGGGGAAGGCGCGCTCGACGAGGTGCGGGCTCCGCTCGCGCAGGCGCTCGCCGACACGAGTCACTTGGTGCGGGTGGAGGCCGTGCGAGCGCTGAGCGAACGTGTGGACGGCAGCCAGGCGTGCGTGGAGCTGGCGGCGTTGCTCCAGGACCCGAGCGCGCACGTGGCTCTGGAGGCCATCGACCGCCTCGCCGGTTGTCCGCCGGAGACCGCTCTGACGCCTCTCGACGCACTGGCCCAGCGGGCCGATTCCGTGTCGGCCGGCGACTGGCACCGGGCGGCGCGCAGCCTGGTGGCGCTGGCCGCGGTGTCGTCCTTCACGGCCGCCCGCCGGCTGCCCGCATTCTCCGCTCATCCGGTCTGGCAGATGCGCATGTACGCCGCGCGCGCCGCGGCCCGCCTGGAACTCGTGCCCGCGCTCCTGGCGCTGGCCGGTGACGAGCACTGGAACGTGCGTGAGGCGGCCATCGCCGGGCTCGCGCCGCTGGTGGGCAACGACGCCGACTCGGTCTACCTCGACGCCCTGGGCGCGGACGATCCGCAACTGGTGCTGACGGCGGCCCGATCGCTCGCCGGAAGCCCGCATCCGGACGTGCTGCCGGCCGCCTTCGCCGCGCTCGAGCGCATGAGCGCCGATCGCAAGGAGACCCACCGGGACGTGCGCCTGGAACTCCTGCAGAGGATACGCGAACTGGGTTCCCTGGACGACCTCGATCGCGTACAGCCCTACATGGAGGACTACGATCCGGTGGTTGCCCTGGTCGCCGAATACCTCCGCAACGAGTGGACCGGAAGCGACCTTCGCTGGGCTCGTCCCTCGCCGCCGGAGCGGGCGCCGATGCCCACCTTCGAGGAGATGCGCGAGATGGCCGCTTCCCGGGCCGTGATCCGCATCGCCGGGGGCGGCGAGATCGTCCTCGAGCTGCTCCCGTTCGAGTCGCCCGCCAACACGGCGCGCTTCGTCCGCCTCGCGCGCGAAGGATACCTGGACGGTCTCACCTTCCATCGGGTGGTTCCCAACTTCGTCATCCAGGGGGGCAGCCCGGGGGCGAACGAGTACCACGGGGACGGGCCCTATACGCGCGACGAACTGACCATGCGCTCGCACGTGCGCGGCACCGTCGGCATCTCGACCCGGGGGCGCGACACCGGCGACGGCCAGATCTTCGTGAACCTGGTGGACAACCCCCGCCTCGACCACAACTACACCATCATCGCCAGGGTGGTGGAAGGGATGGAGGTGGTCGACGGCGTCCTCGAAGGGGCCGTCATGGAAGAGGTAAGCGTTCTGGAACCGGCGCCCGAGTAGGCTCCCGTCACCCGACCCCATCCCCGCGCACCCGCGAGACCAGCGTCATGTCCCAGCGAAACATCCTCTACCTGTCGCGTGCCCACGTCGAGCAAGCCGGGGTTTCCATGGCGGAGATCATCGACGCGCTCGAGTTCATGTTCCGGGAGAAGGCGGCGGGCCGGGTGGAAATGCCGCCCAAGCCGGGCATCCATCCGCGGCCGGACTCCTTCCTGCACGCGATGCCGGCCTACGTCGAGCGTCAGAATGCCGCAGGGATCAAGTGGATCTCGGCCTATCCCAACAATCCCGCTCACGGACTGCCCTACATCAGCGGGCTGATCACGCTGAACGACCCGCAGACGGGGCTGCCGCTCGCGGTGATGGACGCGACCTGGATCACGGCCATGCGCACGGGGGCCGCGTCGGCGCTGGCGGGCAAATACCTCGCCCGTCCGGATGCGGCGAGCGTCGGCATCGTCGCCTGCGGCGTTCAGGGGCGCAGCAACCTCGAGGCCCTGTGCACCTTGTTCCCTGTGGAGCGGGTGCACGCGTACGACATCGACCAGGCCGTGATGCACGCCTATGCCGAGGAGATGGGCGAGCGCATGGGCGTCGAGGTGCGGCCGGTGGGAACCGTTGCGGAGGCGGTGCGGGGGATGGACATCGTCATCACCAGCGGCCCCATCCTGCTCGATCCCGACCCCGCCATCCCGCCCGGATGGCTTTCGCCCGGCGCCTTCGCCTGCCCGCTGGACTTCGACTCCTACTGGCAGGCGGACGCGTTTCGCGAGGCGGATCTGCTGACCACCGACGACAGCGCGCAGTTTGCCTACTACCAGAGCGGGAGCGGCTACTTCCGCGACACGCCGACGCCCCGCGCCGAGCTGAGCGACGTGATCGCGGGCAAGGTCGGACGGCGGGCGGCGGGCGATCGCATCATCGCCATCCATCTGGGGCTGGCGCTCGAGGACATGGCCACGGCAAGACTCGTCTACGACCGGGCGCGCGCCGCCGGGATCGGCGTCGAGCTGGACATCTAAGTGGCTGAACGGGGCAGGACCGAGATCCGCCGGCGTGACCGGGCCAGGGACGACGCCTGGACCCGCGACTTCATCCGGCAGGCACGCGTCGGGGTCCTCGCCATGACCCGCGGCGAGCAGCCTCTCGTGAACAGCAACCTGTTCGTGTACGATCCCGCCCGGCACGCCGTCTACATCCATACCGCGCGCACGGGGCTGACCCGCGACACCCTGTCCCGTTCCGTGCCGGTGTGTTTTTCGGCCTTCGAGATGGGGCGCCTGCTGCCGGCGGACGAGGCGCTGGAGTTCAGCGTCGAATTCGCCAGCGTCACGGCGTTCGGGAACGGGAGCGTGGTGGAGGATCCCGTGGAGGAGCGCGAGGCGCTGCAGATGCTCCTCGACAAGTACGCGCCCGAGCTGCGGCCCGGCCGCGACTACCGCGCAATCACGGAGGGCGAGTTGAAGCGCACCGCCGTGTACCGCATCGACATCGAGGACTGGACCGGAAAGCTCAAGCTGGTGGAGGACGAGTTTCCCGGCGCCTTCCGCGTGCCTCCGCCGGAGATCTTCCCTCGGGCCCGCTGAGTTGGAGCCTTAAGCGGGACGGCTCAGGGATCGGCGTGGAGAAACGTGCACAGGGCGAAGACCTCGACGCCCATCGCCTCGAGGTGCTTCCGCCCGGGTAGCTCTGGCAGATCCACGACGAAGCCGGCCCCCACGACTTCACCACCCATGCCGCGGATCAACTCGATCGCGGCGGCCGCGCTCCCGCCGGTCGCGACCAGATCGTCGATGAGCAGGACGCGCATTCCCTCGCGGATCGAGCCGGTCTGCATCTCCAGGCGCCCGGTGCCGTACTCGAGCGCGTAGTCGGCGCCCACCACCTCGCCGGGCAGCTTCCCGGCCTTCCGCACCGGCACGAAGCCGACCTCGAGCCGCTGCGCCACCGGGACGCCGAAGATGAAGCCTCGAGCCTCGATGCCGGCCACGGCGTCCGGCGTCTCCGGGGCGAACCGCCGCGCCAGGGCCCTGGTGGCCTGCTCGAAGCCCTCGGGGTTCTCGACTAGTCCCATGATGTCGCGGAAGCGGATACCGGGGGTGGGGAAGTCCGGGACCAGCCGGATGAGGGATTTAATGTGGTGTGTCATGGGTATCCGGGTTTCGAAGACATCCCGCGTCCATACTGGTGACTACTGACGATATAACTGTTGAGAACTGACAATATTATGAGCGGCGAAGCGGGCTGGCAAGGCGACCTGCGAAGCTCAGGCTTCCCATTCCGCAAGCAGAATCGCGTTGGCGAAGGCGTAGGGGCTGCCGTAGCGGCAGCGGACCGCTTCGGATCGGGATACCTGGCGCCAGCGCCGGCGCGGGAACCGCTTGAACCAGGTCGCGCGATCCCACCCCAGCTCGCCGTTGGCGATCATGGCGTCCAGGGCGGGGTTGTAGCCCAGGGGCACGGTGATGGCCAGGAGTCCGCCCGGCGCGAGCAGGCTGCGGCATCGCTTCAGGGCGGCGCTCACCTTGGCGGCGATCGCCTCGGAGGCCGGGGTCGCCCCGGGCTCGTCGAAGGCGATGTGCTCGAAGGTCGAGATCGAGAGGATCAGGTCGAAGCGCTCGGCGGGGGCGAAGTCCACGATGTCGACCTCCAGCGACCCCGGTTCGTACTTGTCCACGACCAGGTGGCCGCCCTGGAAGTAGTGCGGCGTGACGTGACCCACCTCCAGGAGCCGCTCGGACGGGATGCCCGTCATCAGCGCGCGGGCCAGCGCCAGCTCCACGCAGCGCTCATTGGCCCAGGTCACGTTGTGGCGGGCGTACACCAGGGGATGGGATGCGCCGCGGTATTCGACGGAGCGCTCCCGGAGCATGGGAAGGATCAGTGGGGCCAGTACCCGGCGTGCCGGCTTCAGGAAGAGCTGCGCGAAGCCGAAGCGCCGGATGAACCAGCGGATGCCGCCCGCGCGCCGCACCCAGCCCGAGACCGACGAGGTCGTCGACCGGGGTTGGGCCGGAGTGTTCGCGCGAGTCAAGATCCTGACCGGGGTCGAGGGAAGCGGCCGGGCTACATCAGCCGGAAGATGCTGGCGAGCGCGTTCAGAAAGCGCAACGCCTCCGAAGCCGTGTGCAGGAGGGCGGTGCGCTCGCGCCCCGAGGCGTGAGCGAAGAGGCCGGTGACCGTGGTCGTGACGTCTGCGTCCGGCGGGAAGGCGCGTCCCAGTTTGATGGTCTGGGTGTAGGGGAAGAGCTGGTCGGCGGTGCCGTGCACCAGCCGCACCGGGACGTCCACGCGCGGCAGATACGGGACGGGGTTCAATTCCCGGATGCCCGCCATTACTTCGCCCAGCCCCTCGGCCACGAGTCCGCCGCGCATCGGGTCGGGCAGGTCGCCGGCGGGTGGGGCGAGCGTCTCGAAGACGGACCGCCCGCGGGATGCGAGGCTGGCGGCCAGGCGGCACCTCTCGGGCTCGATCCCGGGGTCGGTGGCGAGCACGTTGTTGTCGCCGGTGTAGGCGGCCAGTGCCCGCAAGGCCTCCGCTGCCTCTTGTGCGCCCTCGTACCCCGGGATGCGCGTGAGATAGTTCGCGCCCACCACCCAGCGCGCGTAAGGGTCGGGGGCAAGCGACTCCTCCCGGCCATCGAGTTCGTGGGTGCCGGTAAACTGGAAACGGGACGACTCCTCTACGGAACAGTAGCCCCCGAACGCGACCACGCAGGCGATGCGCCCAGCGAGCGCCGGGTCGGTAGGAGCGATGATGGCCTGGGGGGCACCGAAGGAGAAGCCCACCAGCCCCACCTGGCGGGAGGCGAGGACCGGCTTACCTTCCAGCGCGCGCAAGCAGGCGGCGACCGTTGACGCCGTCGCCTCGGTGGAGAGCCGGATCTCCCGCCACTCCGGGATCTCCGGCACCAGCGCCGCCTGACCGGTGGACGCAACTGCGCGTGCGAACCGCACCAGGTAGGGGTGGTCCCGTCCGGAGCGCGTGATCCCGTGGAGGACCACCCAGACGGGGATCGGCCGGCGCCGTTCCGCGCGGGCGCGGCGGACCACGGCGCGCGGCAGGAACAGCGAAGCCGGGAGTCGGTGCCCGCCGCGCTCGATGTGGATCTCCCGCTCCACCACCGGGGCCCAGCCCGTCATGAAGCTGCGTGCAAAGCGGAGTGCCGGCCCGTATCCCGAGGTCATGGCCACAAGCTAGCTTATTCTCGCGCACACCCGCATCATCCTGCGGCACGATGCTGCTACAGGGATCGGCCGGCGCGGGCCGGCACCGACCGGAACTCCGAGGCCAACCTCATGGGACAACACCACCTTCGGTCATCGTGTTTGCTGCGCGCACCAGGGGCCGTCCCAAGCGAACCCGCCCTGGCGGCCTTCTCCATCCCGGCGCATCCGTGATCCGACTCCCGGTCCGTTCGGAGGCCGCCAGCCGCGGCGGGCAGGCGAAACCCGCCGTCTGGTTCCACACCTTCGGGTGCCGGGCCAACCAGTACGACACCGAGCGCATGCGCCAGGAGCTGGAGGTCGGGGGCGCCCGCACCGTCGCTCGGCCCGGCGAGGCGGATGCGCTGGTGGTGAACACCTGCACGGTCACCAACCAGGCGGATGCCGAAGCCCGCCGTCTTGTGCGCCGGCTGAGGCGGGAGCACCCGGGCGCGCGCATCCTGGTGGCGGGCTGTTCGGCTGCCCTGCGCGAGGACGACTACCGGAGCATGCCGGAGGTGGACGGCGTGGTGCCGGGACAGGACGCGCTCGCGCTCGCGAGCCACCTGGCAGCGGTCGATCCGGCCTTCGGTCCGCCGTCGGCCGGGGAAGGGCCCCTGCTGCGCAACGCCAGAGGCACCCGGGCCTGGCTGAAGGTGCAGGACGGGTGCGACCGCAAGTGCTCGTTCTGCGCCACCCGGCTGGCCCGGGGCGCTTCCGTCTCGCGCCTGCCCGCCGACGTGGTCAAGGAAGCCCGGGCGCTCGCGCGCGTCCACCCCGAACTCGTGATCACCGGCATCCACATCGGGCACTACGGGAGGGATCTGGAGCCGCGTACCACGCTGGCGGAGCTCTGCGCCCTGCTGCTGGACGCCGTGCCGGTCCGCATCCGGCTCTCATCCATCGAGGCAACCGAGGTCGACGACGCCCTGCTGGCGTTGCTCGCCGATTCGGGGGGGCGCCTGGCCCCTCATCTGCATGTCCCCCTGCAGAGCGGTTCCGACAAGGTGTTGAGGCTCATGCGGCGCTGGCACACGCGCGCGGCGTATCGCCGCCGGGTCCTTGAGATCGCCGGGAGAATGGGGCCGCTGGGGCTCGGCGCCGACATCATCGTGGGCTTCCCCGGCGAGGGCGAGGAAGAGTTCGAGGAGACCCGCGCGCTGGTCGAAGAGCTTCCGTACACCTACCTGCACGTGTTTCCGTTTTCCGTCCGCCCGGGAACCGCGGCCGCCGAGCTGCCGGATCGGGTACCGGGCGATGTCGCTGCGGCGCGCTCACGTGTGCTCCGGGAGATGGCGCTGGCCAAGAACGAGCGCTACCGGCGTAGCCGGGCCGGAACCGTCGCGGACATCGTGGTGGAGGGCTCGCGGGAGCGGATTGCGGGCGTCACCGGCGACTACCTGCGCACCCGGATCGACGGGCACGCGAGCCCCGGCGACCGCTTCCGTTCCGTCCTCGAGCTTCGCGACGGAGAGCTGGTCGCCGCCGTGAACTGATCCCCCCCCGGGCCCACCGTCCGGGGCAACCCTTTCGGACCCGCACATCGTCTCCCTCAACGGGAAGGGCAGTGGAACCGAGACGAGGAGGGGGGGATGAGGTGGGGGAACGTCATACCGGCGAGCCTGCCGAAGACCGGGCTGTTCGGCCGCGCGCTGACTCTGATTGCGGCAAGCCTGGCGTGGGGCGCGAGTCCGGCCGCGGCGCAGGTCGACCTGGTCGGCACGGTACGGGACTCGGTCAGCAACGAAGTGCTGCCCAACGTGCTGGTGTCCGTGGACGACCACGCGTTCCGGGCATTCACCAACGAGTTCGGCCGCTTCGTCCTGATCGGTCTGCCCCAGGCGACCGACCGGGTCCTGCGGGTAGAGCACCTGGGCTACGAGACCCGGGAGGTCGCGCTCAGTACCGAGACGGGCCGCGAGCTCTCGGTCCTCCTCGTGCCGCGCGCCATCGAGATCGACGGCGTGACCGTGACCGCGACCACCGCGACCGACATCGTCGCGCAGGGAGAGGCGGCGGGACAGATCGCGCTTTCCCCGCAGCGGCTGGGGACGCTTCCCTCGCTCGGGGAAACCGACGTCTTCCGAGCGCTCCAGCTTCTTCCGGGCGTGAGCGGCACCAACGACGCCACCTCCGGTCTCTTCGTCCGCGGAGGCACGCCCGACGAGAACCTGGTGCTTCTGGACGGCATGACCGTCTACCATGTGGACCACTTCTTCGGGGTGTTCAGCGCGTTCAATTCGGATGCCGTCCAGGACGTTCGCCTCTTCAAGGGGGGCTTTCCCGCGCAGTACGGAGGACGGACCTCCAGCGTCGTCGAGATGGTCGGCAAGTCGGGGAACCCGGAGGAATTCCGCATGTCGGGCGGGCTCAACCTCCTGAGCGCCCGCGCCGTGACCGAAGTCCCGCTCGGCGGGAAGGGGTCGTGGCTGGTCTCGGCGCGCCGGTCCTACACCGATCTGATGCGAACCGGCCTGTACAACGACATCTTCGGAACCCTGGAGGGAGCCGACGATGCGGACGCGGGGCTGCCTGGGCCGGGTGCGGGCTTCGGGGACGGCTTCGGCCGCTTCGGCAACTTCCAGCAACAGACCTTCGAGCCCGACTTCTACTTCTACGACCTGAACTCGAAGCTCACCGTCCTGCCCACGTCGAACGATGTCCTGACGCTCTCCGTCTACGGCGGCGAGGACCGCCTGGACAAGTCGACCCTCGGCCAGGAGATCACGACCCCCGCGGGTGACAGGCGGCTGACCCCGGACAGGGCGGACCTCTCCAACTGGGGCAACCGCGGCGTGAGCGGCCGCTGGGCCCGGCAGTGGGGCAGCCGGCTGGCGACGGACGCCCTGTTCGCGTACTCGCAGTATTTCTCCGAGGCGACCCTCGACGTGGCCTCCTCGCAGTTCGCGCGCGGGTTCGACGAAGACAACCGCGTGAAGGACCTGACGGCCCGCCTGGACAACACCTGGCGGCCCTTCCCGTCCTCCGAGATCGGGTTCGGGGCCCAGTTCACCCGGAGCGACGTGGGGTACGCCCTGACGCGTTTGAGGGGCGATTCGGCGCAGACCCTGAACCTGGACGGCGAGAGCAACCTCACGGCCGGATATCTCCAGCATTCCTGGACGCCCTCCGCGCGCGCCGACCTGACGGCAGGGCTTCGGGTGACCAACTACGACGGGACGGGGCGGACCTACTGGGAACCGCGCGCGTCGGCGCGCTATTCCCTCACCGATCAACTCTCCCTGACCGGCGCCTGGGGCCGCTACAACCAGTTCGTGAAGCGGGTGGAGAACGAAGACATCCTGGAGGGAAGCCGCGACTTCTGGATCCTCGCCGGCGACAACATCGCGCCGTCCTCCGCCGAGCACTGGATCGCGGGCATCGGCTACGAAACCGACGACTATCTCTTCGACGTCGAAGCCTACGTGCGCGACCTGGGAGGCGTCGCACAGTTTTCGACCCGGTCGCGGCGGGCGCCCGGTCAGCAACTCGCCGAACTCTTTTTTGAGGGCACGGGCACGGCCCGGGGGATCGAGCTGCTGGCGCAGAAGAAGCGCGGCGCGCTAACCGGCTGGATCGGCTATACCCTCGCGAACGTCGAGCACGAGCTGGACGGGTTCAACGACGGGTTCGCGTTTCCCGCCAGCCACGACCAGCGCCACGAGGTCAAGGCCGTCGGCAGCTACCAGCTTGGCCGTTGGACGCTGACCGGCGGATGGGTCTACGGGTCCGGCAAGCCGTACACGGTGCCCGAAGCCCAGTACCCGATCACGCTGCTGGACGGGCGCACCGTCAACTACATCCACGTCGGCCCGAAGAACGGCGAGCGCCTGCCCGCCTATCACCGCCTCGATCTGGCCGCGAGCCGCCGCTTCGAGGTGCGCGAGTTCTTCTACGAGGTGAACCTGTCGGTCTTCAACGTCTACGGCCGCAACAACGTGTGGTATCGCCAATTCGACCTGACGGACCTGCCCATGCTCGTCACGGACGTCACAACGCTCGGATTCACGCCCAGCATCGGCGTTCGCGCGGGCTTTCGGTAGAGGAGAACGATCATGAGGAATGGAATTGCTTCGTTGTTCATCACGGTTATTGCGCTGGGCGTGGCCACCGCCTGCGACGACGACCTGGCCTTCGCGCCCGAGATCCCGGACACTTTCGTCGTGCAGGCGTTTCTCTTCGCCGGAGAGCCCGTCACCGAGGTCACCGTGACGGGGGTGCTCCCCATCGACGCCGACTCCACCGCGGTCGCCGCCTCGATCGCGGACGCCCGCATCGCGATCTTCCGCGATGGGGAACGGTTCGACCTCAGTCCCACGGAGGGCGAGCCGGGCCGCTATCACTATCCCGGTGACGACCTTCTGGTCGAAGTCGGAGATGTGTTCGCTCTGGAAGCCTCCCACGGTGGCCGCACGGCGACTGCGGAGACGGTCGTTCCGGTCCCGCCGCGGGGGTTGTCGCTGTCGGCGACCGTCATGGCGCCCCCGCAGTTCGGCGTCCGGGGCGGCGGCTTCCAGCCGGGAGCGGAGGGCGCGCTGGTGGCGCGCTGGGAGAACTCCGCCAACGCGCTCCACTACGTTGTGGTCGACAACATCGAGGCGGATCCGGCGCCCTTTGCCGAGAGCCCGCTCGGGGGAGGATTCGCGCGGCGCTTCGTCCAGCGCCCGACCGCGGGTGACAGCGCGCTCGTCAGCGCCCGCTCGCTGTCCTGGTTCGGTCGTCATCGGGTGAAGCTCTATCGGGTCAACGAAGAGTACGCCGACCTCTACGAAGGCCTCAACCAGGATTCCCGGGATCTCAACGAACCCCCGTCGAACGTGCGCGGGGCGCTGGGCGTGTTCTCGGCGTTCAGCGCCGACAGCGCGTTCTTCGAGGTGCGGTGACCGCGTCGTGAACGAATCGCGGACCGTGCCAGGGGCAGTCTCGCGGGGGCCCGTCACCGATTGTTGGCCATGTGCCCAACCTTGTCCCACGCCATCGGACACGTCCATCATTAGGAATGAGGGGATGGATTCAACGTCGAGGATTGAAGAAGCGCGCCGCCGCCGCGACGTCTCGTGACCGGCGATGCGCGCGCCATCCGACACCTTTCGGCATCCTGCTGGTGCTCCTGACGTCTGCCGCGTCCACACCCGCGGCGCTTGCGGGCCAGGACGAAGCCGCGATCATCCGCCAGGTTCCGCGCTGGTCCGTGGAGGGCAGCCTGGGCTCGCGTTTGGTGGGCACCCTCTACGACGACTTCGTCACCCGGAAGACCCTCGCCGACCTCCCGAGCCAGACGCGCTGGAAGGAAACCGCCAGCCTGGGCCCGGAGGCGCGAGTGGTGCTGCGGCACAATCCCGTCGGGGGCGCGGGCCTCTACCTGACGCTGCTCGGCGGCCATTCGGGAACCGTCGCGCGCTACTCCGGTGCGCTCTCACCGCCCGAGGACATTTCGCGCAGCACGAACTACTACGGCGTCGGCTTCGGCCTGGGCATGAAGCTGTCGGAGTGGGACCGCGGGCGGGGCCTGCTGTCGTACAACCTGGGCACCGTCGCACTCACGCAGACCATCGATCTGTCGCCGGGACATCGCGATGCGTTCGCGCAGATGGATGCGCAACATCCCGGGGAGATCGAGTGGACCTCGCGCACGTCCACGTCGTGGGGACTGGATCTGGGGGCATCGCTGCGCGTCCCCATCGGGGAGAATTCGGCGCTCCGTTTCTCGTTCCGGGACCTGGTGATCCCGGTCAACACGGCCCAGCTCGCGGCCCAGGAGCGCGACGACGTCAAATCGGTCTCCAGCGAACGGGTCGCCTTCAGCCTGGCGCCGTTCACCGCGCACCAGATGAGTCTGAGCGCCGGCTTCGAGTACGTCTTTTCCTGGGCCCCGCCGCGGCGGGACGTGGTGCGGGTGCTGCCGGAACGGGTCGATGTCGCGGTCGTCGACCCGGCGGTCGAGGCCGCGCTGGAAACCGCGGCGGCAGGGGATACGGCGCGCGCGGTCGCCTCCCTCGGGCAGCGTGTCGCGCTGGTGCCGCACGACGGTCTCGCATGGCGCGCACTGGCGCTGCTGCAGGCTCCGCGCGCCGAGTTCGATCCCACGGTGCGCGACCAGACGCTGGCCAATCTCGAACGTGCCCTCAACATGAATCCCGGAGACACGGAGCTGTTGCGGGCGTACGGCCGCATCCGCGGCATGGTGCAGCGGGAGGGACGGGTTCCGGAAGCCGTCGAGGTGCGCAGACTCGAGCTTTCCCGGCTCGCCGTCCAAAGCGGAAGCGACGGAAGCCTGCGGCTGTCCGGGGCCGCGCGCGGGCTCGGGGCCGACTCTCAGGGGACCTACCGCTACGCGATCACGGTAGAGGTGTTCGATGCCGATGGCGGCATGATGCGCGTCCGGCCCGGGCTGGACGAGGCCCGGGTGGACGCGGAAGGGCGTCTGGTTGTCGAGGGAGACGGGGATCGGCTTCCCCTGGCGCTCGCCCTGGACCTCTTCCTGGTTCAGCCCGAACCCGGCATCTATTCGCTCCGTCTGAGACTGACCGATCTGGAGTCGGGGGCCACCGTTGAGACCAGCGAAGGCTTCGAGGTGCCGGGGAGCTGACCGCGGATTCCCGGCCCATTGAGATGAACGAGCACCGCCCGCCCTACCTCGCCGCCGTCATCGCCGCCGCGGCGATCTTCCTCCTGTACGTCGTCACGCTGGCTCCCACCACGGCGTTCTGGGACACGAGCGAGTACATCGCGACCGGATACATCCTCGGGATCCCGCACCCGCCGGGAAACCCCCTCTTCGTGGTGCTGGCGAGAGTGTGGATCGTTCTGCTGTCGCCGCTGGGGCTGCCGGTCGCGGTGCGGGTGAACTTGCTGGCCGCGCTCACTTCCGCCGCGGCGAGCGGGTTCTTCTTCCTGGTGGCCCACCGCATCGCATGGGGGCTGCTGGGCGACCACCGGCGGGCGCTGGTGGGGGCGGCGGCAAGCGCGCTGCTGGGCGCCACGGCGTTCACCGTGTGGAACCAATCCGTGGTCAACGAGAAGGTCTACACGGTCAGCGTGCTGGTGATCGCCGCGGTGACCTGGCTGGCGGTGCGCTGGCGGGACCGGCGCGGCGAACCCGGGAGCGGGCGCCTCCTGCTGGTGGCGGGCTACCTGATGATCCTGGGCTGGTCCAACCACACCATGTCGCTCCTGCCCGTGCCGGCCCTGGGCCTGATGCTGCTCATGACGGCCCCGAGGGTGCTTCTGCGCCGCGACCTGTGGATCCGCGCGCTCCCGCTCGTCGTCGTCGGCCTGTCCTTCAACCTGTTCCTGCCCATTCGGGCCGCCCAGCGCCCGGTGATCAACGAGGGCGACCCGCTTTGCGAGTCCCCCGGGGGGGTCGCGGCCGCGGTGCTTACCGCCGGGAACGCGGGTTGCCCCAGGCTCGCCTCGGTTCTCCAGCGGGACCAGTACGCGCCGCCGCCTCTGAC
Organism: Gammaproteobacteria bacterium; assembly: GCA_028820325.1. GTDB lineage: Bacteria > Gemmatimonadota > Gemmatimonadetes > Longimicrobiales > Gaopeijiaceae > BD2-11. The sequence goes on along the minus strand of JAPPJO010000025.1, from coordinate 148,088 downwards.
GCAGCGCCAGTCGCCCCTGTCCGCGCAGTTCCAGAACTATTTCCAGTACTTCGACTGGCAGTGGGCGCGCGGGCTGGATCCCTCTCCGGTACCGAGCGGCACGAGGGCTCCCGTCACCGGGGTCTTCCTGGCCCTGGGCCTGTTCGGCCTGCTCGTCATCCGGCGCACCGACAGGCATCTGTTCGCCTACATGGCGACGTTGACGGTGACCGTGACGGTCGCGCTCGTGATCTACCTGAACTTCAAGTACGGCTATTCGCTGGCGCCCGAGATCGCCGACCCGGACCTGCACGAGGTGCGCGAGCGGGACTACTTCTACATCGCCGGGTTCATCGTGTGGGGCGTGCTGGCGGGGATCGGGCTCACCGGCATCTGGCATATGGCCGCGCGTGGGCTGAGGCGGACGAGCCCGGTCACGGGCGGCCGGGTGCGCGTGGCAGGAGCACGGCTGGCGCTGGGGATCGTGACGTTCCTGGCGGCGCTGATCGCGCTGACGCCGCTGGCGGCGAACTGGCGCTGGGCCAGCCGCGCCGGGGACTACGCGGCCCGCGACTGGGCGTACGATCTGCTTCAGAGCGTCGAGCCCTACAGCGTCCTGTTCACCAACGGAGACAACGACACCTTCCCGCTCTGGTATCTCCAGGAAGTGGAGGGAATCCGCAGGGATGTCACCGTCATCGTGGGGCAGTACCTGTTCACGCAGTGGTATCCCCGGCAACTGCAGGAGTTGACCCGGCCGGACCGGCAACGGCCCTTCGAGCCCGACGAGCGCGTGGCCGGCCTGTATCCTGCGCGTGCGATGCCCGGTCGTCCCGTGCTCTCTCTGGCGCCTGCGGACATCGACCAGATCCAGGGAGCCGCCACCCGGCAGGACGCCAACGTTCGCCTGGGACCCGTCGTGGTGCAGTACCCGCGCGGCACCTATCTCGACCGGGGGGACCAGGTGGCGCTGGCGATCATTCGCGACAGCATCGCCGAGCGGCCCGTCTACTTCGCATGGACCGGGGGGATCATCCGCTCGCTGGGCCTGCACGAATTCGGGGTCCGGCAGGGACTCGCGACCCGGCTGGTTCTGCGGGACATCGAGACGGACGAGCGTTTCGTCAGGACCGACGCCGCCCTGGGCGGGGAATGGGTCGATCTGGAGCGCACGCGGCGGCTCTCAAGCGAGGTGATGATGGCCCGCAGCCTCCGCTATCGGGATATCTGGGCCGACCGCACCACTCTGAACATTCCCTACTACTACTTCCACTTCAGCCGCGTGCTGTTCGACCGGGGTTCGGCGGCCGGGCTGCCGGCGGACGAACTGGCTCGGTACCGCGCCGACATGGAAGCGTTCGGCGTCACCATGCAGGGCGGATACCGGGTGATTCCCGAATCGGAGCCCGGAGCCGGATGAGGATGCACGTTTCCGAAGGACAGCGGGGCCGGAACGGTCCCCAGGCGGCGTCGAACCGCCTGTCGCCCCCCGAACTGCTCCGCTACGCCCGGCACCTGGTCCTGCCCGAGGTCGGCCTCTCCGGCCAGCGCAGGCTCAAGTCGGCCCGCGTGCTCGTGGTGGGGGCGGGAGGGCTCGGCTCGCCGGTGGCGCTCTATCTGGCCGCGGCGGGGGTGGGCACGCTCGGGCTCGTGGACTTCGACGAGGTCGACGCGACCAACCTGCAGCGTCAGATCCTGCACGGGGAATCCGACGTGGGGCGGCTGAAGCTCGACTCCGCCCGCGACCGGCTGGCCGAAACCAACCCCCATGTCCAGGTCGTCGCCCATGACGCCAGGCTGAGCGGCGGGAACGCCCGGTCCGTGCTGGCCGACTACGACGTGGTCGTGGACGGCACCGACAACTTCCCGACCCGCTACCTGGTGAACGACGCCTGCGTGATGCTCGGCAAGCCCAACGTGTACGGCTCGGTTCACCGCTGGGAGGGGCAGGTGTCGGTGTTCGCCACCGAGGGCGGTCCCTGCTACCGGTGCCTGTTCCGCGAGCCGCCCCCGCCGGGCCTGGTGCCCAACTGCGCCGAAGGCGGAGTTCTGGGGGTCGTCCCGGGAGTGGTGGGTTCGCTCCAGGCACTCGAAACCGTGAAGCTGATCCTCGGGCAGGGAAGTCCGCTTGCGGGGCGGCTGCTCATCTTCGACGGGCTGGAACTGGAGTGGCGCGAGGTCTCCATCCGGCCCGATCCCGCCTGTCCGGTATGCAGCGACAGCCCCACACAGACCGAACTCATCGACTACGAACTCTTCTGCGGCGTCGAGCCGGAGGCTGAACCCATGACCCATCCCGCGAACGACGAAGGCCGTGAACCGGCGGGACCCGGAGGCATCGACGTACTGGAGGCCAGCGCCCGCCTCGGGGGCGCGGCCCCGCCCTTCCTCCTGGATGTGCGCGAGACCTACGAATGGGACATCTCCAACCTCGCGCTGCAGGGCGCGGTGCTGATTCCCATGGGTGAAGTGGGGGCCCGTCTCGAAGAGATCCCGCGCCAGCGCCAGATCATCGTCCACTGCCGCACCGGCGTCCGCAGCGGGGACGTGGCGAATCAGCTCTGGCGGGCGGGGTACCGCGACGTGCTGAACATGGAGGGGGGGATCAACGCCTGGGCCCGGCAGGTCGATCCCGGGCTCCAGATCTACTGAAGCAGTCGAACCGCGCCTCGTTCCGGGACCAGGTCTGCAGACGGAGCCTCAGAACGCCGCCAGCTCCCGGATCGCCGACACGACATCGGCCACCTGCGGGAGGATGACCTCCTCGAGCTGAGGCGCGTACGCGACCCAGCAGTCCCTGGAGGCGATTCGCCGCACCGGTGCGTCCAGCCACTCGAAGAGTTCGTCGGCGACCCGGGCCGCGATCTCGGCGCCGTAGCCCCACGAGAGCCCGTCCTCGTAGGCCACCAGCACGCGGTTGGTCTTGCGCACCGACGTGGCGACGGCGTCCATGTCGAAGGGCGACAGGCTGCGCAGGTCCACGATCTCCGCCTCGATGCCGTCCCGTTCCGACGCCACGCGGGCCGCGTCCAGACTGCGCTTCACCAGCGCCCCGCAGGTCACGATGGTGAGGTCCGAACCCTCGCGCGCGACGCGCGCCTTCCCGAAGGGGATCATGAAGTCCCTTCCGGGCTCCGCACTCTTGTTGTACACCTGCCGGTACAGGTGCTTGTGCTCCAGGAAGATGACCGGATCGTCGCACCGGATTGCGGTGCGCAGGAGCCCGCTGGCGTCGAGCGCGTTCGAGGGAAGCACGACCCGCAGCCCCGGCGTGTGCGTGAACAGGGAAGCCCCCGTCTGCGAGTGGTAGATGCCTCCGCCCGTGAGATAGCCGCCGAAGGGCACCCGGATGACCACTGGCGCATCGAACGCGCTGTTGGAGCGGTATCGCACCGTGGCCAGCTCGTTGCGGATCTGCATGAACGCCGGCCAGATGTAGTCGAAAAACTGGATCTCGACGACGGGCCTCAGCCCGCGGGCCGCCATCCCGATCGCCCGCCCGACGATGTTGGCCTCGGCGAGCGGCGAGTTGAAGACGCGGTCGCTGCCGAAACGCTTCTGGAGCCCGTGGGTCACCTTGAAGACCCCGCCCTTGCCCGGCACCTGCTCGAGGGCTTCAGCGCGCGAAGCGTCGGCTATGTCCTGACCGAAGACGACGATGCGCGGGTCCCGCTCCATTTCGTCGCCGAGGCAGCGGTTGATGAGGTCGACCATGGTCAGCTTCTTGCTTCCACGGTCGAACTTCGCTGAAGCCTCGGTGTCGAATTCCGGCTTCGTGGGCGGCGCGGTCTCGGAGTACAGGTTCACGAGCGCCCGTTCCGGCGGAGGCTGGGGACGCTCCAGCGCCCGGGCGGCAGCCTCCCGAACCGCGGCATGCGCCTCGGTCTCGATGCGGTCCAGCTGCTCGGCTGTGGCGACCTTGAGGTCAAGCAGCAGTTGCCGGGTGCGGGTCAGGGGATCCTTTTCCTCTTCCGCGAAGCGCTCTTCCACCGTTCGATACGCGCGCTCGTCGTCGGACATCGAGTGCGAGTAGGGCCGGATCGTGAAGGCGTGCACGAGCGCCGGTCCGCGGCCCTGCCGGCAGTGGTGCACCGCGGCGCGGCTCGCCTTGTAGCTGTCGATGACATCGGTGCCGTCGCACTTGGCGATGAACAGATCCGGGAAGGACGATGCCAGCGCTGAGATGCTGCCCCCGGCCGTCTGCACCTCCACCGGCACCGAGATCGCGTAGCCGTTGTCCTCGATCAGAAAGATGACGGGCAGCTTGAGCGTGCAGGCGGTGTTGAGCGCTTCCCAGAACTCGCCTTCGGAGGTGGCGCCCTCTCCGGCCGAGACGAGCACGACTTCGTCCTCCTCCACCTGCCCCACGCGCTTCCGCATTTCCGGCAGTCCGGCGGCCCGGCGGCCGCCTTCGGCGCATCCCACGGCCTGAAGGAACTGCGTTCCGGTCGGAGACGACATGCTCGTGATGTTGAGGCGGGGGTCGCAGAAATGGCACGGCATCTGGCGCCCGCCGGATGCGGGATCGGCCTCGGCGGCCACGGCCTGCAGGAAGTGCTCGTACGGGGTCTGGCCCAGTGCCAGGGAGAGCGACCGGTCGCGGTAATACAGGTAGAACCAGTCGTGAGCGGGCCTCAGGTGGGCGGCCATGGCCACGCCAATGGCCTCGTGGCCGGCGCTCGAGATCTGGAAGAAGGTCTTGTTCTGCCGCTTGAGCGTGATCTCGCGGTCGTCGATGCCGCGCGAGGTCACCATGATGCGGTAGAACTCGATCAGTTGGGTCGAGGTAAGGGCGAGCCCGTCGCCGGGGACCTTTCTGCGGCCGCCGGCGGGTGCGTCGGGTCGTAGCGTTCGGGTGTCAGGCGCCATACCGGAAGATAGCCGGAGCGGGCAACCGGGTCCAACCACCGGCGGCCCGCAACCTCCGTCAGCGCGCTCCCGCGGCGTCGAGCTGGTCGGCCAGCGTGTGGGGATCGGAGACCGGCTTCCGGCAGGTGTACTCGTGGCAGACGTGGGCGCGCGGCGCCCGGTCGCCCCGGTCGCCCGCCGCGAGCCGCCACGGCGCCCGCGGCGTCCTGCCCGCCTCGTCGCCGGTGACCAGCCGGTCGGGCAGGTAGCGGCCGTGCGCCGCCTGCAGCAGCGCTCGAGTGGCGTCGTCGTCGGGGTCGCCCTCGATGACCACTTCCACGCCGGGCCGGTCGAAGGCGTCGGCCACCGTGAGCAGCCTCCCGTACGCGCTGGGGAAGCGCGCTATCGCAGCCGCCTCGCTGGCCAGGACCCGCGCCGCCAGGATGCGAAAGTCCTCGCGGTCCAGCAGGCGGCCCAGGCGCAGCAGCACCTCCGCAGCCAGGGAATTGCCGGCCGGGGTGGCGTTGTCGGTGGCGTCGCGGGGGCGTACCACCAGCGCCTGGTCGGCCCGGTGCGTGTCGAAGAGCAGGCCGCTCGCGCGGTCGAAGAATCCCTCTGCGAGGGCCTCGGCAAGCTCCGTGGCGCGATCGAGCCAGACGGCGCGCAGCGTCGCTTCATGCAGCGCCAGGAAGGCCCCCGCAAGCGACGCGTAGTCCTCCAGAAACCCGCCCACGGGGGAGGGACGTTCCCTGTGGCTGCGCAGCAGGCGGCCGTCGCGCCGCAGTTCGGCGAGGATGAACTCTCCGGCCTGCTCGGCCGCGCGCACGTATTCGCGCCGTCCCAGGGCCGCGCCGGCTTCCGCCAGCACGCGCATCGCAAACCCGTTCCAGGCCACGATGATCTTCTCGTCGCGGAAGGGCGGTTCGCGCAGCGCCCGGGCTTCGAGCAGAACGGCCGACGCCCGCGCGAGCACGGTGTCGAGTTCGTCGGGCGCGAGCCCCTCCGCCCGCGCCACCGACTCCGGATCGTGGGGGATGTGAAGGATGTTGCGGCCCTCGAAGTTGCCGGCCGGGGTGACGTCGTAGCAGCGCCGGAACAGGCGCGCCGTGGATGGGTCGAGCAGGTCGTCGATCTCCTCCGCCGTCCAGAGATAGAACAGCCCCTCCTCGCCCTCGGAGTCCGCGTCGCGCGCGGAGTAGAAGCCGCCCTCCGGCGAACGCAGGTCGGTGAGCATGTACGCCAGCGTCTTCTCGGTGACCGCCAGGAATTCGGCGTCCCCCGTATACAGATGAGCCTGCAGATACGCACTCGCGAGCAGGGCGTTGTCGTAGAGCATCTTCTCGAAGTGCGGCACCAGCCAGCTCGAGTCGACCGTGTAGCGGTGGAACCCCCCGCCCAGCTGATCGTGGATGCCCCCGCGCGCCATCCTGCGCAGCGTGTGCGTCGCCATCGACAGCAACTGATCGTCCCCCGAACCGCGGTGAACCCGCAGCATGAGTTCCAGCACCAAGGGCTGAGGGAACTTGGGCGCCCGCCCGAAGCCTCCGTTGATCGTGTCGTAGCCGCGGGCGATGTTGCCGCAGGCGGCGCGCGCCAGCCCGGTTCGCGCCTCGAGGTCTTCGGGTGACGCCCGTCCCGCGTCCGGAGGGCTCATGGAGCGCTCCAGCAGCCCGCGCATCCGGCTCGCGGCCTCGCGGACTTCGGCCTTGCGCCCCGTGTAGGCCCGGCCGGCGGCCTCGAGCACCTGGCGGAACGACGGCATGCCGTGGCGGGGCTCCGGCGGGAAGTAGGTCCCCCCGTAGTAGGGCAGGCCCTGCGGGGTCAGGAAAGCGGTGAGCGGCCATCCCCCCTGCCCGGTGATGCTCTGAACCGCGCGCATGTAGATCGCGTCTAGGTCGGGCCGCTCCTCCCGGTCGACCTTGATGTTGACGAAGTGCTCGTTCATGAGCGCGGCCGTCCCGTCGTCCTCGAAGGACTCGCGCTCCATCACGTGGCACCAGTGGCAGGCCGAGTAGCCAATGGAGAGGAGGATGGGCCGGTCCTCGTCGCGCGCCCGGGCCAGCGCTTCGTCGCCCCACGGGTACCATTCCACCGGGTTTCCGGCGTGCTGCAGCAGGTAGGGGCTGGTCTCGCGCCCCAGGCGGTTGCGCGGGCGCCCGCCGGAAGCCGGCGGCGTGTGGTCGGAGGAATCGGGCCGCGCGGATGGTGGCGTGTCGGTCATGGCCGCATCACCTCCAGAACCTGCTCCCGGAAGGCGCGCGCGCGCTCCAGCACTTCCGGCTCACTCACCGTCAGCACCTCGCGGTCGCGCACCACCACGCGTCCGTTCACCAGCACCGTGGCGACATCGCTCCCGCGGGTCGCGTACACCAGGTGCGAGTAGACGTTGTAGAGCGGGGTGAGGCCGGCCCGGCGGGTGTCGATGAGCACCACGTCGGCGCGCTTCCCCGGCTCGAGCGACCCGATCTCGTCGTGCAGCCCGAGGACCCGGGCGCCGCCCATGGTGGCGAGGCGGAACACGGTCTCGGCCGGGAGCGCGGTGGGATCGGCTGCGGCGAACTTGTGGATCTTGGCGGCGGTGTCCATCTCGTCGAAGAGGTCCAGGTCGTTGTTGCTGACCGGCCCGTCGGTACCGATCCCGACCGGAATCCCCGCGGCCAGCGCCTCCACGATCGGAGCCGCCCGCGAAATCCCCAGCTTCATGTTGCTCTCGGGGTTGTGGGCGATGCCCGCCCCGCTGGCCGCGATGTGTCCGATGTCCTCCTCGGAGAGATAGATGGAGTGGGCGAGCACCGTTCCCGGCCGCAGGGCGCCGATGGACTCGAGCGCCTCCACCACCCCCATGCCGGTCAGGCTGCTCACGGTGGCGAACTCCCCCGCGTCCTCGGCGGTGTGGATCTGAAAGGGAGCGCCGTAGTTGTTGGCCAGCCGCACCGCGGCCGCCACGTCCTCGAGCGAGGTCGTATAGAGCGCGTGAGCAGCCACCCCGGGGGTCAATGTGGGATGGTCGCGATAGCGCTCCATGAACTCGGCGGCGTCCGCGAGGGATGCGGCGGGCGACGGAAAGTCCGGGGCGGGGAAGCCGATCACGCTCGGCCCGAGCACGGCGCGGATGCCGGCGTCGATGGTGGCCCTCGCCCCGTCGTCCCGGAAGTAGTACATGTCCGCGAAGGTGGTCGTCCCGCTCCTGAGCATCTCGATGCACGAGAGCAGCGTGCCCCAGTACACGAAGTCGGGGCTCACGAGGGCCGCTTCCGCCGGGAAGATGTGCTCTTCCAGCCAGGTCATCAGCGGCAGGTCGTCGGCGAGTCCCCTGAGGAGCGACATCGCCGCGTGCCCATGCGTGTTCACCAGCCCCGGGATCACGAGGTGTCCGGTTGCGTCGAGCACGGCCACATCGGAGGGTCGGGGATCGCCCGGGGCCAGCAGGCCGGCGATGCGTTCTCCCTCCACGAGCACCGCGCCGCCCTCGAGCACGGTTCCGGCATCGTCCATGACCACCACCGTGCCACCGTCGATCAGAAGCCGCTCATCCGCCTGTGGCACAGAAGAGGCGGTACACGCTGCCGAAGGCACCACGAGCAGCGCCGTCAGGGCGCGAAAGCCGGGCCACCGGCTCCAGCGTTCAGGGGTGACCGTCATTTTGCATTCCATCCTGTACATGTTCTTGTTGTCGCGTTTACGCGATTGCGCATTGCGGTCCTCCGAATCCCGCTTGCCATCATCAGAACCTAAGATATCCGGCAACGCCTCCCTCCGGACAACCACGCCGCACGCCCGCTTCCCTCACCCGGATACCCAGCCTTCACTTCGACGATGACCTCTCCCATCTGGCAACCGACGCGGGAGCGGCGCGAGGCGGCGAACCTCACCGACTTCCGCGCGTTCCTGATCCGGCGAGGACACGATCCCGGCGCGGGCTACGAGGCTCTGTGGCGATGGTCGCTCGCGGACCAGGCGGCCTTCTGGGACGCGTTCTGGGACTGGAGCGGGGTGGTGGGCGACAAGGGCGATGCGATTCTGGAGACGGGACCGGGGCCGATGGACGCCCGGTATTTTCCCGGCGCGCGGCTCAACTTCGCCGAGAACCTGCTTCAGCGCGCCGATGCCGCCCCCGCCGTCATCGCGTACTCGGAAGCCGGGCCGGGGCCGACCCTTTCCTGGGGGGAACTCCGGGATCTGGTGTCGCGCGTGGTCCAGGGGATGGAGGCCGCCGGCGTCCGCCGAGGCGACCGGGTGGCGCTGCTGCTCCCCAACGTGCCGGAGGCGATTGCGGCGGTGCTCGCGGCGGCGAGCCTGGGGGCGATCACCGCCAGCGCATCCCCCGACTTCGGAGTGGACGGCGTGGTGGACCGCTTCGGCCAGATCGCGCCACGCCTACTGATCGGGGTCGACGGCTACCGGTATGGGGGAAAGTGGCATTCCACCCTGGACAGGCTCGCGGAAGTCACGGCCAAGCTTCCATCGGTGGAGCGCGTGGTGGTCGTGCGAGCCCGCCGCGCGAATGGGGCGACGCGTCCGGACCTCGGTCCGCTCCCCGATCTCCCCGGCGCCATCGATTTCCCGGCCTTCATCGCGCCCTTCGAGCCTCGCGAGATCCCCTTCGCGCGGCTCCCCTTCGAGCACCCGCTCTACATCCTGTTCTCCTCGGGGACCACGGGGCCGCCCAAGTGCATCGTCCACAGCGCCGGCGGGGTGCTGCTGCAGCACCTGAAGGAGCAGCGCCTGCACGCCGACGTGAAGGCGGGCGACCGGGTGTTCTACTTCACGACCCTGGGATGGATGATGTGGAACTGGCTCGTCTCCATCCTGGGATCGCGCGCGACGGTGCTCCTGTACGACGGTTCGCCTTCGTTTCCCGGCCACGGCGTCCTCTTCGATTTCGCCGACTGGTCGCGGATGACGCACTTCGGGACCTCCGCGCGCTTCATCACCACGCTGCGCACCGCAGCGGCGCGCCCCCGCGCGAGTCACGGGCTGGACTCGCTTCGCACCGTGCTGTCCACCGGCTCGCCCCTGGATGCGGCTGGCTTTCGGTACATCCACGAGCACGTCAAGCCCGACGTACACCTGGCTTCGGTGTCGGGCGGGACGGACCTGTGCGCCTGCTTCGTCGGCGGGCTGCCGACCCGTCCCGTCTTCGCCGGGGAAATCCAGGGGCCCGCGATGGGGATGGCCGTGGAGGTGTACGACGACGGCGGCCGTCCGCTGGACCGGGGCAAGGGGGAACTGGTGTGCACCCGGCCCTTCCCCTCCATGCCCCTGGGCTTCTGGGGCGACGAAGGCGGCGAGCGCTACCGCGACACCTACTTCCGGCGCTTCCCCGGCGTCTGGCACCACGGCGACTTCATCGAGAGGACCGCGAGCGGCGGATACGTGATTCACGGCCGCTCCGATGCGACCCTGATCGTTGCCGGCGTGCGCATCGGGACCGCGGAGGTGTACCGGGTCGTGGAGGCCTTGCCCGAGGTGCGCGAGGCCATCGCCATCGGCCAGCGCCGCGCGGAGGGCACGCGCATGGTCCTCTTCGTTCGCCTGCGCGCGGGGCACGCGCTCGACGAGGGTCTTCGCGACCGGATGCGAGCCCGGCTGCGCAAGCGCGCAAGCCCGCGCCACGTCCCGGCGGTGATCCTGGAGGTGCCCGACATTCCGCGCACCCGGAGCGGAAAGATCGTGGAGCTGGCCGTCAGAGCCGTGGTCCACGGCGAGGCGGTCCGCAATCGCCAGGCGCTGGCGAACCCGGAGGCGCTGGAGCATTTCAGGGATCGGCCCGAGCTCACCGGCTGAAACGCCGGTGCGCGTCCGGCTCCCTCCGCCATCTGCGGTCTGTCGTCACAGCGGCGCGGCGATCGACTAGATTGGAGTCGTGCGCCGACCAACCCGCCCGCGGAGAAGCGATACGCCTTGGGGATCTACCGGAGTTTCGTCATGCTGGCGCTGCGCCGCCCCTCCGTGATTCCCGCGCTTCTGGGAGCGGGTTGGGCCTTTCGGCGCCGCGGCTGGTACCGGAAGCCCCCGTTTCTTCCGCTTCCCTCGGCTTCGTTCCTGCGCTGGAGGCTGGATACGGCCTACGGCGATCCCGGGGCCCGTCCCCCGGCGGACGAGGCCGAGCGGTTCCTGCGCTGGGCGGCGCGCATGCGGCGAGGCCGGTGAAGGCAGGCGGGCCGGCCTGGCGGGCGCCGTGAGCAAACGCGCGCGCATCCTGATCGCCGTGGTCACCGTGCTGATCGCGGTGGCGCTGGTTTCCTCCACGGTCGGACGGGCCATCTACGCCGGCCGCACCCCCGGGCTCGGCTCCTTCGCCGCCGTGCACTTCGCCGGGTATCTCTTCTTCCTGCTGATGCCGGTCGAGGCGCTCGTCCCCTACTATCAGACGGAGGGACACCCGGGCGGCGTGCTCGTCCTGCTGGCAGTCACGACCGCGCTGGCGGCCCAGGCCATCGACTACGGCATCGGCCGCGCCGTCGGGACCGGGATCCTGGAGGATCTCCTGGGACGCAAGCGCTACGCGAAGTTCAGCGGCCTCATCGCCCGGTGGGGCGGCTGGGCGATTCTCACCTTCAACCTGTTTCCGCTCTCGTCTCCCAACATGCTCCTGGTAGCCGGCATGTCGCGCTTCGGCGCGATCCGCGCGCTCGCCCTGAGCGCCGCTGGCCTCGTCGCCAAGTACGTCGCCATCGTCTACCTGTTCGATGCCCTGGGGGGAGAAGCCGGGTGAGCGGATTTCTGCCGTCGCGCTGCGCGTGCGCGGATGCTCGCGCCTGGCCACACCCGACCATCGTCCCGAGTCGCTGCCGGGGGTTACGCCGACCCGAAGGGCGCCCGTGCTGAGCGTCGCGGTCACCGGAAACATCGCATCCGGCAAGTCGACCGTGTTGAGGGCCTGGGCGCGGGCGGGCGTGCCGGTGATCAGCGCGGACGATCTCGCGCGCGAGGTGGTGGAGGCGGGGACGGACGGGCTGCGGGAAGTCGTGCGCGTCTTCGGAGAGGAGGTGCTGGGGCCGGACGGACAACTGGACCGGGCCCGGCTGCGCGACCGGGTGTTCCGCGACGAAGATGCCCGGCGCAAGCTGGAATCGATCCTGCATCCCCGCATTCGGGAGTCGCATGAAGGATGGCTGCGCGAGCAGCGGCGCCAGGGGGTGGAACTGGTCGCGGCCGAAATCCCGCTGCTCTTCGAGACCGGCTATGCTCGTGGGGTGGACGTTGCTATCGTAGTCGCCGCGCCGCGGGCCGTTCGCCTCGAACGCCTTGGGCGCCTGCGGGGCCTCGACGCGGAGGAGGCGGCCAGAATCATGAGCACCCAGGCGGACGCGGCCGAGACAGGCGCGATGGCGGATCACGTGATCCCCAACGACGGCACCCCGGCCGACCTCGAGTTGCGCGCGCTGGAGCTCCTGGCCCGGTTGAGGGCGCGGATTCGCCGGGAGCGCGGTTAGCAATGCCGGTGAACGGCCTTCTTCGCATCGACATGCACCTGCACACGCACGCGTCCTGGGACTGCCTCAGCGACCCGGAGAAGGTGCTCGAGAAGGCTCTCGCCAGAGGCCTGGATCGCATAGCCATCACCGACCACGACCGAATCTGGGCCGCGCGCGAGATGGCGCGCCGCTACCCGGACCGGATCATCCCCGGCGAAGAGGTGAAGACCGCGGAGGGCATCGATGTGATCGGTCTCTATCTCGAGGAGGAAATCGCAGGGGGGACGCCCGCCAGGGAGGTGTGCGCACGCGTCCGGGAGCAGGGCGGACTCGTGTATCTGCCCCACCCGTACGCCCGCGGCAAGGGCGGCTCGGGGCGCTACGCGGAAGAGCTGGCCGACCACGCCGACATCATCGAGGTCTTCAACGCCCGTCTGCATGACCCGGCGCTCAACCAGGCCGCGGCCGATCTGGCGGATCGCCGCAGGCTGCCCGGTGGAGCCGGATCGGACGCCCACACCTTGTGGGAGGTGGGCAGAGCCCGCGTGGAGCTCCCGGCCCATCCCAACCGGCCCGACGCCTTCCTGGAGGCGCTGGGTTCCGCCCGCGTCTCCGGGGCCGCCTCTCCGCACGTTGTGCACCTGGCTTCAACGTTCGCCAAGGTCGCCAGGCGGGTGGCGAGACCCGGAAGACCCGCAACAGGCGCCCGCGCCGACTGACAGGCTTTCAGCGACCAGTTCCCCGACCCGGCATGCGATACCACACCCCTTCCCATCGGCAGGAACAGGCCCGGCGAATGGCGTCCCGCCTGGCCCGCGCGAACAGCATCGTGCTCACGACCCACATGAACCCGGATGCCGACGGAGCCGGATCGGCAGTCGCGCTGCTCGCGTGGTTGCGCGACCGGGGCGCCGAAGGCTGGTTCGTGCCGCCGACGCCGCTTCCGGAGCGCTACCGATTCCTGCTTCCCGAGCAGGATTGGCACCTCCCCGCGAGGTCCGCCGACGCCGCGCGGGCGTGCGCGGCTGCGGACCTGGTCGTGGTGGTGGACGCCGGAGACCTGCGCCGCCTGGGCCGGGTGAAGCCGATGGTCGAAGGGCGGCCCACGGTGGTGATCGACCACCACACCACGCCCGTCCGCCCCATCCCCGGCGACCGCCTGGTCGACACCGGAGCATGCGCAACCGCGGAACTGGTGTACGACATCCTGATGGCCGCGGGAGCGCGCTGGACGCCGGCCATCGACAACGCGCTCTACACCGCCATCGTCGACGACACGGGGTCCTTCGCCTACAGCAACGTCACCCCCGACACCCATCTGCTGGCGGCCGAACTGGTGCAGCGGGGCGTCGATGTGGTCGGGATCCACCGGCAGCTCTTCGAGTCGATGGACGTGCGGCGGCTCAAGCTGCTGCGGGAGTGCCTGGGAGAGTTGCGGGCCGAGGACGGCCTGTCCTGGATCACGGTGCCCGACCAGGCCTATCGTGACCTGAAGGCCACAGGCGACGACCTGGAGGGGCTCGTGAACTATCCCCGGGCCATCAAGGGGGTGGAGGTCGCGATGTTGTTCCGCACTACGAACGACGGCGCGACCAAGGTGTCGTTCCGTTCCAACGGGGCGGTCGACGTGGACGGGATCGCCCGCAGCTTCGGGGGTGGCGGCCACGCCAAGGCGGCAGGGGCGCTGGTGTCACGCCCCCTGGAGGAAGTGCGCGCCGACGTCGTGAACGCCGCCCGCGCCCTGGTGCGGGAATGAGCGACCCGGGGGTCCCCGAAGGGCTGGCCACGACCCTCGCCCTGGTGCGCAGCCGCCTCGGCGCGGACTCCATCGATCGTCTCTGGATCTTCCCCCCGATGACCCGGGGGCGGCGCGAGCGCGGGCTGGTTGCGATAAGTTGCTTTGCTGGAGAGGAGCGTCGCCGATTGTTCACGGCCGCCTACCAGGCCAGGAGGCGTGGCCTCGACCTCGGCGTGGACCCCGAGTTCGTCGAGCAGGGCCTGGCTCCCGTGGATTCGCTTGCGCGCGTGATGGCCGGGGTCGTCCGGCGCGAATCGCTCCAGCTCGGAGATCCGCGCGAGATCGTTATCGGGGGCGACGCTGCGGCGCTGGACGGTCTTGTGGCTGAACTTGAGGAGCGCGTCAGGGTCCAAGGATTATGAAGACGACGGCAGCCCACCCCTTCGTTCGCCTGTTTGGCCGTTATCTGCGCGACCAGGGTTTCCCAATGACCCAGCAGCGCGCGTCCGTCGCCGACGTGGTGTTCGGTTCCGACGAGCACCTCTCGGTGGAGGAGATCGAAGGCTGTCTGCGCGCTCGGGGCGAGCGCATCGGCAAGGCCACCATCTATCGCACGCTCGATCTGTTGGTGCGCTCCAAGCTGGTCGACGAGCACGACTTCGGGGAAGGCTTCAAGCGCTACGAACATCGCCTGTCGCGCCAGCCGGTGCACGAGCATCTCATCTGCCTGTCGTGCGGCAAGGTCACCGAGTTCCACTCGCGCGAGATCGTGCGGCTGGAGGCGCGGGTGGCGCGCGAGCACGGCTTTCGGCCCTCCCGCCACAAGCTCGAGATCTACGGCCTGTGCGCCGATTGCCGGCAGTCGGGAGCGAGGCTCGACGATGAAGGGCTGACCTGCCCCATCGAGACCATCTGAACGGGCACCGTACGATGCCGAATCTGAGGTCGCCGGGCACGGGCCGGGGCACGGTCGTCGACGAAGCGGCGACCGGGTCCCTTCCGGCAGCCTTGACGGGACTGAGCTGGGGGCTTCCGCGCACGTTTCTCGGCCTCGACGAGGCGACCAGCGCCTTCGCGTCCGCGCGCTCTCTCATCCTTCCCGTCCCCTACGAGGCCACGACCTCGTGGGGCACGGGAACCCGCTACGGGCCGCGCGCCATCCTGGATGCGTCCCAGTACGTCGAACTCTACGACAACGAGCTGGATGCCGTGCCGTGCCGTGCCGGCATCCACACGCTGCCCGCCCTGGAGCTTACCCGCGACGGGCCCGCCGCCGCCCTGGCGGAGCTGGAGGAAGCCTGGGGAGCCGTTTACGATGCAGCCGACGGCCGCTTCCTGACGATGCTGGGCGGCGAGCATTCCATCTCCTCCGCGGCCATCCGCGCGGCTGCGGCGCGGCATCCGGAACGCCTCTCCGTGCTTCAGCTCGACGCCCACGCCGATCTGCGCGCCTCACACGACGGCTCTCCCTTCTCGCACGCGTGCGCGATGACCCGGGTCGTGGACCGGGCCGACATCGTCGCGGTCGGACTGCGCGGGGTCAGCCTCGAGGAGGTGGAGGCGGCGCGCCGCGAGCCCGGCGTCACGTTCATCTTCGCGGACGAGATGGAGCGGGACGAAGCCTGGATGGACCGCGCCCTGGACGCGCTCGGGCCGCTGGTGTACCTCACCTTCGACATCGACTACTTCGACCCGTCGCTGGTTCCGAGCACGGGAGCGCCCGAGCCGGGAGGCGGCGCATGGTACCCGACGCTGCGATTCCTGCGCCGGGTCTTCGCCGAGCGCCGGGTGGTGGCCGCCGACGTGGTGGAGCTGGCGCCCATTCCGGGCCTGCGGGCGCCGGACTTTCTGGTCGCCCGACTGGTCTACAAGCTGATCGCGTACGCGACCGCGGACGGCGCATCGTGAGCGCTTCCGCCCGCCCCCAGCCGGTAGACACGCCGGGCGCCGTTCAGCCCTCGGACCGGCCGCGCGCCCCGGCCGGCCCCGCAGACCTCGGCCTCGCGCGCGCACCACAGCGGACATCCACTCTGTCCTTCGGCCTGGAAGTCACGCCCTACGACGTTCTGGCGAAGGCCATGGATCGCTCCGCGGGCGCCCCGCGCATCGACGACAACGAAATCCGGCTGAACTTCGATGGACCGCATACCTTCGAGAGCTGGATCGACGCCATCGAGAGCGCCCGCCGTTTCGTCCATTTCGAGAACTATGTCGTTCGCGACGACAGGACCGGCCGTGCCTTCCGCGACATCCTGGTGGCCAAGGCGGAGCAGGGCGTGGAGGTACGGGTCCTCTACGACTGGGTGGGATGCTGGGCGACGCCCGCCCGCTACTGGAAGCCGTTCCGCGAGAAGGGCGTCCAGGTGCGCGCCTTCAACCGGCCCGCCCTGCGCGATCCCTTCGGCGTGCTTCAGCGCGACCACCGCAAGCTGGTGTGCGTAGACGGCGAAGTGGCTTTCGTCGGGGGGTTCTGCATCGGCGACGAGTGGGCGGGCACCGAGGATCGCGCGCCCTGGCGCGACACCGGCGCCGAACTGCGGGGTCCGGCGGCGCTGGCGGCGGCGCGCGCGTTCGGACGGCTGTGGGACGAGATCGGCGACCCCGTGCCCGCGGAACTGCTGGACGAGGTCGTGCCGGAGGCGGCGGGCCAGACCCCGGTCTGGGTCATCGAGGGCAGACCCTGGAGGGCCCGGGTCTACCGGGTGACCCAGTTGGCCGCCGCCAGCGTGCGCCGGCGACTCTGGATCACCGATCCCTACTTCATCGCGCCTCGCCCGGTCGCCGAAGCGCTGGCCGCCGCCGCCCGGGACGGAGTGGATGTGCGCATCCTGGTGCCCGCCCACAACAACTGGCCTCTGGTAGGAAGCCTGGCGCGGGGGGGATACCGGGATCTCCTGAAGGCGGGCGTGCGGCTGTTCGAGTGGCAGGGGCCGATGATTCACGCCAAGACGGCGGTCGCCGACGGGGTCTGGAGCCGCATCGGATCGAGCAACCTCAACGCGGCCAGCCTGCTCGGCAACTGGGAGATCGACATCGGCGTGCTCGACCGCAAGCTGGCCCGGCAGCTGGAAGGCCTCTTCCTGGCCGACTTGGCCTCGTCGATCGAGATCGTCCTGCCCTCCGGACGGCACGGACGTGCGGCGCGACCTCCCGCCAGGGAGCCCGAGCAGCGCCCCATCGAGCCTCCGGAGCGCCTCCTTGAGCGGCTGGAGCACTGGCGCCAGTCCCCCGACCGCGGTGGCTGGCGCATCAGCGACCTGGTGCGCGCGGGCTCGACCCTGGGCGACGCCATCGCCGGCCGCCGCCTGCTGGAGCGGGAGGCGCGCACCGTGCTGGGCACCACGGCCGGCATACTCATCGGGCTCGCGCTGCTGTCCGCCTTCTTCCCCCGAACCGTGGCCTGGACCTTCGCGGCCATTCTGGGGTGGCTGGGGGTCACGGCCGGTGCCCGCGCCTGGGCGGAGGCCAGACGCGCCCGCTCGGGCCCGGCATCCGAGGAAACCGCGCAGACGGACATCCGGCCTCCACCGACATCCGCAGCTCGTCCCCAGCCCCGGAAAAGCAATCCGTGACCGATTCGATACCCTTGGCGGGCGTCTTCCTGGCGGGAACGATTTCCTTCCTCTCCCCCTGCGTGCTTCCTCTGGTGCCCGGCTACCTCTCGTTCATCACGGGCATGAGCCTGGAGGACCTGCAGGCAGGCGTGGACCGGCGCGCCGCGGTGATCCATTCGCTCCTGTTCGTCTCCGGGTTCACGCTGATCTTCGTCCTGATGGGCGCGTCGGCCTCCTTCCTGGGCCAGTTCTTCCGCGCCTACGACCTGTGGATCGCGCGCATCGGCGGTGTGATCATCATCGTCCTGGGGCTGTACCTGGCCGGCGTGCTGCGGCTGACCCCGCTGGACCGGGAACGGCGCGTGCATCTGAACGACAAGCCCGTCGGCCACCTGGGAACCCTGGGCGTGGGGGCAGCCTTCGCGGCGGGATGGACGCCGTGCATCGGGCCCATGCTGGGGACGGCGCTCACCCTGGCCGCAACGGCCGAATACATGTGGGCGGGCGTGGGATACCTCTTCGTCTACTCGATGGGGCTCGCGGTGCCGTTTCTTCTGTCCACGCTCGCAGTGGATGCCTTCCTGCGCGGCTTTCAGCGCTTCCGGCACCTGCTTCCCGCGCTTCAGGTCTCGGCGGGCGTTCTCCTGATCGTCCTCGGCGTGATGCTGGTCAGCGGCTCGTTCACCGTGCTCAGCACGTACCTGATCCGCTTCACGCCCGACTTTATTCTGGAGATGCTCTGACCTCCGCCTCGGCTTCGATCTCCACCCGGTAGCCCTCGCCGACCAGCCCCGTGCGGATGAGGGTGTTGGCGGGCAGCACCTCGCGAAAGCGGTGTCCGTGCGCGCGCGCCACGGCCTCCCAGTCGGCGGCGTCCCGGATGTAGAGCCGGGTGCGCACGACGTCGGCGAGCCCGGCGCCCAGCGAGTTCAGCGCGCCCTCCACCTTGTCGATGGCGAAGTGGGTCTGGGCGCCGGCGTCGTCGCCCCCGATGAGGCGGCTGCCGTGGGTCGCGGTGGTGCCCGCGACCCAGATGCGGTTGCCGGACCTCACGGCGCGGCTGAAGCCGGCCACGTCCTCCCACATGGTCCCGGACGAGACCCGCGCGCGTCCGTCGCTCCGGTGTCGCACCGGATATGGTGAAGGGAAGCGGGTGACGTGGTGGCGCAGATCGCCCGCCGCGGTCAGGTAGGGCGGGCGCCGGTACTCGTCACCGCAGTCCCCCGGGATGGGATCCAGGCGCGCAGCCGCCCCATCCAGCTCGGCGAGCGCATCGCCGTCCAGCGAGAAGTCGAAGAGCCGCAGGTTGTCTTCGAGGTAGCTCCGCCCGCCCGGCCGCGCACCCACGATCACCCCGGCCACCCCGGGCTGCTCGAGCACGTAGCGTCCGGCCACGTTGGCCACCGACACGCCCAGCCGGTCCGCGACCCGCCGCGCCGCCCGCAGCACCTCCTGAAAGCGGTCCCACCCCCCCGCCTGGTCCACGAAGCGGCGGTACTTCATCTGCGACCAGGTGAGCGCGTCGTCGATCGGAGGCGCCGGACGGCCCAGCCAGCGGTCGCTCAGCAGCCCCCCGGCGAGGGTCCCGTAGGCCAGCAACTGCACGCCGTGGGTCCGGCACACCTCGGCCATGGCGGTGGCCGGGCGCCGGTCCAGCAGCGAGTAGCACACCTGGTTGCAGACGATGGGGATGCCGCTGTGGAGCGCCATGTCCAGATGCACCGCATCCAGGTTGGTCACCCCCAGGTGCAGGATCTGTCCGTCGGCCTTCAGGTCGGTCAGGTGGAACAGGCAGTCCAGCCAGCTCGGGTCGGCGTAGTTCCAGGCGTGGAACTGGAGCAGATCGATGCGCTCCACGCCGATCCTCCGGAGCGCGCGGTCGACCGCCGCCTCCACCTCCGCCCGCGACGACGCGCCCGGGGACGGCACCCACTTGGTGAGCACGCGCACCCCTTCCCGGCGTCGGGCCAGGGCCCCCGCGATGATCTCGGCGGACCCGTAGTGATCCGCGGCGTCGAAGGTGTCGAACCCCGCCTCCACATGGGCCTCCAGCGCGAGCGCCGCCGCTTTCGGGTCGAGTTCGGTTCCGCCGCGTTCCGCGTCCGCGACCTGCCAGAGCCCGTTCAGCACGCGGGACACGCGCAGTCCCGGAGCCAGCAGCCGGCGTTCTACGCTCATTCAGGCGGGAGTTCGCGGAAGATGCGCTCCACATCCGCGCCGGAGGTCCTGAGCGCGGCCATCTCGCGCCAGTAGACGCCGGAGGCGACGGCCATCACCAGCAGCCACACCCACGTGGGATGGAAGTACCACGCCGCAACTTCACTGGTGAGGTCCCGCATCACCTGGACCACCAGGAAGGTCCCCAGCACGACCACGCCCGCGCCGCCCACCAGAGTCCGCGCGGTGCGCCCGGTGAGCACGGACACGCGCGCCGCCAGGTCGGGGTTGCGCCGCGGCAGCGTGAGCAACGCCAGGCACATCAGTCCGAAGTTCACCAGCATTGAGATGACGAGGATGTCGATACCCAGGAAGAAGTCGCCCGCGAGATGACTTCCTACGATCCCTACCGAGGCCATGACGCCGCTGGCGATGATGGCGATGTGGGGTGTGCGCCGGCGCGGGTGCACCGCGGCGGCCCTCTTCGGGAAGATGCCGTCCTCCGCCCACGCGAACATCATGCGCGAGACCGCCAGCAGCATCGCCGGGAGGTCGTTGATGAGCGCCACCGCGGCCCCGCCGACGATGACCACCGTCCATCCCGCGGGGAGCAGATACCCGAGCAGTCCGGGCGCGGTAAGATCCCGCACCTGCGCCTCGGCGGCGATGAAGCTCCAGGGAACCGCGTGGTACACCGCCGCAGTGAACAGGAAGTAGAAGCCCCCCACGATCGTGATCGCGAGCCCGATCGCGAGCGGCAGGTTGCGCCCCGGGTTCTTCGCCTCGCCCCCGGCCTGGGCGATGGAGTCGAAGCCGATGAAGGTGGCGAAGAGCAACACGGATGCCGCCAGCAGGGTGCGAGGTTCGAGCGCCGGCGCGGCCACCTCCGGGACGGACCGGCCCTCCGACGCCGAGAGCGCGGCTGCGAAGTCCCCGTGGTCGAAGGCGAACCCGGCCACGATCACCACCGCGCCCAGCGCGAACATCAGGAACATCATCGGGACGAGAGTCCGCTCGTAGAGCTCGAGCCCGCGCACGTTCACCAGCACGAAGGTCCACAGGAACGCGAGCGCCAGCCCCACCCGCACCGCACCGGTGTCGAGGGCGTCCGCGAGGGCGACCAACTCGAGCGCACCCGCGATGTCGCGCAGGAAGGGAATCAGGATGTAGGAGACCACCCCGATCGCGATGGACAGCCCGAACCACTGCGAGAAGCTGGCCACGAAGCCCCAGTACGGACTCAAGCCCCGGCTCGCATAGATGTAGCTGCCCCCGGCCCGCGGCATCGCCGAGCCCAGGCTGGCGTAGGCCAGCGCGGCCAGGACCGCGGGCACGGCCGCGAAGAGGTACGCGGGCAGCACCCAGGGCCCGATCCCGGGCACGCTGCGCTGGATCATGAAGGGCATCACGTTGATGGCGGCGCCGAGCATCGCACAGATGCCGGTCGCCACCAGCCCCATGAGCCCGAGTTCCCGGGCGAGCCCGGTTGCGGGCCGGGATCCGGCGGACGCCTCTCGATCGTTCATCGGTCGCGCTCTCCTCCTTCGCTGGCAGTCCGGGGGGAGTTCGTAATCGCGGGCCGTCAGAACCAGCGCCGCATCAGCCGCGGCTCGATTTCGACGACTTCACCCTTCACCGCGTCCAGCACCACCCGGACCCAGCCTATGTCCGGGGATCCCCAGGTCTCGAGACGCGTGAAGTTGGCGAGTCCGCGTCCCTTCCCGTCGGTCAGGGGCTGGTCCATCCGGAAGGTGTGCGTGTCCCCGTGGATGAAGAGGACATCCCCGGGAAAGGCGGCCACATGATCCCGCAGAGCGGCGACCAGGGCTCCGTAGCCGTCCCCGCCCCCGCTCTCGAGGCGGACGTTGGCGTGCGCTGCGAGCACGATCGTGGAAGCCTCGATGGCGCGCGCTTCCTGGAAGACCGCATCAACCCACGCGAGCGCTGCCTCGTTTCGCCGGGCCACCTCCTGGTCATGGCGGTGGTCGCGTCCCGGGAACTGCGCCGTCGCGTCGAACGACCCGACCACGTGGAGGGTGGCGAAGACGAAGCCGCCCCGGGTCCAGCGCACGTTCTCGGGAAACTCGGAGAACCCGGCATCCCTCGCCTGCGATGCGACGGGCATCGGGACTGCGCCGAGACTGGATGAGGGATCGTCGAAGTAGATCTCCCGAAGCCGTTCCAGCCGCTCGAGCGGATCGTACCCGCCCGCATTTGGCGCATGGCAGTCCGCCCACTCGTTGTCCCCCGGAGTGTACACGACCGGAAGCGGCACCTCGTCCAGCCGCCTGCGTATGTCGTGCAGTTGCTCGTCCGCGCACGATCCGCCCAGGATATCCCCGATGTGGATGAGGAAGTCCACCCCCGCCGACTCGGCGTCCGCCAGCAGCCGCTGGGCGCGTGGCTCCTCCCATGGGTAGTAGGGCCCGTCCCCGTAGACGCCGAAGGCGATGGCGCCGGGCGGGGGAGGATCGGCGGGAGGCGGGTCGGAGCAACCGACGAGAATCAGGGCCGACGCCAGCCAGAGCAGCGAGGTCGCGACAGGCCCCCGGCCCGCGCGCATCGGCGGGTGAAGTGCGGGCAGCGCCTGACCGACCTCGCCCGCAACCCGGCCCCGCCCGTCGCCTTCTGGCTCCGTTTCCATGGGACTCCCCTGGCATGGCCGCGACGGGAGTACGCTCTGTCCCGCCCCGGTTTCTCGCCGGCCTTCCGAGCAGGCGCCGGAAAGCGGACAGGCGTCACGCCTCGATGGCGTGGGGAACCGGAGCCGCGTTTTCCGGGGCGCGAAGATTAGCGCGCAAGCGCTTGCCGTGCCAGATGTTTCCCAAACCCTGACGTAACGTAAGGGTTGGCATGGGAGGCCTGTGGAACGAGAATCCCGGCCCTGGCGTCACCTCCGCAGCCGCACCGCCTCCCTGAGCCCGCGCGTCATGCTCACCTCCAGGTCGGCCTCGTCCCTGAGCGCGTCCGGCAGCGCCCCTTCCCAGTCCCGCAGAATCGCGCGCAGGCGTCCGGTCCCGGGCTCGGTGACGACGGTGATGCGGCGCTCGTCGGTGTGGTCCACGTACGCCTCGCCTTCAGGCCCCGTCAGGGTGACGCGTTTGAGCGCGTCCTCCCACTCGGCCTCGATCGGCACCGTGAAGAAGAAGTGTCTGCCCCCGTGCTCGTCCTCCGTGGGCGTGAAGTCCAGCGAGAAGAGCGTCCGACCGTCCAAGCTCATCCCCCGAACGCGGTACGGACCCCGGGCCTCGGGCAGTCTCGCCGCCGCCTTCATCGACAACACCGGCTCGATCCACAGCTCGCCATCCACGGCCCCGCCCCACAGGACGAGCATGTCGGACCGCGAGGCCGATGCAGCCAGGGCTGTGCTCGCGGGGCCCGCGGCCAGCTCCGCGCGATGGTCGATCACCTTTTCGAAGTAGAAATCGCTGAGCCAGGGGAACGACCGGCAGTAGCTCATGAGGTCCCGGCCGCCGTCCGGAGGTACCACCGATCCGCTGCGGAAGTCGTATCCCCACACGCCAACGTTTCCGTCCGGGTAGGGGAACGCCGGATCGGGGCCGAAGGCACCCCCGCAGGGCGCGTGCCTGAGCGAGAGGTTGTGTCCTACTTCGTGCGCCAGCGTGAATGGACTCATGATCCCGATGCTCAACCAACCGGGCAGCTGTCCCCGACCGCGGATGGACCCGAGGTCGGCGGCAACCCCGTAGTAGTGACCCACACCGCCTTCCGATGCTCGCAGCATCGCCAGCTCTCCGAAGAGCGCCGCCTGCCCCATTACAGTGGTGAGATCCAGAGACGTGACATAGGCGGCGTGCTGCCTGACGCTGAACCCGGCAAACGGGAAAGCGTGCCTCAGCAACGCTACCTCGGGGCTGTCGGCGGAGATGCGGCGGACCCACTCCACAGCCGACGAATCAGGCTCCGCGGCTTCCACGACCGGCACCAGATTAAGCAGCGTCGGGGGCACTTCCACGACGTTCAGCAGCCGGGCACCCGAGGGCGGGAAACGGGTTTCGCTCGCGGCGGTGAGAGGGAGTGTGCCCCCGGGGTCGACCTCCACGACCATCTCGACGCCCGGGACGATGACCTCCGCGGGAATGACGGCGTTGTACGACGTGCCCAGATCGCCCTCTTCGGCAACTGCAGGGACCTGGTTGCCGTCGCGCGTCATGACCACGCGGTGAACTTCGTCCCCTTCCGGTCCCGTAAAGACCGCAACGACCTCGGGCTCGAAGAACCCTCTCGGTTCATCAGCCGTCACGAATGCCCTCAGCAAGGCGTCCCGGTTGGCGACCAGACGCACGGTCCCCGGCGGAGTCTGGACCGACTGAATGAGGTAGACCGTTGGCAGGGCCACCGTGACCTCATCCGGGTTGTCGCAGATCGTGCCCGCCGTCTGCTCGATCGCGGTGTACCATGCCTGAAAGTCCGGCGCGGGGGACGCGCACAGGCCGGTGTCATCGTGTAGAAGCGTGCGAACCCGTTCCAACTGCCGAAGAGCGAACGGCAGCGCGCCCTCGAGCCTCGGATTCCGGCCCAGCCGCAACTCGGCGAGTTCCCGCAACCCACCGATGGCGCTCGGAACCGCACCGGACAGGTCGTTTTCGGCCAGGTCGACCGCCGTGAGCTCGGTAAGGTTCGCAATCTCCGCGGGGATGGCACCGGACAGGCCGTTGGCGGGCAGCGCCACCTCCACGACGCGTCCCTCCTCGGTGGCCACGCCATGCCAGTCCTCAAGGGGAGCCTCCGTCGCCCATGCCCCGCGGTTCGTCCAGGACGGGCCGCCGGTCATGTCGTGGAAGCCGATGAGCGCAAGTCGTTCGACCCGCGCGACATCACAACCCGACCTGTCGCCATCCGGTATCGCGCGCAGCCACGCCTGGAACTCCTCGTCGATCTGGGCGCAGAGATCGGTGCCCGCGTACGACAAACCCCGCATGGACTTCAGCTTGAGCATGCTTCGCGGGAGCAGGCCAGCAAGGTCATGGTTCCCCTGCAGCCAAAGCCCGTTAAGCGAGCGCATGCCGCCAATGGCGAACGGGAGCTGCCCGCTCAACGCGTTGCCCTGGAGATCGAGTCGCGCCAGGACCTGGAGGTTGCCCAGACTGCGGGGCAACTCGCCGCTCAACCCGTTGTTTGCCGCATGCAGGTCGTGAAGCGCCGAAAGGTTGCCGAGTTCCTCGGGCAGAGCTCCGGAGAGCTCGTTTTCATGAATCCAGAGCGTTTCCAGGTTCGACAGATTCCCCAGCGAGGCGGGGATTTCACCGGTGAGCTGGTTCTCGTAGAGATACAGCCCTTTCAGTGCGGCCAGGTTTCCCAGTTCGGCCGGAATCGCACCCGTGAGGTTGTTCCGCGACGCCGACAGGATCTGAATCGCCCACAGGTTCCCCATTTCCGGCGGAATCGGGCCAGTCAATTCGTTACGGCTGACGGTCAGACGCACGAGGCTGCCGAGGTTGCCAAGTTCCGGCGGCAGGGCACCCGAAAGCTGATTGAACCCCAGGCGCAGCCTTCGAAGAGAACGCAGATTCCCCAACTCACCCGGAATCGAGCCGGAAAGCCGGTTATTCGAGAGCAGCAGGGTGTCGAGGCGCGACAGTGCCCCGAGTTCGACCGGAATCGTCCCGTTCAACCTGTTGTGTCTCAGATCGAGCCTGGTGAGCTCGCTCAACCTCCCCAACTCCGCCGGGATCGGGCCCGTCAACTGGTTGCCGTAAAGAGTCAGCCGTCGCAGGTGCGCCAGGTCCCCGAGCTCGGGTGGGAGGGTTCCCGAGAGGTTGTTGCCCGACAGCGACAGCGCGGTGACGAAGCCGGCCGAGTTGGTCGATACCCCCCTCCAGTTCCTGATGCTCTCCGGGGTGTGCCAGTTCGTCCTGTCGTGCCAGTTCGGCCCCCCGGTCGCGCCGTACAAGCCGATGAGCGTGGCCCGATCGGGGGTATCGGTCTGCTCAACCTCGCGCAGGGCTGTGATTGCCGGGTCTTCGTCCGAGCAGGCGGAGAGCAGGAGCGTGCAGAAGCCCACTGCCCAGACGCGCGATCCTCGACGAGTCATGCCGCCTCCGTGAGGGTCACCTCCGCAGCCGCACCGCTTCCCTGAGCCCGCGCGTCATGCTGACTTCCAGGTCGGCCTTGTCCCTGAGCGCGTCCGGCAGCGCCCCTTCCCAGTCCCGCAGAATCGCGCGCAGGCGTCCCGTTCCGGGCTCGGAGACCACGGTGATCCGGCGCTCGTCGGCCTGGTCCACGTACGCCTCGCCTTCCGGCCCGGTCAGGGTGATGCGTTCGAGCGCGTCCTCCCAATCGGCCCCGATCGGCACCGTGAAGAAGAAGTGCCTGCCGCCGTGCCCATCCCCGGTGGGCGTGAAGTCCAGGGAGAACAGCGTCTCGCCGTCGTCGTCGGTCCCGCGAATGTGGTATGGGCCCCGCGCATCGGGCGGCCTTGCCGCCGCGCGCATCGAGAACGTCGGATCGATCCACAGCTCTCCATCCACCATGCCACCCCGGAGCACGAGCATGTCGGAGGCGGGGCCTGCCGCGGCCAGCCCTGCGCTCGCGGTGTCCGCCGCCAGTCGCCCGCGATGGTCGATCACTTTCTCGAAGTAGTAGTCGCTGAGCCACGGCAACGTGCGGCAGTAGGTCATGATGTCCTGGCCGCGGTCGGGAGGCACCATCGATCCGTTGCGGAAGTCGTACCCCCACACGCCGATGCTTCCGTCCGGGTAGGGGAAGTTCGGATCGACGCCGCTGGGATCGCCGCAAGGCGCGTGCCTGAGCGAGAGATTGTGGCCTACTTCGTGCGCCAGCGTGGTCGATCTCGGCACGCCGACGCTCACCCAGCCGGGGAGCTGCCCCCGACCGGCGATGGATCCCAGGTTGGCGGTGACCCCGTAGTAGTAGCCCGTGCCGCCTTCCGATGCCCGCAGCGCCTCGAGTTCCCCGAACAGCGACACCTGCCCGGCCGAGGTGGTGAGATCCAGCGAGGTGTGATAGGCCTCGTGCGGCCTGACGTCGAACTCGGCGAACGGGAACGCGTGTCTCAGCAGTCCCACCTCGGGACTGTCGGCGGAGATGCCGCGGACCCACGCCAGAACCGACGTGTCGGGCTCCGCGGCCGCGATGACCGGAACCAGCGTGAGCTGCATCGGAGGCACCTCCACCACGTTCAGCGAGTCGGATCCCTCGTCCGGGAATCGGGCTTCGCTTTCGGCGGTGAGGGGCAGGGTTTCCTCCGGATCGACCTCGACGACCATCTCGACGCCCGGGATGACTGCCTCGGCGGGGATCACCGCGTTGTACGAGAGTCCGAGATCGCCCTCGTCCGCTTGCGCCGGGATCTGGTTGGCGTCGCGGGTCATGACCGCGCGGTGGACCTCGTCCCCTTGCGGATCCGTGAAGACCGCGACGACCTCGGGCTCGAAGAACCCGCGCGGCTCCTCGGCCGTGACGAACGCCCTCAGAAGCGCGTTGCGGTCGGCCACCAGACGCACGCTCCCGGACGGGGCCTGCACCGACTGGGTGAGATAGACCATGGGCAGGGATACCGTGACCTGATCCGGATTGTCGCAGACCGCGCCGGCGGTCTGCTCGATCGCCCCGTACCACGCCTGGAAGTCCGGCGCGGGAGAGGCGCACAGGCCGGTGTCGTCGTGTAGCAGCACGCGAACCCGTTCCAACCCCCGAAGCGCGAACGGCAGGGCGCCCTCCAGCCCCGGATTCCGGCCCAGGCGCAATTCCGCGAGTTCGTGCAAACCGGCGAAGGAGCCCGGGAACGCGCCGAACAGGTCGTTTTCGGCCAGGTCCAACACCCTCAGTTCGCCGAGGTTGGCGATCTCCGCGGGGAGCGGACCGGACAGGGCGTTGGCGGGCAGGGCAACTTCAACGACACGTCCGTCTTCCGTGGACACGCCATGCCAGTCTCCCAGGGGAGCATCCGTCCCCCATGCCGCCCGGTTCGGCCAGGATGATCCCCCGGTCACGTCGTGCAGGTCGGTGAGAGCGAGTCGTTCGACCTGCGCGACATCGCAATCCGCCCGGCTGCCGTCCGGTATCTTCCGCAGCCACTCCTGGAACTCGTCATCGATCTGGGCGCACAGGTCGGTGTCCCCGTAGGACAGCACCTGCAGGAACTCGAGGCCGATCATGCTCCGCGGCAGCAGACCGGTCAGGCCTTCGTTTCCTTCGAGCTCGACTCGGGCGAAGGCCCGGGGTCTGCCCAGATTGCGCGGCAGCGCGCCGCTCAACTCGTTGTCCGCGGCTCGCAGATCCTCGAGCGCCGCGAGGTCGGCAAGCTCCTCGATCAACGGGCCCGTCAGGCCGTTGTCGTGAATCCAGAGCGTCTCCAGTTCCGACAGGTTGCCCAGCGAGACGGGGATGGGGCCGGTGAGCTGGTTCTGGTAGAGATAGAGTCCTTCCAGGGTGGCCAGATTGCCCAGCTCGGGCGGAATCGTCCCCGTGAGGCTGTTGCGCGAAACCGACAGAATCCGGATCGAGCTCAGCTTCGCCAGCTCGGGCGGGATCGTGCCCGTCAACTGGTTACGGCTCAGGCTCATGTAGGTGAGATTCGCCAGGTTGCCCAGTTCCGGCGGCACGGGACCCGTTAACTGATTCAACGCCAGCAGCAGCCTCCGCAGCGAGGCCAGGTTGCCGAGCTCGACGGGTATGGGGCCGGTCAGTTCGTTGCGGTGAACCAGTAGGGAATCGAGGCGCGGCAGCGATCCGAGTTCGGAAGGGATCGTCCCGTTCAGGCTGTTGTTGCCCAGATCGAGCATGGTCAGTTGGCTCAGCCTGCCCAACTCGGCCGGGATCGTGCCCGTCAGTTCGTTGGTGCCCAGAACCAGACGTCTCAGTTGGGGCAGATCTCCGAGTTGCGGCGGGATCGAACCGGTCAACTCGTTGTCCTCGAGATCCAGTTGTCTCAGTTGGGTCAGATTCCGGAGTTCGGGCGGGAGCGCGCCGGACAGGTTGTTGTCCCGAAGCAACAGTTCGGTGACGAAGCCGGACGAGTTGGTGGACACCCCCTGCCAGTCCCGGATGCTCCCGGCGGTGGTCCAGTTCCTCTGCCGATGCCAGTGCGTCCCGTCCGTCGCGTTGTAGAGGGCCATGAGCGCCGCGCGCTCGGCCGCATAGGGCTCCAGCGGGGGAGGGGCAGGGGGAGGGATGGTCGGCGGGGCCGTGGTCGCCGGATCGTCCGAGCAGACGGTTACGAGGATCGCGCAAAGGCCCGCTGTCCAGACGCGTGGTCTCCGACGTGGCATGCCGCCTCCGTTAGGGCCGGGTCCATTGCCCGAATGATGAAGAGGATCCGCCGGTCGTGCTACACCGCTTGCGATCTCGGGATCGCTGGACGTTCGAGGCACCGCGCCAGCCCGGCGTCTCGCCGCTCCGGGTTCTCGCGCGGATTCATCCACGGGCTGCTAGCTTTGCGTGGTTGAGTCGGAGAGGAGTCACGTCTGTCCCGGGTCCGGACGCGCAGCATGCTCGATGATCGTCTGACCGAACAGCGCAATCCACGCTCGCGTGGCGTCGACCGGCTGTCGCCGGCCGAGATCGTTGCGCTCATCAATGACGAGGACCGCACCGTGGCCGCGGCCGTCGGGGAGGAGGCTGCCGGCATCGCCCGCGCAATGGAGCTGGCGCGCGACGCGTTCTGCCGCGGCGGCCGGCTGATCTACGTGGGCGCGGGCACGTCCGGCCGGCTGGGGGTGCTCGACGCGGCGGAGATGCCCCCGACCTACCGGACCGACCCGTCGATGGTGGTCGGCGTGATCGCGGGGGGCTACGACGCGCTGGTGCGGGCGCGCGAGGGAGCCGAGGACGACCCGCGCGACGGCGCCCGCGAGATGGACCGCCTCTCGGTGGGCGCCGACGATTTCGTGCTCGGCATCGCCACCTCAGGCACCACGCCCTTCGTGCACGGGGCATTGCGGCAAGCCCGTGAGCGGGGCGCCCGCACCGGCTTTCTGCTTTGCACGCCTCCGTCCGCCGAGCTCCTCGCCGCCCACGATGTCGTCATCGCCCCCCTGGTCGGTCCCGAGGTGATCACGGGCTCGACGCGCATGAAGGCGGGCACGGCTACCAAGCTGGTCCTGAACACCATCACCACCGGCGCCATGGTCCTGATGGGCAAGGTGTACGGCAACCTCATGGTCGATCTGCAGGTCACCTGCCGGAAGCTCCAGGACCGGGGTGAGCGCATCGTGATGTCGACCCTTGGGCTGGAGCGGGAGCTCGCCCGAGCCCTGCTGCAGGAGGCCGGCGGCCACGTCAAGACGGCCATCGTGATGGCTCGCCGCGGGATCGACGCGGAGGCGGCGCGCGTCCTGCTCGAGGAGAGCAGGGGCCGGGTGGCGGATGTCCCCGGTGCCGCCGGATGACCGCGGCGGCATCCCGAAACGGGTGCGGCCGGACGCGCGGCGGACCGCCCTTTTCCACGTGACGCCCGGGCCATGAAGGTTCTCGGAATGATGTCGGGTACGTCGCTCGACGGTGTCGACGCCGCCCTGCTGGAGGTGGGCGGGACCACCCCGGCAACGTTCTCGTGGCGATTGCTGGGATTCCACAGCGAGAGCTACCTGCCGGAGGAGCGGGACTCGATCCGCCGCGCGATCGAGGGGGGCGGGCCGGCCGATCTGGCCCGCCTGCACGCGGTCCTGGGTGAGCGCTTCGCGCGCTGTGCCCTCGCCGGGTGCGCGCGCGCCGGGGTGGATCCGGGATCGGTCGCGGCGATCGGTTCGCACGGACAGACGGTGTGGCACGATCCACCGTCCGGGGACGGCCGCGGCGCCACCCTCCAGCTGGGCGATCCCGCGACCATCGCGGAGATCACCGGCATACCGGTGGTGAGCGACTTCCGGACCCGCGACGTGGCGGCTGGCGGGCACGGCGCGCCCCTCGTTCCCTGGCCGGACCGCCTGCTCTTCTCCGCACCAGACCGGCCGCGTGCCCTCCAGAACCTCGGAGGGATGGCCAACGTCACCTGGCTGCCGGCGGCTTCGGAAGGCGAACCCGTCCTGGCCTTCGATACGGGCCCCGGGGTCGCGCTCATCGACACCGCCGCGGAACTCGCCACGGATGGCCGTCGGACGTTCGACGCCGACGGTGAGCTCGCGGCGGCCGGCGAGGTCGATGAAGGCCTGCTGCAACAGCTTCTGCAGCACCCGTTCCTGCATCGCCCGCCGCCAAAGTCGACCGGCCGCGAAGTGTTCGGCAGCGCGTTCGTCCAAGGGCTGGTGGAACGCCGGGCGCCGCGTACCAGCCGCGACTGGGCCTGCCTGGTCGCAACGCTTACGGCCTTCACCGCCGCCTCCGTCGCGGAAGCCTGTCGCTGCTGGGTGCTTCCCCGGGGCGTGAGCGAGGTCCTGCTGGCGGGCGGCGGCGCGCTGAACCCGGTCCTGGCGGCGATGATCTCCGACCGGCTCGCCCCGGTCCCGGTGCGCGACCTGTCCGTGCTGGGTCTCGACCCGGAAGCGCGCGAAGCCGCCTGCTTCGCGGTGCTGGCGTGGGCGCACCTGCGGGGTCTGCCGGCCAATTCGCCAGCCTCCACGGGGGCTTCGGGGCGCCGGGTTCTGGGGTCCCTCACGCCCGGTGGAGCGTGAAGGCACCGCGTGCTCGCAGCGCTTCGTCTGCTAGGCGGATCCGGGAGTTCCGCGCCGGTAGAGCAGCACGAACGCGGTCGCGAACGCCGCGTGTTCGAGCAATCCGCCATTGCGGCCGCGCTCGGGGGCCAGGGCGGAGAGGGTGCGGATCGTCCCCGGTGCGATGGGACGGATGACGCGCGGGAGCCCTCCCCGGGTAGCCGCGGCATGCCTCGCCACGCTGCACAACCCGATCTGCACCAGGCGGCCAGCGGGCAGATGGCGGCTCAGGACCGCCAGGGCCAACCCCTCGACCGCGCCCTGCGCCAACTCGAGCCCAAGCCCGGCCTCATCCCCGGATGACGCATCGGGAGCGAGCAGCCTTGCGAGCGAGCGCGCTGCGAGCGCCGCTCCAGCACCCGCCAGAGCCGCGCGCGGAAAGTCCTCACGTGGCGACGAGCGATCGGCCCGCGCGACCACGACCCGCCGGGCCAGCCCGCCGGCCTGGTCGAGCAGGTTTCTCCAGAGGAGCGAAGGGGCGATCTTGCGTGTGGCGGAGGGCGCGCTCCCATTTCCGGACCGGAGGGGCGGACGGCGCCGGCCGGATGCCCCGCCGCTCCCGGCCGCCTGGCCCAGGCGCGCGGTCTCCCATGCGTAGCCCAGCCGGTACCAGATACTTGCCCTGGTCTGCATGATTTGATGACAACCCTCGTCTGCTTTGGCCCCGACAACATTGACGGGCGCGGCAGCCCCCTGACAAGGCTGCTGCTCCTGCCGATGCTCCTCGCGGGCGCGCTCTCGGCCACCGTCCCCGCCTACGGCCAGGTGCCCCCCGACGAGGACTGGCGCACGCTCGACACCGAGCATTTCCGGATCACCTTTCCCGAAGCCCTCCATCCCCTGGCGACGCGCCTCGCCGACCGGGCGGAGCGCGCCTACGGGCAACTGGCTTCATCCTTCAGCGCGCCACCGCCGGGCGCCATCGACATCGTGCTCACCGACCACGCCGACTACTCCAACGGGTTCGCCAACGTGGTCCCCGGCAACCGCATCACGCTCTTTGCCCGCCCGCCCGCGGACGCGGGATCCCTCAACTATTTCGACGAGTGGATCGAGCTGGTGGTCACGCACGAGCTGGTGCACATCTTCCACCTGGATCCCGCGGGCGGTCTGGGCGGCATCCTGCGCGCGGTCCTGGGCCGCTACCCCGCCACCTGGCCCTTCTTTCCCGGACGCGCCACGCCCACCTGGCTCACCGAAGGGATCGCCACCTACTACGAGTCGACGCTGACGGACGCCGGCCGTGTCCACGGCACCTGGCAGGACATGGTGCTGCGCACCGGCGTTCTCGAGGAGGACCTCGAGTCGCTGTCCGTGGTCTCCGGCAGGAGCCCCGTGTGGCCGGCTGGACTTCGCCCTTACGTCTACGGCTCCGAGTTCTTCCACTATCTGATGGAACGCACCGACACCACGGGCATGCGGCAGCTCGTGGAAGAGGTGGCGGGCCAGTTGGTTCCCTATCGGATCGACGCCGCGGCGCGTTCGGCCTTCGGCATCTCGTTCTCTCAGGCGTGGGACGAGTGGCGCGCGTCGCTCTCCTTCAGGTACAGCGGCCTCGCCGGCTCCCTCGCCGCACTGCAGCCGGTCACCACCGGCGAAGCGCTCACCCGCGGGGCGCGCCAGGCCCTCTACCCGCAGGTGTCTCCGGCCGGCCGGCGCCTCGCCTTCGCGCTCTCGGACGGGCGCTCCGATGCGCATCTGCGCCTGCTCGACCTGGATGGTGGCGCAGGGCGCCGGTTCACCCGCACCAACGGCCTGTCCAGCTTCTCGTGGACGCCCGACGGCGGGATGGTCTTCGCCCAGTTCGAGCTGGCGGACCGCTACCGCCTCTACAACGATCTCTACCGGGTCGATGCGGACGGCCACGTCACCCGCATCACCAGCGGCGGCCGGCTCGCCTTCCCGGACGTGCATCCGGACGGCGAACACGTCGTGGCGGTGCAGGAGGGAGAGGGCACCAACCGGCTGGTTCTGGTGGACCTGGCCACCGGGGACATCACGGCGTTGACCGAGGCGGCTCCCGCCGTCCACTGGGGCTTTCCGCGCTGGTCGCCGGACGGGTCCCGGATCGCCGTATCGCAGTGGCGTACCGGCGGCCGCTTCGATGTCGTGATCCTCGATGCCGCCGGCGCGCTGATCGCAAGAGTGACCGACGACCGCGCCGTCGACGCGAGTCCTGCCTGGTCCCCCGACGGGCGCACCCTGCTGTGGTCTTCCGACCGCACCGGCATCCCCAATCTCTTCGCGGCTTCCATCGACGGGGACGGACGGGCCGGGCCGGTGCGCCAGGTTACCAACATGCTCACCGGGGCCGCCCATCCGGCCATCGATCCGGAGGGCGAGTGGATCTACTACTCCGCCTACCACCACGACGGCTGGGACATCGAGCGCATCCCCTACGCTCCGGGCGAGTGGTTCGAACCCTTCGCGGACGACCCCCGCTTCCTGCTGGGCGCGGATCGTTCCCCGGACCGCTTTCAGGCCGCGATCGAGGCCGAGAGCAGGCCGTACCGGGCCTTCCGCTCGCTCCTCCCGACCTACTGGCAGCCGCTCTACTCCGCGCCTCGAAGGATCCGGGAGCGCGATGTCATCGGCCCGGGCTTCGGATTCTCGACCTCCGGCCGGGATCTGGTCGACCGGCACGCCTTCCGGGCCTGGGGCCGCCTGATTCCCGAGAAGCGTCGCGGGGAGGGCCGCTTCGGCTACACCGCCCGAGGGTTGGGGAACCCGGTGGTGACCTTCTCGCTGGGCCAGCTCTACGATCCCGCGGGTCTCACCCTGGGAGAGCGCCAGAACGGGGACGTGGACACTCTCTACGTGGTGGACCGGGAACGACGCGTGCAGGTGAGCCTGGACCTTCAGCGTGCCCGCTTTCGCAACCGCATCGGCCTCACCCTGGAGGCCAGCCACAACTGGGTGTCCTCCGAGCTCCTGGACGCGACGCTGGAACCCTCCACCCTCTTCCGGCTCAACCGTCCCACGCGGCGCGTCGGGGAGGTAGCCGCAACGCTGGGGTTCAACACCGCTCGCTCGCACGCCATGTCCATGACCCTGGCAGACGGCGTCTCGGGAGCCGTTCGGGGCCGGGTCTCGCGCGTGCTCGATCTCCCCGAGGAACTCGCCGGAGACCGCGCGGCCGACAGGGGGTTCGAGGAGGTCACCGGCCGCCTTTCGCTCTACCGTGCGCTCGGCAACGTCGGATTCGCCCAGCAGGTGTTCGCCCTGCGGGCGAGCGGCGGGATCGCGCGCGGACCGGGCGCCGACGGCTTTCACTTCGAGGTGGGCAACGCCGCGGGCACGCGTGAGCGGCTCACCGGCTTCGGTCTCTTCGGGGGCTCGCCGCTCCTGTTTCCCGTGCGAGGCTATTCCGCCGCTTCCCGGCGCGGGCGCATCGCCTGGTCGGCATCCGCCGAGTACCGGCTTCCGCTCTCCATCATTCGCCGGGGCCTCGGGGCCTGGCCCCTGTACTTCGACCGGGCCGGCGCAAGCCTGTTTGCCGACGCAGGCAACGCCTGGGGCCCGGAAGGCGAGCGGGATCCCACCGCGAGCCCGAAGCGCGCCGCCCTCGCCTCCTTCGGCCTGGAGGTGACGGTGAACACGCTGCCCTTCTGGACGCTCTCCACCGACGTGCGGGCCGGTTTGGCGTTTCCGCTCAGGGGTGTAGACGATCCGCCCGGGGCAGGGTTCCGCCTGCGCGCGGGGCGGCTCTACCTCCGTCTGGGATCGGCGTTCTAGAAGAGACTTGCGGCGCGCAACCGGGGCACCTATGGTGTAGGTCGCACCGCGACATACGGTGCCCCGGAGACATCGACCCACAAGATGTGGTGTCGAGCAGTTTCAACAAGCCCACACCTTGGCTGGCGTGCTTTCCGTTTGTTTTGCACGGAGGTGGGGGCTGTTTCCACTCATTTTTCCACATCTCTCGGCAAAACAGCAAACGGAAAACAGCATGTCCGCCCAACGACCCGCATCTCCAGACGCTCCGCCGGCGCACGACGTGCCGCCCGCAGACCTCCCGCGCGCGACGCTTTCCGACAACGCGCGCATCGTTCTCGGGCTCCGCTATCTCAAGAAAAACGAAGAAGGCGAGCCTGTCGAAGAGCCCGAGACCATGTTCTGGCGGGTCGCGCGCGTGATCGCGGAGGAAGACCGCCGCCATGGCGCAACGGATGCGGCGATCGACGAGGTCGCGCGCCAGTTCTACGACCTCATGGCGACGGGCACGTTCGAGCCCAACTCCCCCACGCTGATGAACGCGGGGCGGCCGCTCGGGCAGCTCTCCGCGTGCTTCGTGCTTCCCGTCGACGATGCCCTCTCCAACGGCGAGTGCGGCATTTACGACACCCTCAAGAGCATGGCGCTGGTCCACCAGTCCGGGGGGGGCACGGGGTTTTCCTTCTCCCGGCTTCGCACCGAGGGCGACACGGTGCGCTCCACCATGGGGGTGGCTTCGGGCCCGGTGTCCTTCATGCGCCTCTACGACTCCTCCACCGAGGTCGTGAAGCAGGGGGGCACGCGCCGGGGCGCCAACATGGGCATCCTGCGGGTCGACCATCCCGACATCCGCTCCTTCATCACCTGCAAGGACGACACCTCCCAGATCACCAACTTCAACATTTCGGTCGCCATCACCGACGCCTTCATGCAGGCGGTGGCGAAGGGCGAGGACTACGACCTCGTCAGCCCGCGCACCGGCGATGTCGTAGGCCGCGAGAACTCGACCGAGATCTTCGACATGATCGTGCAGGGCGCGTGGAAGACCGGCGAGCCGGGCGTCTTCTTCATCGACCGGGCCAACGAATTCAACCCGGTGCCGAAGCTGGGCGAATACGAGGCCACCAATCCGTGCGGAGAACAGCCGCTCCTGCCGTACGACGTGTGCAACCTGGGGAGCCTCAACCTCGGCCCGTTCGTGCGCAAAGGGTTCTCGTGGAGCGTGGATCCGCAGGATGCAATCGACTGGGACGGGCTCCGCCGGGTCGTCCACCTGTCGGTGCACTTCCTGGACAACGTGATCGACGCCAACCGCTATCCGCTGCCCCAGATCACCGAACTGGCCGAGAACATCCGGCGCATCGGGCTTGGTGTGATGGGCTGGGCGGACATGCTGGTGCGGCTGGGAATCCCGTACAACTCCGACGCCGCCGTGGCGGTCGCCGAGGCCGTCATGCGCTTCATCGACGAGGAAGCCAAGGTCGCGTCCGCGAAGCTGGCGGAAAGCCGGGGCGTGTTCCCGGCCTGGGCGCAGTCCATCTGGGGTCCGGAGGAAAGCTGCGCCCGCCGTCCCGACGGGAGCCGCATTCGCCCGATGCGTCCGCTGCGCAACTGCAATCTCGACACGGTCGCCCCGACGGGCACCATCTCGATCTTCGCCGGCTGCTCGGGCGGCATCGAGCCCCTGTTTGCGGTGGCGTTCATGCGCAACCAGGCCGGCGTGTTGATGCCGGACGTCAACGAGGACTTCGTGCGCGTCGCAAAGGAGGGCGGCTGGTATTCGAAGGAACTCATGGAGCGGGTCGCGGAGAGCGGCCACATCCACCACGACGAGGTGCCCGCGAAGGTGCAGCGGGTGTTCGTGACCGCGCACGACATCACCCCGGAGTGGCATGTGCGCATGCAGGCCGCCTTCCAGAAGTACACCGACGCCGCCATTTCCAAGACCACCAACTTCCCCCACGAGGCGACGCCGGAGGATGTCCGCGAGATCTACGAGCTGGCCTTCTCCCTGGGGTGCAAGGGCGTGACCGTGTACCGCGACGGGTCCCGCCCCATGCAGGTGCTCTCGACCGGCAAGACCGAGCAAAAGCCGGAAACAACCGGCGAGAAGGCGCCATCGGCCGGCGAGATCGAGCAGAAGCTCGCGGATGCGCGCGAGGAGTGTCACCGGCTGCGCGGCGAGATCGAAAAGTACCGGCAGCGCGAAAGCGACCGCGACCGCCTCGCCGGCGCGGGCCGCCACAAGCGCAAGCGTCCCGCGCTGCTGAAGGGACGCACCGTGAAGATGGACTGCCCGCTCGGCGATCTCTACGTCACCATCAACGAAGACGAGACCGGCCGACCCTTCGAGGTCTTCTGTACGCTGGGCAAAGCCGGCGGCGCCGCCATGGCCGATGCGGAGGCGATCGGGCGGCTGATCTCCCTCGCGCTGCGGTCGGGAATCCCCATCACCGCGGTCCGCGATCAGCTTCGCGGCATCTCCTGCGATCGCGCGGTCGGGTTCGGGCTGCGCAAGGTCCTTTCCGCCCCCGACGCCATCGGCCAGGCGATCGAGTACTACCTCCAGGAAAAGGACGGCATCCAGGAGGAACTCATCCTCACCGCTCCGGTGACCTCGGCCGCGGGTGCGTCCGCCCCCAGCCGTGCGCCATCGGGTGGCGGTTCCTCCGGGTTGGGCTATCTGGGCACTTGTCCGGACTGCGGCACCGGCCAGCTCTCCTTCGAGGAGGGGTGCGTGAAGTGCCATGTGTGCGGCTTCAGCGAGTGCAGTTGACCCCGCTTCCGGGATGCCGGGATGAAACGCGTTGTCGGGTACTCGGCGTTTCTGCTCGCGGCGACGCTGGCGTGCGGAGGGGAGCCGGGTAGCGAGCCTGCCGAGCGCGTCGAACGCCCGGCCTTCCCGGGCGCGCGTGCCTTCGAACTGATCGAAGCCCAGCTCGCGTTCGGGCCCCGGGTGCCCGGCACGCCCGGCCACGCGGCACAGCTGGAGTGGATGGCCGGGCAGCTGGCGGCGCACGCCGACACGGTCATCGTCGACCGCTTCCGGTACACCACCACCACCGGAGACACCCTGCCGCTGGCCAACGTCCTGGCCCGCTTCAACGCCGCCAACCCTGACCGGCTCCTGTTCCTGGCCCACTGGGACACCCGGCCCATCTCCGACCAGAGCACCAATCCGGAGGACCGCGACACCCCCGTCCCGGGCGCCAACGACGGCGCCTCCGGCGTGGCCGTGCTCATGGCGCTGGGCGAACTCTTTTCCGTCCAGCCGCCGCCGGTCGGCATCGATCTGCTCATGGTGGACGGCGAGGACTACGGCCCGACCACGGCGGACATGTTCATCGGCTCCGAGCGCTATGCCGAGCAGCCCCTGGGCGGCCAGCCCCGCTATGCGGTCCTCCTCGACATGGTCGGGGACCGCGATCCCGGCTTCCCCGTGGAAGGGTATTCCTCCCGCTACGCCCCCCGCGTGGTGCAGCGCGTCTGGGGGATTGCGCGCGACCTGGGATACGGGCGCCTCTTCCCCATGACGGTGCGTCCTCCCATCCAGGACGACCACGTGCCGCTGAACGAAGCCGGCATCCCCACCGTGAACATCATCGACTTCGAGTACGGGCCGGGGAACTCGCTCTGGCACACGCCCAACGACGTCGCCGCCAACGTGAGCCCGGCAACGCTGGAGGTCGTGGGCGAGGTGGTTGCGGAGATCGCGTATCGAGGAGGCTGACGCGATGGCGGGCCCTGTCGCGCGAAGCATATGCTTGATGCATTATTCCACGCAGGGAGACGGAATCCACCGGCGAGAAGCGTGACCGTGCGGAAGACGTCTCCGGAGTTCCCGAACCAGAGCACTGGACCAGAACCTGGATGAACGACAACGAGGGCATCGGGGTCGCGGTGGTACAGGGGGCCGGGGTCCCCTTCGACCTGGAGGCGGCGATCGGGAAGGTGCACGCGCTCACCGCCGAAGCCGCCGCGCAGGGAGCCCAGCTGGTTCTCTTCCCTGAAGCCTATGTCGGCGGGTATCCCTGGGGCCTGGCGTTCGGCACGTCGGTGGGCGGCCGCTCGCCGGCGGGCCGCAGGACATGGGACCGATACCTGAAGGGGGCGGTCGAAGTCCCCGGGCCGGCCACCGATCGCATCGGCGAAGCCGCCGCGGCTCACCGGGTCTACCTGGCCGTCGGGGTCGTGGAGCGGGATGCCGACTACAGCGGAGGCACGCTCTTCTGCACGCTTCTCTACTTCGGTCCCGACGGCGCGCTCCTGGGCAAGCATCGAAAGCTCAAGCCCACAGCGGCCGAACGCTTCATCTGGGGTGAGGGCGACGGCAGCACGCTGACGGTTGTGGACACGCCCCTCGGCCGGGTCGGCGGCCTCATCTGCTGGGAGAACTACATGCCGCTGGCCCGCACCGCGATGTACGCGAAGGGCGTTGAGATCTACCTCGCCCCGACCGCCGACGGGCGCGAGCGCTGGCAGGCCACGCTCCGGCACATCGCCCTCGAGGGACGATGCTTCGTCCTCGGCTGCAACCAGTACGCCACCCGCGCCCAGTACCCGGCCGACCTGGAGATCGCCGGTGAACTGGAGGGCTGGCCGGAACGCCTGTGCGCCGGCGGAAGCGCGATCTATTCGCCGTCGGGGGCGTGCCTGGCGGGACCCCTCTGGGACCAGGAAGGGATTCTTTTCGCCCGCCTCGATCCCGACGCGGTCACGCGCGGGAAGTTCGACTTCGACGTGGTGGGCCACTATGCCCGCCCCGACGTATTCCAGCTCAGCGTCAACGAAAACCCGTTTCCGCCCGTGACTTTTCGCGGCGGCTCCGCATCGACAAGCTGACGCGACCCCCGCGGGATCCGCGTCGGGAGGCCGACACCATGCAAGACACCGCAACGCAGGCGATCACGTCATCCTACCTCGATGAAGCCGACCGCTTCGGCGCCCACAACTACCATCCGCTCCCGGTCGTGATCGAACGGGGCGAGGGCGTCTGGGTCTGGGATGTGGAGGGGCGTCGCTATCTCGACATGCTGAGCGCCTACTCCGCCCTCAACCAGGGGCACCTGCATCCGCGCATCATCGGCGCCGCCCGGAGCCAGATGCAGCGCCTGACGCTCACCTCGCGCGCGTTCCACAACGACCAGATGGGCCCCTTCCTGCGCGAGCTGTGCGAACTCACCGGCTTCGAGCGCGCGCTGCTCATGAACACCGGGGCGGAGGGCGTCGAAACCGCGATCAAGACGGTCCGCAAGTGGGGCTACCAGGTGAAGGGCATCCCGGACGACAAGGCGGAGATCATCGTCTGCGACAACAACTTCCATGGCAGAACGACCACCATCGTGGGCTTTTCCTCCGAGTTCGAGTACCGGAGGGGATTCGGCCCGTTCACGCCCGGCTTCCGCAGGATCCCCTACGG
This sequence comes from Gammaproteobacteria bacterium, assembly GCA_028820325.1. Classification (GTDB taxonomy): domain Bacteria; phylum Gemmatimonadota; class Gemmatimonadetes; order Longimicrobiales; family Gaopeijiaceae; genus BD2-11. Next base: position 107,625 of record JAPPJO010000025.1, on the reverse strand, counting down.
GGACATCGACGCCCTGCGCGACGCCATCAACAAGCGCACCGCGGGCTTCATGGTCGAGCCCATCCAGGGCGAGGGAGGGGTCATCGTGCCGCCGGACGGCTACCTGCGCGCCGCCCGCGACCTGTGCTCGCGGCACCGGGTGGCGCTGGTCGCGGACGAGATCCAGACCGGGCTGGGGCGCACCGGACGGCTCCTGTGCTGCGACTGGGAGGATGTGCGCCCCGACGTGCTGATTCTCGGGAAGGCCCTCGGCGGCGGCGTCTACCCGGTCTCGGCCGCGATCGCGGACTCGGAGTTCATGGACGTGTTCCGGCCCGGCGACCACGGATCCACTTTCGGCGGCAATCCGCTGGCGGCCGCGGTCGCGCGCGCATCGCTGAAGGTCATCGTCGAGGAAGGGCTGATCGAGCGCTCCGCCCGGCTCGGCGAATGGTTCATGCGGAGGCTGCGCGCCATCGACTCGCCGCACGTCGAAGAAGTGCGGGGCCGCGGGCTGATGATCGGCCTGGTCATCCGGAAGTCGTCGGGTCCGGCCCGGCCCTTCTGCGAAGCCCTGTGGCACAGGGGGATCCTGGCCAAGGAGACGCACCAGCAGGTCATTCGCTTCGCGCCCCCCCTGGTGATCGGGCGCGAGGAACTCGAAGAGGCTCTGGCTCAGGTGGAGGCGGTCCTCTCGACCTGAACCGGGTCGAGTTGCGCGTCAGGCCGGGCGTGCAGCCCCCGCCCGCTCACCAGTCGATTTCGCCCTTCCGGGACGTGTCCACCTGCTCGGCCTCGCCGTCGCCGAGCAGCACCTGCTCGATCTGCTCGTAGAGGAACTTCCTCGAGCTGGCTTCGCGTGGATCCAGCCCGTAGTGGTTGATCAGCAGCGTCTGGTGCTGAAGCCAGTCGGACCAGCAAAGCCGGCAGATCCGGCGCAGCAGCCGTTCGCCCAGCTCCGTGCGGAATGGGGCCTTCTCCATTGAGGACGATTCCTTGCCGCAGCGTCTACAGTCGATCGTGTTCACGGAACTCGTCGTTTGGAGGACGGAGAGCCTGAGGCCCAAGTGTGAGGGAGATGCCCCAACCGGCGGCGGAGGCCGGGTCAGGAAAGCGCGGCACGTTGGAAACCCCGTCGGATTATTGTAATTTCCTCGCGCACGGCCGAAGGCGCCCCGGTGCCGGCACCCCGGTAGCGACAGCCCGCACAACCGTCTACCAAGGTACAGAACGTGGCGATTCTCACCAAGGAGCAACTGGCCCACATCCAGAGCCGCCTCCTGGAGGAGCGTGCTCGCTCGCTGAGGTCGCTGGGCCTCTTCGACCGGATGGCGAAGGAGGACCGGGAGTCGGGCGACTCCAATCTGGCCGCCTACACCGACCACATGGCGGACCAGGGCACCGAGGCGATGGAGCGCGAGAAGGCCGCGCTGTTCGCAACCAAGGAAGGCCGCTATCTCTACCGGATCGAGGACGCGCTTCGCCGACTCTACTCGGATCCGGAGAATTTCGGTCGCTGTCAGGCCACGGGAAAGCCGATCAACTTCCGGCGGCTGGACGCACTGCCGCACGCCCGGTACTGCATCGAGTACAAGCGCGAACTGGAGGCCCGGGGCGAATAGCGAACGCCGGATCCCGGCCGTTCGCCCTCAGGAGGATTCCTCTTCCTCGTCCGTGTCGTGTATCGGGCTGGTGATGCGCCAGAGCCGCTCGATCTCGCTCCGGATCTCCCGAATGCGCCCTTCCAGGGGCTGGTCACTCAAGTGATATCTGGCTGCGCTGAGAGACCGGTAACAGCGCCATAGAGCGGACGATGCGGGAGTCTGCTCGTGGCTGCGACGCCTCTTCCCCTTGAGACGCGCCAGAAGCCATTCCGTCATGTTCTCGTCGAGGAGCATGAGGTTGCCCTCGCCGGACGATTCCTCGCTCAGGTATTTGGCGAGTTTCTTCTTGAAGCTCTTGGGTACTCCGGCGACCACGTAGACGGAGAGATCGTCTCTTTCGAGTAGTTCCGACGTCATCACATCCCCGGCAGAACGAAGCAAGCGTTGGGAAGCACCTGCGCCTCCGGAATCTTGCGATTGTCAGCCATCATTATAGCCGAAATCAGGCGCTTTTCGCCAGTGCGGTCCCACAGACTGGATGCTCAGGCACGCAGAATATCGAGGGCCAGCTGGCCGAGCACCTCGACTTGCCAGGCGCGCACCTGGGGCACCCGGGCGAGCTCCTCCGGTGAAGCCGGATTGGCGCGCACGATCTCCACGATGGTCTTGTTGGGAAGCAGGAGACCCGGGTCCAGTCCGAGTTCGCGGGCCCTTCGGACACGGGCGGCGCGCAGCTCCCGGGCCCGTTCTTCGCCTTCCGGCGCAAGCCGCGGGAGGGATCCTTCACGGCGTCTCCGCCCCGGGGCGATGCGCGCCTCCGGGATGGATTCCGCCCGATCCAGGTGCTCGAAGAGTCTCCCGCCGTCGGCGCGGGCCAGGATGGGCGACACACCGGGCCGGCGAGCGAGTTCCCGGGTCGAGCGGGGCGGGGCCTCGGCCAGCTTCAGCAGGACATCATCGGCGGCCACCCGGAAGGGCGCCCTGTCCTTGCGGCGGGCGACCTCGTCCCTCCAGGTCCACAGCGCACGCAGCCGCTGCAGCGCACGCGGGGCCAGATGGCGCGCGTTCTTCAGTTTCGTCGCCGGATCGGGGTCGGGATCTTCCGGATTGGAGGCGGCTCGCTCGAGCCAGCGGAACTCCTCGCTTGCCCACGCGAGGCGCTCCCTTTCCTCCAGCCGGGCTCGCAGGATGTCCGCGAGGGTCGCCAGGTAGCGCGTGTCGGCAGCGGCGTACTCGAGCATTTCCGCGGGAAGCGGCCGCATCGCCCAGTCGGCCCGCTGGTATTTCTTGGGCAGGCGCACGCCAAGGAAGCGTTCGAGCAGCGGGGACAGTCCCAGCGCGGCTTCCCCGAGCAGCGCGGCCGCTACCTGCGTGTCGAAGATGCCCCGCACCCGGATGCCCAGATCCCGCGACAGCAGGCGCAGATCGAAGCTGGCTCCATGCATGACGATCTCGCGACCCGGATCTTCCAGCGGCGACCTGAGCATCCCGCTTGCGTCGAGGGCCAGGGTATCGATGAGCCAGGTATCCCCTGGTGCGGAGAGCTGCACAAGGCAGAGCCGGTCGGAATAGCGGTGATAGCCGGCCGCCTCGCAGTCGAGGGCAAGCGGCGAGCGGGAATCCAGCTTCTCCGCCACGGAGCGTGCTGCATGCGCGTCGGCGATGTGGTGTAGCTTCATGGGCGCGAAAGGTGGCCCATCTTCCGGTCCTGCGCGAGAGCCCGGCGGTCTGAGGGCCCGGACGCCCCCGCGGCGTGCGCGGACCCCGGATGGGGACCGGTCACTGTGATTTCGGGCGAACCAGACTAGAATAACGGCGCTCCATACATCGAGAACGGCTAATTGGGCGCCGGCCTGCCGGTGCTACAGCGGGGGGAAGTGGGAATCCGATGCTGAGAACCAAGTTGGTGTGCACGATGGGCCCGGCCACGTTTTCGGCCGGGGTGGTCCGCGATCTGGTCGATTCGGGCATGACCATGGCGCGCCTGAACATGTCCCACGGCCTCCGTGAGGATCACCTGGAGGCGGTAGCCCTGATCCGGCGCGCGGCCGAGGAGGCGGGCACGCCGGTATCGATTCTCGTGGACCTGGGGGGCCCCAAGATCCGCGTGGGCAGGCTTGAGTCGCCACTCTTTCTGGCGGAGGGCCAGGAGGTGGTCATCGCCCCGGAGGAGACGGTAGAGGCCGGGGAGATCCCGACGACCTACCGGCACCTTGCCGACGACGTGGTGATCGGCGACCGGGTTCTTCTGGACGATGGCCTGCTTGAGATGCGGTGCGTAGGCAAGGAGGGCGGCAAGGCCCGCTTCGTGGTGGAAACCGGCGGCCAGCTGAAGAGCTTCAAGGGCATGAACGTGCCCGGCGCCAACCTCAGTACTCCCTCGCTCACCGAGCGGGATCTGGACGACCTCGACTTTGCCCTGGAGGCCGGCGTCGAATACGTGGGCCTGTCGTTCGTCCGGGGAAGCGCGGACATCGAGGAGTTGAAGGAGAGGGTCGCGGGCCGCGCGCTCGTGGTGGCCAAGGTCGAACTGGTGCGCGCCCTGGCGTCGATCGAGGAGATCGTGAAGGCAACGGACGCGGTCATGGTCGCGCGCGGAGACCTCGGGGTGGAGGTGCCCTTCGAGCAGGTGCCGCTCGCACAGAAGCGCATCGTCCAGCTGGCCAACTACTCGGGCCGGCCGGTCATCATCGCGACCCAGATGCTCGATTCGATGATCCAGAGCCCGCGGCCGACGCGCGCCGAAGCCTCCGACGTCGCCAACGCGGTGCTGGACGGCACCGACGCCGTGATGCTGTCCGGCGAAACCGCGGTCGGAGAGTACCCGCTTCACGCCGCGCGGGCGATGGTGCGCATCATCCGCGAGATCGAGGGTTCCGGCGTGCTGGCCCAGGGTCCGCGCTACCTCCCGCGCCCCGACAACTGGCAGCGGGGGGGCGCGACCCGCCGCGAACACGCGGTCGCGTCTTGTACGGTGGACGCCGTGCGACAGCTGGATGCTCCCGCGCTGATCGTGATCACCAGCAGCGGCTTCTCCGCGCGCCTGGTCTCATCATACCGCCCCCCGGTCCCGATCTTCGCCGTGTGCACCGAGCCGCGCACCTTCCGCCAGCTCGCGCCTGTCTGGGGCGTGTGGCCCACGCTCGCCACCGACGTGCCGGTCAGCTACTCCGCGCTCTCCGCCTACGGCAAGGAAGCGGTTGTGCGCGCGGGAGTCGGGAGGCCGGGAGATTCGGTCGTGGTGACCGCGGGATATCCCTTCCATGAGAGGGGGTCGACCAACACCATGCTCGTGGAGCAGCTCTAGGAGCCCCATGTCGTTCTCGCTGACCTTCCTGGGCACCGGCACCTCCTACGGCGTGCCGGTCATCGGATGTCGATGCGACACCTGTACCTCGAGCGATCCCCGCGACAAGCGCACGCGGCACGGAGCCCTGCTTCGCTTCGGGAACCGCCGTCTGCTCGTCGACACACCCCCGGAGCTCAGACTCCAGCTTCTCCGCGAGGACGTATCCTCCGTGGACGCGGTGTGGTTCACGCACGCGCACGCCGATCACATCCACGGCATCGACGATCTGCGGGTGTTCACGGCGCTCCACGGTGCGAGGATCAGCGCCTGGATGCACCGGTCGGTCGCCCGCCAGCTGCGGCGCCGCTTTCCGTACATCTTCGACGCGCGACCCCGGGCCTCGGACGGGGTGTTCCTCCCGGAACTCGATGTCTTCACCTTCCGGGAGGGACGGCCGGTAGACATCCTGGACCGCGTGTTTCTCCCGCTCGGAGTACCCCACGGCGGGGTCCGCTCCTACGGCTTCCGCGTCGGGGGCCTCGGGTATGTGACCGATGCCAAACAACTTCCGCAGGCGGCGCTGGAAGGGCTCAGGGGCGCGGATCTGCTGGTGCTCAACGCGCTGTGGTACGGGGATCCCCATCCCACCCATTTCAACATCGAGGAAGCCGTCGCCGCGGCGCGGGCGGTCGGCGCCCGGAGGACCTATCTCACCCATCTCACCCACCGGGTGCGGCACGACGACCTGTGCAGGCGCCTCCCGGAGGACATCCGGCCCGCCTTCGACGGCCTCACCCTGAAGGTGGAAGACGGATGTGCGGAGCCCCGGCGGTCTCCGTCGTCGGCGGAACGCGCATGAGCGCTCTCACCGTCGACTACCGGAACCTCCTCGCCATCGACGAAGACGAGGATGGCGTCGATCCCGAACGGCTCACCGGCGACCTGGGTTCGCGCTTCCGCGTGGCGCACCGGGATGTCGAGCGGGCGCGCCGGAGCGGGAGCATGGGCTTCCTCGACCTGCCGCGCGCCGCGCAGTCCGCGGCCCACATCCGTCGCGTGGCAGCCGGGCTGCGGGGACGCTTCGACGACTTCGTGGTCCTCGGCATCGGCGGGTCGGCGCTGGGGACCCGCACCCTGCGGGACGCACTCGCCGCCGGGGACCCCAACAGCGGTGCGAGTGGCGCCGGAGGGCCCCACCCGCGTCTCCACGTGGCGGACAACATCGATCCGCACTCGATCGGCTCCTTGCTGGACCGCCTCGACATGCGCAGGACGTTCTTCAACGTGGTCAGCAAATCGGGCTCGACGACCGAGACGCTGGCCCAGTATCTGGTGGTGGCCGAGCGACTCGCGCGCGAAGTCGGCCAGGATCGGACGCGGGAGCATCTTCTCTTCACCACGGATCCCGGGCGGGGGCCGCTCCGCGCTCTGGCAGAGGCCGCAGGCATCCCCACCCTTCCGGTCCCGGGCAACGTGGGGGGCCGTTTTTCGGTGCTGTCGGCCGTCGGCCTGTTCCCCGCCGCGGCGGCCGGCCTGGACGTGACGGCGGTGCTTCGGGGCGCCGCGCGCATGGAGAGACGCTGCCGGACGGATGAGCTGACCCGGAATCCGGCGGGCGTGGTCGCGACCCTTCTGTACCGCGCCGATGTCGAGTGCGGGCAGCGCGTGCACGTGTTCATGCCCTACTGCGATAGGCTCCGCTCCTTCGCCCTCTGGGTGCAGCAGCTGTGGGGCGAGTCGCTCGGCAAGGCCGCGGGACTCGACGGCGGGCCCGCGGGCACCGGCCCCACCCCGCTCCCGGCAGCCGGGGCAACCGACCAGCACTCGCTCCTGCAGCTCTTCATGGAGGGGCCTGCGGACAAGGTGGTGTGCTTCGTCACCGTCGGCGCGGCCGCGGGTCCGCTTCCGATCGGCAAGGCGTCCGCTTCGCTGCCCGCCCTCGAGTTCCCCGAGGGTCACACGCTCAACCATCTGATCGCCGTCGAGCACGCCGCGACGGCGGCCGCGCTTCGAATGGCCGGGCGGCCCAACCTGACCGTGCGGCTGGCGAGGCTCGACGCCGACGCGCTGGGTGAACTCATCCTGCTCTTCCAGGCCGCGACCGTGTACGCCGGATACCTCTACGGCGTGGACCCACTCACCCAGCCGGGCGTGGAGTTGGGCAAACGGTATGTGAACGGGCTTCTGGGCCGTCCGGGCTACCATCCTCCCCGCATGGAGGAAGCCAATCACCCCTGGCAGGTGTAGAAAGACAGGGGACCGGGGCGGGGACGCCGGTGCAGGGTAGGCATCCCCCCCGGGAAACCCTAGTTTGTATCAGGATGGAACAGTTGCAGCCGGCTGCGGCGGCTGCCGCGTATATCATGGGGGAGCGGGATGGCTCAGGGAGAAGACGGACCGCTCGTCGTAATCGAGCGCGACGGCGGATCGAACACGGGTGCCTTTCTGCTCGGTGCCGTCGTCGGTGCCGGACTCGCGCTGCTGTTAGCGCCCCGCTCCGGCAAGGAGACCCAGGAGCAGCTGAAGGCCCGGGCGCTTGAGTTCAGGGATGTCGCACAGGAGCGGGTGCGCGCGGCCCAGGAGGGCCTCGAGGAGAGGCTCGGGCGAGCCGGCGAACAAGTCCGGGAGCAGATCGAGTCGGTGAAGGGGGCGGTGGACGCGGGTCGGCAGGCGGCGCTGGACGCGCGCGCGGAGTTGCAGGACAGGATCGAGACCTCCAAGGCTGCCTATCGGGCTGCGAGCGATGCCGCTCGGCAAGTCGTCCACGACGCCGGAGCGCAGGAAAACGGGGAACACGATGACGATGCCCGGGACGAGCTGGCGCCACCCTTGGACTGACAGCGCCGCCGCGGCGTGGCTGCGGGGCGCGGTGCTGCTGATCGGTGTCCTCGCGCCCGCGGCGGCGCGGGGCCAGGCACTCGACGGCTACCCGCTGGTTACGGACCGTTCGAGGATGCTGGCGCGCGACGTGGCCGTGGGAACGTCGTTCCTTCCCTCCCATGAGCGCTACGTCGTCGTTCACCTTGTCGAGAATCGGCTCTTCGTCATGGAGGGGGAGCGCGCGATCTGGTCGGCGCCCGTCGGCACCGGGACCGGGTTCAACCTGAACGCCGCCGGCCAGAAGTGGCACTTCTCCACGCCCCGCGGGATCATGAGGGTCCGGTACAAGGAAAAGAACCCGGTCTGGATCGCTCCCGACTGGCACTTCGTCGAGAGGGGAGTTCCGGTTCCCCCGCGGCAGCATCCTTCCCGTTCCATCCCGGGGGCGCTGGGCACCACTGCCATCTACCTGGGTGACGGCATTGCGATTCACGGCACCCACCGGCCCGAGCTGGTGCTCGACCCCGACCCGGAGCGGCGGCGCATCTCCCACGGGTGCATTCGCCTGACCAACGAGGCGGCCCGCGAACTCTACTACCTGATCGACGTTGGCACGCCGGTCCTTATCTACTAGCCTGGCGCGCGATACGTGGTGGGGGCAGGCGACGCGGGGCCTCCGGGCCGACTCCTGATCTCCCGCAACCGAAAGGCCCGGCACGAATACGAGGTGATCGAGACGCTCGAAGCCGGGCTGGTGCTCAAGGGACCGGAAGTCAAATCCGTGCGCGCCGGAAAGGTGGGGTTCAAGGACGCCTTTGCCCGTCTGGAGGGCACCGAAGTGTGGCTCCACAACCTGCACATCAGCCCCTACGAGCCGGCGACTCACTGGAATGCCGACCCGGAGCGCCCACGCAAGCTCCTCCTGAAGCGCGCGGAGATCCGGCGTCTGATCGGCAGGGTCGAGGAGAAGGGGCTGACGCTGATTCCCCTGGACCTCTACATGCGCCGGGGGTACGCGAAGTTGACGCTGGCCCTCGCGCGGGGCCGCAAGCTCTACGACAAGAGGGAAAAGCTGCGGCGCCGGACCCAGGAGCGGGAGGCCCGGCGAGCGATGAGGAGGGGCCGGTGAGGGGGAGCGCGCCCCGGACGACGCCGGCTGCCGGGGCCGCGATTCTGTGCGTGTCCCTGTTGGTCGGCTGTGCGTATTTCAACGCGCTCTACAATGCGCGGCGCGCCTTCGAGGATGCCCAGGCCGCCCGCCTGCGTGACCAGCCGCTCGAGGCTGCTTCGTCGTATCAGGAGGCCATCGACAAGGCCGCTCGCAGCTATCGGTCGGACGAATCCGGACGCTGGGCCGACGACGCCCTCTACATCATGGGCCGCGCCTACTTCCACAGCGGGGACTGGGCACGTTCGCGGGCGGCACTGGAGCGCCTGCTGGCGACTTCGAGCGACTCGAGCCTGCACGCGGGTGCCCGCGTGTACCTCGGCGGCGTGGCGCTGGCCACGGGACGGCGCGACCTCGGAATGCGCCTTCTCGACGAAGCCCTCGAAGAGGTGCCGGACGCGATGCTGCGCGCGGAGGCGCATCTCTGGCGGGCCCGGGCCGCATTCGACGCCGGACGGGCGCAGGAGGGATGGGCGGGCCTGGACCGGTCCGAGGCAGCCTCACGGGAACTGAGGGTCCCGGTTGCTCTGGAGCGCCTGGTGCGCGGGCTGGACAGCGACCACTTCGAGCACGCTCGGGCGGGTGCGACGACTGTGCTCGAGCAGGCGTCCGGAGAGGCTTGGGCCGATACCGTTCTCGCTGCTGCGGAGCGAGCCTCCATGCTCTGGGGGGCGGGATCCGCGGCCGCCATGCTGGCCGCGGCCGAACGCAGCGAGTGGGCGCCTGTGGCGCGTGGCCGGGTCCGCCTCGAGCGGGCACGCCTGCTCGCGCGCGCCGGCGATTCGGTCGCGGCCGGTGAAATGGCCGGGGAATTGGCCCGCGGTGACGACAGAACCGCGCGCGAGGCGCGCATCGCCCTCGCCCGCTGGCGGCTGAACTCCGTCGATCGTCTCGAGCAGCTCGAGGAAGTCCGGGCGATCCTGCTCCCGGCCATCGCCCTCGCCGAAGCAGTGCGGCTGATCGACTACATGGAGTACGTTGGGCTCTTCGTCGAAAGAGCGGCGCTGGCGGCGGACCACCTCGCGCTCTTCGCCGGGGCCGAGCTGGCGCGCGACAGCCTCGGATCACCGCGCCTGGCCCTTCAGCTCTTTACCCTGTACGCCGACCGGGACCGCGGCTCGGCCTGGGAGGCCAAGGCGTTGATGGCGGCGCTCGAGCTGACCGGCGATGCGGAGGAGCGGCAACCGCTCGCCGCCCGCCTGAATCAGCTGGACGACAACATCTACGTCCGGGCGTCCGCCGGAACGGAGGCGCGGCCGTCGGACTACGCCATGGTGGAGGGCCGCCTCGGCACTTCTCTGGCGATCCTGCATCAGCGCGTCGCCGTGGAGGCCGCCAACCGGGACGTCGCGGTACGGGAAGCCGCGCGCACGCTCGACAGCATCCGGGCCGCCGAGGAGCTGGTGCGGCGAATCGCCGCGGGGGACTCGCTGCTGCTCGACTCGCTGAGGCTGGACTCGCTCAGGCTCGACTCGCTGAGGACCGACTCGCTTCGCAGGGACGCCCCGGGCGCGACCTCGACCGACGCATTCTTCGCCCCCGACACCGTCCCGCGGACCGACTCGATCCTCCCGGCCGACTCCGTCCTCCGCAGGGACACGATCCCCCGCAGGGACACTCTGGGACGCGCCCAACCATCGCGTGGACCGAGGCGGCCCGCATCGGAGAGCGAAGCCGGTGCAGCTTGAACAGGAGCTGTTCGGGGCGAGGTTCCAGAATCCGGTGTTGCTCGCGTCCGGCACCTGCGGCTTCGGCAGGGAGCTGGCGGGAGTCATGGAACTCGACCGGCTGGGCGGACTGGTCACCAAGTCCGTGACCCTGGAACCGCGCGCCGGAAACCCGAGACCCAGGGTCAGCGAGGGCGCTGGCCTGATGGTCAACTCGATCGGACTCGCCAATCCCGGGGTGGAGCGGGTCAAGGCCGAGAAGCTGCCCTGGCTTGCGTCGCGGCTGCGGCGCGCGCAGGTCTTCGTCAGCGTGGCGGGACATGCGGTCGATGACTACTGCGAGATCGTCGAACATCTTGAACCGGAGGGCGGATTCCTGGGATTCGAACTGAATCTCTCATGTCCCAACGTCCCGCTGGGCGGCGTGCCGTTCGCGCTCGACACCGGGATGCTGGCCAAGGTGGTTGGCCGCGTGCGCGGGATCACCGGCCGGCCGCTCCTGGTAAAGCTGGCTCCCAATTCGCCCGATGTCGGCGCGGCCGCTGAAGCCGCGGTGGCTGCCGGCGGCGACGGAGTCACCCTGGTGAACACCATGCCCGGAATGGTGATCGATCCGGAGACGCGGCGCCCCCGGCTGGGGGCCGGCGGCGGTGGGCTCAGCGGTCCGGCCCTGCTCCCGGTCGGCGTACACGCCGTGTGGCAGGCGAGCCGTCGGGTCCGGGCCCCGCTGGTCGGCGTCGGAGGTGTCCGCGGGCACCGCGATTGCCTACAGTATCTGCTCGCCGGGGCGTCGCTGGTTCAGGTGGGCACCGCCACCTTCGCCGATCCTCGGAGCGCGGAGCGCGTCGTGCACGGACTGAGTGCCTACGGCCGCCGGAGAAACATCGGCGCGGTCGCGGAGCTGGTGGGCGCGGTCAGGTCGCCCGAGGGACCGGTTCCCTTCGCGAGGCGGGAGGCGTGCGTGTTGTGAGCGGCATCATCCTTGCCTTGGACTATCCCTCGGCCGGCCGGGCGCTCGAACTGGTCGATCTGCTGGCGGGGCGAGTCAACTTCTACAAGGTCGGGCTGGAACTCTTCGCACGCGAGGGTCCCGCGGTCGTCCATCATCTCCGGAACCGCAAGAAACGGGTGTTCCTTGACCTCAAGCTGCACGACATTCCGCGCACCGTGGCGGGCGCCGTGGCCGCCGCCTCGGACATCGGGGCGCGCCTGGTGACCGTGCACACTGCGGGAGGAGCGCACATGATGGAGGCCGCGGCCGAGGCCGCGAAGGACGGGACCCGGCTTCTGGGGGTGACGATGCTTACCTCCCTGGGGACATCGTCGCTTCCGCGCCGCGCCGATGGCGCGCGCGTGACGCTCGAGGACCACGTCCTGCAGCTCGCCGGCGGGGCGCGCGCGGCCGGTCTGGACGGCGTGGTGGCGTCGCCGCTGGAGGCCGCAGCCCTGAGGCGCCGCTTCGGGAACGAACTCCTCGTCGTCACTCCCGGGATCCGCCTCCCGCAGCAGTCTCTCCACGACCAGCGCCGCGTCGCGACGCCCCGCCGCGCCCGCGAGGCCGGAGCCGACTACCTGGTCATCGGGCGGGCAGTTACCGGCGCCCCGGATCCCCGCGCCGCTCTCGACGCCGTCGAGCGCGACCTGGCCCCGGCCCTCCGCGACTCATGATGAAGGCCGGGGGGTTGAAGCGGGCAAACCCTGCGGGCGTCCTGGCCCTGCTGGTCGCCGTGCTCGGTGCCTCCACCCCTGGATCGTCGCCGACTCCGGCGTCCCAGGCGTCCCTGGAAGGGGCCGCAACCAATCTCGCGCGCATGTGGGAGCGCGGCTCCATCGACGTCTTCGTGCAGGTTCTGGTGGCCAGCGGCATCCGCCTGCGGGTGGGAGGCGAAGACCACGTTTCTCTTTCGAGACGGCAGGCGGTCGCCGTGCTGCGCGACTATCTGGCCGGGCACCGGACCGAGTCGACCCGACTCGAGCGGGTTGCCGAAGTCGGGGGATCTCCGCTTCAGGGCTACGCGGCACTCCGCTGGACGGTCGTCCACGAAGGGGCCTCCCAGTTGGTAGAACACAGTATCTACGTCGGCTTCGTGCGCGAGGACGAAGTCTGGCGCGTCTTCGAAGTCCGCGTGCTGCAGTGAGCGCCGGCAGTCCCGTGCGCGACCCTGCCGCGATCCCGTTCCTCTCACGCAACCCGGCATGAGCCTTCACCTCCACGACACGCTGACGCGCTCGCTGCGCCGCTTCACACCGCTCCGGCCGGGGCGGGTGGGCATCTACGGCTGTGGCCCCACGGTGTACGGGCGCGCCCACATCGGCAATTTCCGCGCCTTTGTCGTCTACGATCTGCTCCATCGCTACCTGGAGTGGCTGGGCTACGAAGTCCGTTTCGTGGTGAACCTTACCGACGTCGACGACCGCATCGTCGAGCTCGCCGCCGAGACCGGGCAGTCGATCCGGGAGTTCGCCGCGCCGCATGTTCGGTCCTTCCTCGCCGACGCCGACACCCTGGGCATGCGGCCGTTCGACAGCCACCCCCGGGCCACGGAATACGTCCCCGAGATGACCGCCTTCGTGTCCCGGCTGTTGGAGCGGGGGCTCGCCTACGCCACATCGGACGGCTCGGTCTATTTCCGGATTTCGGGGTTTCCGGAATACGGCAGGCTCTCGCGCATCGATCCGGACGCCCTGCGCCCCGGCGAGCGCGTTGCCGACGACAAGTACGAGAAGGACGACATCCGCGACTTTGCGCTCTGGAAGGCGGCCAGGCCGGAGGACGAGTACGCGGACGCCGCCTGGGAGTCCCCGTGGGGCCGGGGCCGGCCGGGATGGCATCTCGAGTGCTCGGTCATGGCGCTGAGCGAGATCGGCGACACCGTGGACATTCACCTGGGCGGCGAAGACCTGGTGTTTCCTCATCACGAGGACGAGATCGCGCAGTCCGAGGGCGCGACCGGCGAGACGTTCGCTCGCCACTGGGTTCACGTGAAGCATCTTCTGGTGGAGGGCCGGAAGATGTCCAAGTCGCTCGGCAACACCTACACCGTCCCGCAGTTGACCGAGAGATCCGAGCCCGCGGCGATACGGCACCTGCTGCTGTCCGCCCAGTACCGCAGCGAGCTCAACTTCACCTTCGGGGGACTGGAGGCGTCGCGCCGGGCCGTGCAGCGCCTGCTCGATTTCCGCGACCGCCTCGCGCGCACACCGGGCCGTCCCGGCGCTCCGCCCGCGGGAATCGAGGGACTCGCCGGGGAGGCCCTGGCGCGCTTCCGCGAGGCGATGGACGACGATCTCAACACCGCCGGCGCCCTGGCGGCGCTCTTCGTGTTCGTCAAGGAGGCCAACACCGCCCTGGACAGGGCAGCGGGTGCGATCAGCGAGGGCGACAGGGAATCGGCGGAAGCGGCTCTCTCCTCCATGGACGAGGTGCTCGGGGTGCTTGAGCTGGCGCTGGCCGGGCGCGAGGTCGACGAGCCCGAGCGGGAGCGCATCGAGGTCCTTGTCGCGAAGCGCGACCTGGCCCGGTCTCGCCGCGACTTCGCGCAGGCGGACGCCATCCGCGACCAGCTGGCCGGTGAAGGAATCGTGCTCGAGGACTCGCCTGACGGAACCCGCTGGAAGCACGCGAGGTCGAGAGCCGGTTCCACGGCGGCCCGCTGACCGTTGACTTCCGGGGCGAAGCCGGGTAGCAGTAGTCGCGCGCTGGCGTAGCTCAACAGGTAGAGCAGCTGATTTGTAATCAGCAGGTTGGGGGTTCGAGTCCCTTCGCCAGCTTGCCGGCGGACGACCCGGAGCGGCCCCGGTTCGTGCGGGTCGGACGGGTCCCCCGGCGGCGACACCCCCCTGCCGCCGAATCGTCTGGACTACCCTTTACCTCTCGTGATCGAGGAGTTACCTTTCGAGGCTTGATCGTAAAGGCCCGCCTCAGGTGCCCGAGGGCATCCTTGCTCCGCAGCCGGAGGCGCGGAGGGGCGCTCCGAACACAGGAGTTTCGAGAGAAATGCTCGGTGGGGTACCGAAGCGGTCAAACGGGGCAGACTGTAAATCTGCTGGCAATGCCTTCGGAGGTTCGAATCCTCCCCCCACCACTGGGCGTATCGCCCTTCCAACTTGTGAAACGAGAATTCCAGCGGGAGTAGCTCAGTTGGCTAGAGCATCAGCCTTCCAAGCTGAGGGTCGCGGGTTCGAGTCCCGTCTCCCGCTCTTAATCCCGAAGCAGAAGGGAGCAGCGCTCTGGTAGCTCAGGGGTAGAGCGCTTCCTTGGTAAGGAAGAGGTCCCGGGTTCAAATCCCGGCCAGAGCTTGCCCGGGCCTCCGGGGCCCTGAAACCACGATTCACCTGAACCGAACGGAGTGAGGTAGCGGAGAAATGGCAAAGGAGAAGTTCGACCGGACCAAGCCGCACGTGAACGTCGGCACCATCGGGCATGTTGACCACGGGAAGACGACGCTCACCGCAGCGATCACCTTCACCCAGGCCAGGAAGTTCGGTGGCGACGCGGTCGCTTTCGACGAGATCGACAAGGCTCCGGAGGAGCGCGAGCGCGGCATCACGATCGCCACGGCGCACGTGGAGTACGAGACGGAAAACCGTCACTACGCCCACGTCGACTGCCCGGGCCACGCCGACTACGTGAAGAACATGATCACCGGAGCCGCCCAGATGGACGGCGCGATTCTGGTCGTGTCCGCCGCGGACGGCCCCATGCCGCAGACGCGGGAGCACATCCTGCTGGCCCGTCAGGTCAACGTGCCCTACATCGTCGTCTTCCTCAACAAGGTCGACATGGTCGACGACGAGGAGCTGCTCGAGCTGGTGGAGCTGGAGGTGCGCGAGCTGCTCTCCGAGTACGACTTCCCCGGCGACGACATCCCCGTGGTGATGGGGAGCGCGCTCAAGGCCATGGAGGCGATGGGAGAGGGCTCCGACGTCGACTGCATCCAGGAGCTCATGGACGCGATCGACTCCTACATTCCGCTGCCCGAGAGGGACATCGACAGGCCGTTCCTGATGCCGGTCGAGGACGTGTTCAGCATCACCGGGCGGGGCACGGTGGCCACCGGCCGCATCGAGAGCGGCGTGGTGAAGGTCGGCGACCAGGCGGAGATCGTCGGCATGGACAGGGACCGCAAGACGGTGGTGACCGGTGTCGAGATGTTCCGCAAGCTGCTCGACCAGGGCCAGGCGGGAGACAACGCCGGCCTCCTGCTCCGTGGTGTCGGCAAGACCGAGATCCAGCGCGGCCAGGTGCTCGCGCAGCCGGGATCCATCACCCCGCACACCCATTTCAAGGCCGAGGTGTACGTCCTGACCAAGGGTGAGGGCGGCAGGCACACCCCGTTCTTCAACGGCTACCGGCCCCAGTTCTACTTCCGCACCACGGACGTCACGGGCGCAACCAGGCTTCCCGACGGGGTCGAGATGGTCATGCCGGGCGACAACGTGCAGATGGAGGTCGAACTGATCACCCCCATCGCCATGGACAGGGAACTTCGCTTCGCCATCCGCGAGGGTGGACGCACGGTCGGCGCCGGCGTGGTCACCGAGGTGATCGCGTAGTCCCGTGGCCAGAGACCGTGTGATCCTCGCGTGCGAGGAGTGCAAGGAGCGCAACTACACGACGAAGAAGAACAAGCGCCTGCACCCCGGACGGGTGCATTTCCGCAAATACTGCCCGCGCTGCCGCACGCACACCGGGCACAAGGAAACCAAGTAGCGCATCTCCGAGAAGCAGGATGCCCAACATTATCGAGACGTCGGCGGGGTTCGCGCGCGAGTCGTGGACGGAGTTGCAGCGAGTGACCTGGCCCGACTCGGGTCAGCTGCGCAATGCGACGTGGGTGGTGATCCTTTTCGTGATCGCGATCTCGCTCGTCATCTTCGCCATGGACGGCGTCGTGCGCTTCGTCGTGAACTTCATCATGGGCATCTTCGGAGCGTGAGGACTCAATGAGCGAGTCCAGATGGTACGTGGTCCAGAGCTACTCGGGGCACGAGAAGAAGGTGAAGCGGTTCATCGACCGCAAGATCGAGGAAGGCCACAACCCCGAGATCCTGGAAACCCTGGTGCCGACCCAGGAAGTGATGGAGATCCGCAACGGGAAGCGGGTCCAGGTCGAACGCCGCCTCTATCCCGGATATGTCCTGGTGCACATCGAGGTCGGCGAAGATGTGACGCTGGACTCCCGGACCATGCACGCCATCAACGACATCAAGGGCGTCATCAAGTTCGTGGGGGGAGGCAGGAAGCCCCAACCCCTGAGCGAGGAGGAGGTGCGCAAGCTCCTCGGCATCGAGACCGAGGAGGAAAAGGAGGCTCGAGCGGAAGTCCCCTTCCACATCGGCCAGGCCGTGGAGGTGACGCAGGGCCCTTTCACGGAGTTTTCGGGCACGGTCCAGTCCGTGGATGCCGACAAGGGAAAGGTGAAGGTGGAAGTCTCCCTCTTCGGGCGTCCGACTTCGGTGGAGCTCGATTTCGCTCAGCTCAAGGGATACTGAACGGCGGATTCGGGGCCGGAGACGGAACTCCGGCTTCCGAACGCGTCCGAACGGCTGTCGGGCGCGGGCCGGTATATCGACCAGGTAACGTAAATGGCGAAGAAGGTCATCGGATTCATCAAGCTGCACGTTCCCGGAGGGCAGGCCAATCCGGCACCTCCGGTCGGTCCCGCGCTGGGCCAGCACGGCGTGAACATCATGGAGTTCTGCAAGCAGTTCAACGCCAGAACCCAGCAGCAGCAGGGAACGACCATTCCGGTCGAAATCACCGTCTTCGCCGACCGGTCGTTCGGCTTCATCACCAAGACGCCGCCGGCGTCGGTCCTGCTCAGGAAGGCGGCCGGACTGGAAAAGGGATCCGGCGAACCGAACCGCACCAAGGTCGCCCGGGTGACCGTCGACCAGCTGAAGGAGATCGCGGAAACCAAGATGCCCGACCTGAACGCAGGCGACGTGGATTCGGCCGTGCAAATGATCGCCGGGACCGCGCGCTCGATGGGCATCGAGGTAGACTGGTAGATCCGACGAACCACTCCATGCGAGCCGCCAGGGGTGGGAGGGTGTCACAAGCCGGCTCGATTCCATAATGCCAAGACGCGGAAAGAAAATCCGGGCCGCCAGGGCCCGGATCCCGGTGGGAGCCACGCATACCGTGGCGGAGGGCGTGACCCTCGTGAAGACCCTCTCGTTCGCGAAGTTCGACGAATCCATCGAGGTCGCGACCAAGCTGGGTGTCGACCCTCGCCGCGCCGACCAGATCGTGCGCGGGACGGTCGTGCTTCCCCACGGAACCGGCAAGCAGATGCGCGTGCTTGCAATCGCGCAGGGAGAAAAGGCGCAGGAGGCTCGGGACGCGGGAGCCGACTACGTCGGAACCGAGTATCTGGAGCGCATCAAGCAGGGATGGCTCGAGTTCGATGCGGTGGTCGCCACACCCAACATGATGGGCCAGGTGGGTCCGCTGGGTCGCATCCTGGGTCCCCGCGGGCTCATGCCGAATCCGAAGGCGGGCACGGTGACGTTCGATGTCGGGGGCGCCGTCTCGGAGATCAAGGCCGGTAAAATCGAGTACCGCGTGGACCGCACCGGAAATCTGCACGCCCCCATCGGACGAGTTTCGTTCGAGGACAGCAAGCTCTCCGACAACCTGGGCGCCTTCATGGACTCGGTGTTGCGCGCGCGTCCCGCCGCTGCGAAGGGCGCATACGTACGGAGCGTGACGCTCTCCAGCACCATGGGGCCGGGCGTGCCGCTCGACCCCAACCAGTTCGGACGGAGCTGACCGATGGACAAAGCGCGCAAACAGGCCTTTACCGAGGATTTCAGGAATGAGGCGGAGAGCGCCGGCGCACTCTACCTGACCGACTTCACGGGGCTCGACGTCAAGTTGATGACGGTGCTCCGCCGCCGGATCCGCGAAAGCGGGGGTCGTTACCGGGTCGTCAAGAACCGGCTCGCCAAGCGGGCGTTCGACGACCTCGACCTTGCTGGGCTGGAACCCCACCTCTCCGGGCCGACCGGCATCGTGTTCGGCAAGACCGATGCCGTGGAGCCTGCGAAGGTGCTGGTCGATTTTGCGAAGGAGAACGCCGAGCGCCCCGCGTTCAAGGTGGGTGTGGTCGAAGGCAGGATCATCGGCGAGGAACAATTCCGCAAAGTGGCGGCACTCCCGGCGCGCGACGTGCTGATGGCGCAGCTGGCGGGCGCGCTCGAGGGTCCCATGGCGGCCTTCGTGGGCGCGCTCGAGGGCAAGCTGCAGGAATTTGCCGGCCTTCTGGACGCACTGAGGGACAAAATACAGGAAGACTGAGTCCGCGATGGCCGCGCTCGGCGGACGACAGCCGAAATGCGGGCGCGGACACGTGACGAGTCGAGTCACCAACTCCCGGCGGAGGCCGGGACCAATCAGGAGAAAGCAGCGAGATGGCGATCAATCAGCAGGAACTCCTCGATAGCATCGGCAACATGACGGTTCTCGAGCTCTCCGAGTTCGTGGACGCGTTCAAGGAGAAGTTCAACGTCACGGCCGCAGTGGCGGTCGGGCCGGCGGCCGCAGGTCCGGCGGAAGCCGAGGCCGAGGTCGAGGAACAGACCGAGTTCGACGTCGTTCTCGACAGCTTCGGCGCCAAGAAGATCCAGGTCATCAAGGTGGTTCGCGAAGTGACCAGTCTGGGGCTCAAGGAAGCCAAGGCGCTCGTCGACGGGGTTCCCAACGCGGTGAAGGAAGCCGTTTCCAGGGACGAGGCGGAGCAGGTCAAGGCAAAGCTGGAGCAGGTGGGCGCGACGGTCACCGTCAAGTAGGTGCGGTCCCGCTCAAGCCTCCGGGCAGACGGGGTACGGTCGCGGCACGCCGTTCCTGGCGCCGCGCCGCCTGCCCTTCCCTCCGCGCGCGTATCGGCCGTCCCTCCGCGGGGACGTCCGGACGTCGTGAGGTGTTTTCCGTTCGACTTGCCGTGCCCGCCCTCCGGACAGGGTGCGGCCCAAAGGGGGAGTCCAGTTGGATAGTCGCGACGCCGCTCGACCCATCGTCAGTTTCGACAAGCTGGATTCGGTCATGCCGATGCCGAATCTGCTGGATGTGCAGCTCAAGTCCTTCGGCAAGCTGGTGTACGGCGACGCGGTCGCCGAGGATCCCTGGGATTTCTCGCTCGACCGCGTCTTTCAGGAGATTTTTCCGATCTCCGATGTGAACGAGAACTTCAGCTTCGAGTATGTCTCGTCCAAGCTGGGTGCGCCCCGCTATTCGCAGGAGGAGTGCATCGAGCGGGACATGACCTACGCGGCGCCCCTGAAGGCAACGCTTCGCTTCATTGTCTGGGAGGATCTGGACGACGGGGAGCGGCGCGCGCGCGACATCATCGAGAAAGAGGTATACCTGGGGGATCTGCCGCTCCTCACCGATCTGGGCACCTTCATCGTCAACGGCGCCGAGCGCGTCGTGGTGAGCCAGCTGCATCGCTCTCCCGGCGTTGTCTTCGAGGAGAGCATCCATCCCAACGGGACCAAGCTGCACAGCGCCCGCATCATTCCCTTCCGCGGCTCGTGGGTGGAGTTCACGGTCGACATCAACAACGTCTGCTACGTCCACATCGACAAGAAGAAGTTCCCGGCCACGGCGTTGCTGCGCGCCCTGGGCTTCGGCACCGACGAGCAGATCTACGGCCTCTTCTTCCGGAAGAAGGACGCCTCGATCGGCGACCTTGGCGATGCGCTCCAGACGCTGAGCGGGGCGGTGCTGGCGGACGATGTGGTGGACACCGGCACCGGCGAAGTGGTTCTCGAAGCCAGCAGCGAACTCGAGGAAGCGGACATCGAGACGCTGGCGCGCGTGGGCATCGACCGGGTCGTGGTCTACGCCGCCGAGCCCGAGGCGGCGGGGGCCGCAGCCGGCGCAGGGCCGATCAGGGCGGACAGCCCCATCGTGAAGCGCACGCTGGCCAAGGATCCCACCGAGTCGGAGGAGACCGCGCTCTTCCAGATCTACTCGCTCCTGCGCCCCGGAGAGGCGCCCAACGTCGATACGGCGCGCACGGCGCTGGAGAGCGTGTTCTTCAATCCCAGGCGCTACGACCTGGGCCGTGTGGGACGCTACAAGATCAACCAGCGTCTGGAGCTCGAGACTCCCGCCTCCACGACCGTGCTGACGCGCGACGACTTCGTCGAGATCCTGCGCTACCTCGTCGAACTGAGCGAAGGGCACGGACACACCGACGACATCGACCATCTCGGCAACCGCCGGGTGCGCACCGTCGGCGAGCTGATCGCCAATCAGCTTTCGGTCGGCCTGTCGCGCATGGCCCGCCTGGTCAAGGAGCGGATGTCGATCAACACCGATCCGGGCAAGATCAACATCGACGATCTGGTGAACGCCAGAACGGTGTCGGCCGTCATCCAGGCCTTCTTTGGTTCGTCGCAGCTGTCCCAGTTCATGGACCAGACCAACCCGCTGGCCGAAATGACGCACAAGCGGCGTCTGTCGGCACTCGGTCCCGGGGGCCTCACCCGCGAGCGGGCCGGGTTCGAGGTGCGCGACGTGCACTACTCGCACTACGGCCGCATGTGCCCGATCGAGACCCCGGAAGGTCCCAACATCGGCCTCATCACCTCGCTCACCACCTACGCGCGCGTCAACGGGCTGGGCTTTGTGGAGACGCCCTACCGCAAGGTGGTGGACGGGCGCGCCACCGGAGAGATCGAGTGGCTCTCGGCCAACGAGGAGGAGCGCGCGCGCATCGCGCAGGCCAACGCGCCGCTGAATCCGGACGGCACGTTCTGCAATCCGCTGGTGCTGTGCCGGGAGCGCGGTGACTTTCCGCTCCTGGCGCCCGGCGACATCGACTACATGGACGTCGCCCCGGCACAGCTGGTGTCGGTCGCGGCGGCTCTTATTCCCTTCCTCGAGCACGACGACGCCAACCGGGCGCTGATGGGCTCCAACATGCAGCGCCAGGCGGTTCCGCTGCTCTACACGGACGCTCCCCTGGTGGGAACCGGACTTGAGCGCAAGCTGGCGCGCGACTCGGGTGCCGTCGTCACCGCGGCGCGCGGGGGCAGAATCGTCAGCGTCACGGCCGACAAGATCGTCATCGACACGGGTGCCGTGAAGGTGAAGGAGGCCGACCAGCCTCTCATGCGCCTCTCCCAGTTCGACACCTACGTGCTCAAGAAGTACTGGCGCACCAATCAGGACACCGCCATCAACCAGCGGCCGCTGGTAGGGCGCGGCCAGATCGTGGAGGAGGGCGAGATCATCGCCGACGGACCCTCCACCAGCTACGGCGAACTGGCGCTGGGCCGCAACGTGCTGGTCGCCTTCATGCCCTGGTACGGGCACAACTTCGAAGACGCGATCGTCCTCAGCGAGAAGCTGGTCAAGGAAGACGTCTTCACATCGATCCACATCCAGGAGCTCGAACTCCACGTCCGCGACACCAAGCGCGGAGCGGAGGAGATCACCCGGGAGATTCCCAACGTCGCCGACGAGAACCTCACCAACCTGGACGAGCGCGGCATCGTCCGCATCGGGGCCCAGGTCAAGAGCGGGGACATCCTGGTCGGCAAGATCACGCCCAAGGGCGAGACCGAGCTCTCACCGGAGGAGAAGCTTCTGACCGCGATCTTCGGCGAGAAGGCCAAGGACGTGAAGGATTCTTCACTTCGGCTCTCGCCGGGGATGTCGGGGACCGTGATCGACGTGAAGATCTTCTCGCGCCGGATCGACGGTCCGCTTCTGGACAAGGAGCAGGGCCAGCGGATCGGAGAACTCCGCCAGACCGAGCGCGAGGATATCGCCCGCATCACCGAGGTGCGCGACGACGAACTCAGGGCGCTCCTGCACCTTCAGACGATTTCGCTCTGCCTCAGGCGCGGGGTGATCGAACCCCTTCTCGAGGAGGGACGCAAGGTTACCAAGGCGGTGCTGGCGGACCTGAATCTGGGGGAGGTCGAGCTCGACAGCCTCAAGGTGCGCAACAAGTCGATCAACGAGCGCATCCGCTCCGTGGTGGACGAATCCCGCCGCCGCATCGACAAGGTGCACAGCGACACCGAGGAGCACATCGACAAGGTCTTCCAGCCGGACGAGTTGCCGCCGGGCGTGGTCCAACTGGTCAAGGTCTACATCGCCGAAAAGCGCAAGATCGCGGTGGGCGACAAGATGGCCGGGCGTCACGGCAACAAGGGCATCATCGCCCGCATCGTGCCCGAGGAGGAGATGCCCTTCCTCCCCGATGGAACCCGGGTGGAGATCGTACTCAATCCCCTGGGCGTTCCGTCCCGCATGAATGTGGGCCAGATCCTCGAGACCCACCTGGGGTGGGCCGCGTGGGTGCTGGGCTTCGGCGCCAAGACACCCGTGTTCCAGGGTGCGAGCGAAGATGAGGTCGGGCTGCTCCTCAAGATGGCGGGAGTCAGGTGGGGAGCCCAGGCACTGGGAATCAGTGCCGAGCCTCCCGCCACCACGGCTACCGATATCGAGCAGCTCACGGGCGCCTCTCGCACCCTTCCCGCGCAGGTGGGTGCCGCGGGCAACGGTGACCAGAGCTCGACCGGGCTCGGCCGTTCCCTGGACGACTACGCGCGGGTCGAACTGCCGGACGGGGCGCAGGCCTACTTCGACCGGTTGAGGGATTTCCTGGTGGAAGCCGCCGAAGAGCACGCCGGCCGGCTTGCGGTACCGATGGAAAAGGCCTTCCCGGCGATCCACCGGCTCGCCCGCTCCGAATCGCCGGCTTCAGGCGGCATCGACGCGGGGGTGGTGGAGTTCATGGACGCGGCGGGCCTTCGTCCCGACGGCAAGGCGGTGGTCCGCGACGGCCGCAGCGGCCGGCCCTTCGACTTCCCGGTCACCGTCGGCATGGTCTACATGCTCAAGCTGTCGCATCTGGTGGATGACAAGATCCACGCGCGCAGCATCGGACCCTACTCGCTGGTCACGCAGCAGCCGCTGGCCGGCAAGGCCCAGTTCGGGGGACAGCGGTTCGGGGAGATGGAGGTATGGGCGCTGGAGGCCTACGGCGCCGCCCATACCCTGCAGGAGATACTGACCGTCAAATCGGACGACGTCATGGGCCGGTCGCGCGTATACGAAGCGATCGTCAAGGGAGAAAACCTCCCCGAGCCCGGCATCCCGGAGAGCTTCAATGTGCTGGTACAGGAGCTGAAGGCGCTGGGCCTCTCGGTAACGCTCGATCAGGACGACTGAGATCTTGAGCATCGCACTGACACCCGCAACCCACGGGGTGCACGCCATATGATCGATTTTCCCAGGTTCCGCGAGACGAGCGGTACGACCGATTTCGACTTCATCCAGCTCAAGGTCGCCTCACCGCAGGAAATCCGCGGCTGGTCGTACGGAGAGGTGACCAAGCCCGAGACGATCAACTACCGGTCCTTCAAGCCGGAGCGGGACGGGCTCTTCTGCGAGCGCATCTTCGGCCCGGTGAAGGACTGGGAGTGTTCCTGCGGCAGGTTCAAGCGCATTCGCTTCCGCGGGCACGTTTGCGACCGCTGCGGCGTCGAGGTGACGCTCTCCAAGGTCCGTCGCGAACGGATGGGACACATCGAGCTCGCCGTGCCGGTGTGCCACATCTGGTTCTTCAAGACGCTGCCCAGCCAGCTGGGCTACCTGGTCGACATGACGCTGCGCAACCTGGAGAAGCTGATCTACTACGCTTCCTACGTGGTGACCAACCCCGGCGGCCAGGACGTCGAGTTCCTGGAGCTGCTGGACGAGGACGAATACTACGATCTGCGCGTCAAGGCCCGTGAGGAGGGCGACGACGAGTTCGTGGCCGAGATCGGGGCGGAAGCCGTCCGCAGCCTCCTGCGCAAGCTCGACTCGCCGAAGGTCGACATCGGCAGGCGCAACGCGGACGGGAAGGGGCTCGACCGCCTCGCCGACTGGCTGCGCCACGAAATCCGGACCGAGACCTCCCAGCATCGCAAGAAGAAGAAGCTGAAGCGCCTCAAGGTAGTGGACGCCCTGCGCAACTCCGGACTGAGCCCCGAGCAGCGCAACCGGCCCGAGTGGATGGTGATGGACGTGGTTCCCGTCATCCCGCCCGACCTGAGGCCGCTGGTTCCCCTGGACGGAGGCCGCTTCGCGACCTCGGACCTGAACGACCTCTACCGGCGGGTCATCAACCGCAACAACCGGCTCAAGAAGCTGGTGGAGATGCGGGCCCCGGAAGTCATCCTGCGCAACGAAAAGCGCATGTTGCAGGAGGCGGTCGACGCGCTGTTCGACAACGGGCGCCGATCGAAGGCGATCCGCGGGCGCGGCAAGCGGCCGCTCAAGTCCCTTTCCGACATGCTCAAGGGCAAGCAGGGGCGTTTCCGCCAGAATCTTCTGGGGAAGCGCGTCGACTATTCCGGCCGGTCGGTCATCGTGGTGGGCCCCGAACTCAAGCTGCATCAGTGCGGCCTCCCCAAGGCGATGGCGGTCGAGCTGTTCAAGCCGTTCATCATTCACGAACTCGAAAAGCGCGGGGAAGCCGAGACGGTCAAGCGCGCGAAAAAGATCGTGGAGGACGACGACCCCAAGGTCTACGAGGTTCTGGAAGACATCATTCGGGACCACCCGGTGCTGCTCAATCGGGCGCCCACCCTGCACCGGCTCGGCATCCAGGCCTTCGAACCGGTACTGGTGGAAGGGAAGGCGATCCGCATCCACCCTCTGGTGTGTGCGGCTTTCAACGCCGACTTCGACGGCGACCAGATGGCGGTGCACGTGCCGCTCTCGTTCGAGGCGCAGCTGGAGTCGCGGGTCCTGATGCTCTCGTCGAACAACATCCTGCTGCCCTCGAACGGCCGGCCGGTCGCGGCGCCCAGCCAGGACATCGTCATCGGCTGCTACTACCTGACCAAGCCGCCGCTGGCCATCTCGGACCTGGAGCGCGACGCCAACAACGGCAAGGCCGCCGCCGCCATTCGCGACAAGGCGAACCGGGAGCTGAACGAGTTCTACAGGGATGCGCCCCGCTACAGCACCTTCGGCGAAGTGGAGATGGCTGTGGTCACCGACCGCCTGCAATTCCACTCGCTGTGCTGGTTCTGGGTGCCGAAGACGGCTGCGGAGGGCAAGCCTCAGGGCCAGTGGCTGAGGACCACGGCCGGGCGCGTGCTGTTCAACTCGTTCATTCCCCCGGGCATGCCGTTCGAGAACCGGACGCTCGGCAAGGGTCAGCTCGGCGACCTGGTGTTCCGCTGTTTCACGGAAGTCGGGCTGCTCCCCACCACCCGATTCCTGGACGATCTCAAGGACTTCGGGTTCCGGTACGCCACCCTGGGGGGGATCAGCGTCGGCATCAGCGACCTGGAGATCCCGCTCGAGAAGAGCCACATCCTGTCCGAAGCCGACGAGAAGGTGGCGCGCTGGCGAGGCAACTACGAAGACGGCTTCATCTCCCGGGGCGAACTCTACAACAAGGTCATCGACACCTGGACGCATGCCAACAACGATGTCGCCGACGAGATGGCCGAAAACCTGGAGCGCTCCAGGGAAGGCTACAACCCGGTCTACATGATGATGACCTCCGGGGCCCGCGGAAACCGCGACCAGATGCGCCAGCTGGCCGGCATGCGCGGCCTGATGGCCAAGCCGCAGAAGAAGATGACCGGCGGCATCGGCGAGATCATCGAGTCCCCCATCAAGTCGAACTTCCGGGAGGGGCTGAGCGTCGTCGAGTACTTCATCTCCACCCACGGCGCGCGCAAGGGGCTTGCGGACACCGCGCTCAAGACGGCCGACGCGGGCTACCTGACGCGCCGGCTGGTCGATGTCGCCCAGGATGTCACCATCACCGAGGAGGATTGCGGCACGGTGGAGGGCGTGGAGACATCGGCGCTCAAGGAGGGAGAGGACATCATCGAATCACTCGCCGACCGCATCACGGGGAATGTGGCGCTCGAGGACGTGATCGACCCCATCGACGGCAAGCTGCTTGTCGGGAAGGGTAGCCTGATCGAGGAATCCCAGGCGAAGTGGATCGAGGACGACGCGGGAATCCAGTCCGTGCGCATCCGCTCGGTGCTCACCTGCGATGCCAGGCGCGGGATCTGCCAGAGGTGCTACGGCCGCAATCTGGCCACCATGCAGATGGTGGACGTGGGCGAGGCGGTCGGAATCCTTGCCGCGCAGTCCATCGGCGAGCCCGGGACCCAGTTGACCCTGCGCACCTTCCACATCGGCGGAACCGCCGCCCGCATCGCCCAGTTGACGCAGAGGAAGTCGAAGATCGATGGCGTCGTGGCGCTGGAGCGGGTGACGACCGTGGAAACCGAAGAGGGTGCGCGGCAGGGCGAGCGCATCGTGACCTCCCGCGAGGGACAGATCATCCTGAAAACGCCGGCGGGCGCCGTCCGAAGCGAGCTGGCGGTCCCGTATGGCGCCACGCTCGCGGTCCGGGAGGGCGACGTGGTGGAGGAAGGCGGGCTGCTCTTCAGCTGGGACCCGTATTCGGAGCCGATCGTCGCGGACTGCCCCGGCACGCTGAGGTATTCGGACATCGTCGAAGACCAGACCATGAGGGAGGAGCTCGACGAGACGACCGGCCGCCGCCAGATGATCGTCACCGAGGACCGGAACAAGAAGCTCCACCCCGCCATCGAGATCCGGCAGGGCGAAGTCAAGGCGCGGGAGTTCATCATTCCGGCGGGCGCCGAGCTGATCGCGAAGCACGGCGAACAGGTCATGCCCGGACAGACCATCGCCAAGATCAGCCGCGAGGTCTACAAGACCCGCGACATTACCGGCGGACTCCCGCGCGTGGCCGAGCTGTTCGAGGCCCGCCGGCCCAAGGATCCCGCCGTGATCGCCGAGATCGAGGGACGGGTCAGCTTCGGGGACATCAAGCGCGGAAAGCGCAAGGTGGTGGTCACGCCCGAGCACGGAGATCCCCGCGAATACGACGTTCCGGTCGCAAAGCACCTGCGCGCCCACGAGGGCGACCTGGTGCACGCCGGAGACCGGATCTCGGAAGGCCCGATCAACCCGCACGACATCCTGCGCGTGAAGGGTCCCCGCGCGGTTCAGGAGTACCTCCTCAACGAAATCCAGGAGGTGTATCGGCTGCAGGGGGTCAGAATCAACGACAAGCACATCGCCGTCATCGTGCGGCAGATGCTCAAGAAGGTCCGCGTCACCGACTCCGGGGACACCACGTTCCTCGAAGGCGAGAGCGTGGATCGAGCCGAGTTTCTCGCGGTCAACGAGGAGTTGCCGGAGGAAGGGAGGACCGCGCGCTCCGAGCCGCTCCTGCTGGGCATCACGAAGGCCAGCCTCACGACCGAGTCCTTCATCTCCGCGGCTTCCTTCCAGGAGACCACGCGGGTGCTGACGGACGCAGCGGTCAGGGGCGCCCGCGACCACCTCAAGGGGCTGAAGGAAAACATCATCATCGGCCACCTGATTCCGGCGGGCACCGGCATCCACCGGTACCAGCACGTCGAGTTCATGGTCGAACAGCAGTTCTACGACGAAGAGATCCTGCCCCTGGCGGAGCCGGAGGGCCTGCTGGCCGGGTTCACCGCGGAGGAGACGGCGCTCGAGTAGCCCACGGCGCGGCGGTGTGTCCGGCGTTGACACGGGCGGGAACGCTTTCGTATCTTTGAAAGCTGCACAGGAGATGCCTGATGGCTCTCCGGGAGTCCTCCCGGACATGTCCGGGAGGGCCGTGTGGCCGGAAGCAAGCGCTCGTCGTCACGCGGAAACGCCCGACTGCTGAAACCAATCGTATGCCGACCATCAACCAGCTCGTGCGCAAGGGTCGCCGGTCCGTTCGGAAGAAGAACAAATCGCCGGCCCTCCAGAAGAACCCTCAGAAACGGGGCGTTTGCACCCGTGTGTACACCACGACCCCCAAGAAGCCCAACTCGGCGCTGCGCAAGGTCGCGCGCGTCAGGCTGACCAACGGGTACGAGGTGACTTCGTACATCGGTGGCGAAGGACACAACCTCCAGGAGCACTCCATCGTGCTCATTCGGGGAGGCCGGGTGAGGGACCTGCCCGGAGTGCGCTACCACGTCGTGCGCGGCACGCTGGACACTTCGGGAGTGGGCGACCGCCGCCGGGGCCGGTCGAAGTACGGAACCAAGGAACCCAGGTAGGTCATGAGCCGCCGCACGCGCGCCGAAAAGAGGGAGATCGCGGGGGATCCGCGCTACGAGTCGGTTGTGGCCCAGAAGTTCATCAACGGCTTGATGCTGGACGGCAAGAAGTCCACCGCGGAGAGCATTTTCTACGACGCCCTCACGGTAGTCGAGGAGCGTTCGGGACAACCCGGCCTGGGAGTGTTCAACCAGGCCCTGAACAACGCCAAGCCTGCCGTCGAGGTGAAGAGCAGGCGGGTCGGAGGCGCCACATACCAGGTGCCGATCGAAGTCCGCCCCGAGCGACGCCAGGCGCTGGCCATAAAGTGGATGATCGACTTTTCCCGCAAGCGGGGAGAGCGGTCGATGGCGGGTCGCCTCGCAGCCGAGATTCTGGCCGCGAGCCGAAACGAGGGAAGCACGATAAAGAAGAAGGAAGACACGCACCGGATGGCAGAAGCCAACAAGGCGTTCGCCCACTATCGCTGGTAGCCGTTTCCCAGCTGCGGCGCGCAGGCTGGCGCCGGGGTAGCGGGGGTTTCCGAAGGTCCGACCCTCGCGGCACAAGGCAGGCGGCTTCCAACCGGCAGGTGGGTTGGCCCGGCCGAATCTGCACTCGTGGCCTCGGAGTTCCTGCGCTTTTTTTGCGTACCGACGACAGAAACACAGGATTTGAAGGAATACATCGGATGCCCAGGCATACACCGCTAGAGCGTCTGCGCAACATCGGCATCATGGCGCATATCGACGCGGGCAAGACCACCACCACCGAGCGGGTTCTGTTCTATACCGGCCGGGTCCACCGCATGGGCGAGGTGCATGAGGGTGCGGCCACCATGGACTGGATGGAACAGGAGCAGGAGCGGGGGATCACGATCACCTCCGCCGCCACGACCTGCGCGTGGCTGCGCAACGGCTCCACCTTCCGCATCAACATCATCGACACCCCCGGGCACGTCGACTTCACGGCCGAGGTCGAGCGTTCGCTGCGGGTTCTGGACGGAGCCATCGCGGTGTTCTGCGCGGTGGGAGGGGTCGAGCCCCAGTCGGAAACGGTATGGCGCCAGGCCGACCGGTATCGCGTGCCCCGCATTGCGTTCGTCAACAAGATGGACCGCGTCGGGGCCGACTTCGAGCAGGTCGTCACGATGATGCGCGAACGCCTCGGAGCCAACGCCCACCCGGTGCAGTATCCGCTCGGCGAGGGCGAGCTCTTCACCGGCGTCGTGGACATCATGACCCGGAGGTCGATCATCTACGAGGACGACCTGGGTTCGCGCTTCAGCTACGGGCCGGTGCCGGACTCGATGGCGGAGGTGATCGCCGCATGCCGGCACGAACTCATCGAGGCCGCGGTCGAGCACGACGACGAGTTGCTGGAGAAGTACCTTGCGGGCGAGGAACTCACCGAGGAGGAACTCCGGCGGGCGATCCGCGAGGCCACCCTGCGGGGCGCCATCTTCCCCGTCTTTTGCGGATCGGCCTTCCGCAACAAGGGCATCCAGGCGCTCCTGGACGGTGTCATCGACTACCTGCCCTCCCCCACCGACATTCCTCCCGTCGAAGGACACTATCGTCCGGCGGGCCGCTTTGCCGAGACCCGGGAGGTCTCGGACGACGCTCCCTTCACCGCGCTGGCATTCAAGATCGCCACCGACCCCTATGTCGGGCGGCTCACCTTCTTCCGCGTCTATTCGGGGTCGCTGCCGAGCGGCAGCTACGTGCTCGACGCCACCCGGGGCAAGCGCGAGCGTGTGGGCCGGATCCTGCAGATGCACGCCAACAAGCGCGAGGAGCGGCAGGAGGTCTTCGCAGGGGACATTGCGGCGGTCATCGGACTGAAAGGGGTTCGAACGGGCCATACCCTGTGTCATCCCGATCATCCCATCATCCTGGAGTCCATGGAGTTTCCGGAGCCGGTGATTGCGGTCGCCATCGAGCCCAAGACCCGGGCCGACCAGGACAAGCTGTCGCAGGGACTGGCGAAGCTCGCCGACGAGGACCCGACCTTCCGGGTGCGCAGCGATCAGGAAACCAACCAGACCATCATCAGCGGGATGGGCGAGCTCCATCTCGAGATCATCGTCGACCGGTTGCGCCGCGAATTCCGGGTTGGCGCCAACATCGGCCGGCCCCAGGTCGCATACCGCGAGACCATCGTCGGTTCGGCCACGAAGGTGGAGGGCCGGTTCGTGCGCCAGACCGGAGGGCGCGGGCAATACGGCCATGTGGTCATCAACGTCGAGCCCGCCCCCAAGGGCGCGGGCTTCGTCTTCGAGGACCGGATCGCAGGCGGCAGGATCCCCAAGGAGTTCATCGGTCCCGTGGAGCGGGGAGTGCGCGACGCGATGTCCAGCGGGGCCGTGGCCGGCTACCCGCTCATCGACATCAAGGTCGAGTTGGTGGACGGCTCGTATCACGATGTCGATTCCAGCGAGATGGCCTTCAGGATCGCCGGATCGCTGGCGCTCAGGGAGGGCGTGAGACGGGCGCGTCCGGTCCTGCTCGAGCCGGTCATGGATGTGGAAGTCGTTACGCCCGGCGACTACATGGGTGATATCATGGGTGACCTTTCTTCCCGGCGCGGGCGAGTCGGCGGCATGACCGAGCGGGCCGGCGCCCGGGTCATCGGAGCCAGCGTTCCGCTGGGAGAGATGTTCGGATATTCGACCTCCCTCCGCTCCATGAGTCAGGGGCGGGCCGTGTACACCATGCAGTTCTCGCACTACGACCAGGTGCCCCGGTCGAAGAGCGAAGAGATTGTGGCAGGCAACGGAGCAGTCTACCAGAAATGAGTGGCCGGATTCGCATCAAGCTGAAAGCCTTCGATCACTGGATCGTCGACCAGACCGCTTCCGACATCGTCCGCACCGCGGAGAAGACCGGAGCCAGCGTGTGCGGTCCGGTTCCGCTGCCCACGCGCCGCGAGCGCTGGACGGTGCTGCGCTCGCCGCACATCGACAAGAAGAGCCGGGAACAGTTCGAGCTGCGCACGCACAAGCGGCTCATCGACATCGTCGATTCCCGGCCCGCCACCATCGACGCCCTCACCAAGCTGGATCTGCCGGCGGGCGTCGATGTCGAGATCAAGGTCGACTAGGCAGCCCATGGACAACTGCCGGGAGGCGGCATGGCGGGATTGATCGGACGCAAGGTCGGGATGACCCGCATCTTCAACGACGAAGGTCTTGTGGTGCCGGTTACCGTGGTGCGCGCCGGGCCATGCCCGGTCGTATGCGTAAGATCCGAGGAGACCGACGGATATCGCGCCGTCCAGGTCGGCTTCGAGGCCCGCAGGGCCCGGCATGCCACGAAGGCCGAAGCCGGCCATGCCGCGAAGGCCGGACTGGAAGCGACGCCCCGCGTTCTGCGCGAGTTCCCGGTCGCGGACGACGAGGCGTTCGAGGCCGGTGACGAACTCACCGTCGAGCTCTTCGCCGCCAACCAGTCCGTCAAGGTGACCGGCAATACCAAGGGCCGTGGGTTTCAGGGCGTCGTGAAACGACACGGCTTCACGGGACGCCCGGCCACGCACGGTCACCCGATGTCGCGCACCCCCGGATCGATGGGAGCGGGCACCGACCCGTCGAGAGTCATCAAGGGCAAGAAGCTCCCCGGCCGGATGGGCAACAATCGCAAGACGTTGGGCAATGTCGAAGTCGTCCGGGTCGATGCCGGGAGGAACCTGCTGTTCCTCAAGGGCGCCGTTCCCGGACCGCGCAGCGGCTACGTCTTCATCAGCCACTAGAGCCATGCACACGGCCCACTACTACCAGTCTGACGGCAGCCCGGACGGCGACCGGACGCTTCCGCCAGTCCCATTCGACGGAGTCGTGAACGAAGGCGTTCTGCACCAGGTGGTGCGGGCCCAACTCGCCAATCGGCGGAGGGGGACGGGGGCCGGCAAGAACCGCTCGGCCGTTTCGGGCGGCTCCCGCAAGCCGTGGAGGCAGAAGGGCACCGGCCGGGCCCGCCAGGGGACGATCCGCGCCGCGCAGTGGACGGGAGGAGGGATGGCCTTCCCCCCTCAACCTCACTCGTGGCGCACGTCCGTGCCTCGCAAGGTGCGCGCGCTGGCCCGGCGATCGGCCCTGAACGCGCGCGCGGAAGAGGGTCGGGTGCTGCTGATCGAGTCCCTGGACTACGAGGCCCCGCGCACCTCGCGCTTGGCAGCCTGCCTCGCCGCCATCGAAGTGTCGGGCAAGGTGCTGCTGCTGACCGCCGGCAACAAGCGCAACGTGTACCTTTCGGCCCGCAACCTGCCGGGTGTCAGCGTGCGTCCCTTCGGGGAGGAGTCGGCCTACGACGTGCTGCGGGCGGCGACCGTCGTGATCGAGGCCGATGCGCTCGGGACCGGGCCGGTGGCTGCGGAGCCCGCGGACTCCACAGACACGGAGAACGGCGATGCGTGAGCCGTGGGATGTAATCGTGCGGCCGGTGGTCACCGAAAAGACGACCGCCCAGATGGAGGCCGAGAACGTCTACTCGTTCATCGTCAACCGGAAGGCCAACAAGATCGATATCGCCCGCGCGGTGGAAGCGCTCTGGGACGTCCAGGTCGACGATGTGCGCACCATGAGATACGCGGGCAAGATGCGCCGCTCGTTCCTCGGACAGATGAGCCGCAACTGGAGCCTCGGCCGCAGGCCGTCGTTCAAGAAGGCGGTCGTCAAGCTGGCCGAAGGCGACCATATCGAACTCTACGAAATGGGCTGAGGAACGGGCCATGGCGATCAAGAAGTTCAGACCCGTTACACCCGGCTCCCGTTTCCGGTCGATCGTGAAGGACACGGTGACCACGCGCAAGGGACCGGAGAAATCGCTGACGGAGCCTCTGCACTCCAAGGGTGGACGCAACCACCATGGCCGCATCACGGTGCGGCGCAGGGGCGGCGGCCACAAGCGCCGGTATCGGCGCATCGACTTCAGGCGCAACAAGATCGGGGTGGCGGGCCGCGTCGCCGAGATCGAGTACGATCCCAACCGCTCCGCGAACATCGCCCTCATCCACTACGCGGATGGCGAGAAACGCTACATCCTGCATGTGCGCGGCCTTGCGGTCGGAGATGAAGTGGTGGCGGGTGGCGATGCCGACATCAAGCCGGGCAACGCCCTCCCGATCGGCCGCATTCCGCTGGGCACGATCGTTCACAACGTGGAGCTGAAGCCCGGGAAGGGCGGCCAGATGGCCCGCTCGGCGGGCGCGGGCGTGCAGATCATGGCCAAGGAAGGCGACTACGTGACGCTCCGTCTGCCCTCCACGGAAGTCCGGCGGGTGCGCATGGAGTGCATGGCCACCGTCGGCCAGGTCGGCAACACCGATCATGAACTGAAATCGCTGGGCAAGGCCGGGGCGGCCCGGTGGCGCGGGCGCCGTCCCAAGGTGCGGGGCGTCGCCATGAACCCGGTGGACCACCCGCTCGGCGGAGGCGAGGGCAAGGCCTCCGGGGGCCGTCCTCCGGTTACCCCCTGGGGCAAGCCGGAGGGGAAGAAGACCCGCAATCCCAGAAAGGAATCCAACCGACTGATCGTCCGGGGACGCAAACGCGGCAAGGCCACCCGGTCATAGACGATTGCGAGACGAGAAGCCAACCAGGAAACCGCCATGCCACGCAGCGTAAGGAAAGGCCCCTACATCGACGAGAAGCTCCTGCGCAAGGTGGAGCTGATGAACGCGCGCGCGGAAAAAAGGGTGATCAAGACCTGGGCGCGCGCCTCGACCATCTCGCCGGACTTCGTGGGCCATACGGTTGCGGTGCACAACGGCAACAAGTTCATCCCGGTCTACATCACCGAGAACATGGTTGGCCACAAACTCGGCGAATTCGCTCCCACGCGGCTCTTTCGCGGGCACGGGGGCAAACTCGCCGACCGGCGCTCCAAGGCTCGATAGAGGCCCGATCAGGTCACCCCCTGCACGAGAACCCGGATGCAAGCAAAGGCGGTTGCCAGGTACATCGGAATGAGTCCCCGCAAGGTAAGGCTGGTCGTGGATCAGATCCGGGGTCTCCCCGTCAATCAGGCCTACGCAATCCTGCGGTTCTCGAAGAAGGCCGCGTCGGTGCCGGTCGGCAAGACGCTCCGTTCCGCGGTCGCGAACGCCGAATACAGGGCAGAGGAGGAAGGGGAAGTGCTCGACGTGGACGAGCTCGTGATCGCGCGGGCATTTGTTGATGGCGGGCGGACCACGAAGCGCTGGCGGGCGGCGGCCATGGGAAGGGCGGCTCCGATCCGCAGGCGCTCGAGTCACATCACGATCGTCGTGGAAAGCGAGGAATAGGGGCGATGGGACAGAAGACACACCCCCACGGGTTCCGGCTCGGCATCGTCAAGGACTGGCAGTCCCGCTGGTACGCGGAGAAGGAGTTCCCCCAGCTGCTCCAGGAGGACGAGACCATACGGCGGTACCTCGACCGCCGTCTGGCGCACGCCGCCATCTCCCGGGTCGAGATCGACCGCAAACCCTCCAAGATCGTGATGACCGTGCACACGGCCCGACCGGGCGTCGTGATCGGCAAGCGGGGCGCGGAGGTCGACAAGCTGCGCGACGAACTGGGCGTGCTGACCAAGTCGGAGGTCTCGGTCAACGTGGAGGAGATCAAGCAGCCCGAACTCGACGCGCGGCTGGTGGCAGAGAACGTCAAGCACCAGTTGCGGCAGCGGATTTCCTTCCGGCGGGCCATGAAGCGCGCGGTTCAATCGGCGCGCCGCGCGGGCGCGGAGGGCATCAAGATCCAGTGCGGCGGCCGCCTGGGGGGCGCGGAAATCGCCCGCACCGAAGCCTATCACGAGGGTCGCGTGCCCCTGCACACCCTGCGGGCGAACATCGACTACGCGAGCGTGAGGGCGGACACCACCTACGGTACCGTGGGCGTGAAGTGCTGGATCTTCAAGGGTGAAGTGGTGGACGACCGGCGGGGCCGGACGTACTCGACGGGATCGTGACGGTGCAGGCGAACGGAACCCGGCCCCCACTGCGGCGGGCCCCGCAAGGACGATAGGAGATGCTGGCACCGAAGCGGATCAAGTACCGCAAGAAGCACAAGGGCAAGATGCGCGGGATTTCCCGTCGCGGAAACCGGGTGAGTTTCGGCGACTACGGGCTCCAGGCGGTGGAGTCCGCGTGGATCAGCAATCGCCAGATCGAGTCGGCGCGCGTGGCCATGACCCGGCACATCAAGAGGGGTGGAAAGGTCTGGATCCGAATCTTCCCGGACAAGCCGGTCACCTCCAAGCCCGCCGAGACCCGGATGGGCAAGGGAAAGGGCAACCCGGAAGGCTGGGTGGCGGTGGTGAAACCGGGGCGGATGATGTTCGAGATGGAGGGTGTCGGTGAGGAGGTCGCGCGCCGGGCGATGCAGCTCGCATCCGACAAGCTCCCCATCA
The DNA here is from genome assembly GCA_028820325.1 of Gammaproteobacteria bacterium. Classification (GTDB taxonomy): domain Bacteria; phylum Gemmatimonadota; class Gemmatimonadetes; order Longimicrobiales; family Gaopeijiaceae; genus BD2-11. Next base: position 71,628 of record JAPPJO010000025.1, on the reverse strand, counting down.
AGACCCGTTTCGTCGCGCGCGAACGGCAGTTGGGAACCTGAGGGAAACCGGGCATGGACATCGAAGAAATCCGCGATATGACCGACCGGCAGATCCGGGAGCGGCTGGACGAACTGAGGGAGGAACGGTTCCGCCTCAAGTTCCGGGCCGCGACCATGGAACTCGAGAATCCACGGCTGCTCTCGCACCTGCGCAGGGATATCGCCCGAGTCCGCACCGTGCAGCGCGAACGCGAACTCGCGGCGGCTCTGGCCATGACCGAGGAGAACGCCTCATGACGGCGACACCGGATGCCGCGAGCGGCGCACGCAACCGGCGAAAGACGCGAACGGGGGTGGTGGTGTCGGACGTGGCGGACAAGACGGTCACCGTCCTTGTCGCGCGCCAGTTCGCCCATCCGCTCTACGGAAAGCAGGTCAAGCGCACCCGCAGGTATCACGCCCACGACGAAACCAACCAGTATCGCATGGGAGACACCGTGCGCATCGTCGAGACGCGGCCCCTCTCCCGCACCAAGCGGTGGAGGGTCGCCGAACTGGTCGACCGCGCGGAAGGATAGGCCGGCGATGATTCAACAGGAATCGATGGTTCGGATCACGGACAACACGGGCGCCAAGAAGGCGCTGTGCATCCGTGTCCTGGGGGGCTCGCGCCGCCGCTACGCCAGCGTGGGCGACCTGGTGGTGCTCACGGTCAAGGATGCCATCCCCAACGCCGGCGTGCGCAAGGGCGATATCGTGCGGGCTGTCGTGGTGCGCACCGCCAAGGAAGTGCGCAGGCGCGACGGCTCCTATATCCGCTTCGACGACAACGCGGCGGTGCTCATCGACACCAACGGCGAGCCGAAGGGCACGCGCATCTTCGGACCGGTCGGGCGGGAACTCAGGGAGAAGCGCTACATGAAGATCGTTTCGCTGGCTCCGGAGGTGCTCTGATGCTGGCGCAGACGGGCGCGCGCCGGAACAGGCCCAAACACCGGATTGCGAAGGGTGACCGCGTGCGCGTGATTCGCGGCAACCACCGGGACGAGCAGGGAACCGTCCTTCGGGTGATTCGCGACCGTGATCAGGTGGTGATCGAGGGCGTGAACATGCGCAAGCGCCACCAGCGGCCCACGGCGGCCAATCCGGAGGGGGGGATCATCACCTTCGAGGCTCCGATCCACATTTCCAACGTGATGTTGATCGATCCGGCCAGCGGAGAGGCCAGCCGCATTCGCATGCGTCTCGAGGAAGGGGGCGTGAAGGAGCGCATCGCCGTGAAGACCGGCAACCCCATCCCGGCGCCGAGGTGACGGATGACGACAACGGACGGATTTGCAAGATGACGGAGACGCACCCCCGGCTTCACCGGCACTATCTGGAGAACGTTCAGCCGAAACTCCAGGAGGAATTCGGCTTCACCAACGTCAACCAGATTCCGCGCCCGGTGAAGGCCGTCCTCAACGTCGGCGTCGGCGAAGCGAGCAGGAATCAGAAGTTCCTCGACAGCGTGGTCGAGGAATTGACGGTGATCTCCGGACAGAAGCCGGTCATCACCCGGGCGCGCAAGTCCATCTCCAACTTCTCGTTGAGGACGGGCATGCCGGTCGGATGCCGGGTCACGCTGCGCCGGCGCCGCATGTACGAGTTTCTCGATCGCCTGGTGAGCGCCACCATACCGCGCATCCGCGACTTTCGCGGGCTGTCCACGAAATCGTTCGACGGGCGCGGAAACTACAGCCTCGGGGTTCGCGAGCAGATCATCTTCCCCGAGATCGACTACGACAGGATCGACCGCATCCACGGCATGGACATCACCGTGGTTACGAGCACCAGCAAGGACGACGAGGCGCTGGCTCTGCTGCGCGAGCTGGGGTTTCCGTTCCGGGGCTCGCTGCCGGTCATCATCGGCCAGAACGGCGCCGCCTGACGCCCCCGCAACCCAGGGAAGAACGGAGGGACGAGACTCGACATGATGACGGACCCGATTGCCGACATGCTGACCCGGCTGCGCAACGCCGGGCAGGCGGGCCACCGCTGGGCGGACATGCCCGTCTCCCGGATGAAGATCGAGATTGCCCGGCTGCTCGGCGAAAACCATTTCGTCTTCGGCTACAAGGTGCTCGACGACGGAGCCCACGGGGTTCTGCGCGTCTACCTGAAGTATCGCGACGAGGGTCGCCCGATCATCCGGCATATCGAGCGCTTCTCGTCGCCCGGAAGGCGGCGCTACGTCGGACGGGAGGATATCCCCAGGGTGAGGAACGGTCTGGGGATGGCGATTCTGTCGACATCCCGGGGTGTGCTCTCCGACCGCACGGCGCGCAAGGAAGGGGTAGGCGGCGAAGTGCTGGCGATCGTGTGGTAGCCAGGATTCCATTAACCACGACGTAAACGTATGTCGCGCATAGGTAAACTGCCGGTCGCCATTCCGGGCGGCGTGACCGTGGACTACAGCGAGCCCGTCCTGAAGGTAAAGGGGCCCAGGGGCGAACTGACCCTCGACGTGCATCCCGCGATGACCGTCCATGTGGGGGAAGGCGAAGTAGTGGTGCGGAGGCCGTCCGACGGTCGCACGCACCGGTCGCTTCATGGTCTGACGCGCGCCCTCATCGCCAACATGGTGCACGGGGTGACGACCGGGTACAGCAAGACGCTGGAGATCGTGGGGGTGGGATACCGGGCGCAGAAGAAGGGCAGGGAACTGGTCCTGAGCCTGGGATTCTCCCACACCATCGACTACCCGGAGCCCGAAGGCATCACGCTCGAGTGTCCCCGTCAGGACATCGTGGTGGTGCATGGGATCGACAAGCAGAAGGTGGGGCAGGTAGCGGCGGAAATCCGGTCGTTCCGGCCCCCGGAGCCGTACAAGGGCAAGGGCGTGCGCTACCAGGGCGAGCAGATCCGACGCAAGGTCGGCAAGACCGCCGCATCGTAGTCGCCCCGCAGAGCGAGGAAACCGTGACCGCAAAGAGTTCGAAGTTGAGAAGGAGCCGGCGCCTGCAGCGCATCCGGCGCCATCGCAGGGTCCGCAAGCGCGTGAACGGGTCCGCCGAACGCCCGCGGCTCGTGGTGTTCCGTTCTCTGAAGCACATGGAGGGACAGCTGGTGGACGACGACCTTGGACGCACCCTGGTCGGGGTCTCCACCCGCTCCGCGGCTCTCCGCGAGCTCGAGACCGAGTCTCGCAACCCGGGAGTCGAGCGGGCGCGGGCGGCGGGCAGGATGCTGGCCGACCGAGCTCGTTCGGAGGGCATCAGCACGGTGGTATTCGACCGTGGCGGCTACCAGTATCACGGCAGGGTGAAGGCCTTTGCCGACGGCGCGCGCGAGGGAGGGCTGAACTTCTGATGGCCAGAAACAGGGGTAGAGGTCGCGACGGAGACCGTTCGCGTGAGAGCGAACTTGTCGAGAACGTCATCCACATCAACCGGGTCGCCAAGGTGGTGAAGGGCGGACGCCGCTTCTCGTTCACCGCGCTGGTCTCGGTGGGCGACCAGAAGGGCAACATGGGCGTCGCGCTGGCCAAGGCGAGCGACGTTGCGGAGGCCATCCGCAAGGCGTTCGAGCGGGCACGGCGGAACATGCAGAAGGTGTCGATCGTTCAAGGCACCCTGCCTCATGAAATCATCGGCCAGTGGGGCGCGGGCCGCGTGCTACTTCGTCCCGCTGCGCCAGGCACCGGGGTGATCGCCGGTGGTCCGGTCCGGGCGGTGCTGGAGGCTGCGGGGGTCACCGACGTCCTGACCAAGAGTCTCGGTTCGAACAACCCCATCAACGTGGTCAAGGCGACGCTGAACGGCCTCACGCGGCTGGCCACGCCCGAGCAGGTCGCGCGTGAGCGCGGCATCAGCGTCGAAGAACTGGGAGGATAGGCCCGTGTCCGACACGCCCGGGAAGATCCGGATCAAGCAGGTGCGCAGCGGCATCGGGAGGCTGAGCACACACCGGCGGACATTGCGCGCCCTGGGGATCCGCAGGCACCAGCAGTCGGTTGTCCACAATGACACGCCGGCCATCAGGGGCATGATCCGCCAGGTCAGCCACCTGGTTGAAGTCACCGAAGTCACCTGAACGACGGAGATCGCACCGATGTCAGAACTTCACCGGCTGAGCCCCGTACCGGGATCACGCAAGGCGCGCAAGCGTGTCGGGCGCGGACCCGGCTCCGGGCTGGGCAAGACGGCCGGCAGGGGACACAACGGTCAGAAGTCCAGGAGCGGCGGCACGGTTCCCGCCTGGTTCGAGGGCGGGCAGATGCCCCTGCAGCGGCGCATTCCCAAGCGGGGGTTCACGAACCGCGGACGCGTCGAGTATGCCGTCATCAACGTCGGCGACCTGAACCGCCTCGACACCGACCGGATCACCCTCGAGGCGCTCGTCCGGGCCGGGGTGGCCGGCGGGGGCCGGAAGCCGGTGAAAGTGCTCGGAACGGGTGAAGCGGAGCGCGCGATGCATGTCGAAGCGCACGCGTTCAGCGCGTCCGCGCGCCGCAAGATCGAAGCCGCCGGGGGCACGGTGACCGTGTCCGGCTCGCGCTGACGTCAATCCGCTATACGGGGTAGGAGATGGCGAACCCGATTCCCAATCTGTTCCGGGTCCCGGAACTCAAGCAGAAGATCCTCTTCACGCTGTTCATCCTTCTCGTCTACAGGCTGGGGGCGCACATCACCGTGCCCGGCCTCGACGTGAACATCCTGCGCCAGCAGTTCGGGCAGCTGAGCAACACGCTGTTCGGGATCTACGACATGTTCGTGGGGGGCGGTCTCAGCCGGGCCACCATCCTGGCGCTCGGCATCATGCCCTATATCTCCGCCTCAATCATGTTCCAGCTGCTTTCCGCGGTGGTTCCCACGATCGAGAAGCTGCAGAAGGAGGGGGAACAGGGGCGCAAGAAGCTCACCCAGTGGACGCGCTACACGACGGTCGTGCTGTCCATCATCCAGGCCTACGGCTACGCGGTGTTCCTGTCCAGCATTCCCGGCGCCGTGCGCACCCCCGGCCTGCTGTTCATGTTCACCACCGTCGTTGCGCTCACCGTCGGCGCCGTCTTCGTCATGTGGCTGGGAGAGCAGATTACCGAACACGGCATCGGCAACGGCATGTCGCTGCTGATCTTCTTCTCCATCATCGAGGGATTCCCGGCGGCGATCGGCCGGACCTGGGAGTCGTTCGTGGTCGGAGAGATCAGCGTGGTCGGCCTCGCGGCGCTGGGTGCCGTGGTCGTGGGGGTGACCGCGGGTGTGGTGGCGATGACCATGGCGTCCCGCAAGATCCCGGTTCAGATACCACGCAAGGTGATGGGGCGCGGGCGCATCCGCGAAGGCCAGAAGAGCTTCGTGCCGCTGCGCGTGAACTCGGCCGGCGTCATGCCGATCATCTTCGCACAGTCGTTCATCATCGTGCCGGGCACGCTCGCGGCCTTCTCGAGCGCCGGCTTTCTGCGCGAGATCTCGGACCTCTTCCAGCCGGGGAGCTGGCTCTACTACGGGAGCTACTCGCTCCTGATCCTCTTCTTCACCTACTTCTACACCGCCATCATCTTCAATCCCGTGGATCTGGCGGAGAACCTGAAGAAGCAGGGGGCCTTCATCCCCGGGGTCAAGCCGGGCGCGCGCACCGCCGAGTACATCGACAGAATCCTGACCCGCATCACTCTTCCGGGCTCGATCTACCTTGCCATCATCGCGCTGCTGCCCTTCTGGATCTTCGACTGGTTCAACATCCAGACCTTCTTCTTCGGGGGCACCAGCCTGCTGATCGTGGTCGGGGTGGGGCTGGACACCGTCCAGCAGGCCCAGCAACACCTGCTTCTTCGCCACTACGACGGCTTCATGAAGAAGGGGAGGGTCAAAATGCGGGGCCGGGGGCGCTACGTCTGATGCGGCTCGCGTGACCGCAGCCGGAGTTCTGTCGCAAGCATCATGATCGCCGTTTTCCTCGGTCCCCCCGGTGCCGGCAAGGGCACGCAGAGCGCGAAACTCATCCGCGATGTGGGCTTTCGCAAGATCGCCACCGGAGATCTGCTGCGCGCCGCGCGCCAGGCGGGCACCGAACTGGGTGAGGCGGCCCGGCGCTACATGGATGCCGGCGAGCTGGTTCCGGACGAGGTCATCGTCGCGCTGGTGGAGGACACTCTCGGGGGGTATCCCGCGGACGCGCCGATTCTCTTCGACGGCTTTCCCCGCACGCTGCCCCAGGCGCGGGCGCTGGACGACGCCCTCGCGCGCACGGGACGGGCCGTGGAGCGCGTCGTCGTCCTGGATGTGCCGGAGCAGGTCGTGCTGCGCAGAATCGGTGGGCGCCGCATCAGCCCGAACGGGCGGGTCTACAACATTCACGACGATCCTCCGCGGGTAGACGGTGTCTGCGACGAGACCGGAGAGCCGCTGATCCATCGGGAGGACGATCGTCCACAGACGATCCTGCGCCGTCTCCGGGTCTACGAGGCGCAGACGGAACCAATCATCGCGTACTACGAGGAAGGGGCGCCGCCGGTGGCGCGCCTGGACGGCACGCAGGGCATCGAAGAGACGTACCGGTCGGTTCGGGCGGCGTTGCGGCGCATGCCGGCGGGTGAGACTGAACCGAGGTGCAACGGAACCAAGTGATTCGACTGAAGAGCGAACCCGAGATCGCCGAAATCGCCCGGGGTGGAGCCATCATCGGCGAACTCCTCGGCGTTCTGGAAGATGTCGTGCGTCCCGGTGTAACGACGGGCGAACTCGACCGCCTGTGCGAGGATTTCATCCGCTCCCACGACGGGGCGGTTCCGGCGTTCAAGGGGCTGTACGGTTTCCCGGGCGCCGTGTGCACGTCGACCAATGCGGAGGTCGTGCACGGGATTCCCAGCCCGCGCCGCGTCCTGCAGGACGGCGACATCGTTTCGGTGGATGTAGGGGTCAGGCTCAACGGGTGGTGCTCCGATTCGGCGAGCACATTCACGGTGGGGGACGTGGACGCGGCGACGCGCCGGTTGCTGGAGATCACGAGGGAGGCGCTGGCCCGGGCCATCGCGGCAGCCGTGCCGGGCAACCATGTCGGTGACATCGGCGCGGCTGTGGAAGGCACCGTTCGCGGGACCGGATTTGCCGTCGTCCGCGACCTGGTGGGCCATGGTGTGGGGCGGGAGGTGCACGAAGCGCCTCAGGTGCCCAACTTCGGACGTCCCGGACAGGGTCCGCGACTGCTCGACGGAATGGTCCTGGCGATCGAGCCCATGCTCACGGCCGGGGCCGGGTCCATCCGCACCCTCGACGACGGATGGACCGTGGTGACGAGAGATGGTTCCCCCTCCGCCCATTTCGAGCACACCGTAGCCGTCACCGGAAGGCGGGCACGCGTGCTGACCGCTTCGCCACACCCGGTGCCCGCCTCCACATGACGGCATCGCCATTGAGCCCCAACGGGCTTTCGGTTATCTTTCAATTTCTGTGCAGTGAAGCAGACCACCCCGTCGCCGAGGAGCAGCCGAAATGAAAGTGCGGAGCAGCGTGAAGGCCATCTGCGAGCACTGCAAGGTGATCCGCAGGCGTGGCGTCGTCCGCGTCATCTGCGCACGCAACCCCCGCCACAAGCAGCGGCAGGGTTAGGGATCTCCCGAGTTTCGGAACACGAGCCGTGGCACGAATCGCAGGTGTCGATCTTCCGCGAAACAAGCGCGTCGCAGTCGCGCTCACCTACATCTACGGGGTCGGACCCACCCGCGCCAGGGAGATTCTGGACGCGACCGGCGTGGATCCCGACAAGCGCACCTTCAACCTCAGCGACGAGGATGTCAGCCGGCTGCGCAGGCAGATCGAGACCGAGCTGAAGGTCGAGGGCGCGCTCAGAACCGAGGTGTCGATGAACATCAAGCGGCTGATGGACATCGGCTGCTACCGGGGATTGCGCCATCGCCGGGGACTGCCCGTTAGAGGGCAGAGAACTCACACGAACGCCCGCACCCACAAAGGCCGCCGCCGGGCCATCGCCGGCAAGAAGAAGGCGCCGAGGAAGTAGGGCCGAGGAAGAACGCGCGTGGCAAAGGGAAAAAAGCCGGCACGGGTTCGGCGTACGAAGAAGGTCGTGGAAGCCGAGGGTGTGGCACACATCAAGGCGACCTTCAACAACACGATCATCACCATCACCGATTCGGCGGGCAATACGGTCGTCTGGTCGAGTGCCGGCAAGGCGGGGTTCAAGGGCTCCAAGAAGTCGACTCCCTTCGCCGCAACGGTCGCTGCCGAGCAGGCCGGCCGGGAGGCCGTGAGCCTCGGAGTCCGGCGCGTCAGCGTGCGCGTCCAGGGTCCGGGCTCGGGCCGCGAGTCGGCCATACAGGCACTCTATGCGGCAGGGCTGCACATCATGGCCATCGAGGACGTCACCCCGCTGCCGCACAACGGCTGCCGGCCACCCAAGAAGCGCCGGGTATAGGAAGAGAAACGGATGGCGCGGTACACCGGACCTGTTTGCAAGCTTTGCCGTCGGGAGGGGCAGAAGCTCTTCCTGAAGGGCCTGAAATGCTACACGGAGAAGTGTCCGATCGAGCGCAGGGCCTATCCGCCCGGCCAGCACGGTCCCTCACAGGCCCGTCGCCGGAAACGGTCCGACTACGCGCTCCAGTTGCGCGAAAAGCAGAAGACCAAGCGAATCTACGGGCTGCACGAAAAGCAGTTCCGCAACCTGTTCAACAGGGCGGCACACCAGTCGGGCGTGACCGGGGAGAACCTGCTGGTGGCCCTCGAGCGACGCCTGGACAACGTCGTCTTCCGGCTCGGTTTCGCAGCGAGTCGCAGCCAGGCGCGTCAGCTGGTCCGTCACCGCCACGTGGAAGTGAACGGCCGCATCGTGGACGTACCCAGCTATGCGGTGGAAGGCGGGGACGATATCGCGATCAAGGCCAGGTCGCGGGACCTGCTCCCGGTTCAGGCCAGCCTCGAGTCGCGCGTCCGTCCCGACACAGCCGAATGGCTGGCGGTCGACGACAAGACGCGGGTCGGGCGGGTGCTGCGGCTCCCAACCCGCCAGGACGTGCCGATGGCCGTTCAGGAGCAGTTGATCGTGGAGCTTTACTCGAAGTGATGCTGTCGAACCTGCCACGGAGGAGCGCGTGGAGATCGATCTGACCGGGCTCGTACTTCCCGAGCACGTCGAAGTGACGGGCTTCAGCGACAACGGAAAGACCGCCGAGTTCGTCATTCAGCCGCTGGAGCGCGGCTATGGCTACACGCTGGGGAATTCCGTTCGGCGGGCTCTGGTTTCGTCGTTGCGGGGTGCGGCCATCTGGGCATTCCGCATAGAAGGCGTCGTGCACGAGCACCAGACCATCCAGGGTGTGGTGGAGGACGTGCATCAGGTCATTCAGAACCTCAAGGCGCTGGTGCTCACCCTCGACGAGGATGTGGACGAAGCCAAGCTCACCGTTCATGTGGATGCCGCGGGACCGGTTTCGGCGGCCGACATCAACGCGCCGGCTGCCGTTGAGATACTCGATCCGGACCAGCACATCCTGACGCTCGAGGGCGACCGCAGCCTGAGCATGGAGCTGTACGTCAACAAGGGCCGTGGTTTCGTGCTCTCCGACCAGCACCCGCGCCCGGAGGGATCTCCCGTCGACCTGGTGCCGATCGATGCGATCTACAATCCGGTGCGGCGTGCCAACTTCACGGTCGAGGAAACCCGGGTCGGCGAGCGCACGGACTTCGACCGGCTGTCGTTCAGAGTGGAGACCGACGGGTCCGTTCGCCCCGAGCAGGCGATGGCCAACGCCGCGGGGCTGGTGCGCAGGTATCTCGAGTACATGCTGAACTTCAGTGTCAATGGGGCTCCCGAGCCGCCCGCGCCCGGGACGGTCCCGTTGCCCGCGCGCATCCGGATGCAACTTGCGCGCCCCATCGAGGAAGTGACGGAAATCTCGGTGCGATCGCGCAACTCGCTGCAGAAGGAGAACCTCCGCACCCTCGGAGACCTCGTGCGGCGCACCGAGAAGCAGATCCTCAACATCGACAACTTCGGCCAGAAGTCGATGGAAGAACTCCTCGCTTTTCTCGACGAACACTCCATCGAACTCGGAATGTCGCTGACGACGGGCCCGGACGGAGAGTGGTTCCTGGCCCAGGAAGAAGCCGCCTCGGGTGGCGGGGAACCGTCCGATGACTAGCCGTCCACGGGCTGCCGACCGTCCACGGCCTGCCGGCATCCGTCATCTGCCGCCGGGCATTGCCAGCTGAACCTCGACGACTCATGCGCCATCGCAAAACCGGACGCAGCCTCTCTCGCACCGCCAGCCACCGGCGGGCGCTTCTGCGCAACATGGCAACCGCGCTTTTCCGGCACGGAAGAATCGAGACCACGACCGCGAAGGCGAAGGAACTCCGTCCCTACGCGGAACGCCTGATCACGCTGGCCAAGCGGGGCGACCTCCACGCCCGCAGGCTCGTTGCGCGAAAGATCTCCGACCGAGATGTTCAGGGAAAGCTGTTCGACGAGATCGCTCCCGGGTTTGCCCGCCGTCCGGGCGGGTACACGCGCATCCTCAAGCTGCGCCACCGCAGGGGCGACGCGGCCGAGATGGCTCTCATCGAACTCGTGGAACGAGACTAACCTCAAACGCAGGGGCACCGGACCATGCTCGATCTCGGATCACGCCGGGGCGCGGCCGAAAAAGCGGCACTTCCACTCATGATCGTGGCCTTCCTGGGCATCGCGGGGTTTCTCTACTGGCTCAACGTGACGGCGGTCGGGACGACCAGCGCTGTGGTGACTGCCCCGGAGGAGGATCCGTTTGCCGACGCCATCCCGATCACGGCGTCGTCGCTGGAGACGAACGCGCTGCAGTTCGAGGGAGCGCTGCTACGGGTTCCGGATATCGAGGTGGTCAGCCGCGTCGGCGACCAGGCCTTCTGGACCCAGCTGCCCAACGAGGACAACTTCTTTATGAAGATGGGGCCCGAGTTGACCGGCGACTCCGTGCCGATGACGGTTTCCTCCGGTGAGACCGCCAGCTTCGTGGTGGGTACGCTGCACATCATGAGCGACAGCACGCTGGATGCATGGGAGAGCCAGGGGGCGTTCGAGAACACCCCAACGGGCCGCCTGGAGGCCGAATTCGCGGACGTGTTCCTGGAATTGGTCCATTTCGAACCGGGTGCCGGGGAGGCGGAGGAGGCTGCTCCGCCGGGAGGCGGGTCCCAGTAGCCCTGGTCGCGCCCGCGACGACGGTTTTGCGACCACAGGAAACGAGAGATTCCGCTACGGCGGTCAACGGATCAGGCGAGCAGATGGCGAAAGTGTGTGAACTGTGCGGCAAGGGGCCCGCGACCGGCAACAACGTGAGCCACGCCCACAACAAGACCCGGCGCCGATGGCTTCCGAACCTCCAGTCCGTTCGCGTCCTCGACGACAGCGGGCGGCGCCGAAGGGCCCGCGTGTGCACCCGCTGCATTTCCGCCGGGAGGGTCAGGAAGGCGCCGCGGTTCCAGCCGAGCGGGAAAGCCTGACCGGGTTCCCGCGCACCGAGCGCCCTCCCGGTCCGGTCCGGGACTCCGGATCCGGCGCATGAACGAGCAAGCGCAGGAACCGATGCTGGAGCACTTCCGTTCCGGCAATCTCACCATGGGGGTAGTCGGGCTCGGCTACGTTGGACTTCCCCTTGCCACCATCGTCGCCGAAGCCGGGATGCGCGTCATCGGGTTCGACATCGACGAGGCCGTCGTGGACGGGGTCAACGCGGGCGCGAGCCATATCGGGGATGTTTCCTCAAGCCGCCTCGCTGCATTTGTGCGGGCGGGCGTGCTCTGCGCGACCGCCGACATGTCGCGCCTCCCGGAGTGCGATGTCATCGCCATCAGCGTCCCGACTCCGCTGTCGAAGACCCGTGACCCGGACATCTCCTTCATCCTGGCGGCCGCCTCCGCCGTTTCCGCGGGTCTGCGCCGCGGCCAGTTGGTGGTGCTGGAATCGACCACCTATCCCGGCACCACCCGCGAAGTGGTTCTCGCAGAGCTGGCGAAGAGCGGATTGGTGGTGGGGGAGGACTTCTTCCTCTGTTTTTCGCCGGAGCGAACCGATCCGGGGAACCAGGTCTGGACGACACGCAACACGCCCAAGGTGATCGGAGGCGTGACGACCCGGTGCACGGCAGCCGGCGCGGCGTGCTACGGCCGCTTCATCGACCGCATGGTGCCGGTGTCCAGCGCCGAAGTGGCCGAACTCAGCAAGATCCTGGAGAACACCTTCCGGGCAGTGAACATCGGGCTGGTAAACGAGACCGCCCTCATCGCCGACCGGCTGGGCGTGGACATCTGGGAGGTGGTCGAGGCGGCCGCCACCAAGCCGTTCGGGTTCATGCGTTTCGTCCCGGGTCCCGGCCTGGGGGGGCATTGCATTCCCGTCGATCCCCACTACCTGTCCTGGAAAATGCGCACGCTCGACTTCCGCACCCGCTTCATCGAGCTGGCGTCGGAGATCAACGCAAGCATGCCTCGATTCGTCGTGGACCAGGTGCGCGACGCCCTGAACGACGAAGGCAAGGCGGTCAGGGGTTCCACCGTGGCCATTCTGGGGGTCGCGTACAAGAAGGACATCGATGACGTGCGGGAATCTCCGGCGCTCTACATCATCGAGCTGCTGGAGGCCGCGGGCGCCGGCGTGGTCTACCACGATCCGCACGTGCCCTTCCTCAACGACGAGCGCACGGGGCTGCGGGAATCGGTTGCGCTGACGCCTTCCCTGCTGGGTCAGGCCGATGTGGTGTTGATCCTTACCGACCACTCCTGCTTCGACATGCGCGAAATAGTCGCGAAGTCGAGGGTGCTGGTGGACGCCCGCAACGCCACGGCGGGCACCAACGCGCGGGCCGCGTCCCGCCGCGGGGTGGGGTGGATCGTGAAGGGTGGCCTCGCCTAGTCGTCTCGGCCGCTGCGGCGAGGCCTCCATCCCGGAACCTGTGGGGCGCGATCCCGGTAGGGGACGCATGTTCGAGCACGGAAGAGACAAGGTCGCCGGGTGGTTGCGGGGGGGCTGCCTGATCGCGGTCGCGGCAGCCGCCTGCGTGACGCGCGCCGCCGAGGACGGCGCCACCCTGCGCGGTGACCAGGCCTGGGCCCATGGCGACTACGAGGAAGCGCTCGCCGAATACCGGTTGGCCGTGCGCCGTGGAGCCGGTTCCGGGGACGCGCATCTGCGCGTGGCGCATGCCTACGCCCGCCTGGGGCGGGTGGACGAAGCCAGGCAGGCCTACCGGCGCGCCATCGAGGCCGAGCCCGGCCTGGTCGACCAGGCGGTCTCCGACCTGGTTCGCCTGGCGCGCACCGCCCAGCAGCAGGCGGATCGCTTTGCTCTGGCGTCCGCGCTCGAAGCCGCCGCGGAGCTCAATCCGGATGTCAACTTTGCCCGTCTGGCCTTCCCTCTGGCTTCGCACTATGCGGCCAACGGGGAACATGCGCGCGCGCTCGTCTTTTTCCAGCGCGCCCTCTCGGGCGACTCGGTGCCGGAGGTGCTCTACGAGACCGCCCTGGCCTACGAGGAAGTGGGGGCCTGCGAGTCCGCCCTCGCCTTCTATCGGCGGTTTGAGGAGATGGTGCCGACGCGGCAGCAGCGCGATGCCGGCTGGCACATCGGCAAGTGCTCCTACGATCTCGCGCAGGAATTCCGGAATGACGGCGACCACGAGGGAGCCCTGACCCTGATTCAGGAAACCGTGGCTCGGGGCGAACCCCGGACCCACCTCGCCCGGGCCTATTTCGAGCTGGGCGAACTGCTGGTGTCCTTCGCCCGCTGCGCCGAGGCCGTGGATGCCTTCGGAGGGGCGGCGCGGGAGGATCCGTCGGCGTCGCGGGCGCTCGCCCGCCGAGCCGAGCAATGGATCGACCAGCTGCGTTTCGGGGTGTCCGCCGGCGACGACAGCGGCCGTGGGGCGATGGAGGGGGAGGAGGGTCGGCGCAGCGGGCCTCCGGGATGGCCGGAAGATCTTGAGTGGGCGTGCTGACACGCACTCCGCTGGTCGACCTGCGGGCACAGTACGACACCATGCGGGCGGAGATCGATCGCGCGCTCACCGAGGTGGTCGAAAGCCAGAGATTCGTGCTGGGACCCGCGGTCGAGGCGTTCGAGGAAGCCGTGGCGGAGCGGGTCGGGGTGCGTCACGCCGTCGGATGCGCCAACGGCACCGACGCCATCTGGCTCGTGTTGCGCGCCCTCGGACTCGGTCGTTCCGACGAGGTGATCGTGCCCGCCTTTACCTTCTTCGGGACGGCCGGAGCGGTATGGAACGCAGGCCTCCGCCCGGTCTTCTGCGACGTGGAACCGGGGACCTTCAACCTGGATGCGGACACCGTGCGCGCGTGCTGGAGCGATCGCACCCGGGTCGTCCTTCCCGTGCATCTGTTCGGGCAGATGGCGCCCATGGCCGAATTGCTCGAGCTCGCGCGCGCTCGGGGTGCCCGGGTGGTCGAAGACGCGGCCCAGGCGCTCGGCGCCCGGCAGCGGACGCCCGGAGGCGAAATCGCCCTGGCAGGGGCTTCCGGAGCGGCGGGGACCGTCAGCTTCTTTCCCACCAAGAACCTGGGAGGATTCGGCGATGGCGGCATGGTCGTCACCGACGACGGCGCGTTGGCCCGGCGGCTTCGCCGGCTGCGCGTGCACGGAGGGATGAGCGGCGGGCGCCATGACGTGGTCGGGGTGAACAGCCGGCTGGATTCCCTGCAGGCCGCGGTGCTGCACGCGAAGCTGCCCCGGCTGACCGGCTGGACGGAGGCCCGCAGGACCAACGCCGCGGTCTACGACGAGATGCTGGCCGGGGTCTCCGGCGTCGTCCGCCCCCGGGTTCGGTCCGGGAACTTCCACACCTACCATCAATACACCATTCGGGCGCGTGAGAGGGACCGGCTTCGGAGCCACTTGCGCCAGAGAGGACTGGAGACAGGGCTTTACTATCCGCGACCGCTTCACCTGCAGCGCTGCTTCGCGGAACTCGGCTATCGCCCCGGCGATCTTCCGGTGGCCGAGGCTGCGTGCCGGGAAGTGGTCAGCCTTCCCGTGTTCCCGGAGCTGGGGAGAGAACGTGCAGCAGGGGTTGCGCGGGCGATTCGGGACTTTTACCGGGCAGGATGAGTCATTCGTTCATGGACGCGCCCGCCTTCTTTCGCGATCCTTCACCATGGGAACGGGCGTTGGTGCTTTTCAGGAGAGTTCGGTGCCGATGATGAGTGGAAGTCGCGCGTACAGAAGCGGGCGCACCTGGGTGCTGTCCGCACTGGTCGTATGCCTGGGTGCCGCCTGCTCATCCACCCCGCCCTATTTCGGATTGACCGCCTCGCAACTCCTCGAGTACTCGCAGGAGGCGTTCGATCGCGAAGACTGGGATGAAGCCGTGACGGCGCTTGAGAGGCTGGTGCAGGGAGCGCCGGGCTTCGATCAGATGGCCGAGGCCCGCATGCTGCTCGCGCAGGCCTATCTCAACAAGGGGGACTACATAACCGCCAACTCCGAATTCGTTCGCTTTTCCAGCACGTATCCGACCCACGAGCTCATGACGGACGCGGCCCTGGGGCTGTGCCGCTCGCACTCGCGCCTGTCGCCGATCCTCGACCGTGACCAGCAGTATACCGTGCAGGCACTGTCATCCTGTCAGGCGGTGACGCTCGACTACCCGGGAACCCAGGAGGCTGCAGAGGCTGATTCGATCCGCAACGTCATGGTGGAAAAGCTGGCGTGGAAGGACGTCAACCGGGGCGAGTTCTACTTCCGGCGCAGCTTGCTGGATTCCGGACTCATCTATTTCGAGCAGGCGCTCGAGGGCTATCCCGATACCACCGCGGCCCCGGCCGCCCTGCTCTTCATCTATCGCACCTACCAGCGCCTGGAGTACGAGGAAGAGGCGACCGAGGCGCGCCAGAGGCTGCTCGACCGGTATCCGGATTCACCGGAAGCGGAGGAGGTCCGTGATGTCGGATGAGCGTGCTTCCGGGGGCGTCGCGCTCTTCGGGGGAACCTTCGACCCGCCCCACATCGGGCACCTGACGGTTGCGCAGGACGCCTACGACGCTCTTCCCGTGCACCGCGTCGTGTGGATCCCGTGCGGGCATCCTCCCCACAAGCGCCCGTGGCGATTGTCGTCCCCCGAGGTTCGCCTGGAAATGACCCGAGCGGCCGTAGCCGGCGACGCACGCTTCCGGGTAAGCGACCGGGAGGTGCGCCGGAAGGGCACCTCCTATACGGTCGACACGCTGCGGGAGCTCGTGGCCGCCGGTGCCGCGACCCGCCTCTTCCTGCTGATCGGCCCCGATCAGGCGGCGGCCTTCCACAAATGGCGGGAACCCGCCGAGATCGCGCGCCTGGCGCGGGTCGTGGTCATGGTCCCCGGTGGCGGCTCCTTCGGACGGGTTCCGTCCCCTGGAGTAAAGCACGAGCAACTGCCCGTCACCCGGATCGACGTCTCGTCGAGCGAGATTCGGACGCGATTCGGCGAGGAACGCCGGCTTCGGTATCTGGTGCCCGACCCGGTCCGCGCGATCGTGAAGCGGGAAGGGCTGTACCCGTACGCGGAACGCCCTTACATCGCGGCCGGGGGAGTGGCTGCCGGCGGTACCGGTGCCGGTCGCCACCGTGCCATGACGCGCGCCACGCGCTGGACGGAACGATGATCAAGGCATTCGCCAGAAAGGTGTTCGGAGACCGGCACGCCCGGGAAGCGCGAAAACTCCAGCCCCTGGTCGACGAGATCAACGAGATCCAGGCGGGACTGGCCGGGATCTCGCGGGATGAGCTGCGCGGCAAGACGGACGAGTTCCGTGCCCGCATACACGAACGGGTGGGTCCCGTTCTCGACCAGGCGCAGGACCTTCGCGAACGCAAGAGCCGGTCTCAGGATCCGTCCGAGCGGGAGAGCCTCGGCCTCAGGATTGCCGAACTCGACAAGGATTATCTCGCCGAACTCGAAGAGGCCCTCGACGACATCCTTCCCGAGGCGTTTGCCGTCGTCAAGGAGGCGTGCCGGAGACTCGTCGGGTCCACGGTGCGGGTGACCGGGCACGACCTGGTCTGGGACATGATCCCCTACGATGTCCAGTTGATCGGGGCGATTGCGCTCCACCAGGGCAAGGCCGCCGAAATGGCCACCGGTGAAGGCAAGACCCTGGTGGCGACGATGCCGCTCTACCTGAACTCCCTCGCGGGGCGGGGAGCACACCTCGTCACCGTCAACTCCTACCTGGCCCGCCGCGACGCCCAGTGGATGGGCTACATCTATGAATCGCTGGGCCTCACCACGGATGTGATCGACGAGCACCAGCCGGGTTCGGAGGAGCGCCGGCAGGCGTACCTGGCGGACATCACCTACGGGACCAACAACGAGTTCGGGTTCGACTACCTGCGCGACAACATGGTCCACGACCTCGCGCAGCGGGTACAGCGCGGGCATCCCTTCGCGATCATCGACGAGGTGGACTCCATCCTCATCGACGAGGCTCGCACGCCGCTGATCATCTCGGGACCGGTCGGTCGCGACACCTCGACGCCGTTCAAGCAGATGGCGCCGCTGGTGGGAAGACTCTATCGGCAACAGTCGAAGATCACGGGTGAGCTGGTGGCCGGCGCGCACCGTGAACTGGAGGCGGGCAACGAGCACGGCGCGGGCGAGAGCCTGCTGGCGGTCAAGCGGGGGACGCCGAAGAACAAGCGCCTGCTCAAGCTCTTCGCCGAGGATCCGGGGATTCAGAAGCTGGTGCAGAAGGTCGAAGGCGACTACATGCGCGAAAAGCGCCTGCACGAGATCGACGAACTCCTGCTGTTCGCGATGGATGAGAAGGGGCACAACGTGCACCTCTCGGACAAGGGCCTGGACACGCTGTCACCGGGAGATCCCGATGCCTTCGTGGTGCCGGATCTCTCCGAGGCAATGGGGGAGCTCGAGCAGGACGAGATGCTCTCGGTGGACGACCGGCGGGAACGCATTCAGGCGCTCGAGGGCGAGTACGCGACCAAGAGCCAGAAGATCCACGTCATTCACCAGTTGCTGAAGGCATACGCGCTCTATCATCGCAACGAGCAGTACATCCTCGGCGAGAACGGCGCCGTGGTGATCGTGGACGAGTTCACCGGGCGGCAGATGCCGGGCCGGCGGTGGAGCGACGGGCTGCACCAGGCGGTGGAGGCGAAGGAGGGTGTGGAGGTGCGGGGCGAGACCCAGACGCTCGCCACCATCACCATCCAGAACTATTTCCGCATGTACGACAAGCTGGCGGGGATGACCGGAACCGCGGAGACGGAGGAGAACGAATTCCACCAGATCTACGGCCTGGACGTGATGGTGATCCCCACCAACCGGCCTGTGATCCGGGACGACCGCGACGACCTCATCTTCCGCACCGTACGCGAGAAGTACAACGCGCTCATGGACGAGATCGGGCATTTCAACCGGCTGGAGCTGCCCGTGCTGGTCGGCACCACCAACGTGGATGTCTCGGAAACGCTTTCCCGCATGCTCAAGCGGCGTGGCATCCGCCATAACGTGCTCAATGCCAAGCAGCACCTCCGCGAGGCGGAGATCGTGGCCGAGGCGGGGCGCCCGGGGGCGGTGACCATCGCCACCAACATGGCCGGCCGCGGCACCGACATCAAACTGGGCGAGGGGGTGAAGGACGCGCGCACCGCAGGCTGGGCGCGCGCCCGCGGGCTCGACCTGGACGAACTCTATCCGGTCGATCCACGCCGGGTCACCGTGGACCTGGAGAGGAAGCCGGACGACTTCGTCATCGAGATCGGCGGCCTTCACATTCTCGGATCGGCGCGGCACGACTCGCGCCGCATCGACCGCCAGCTCAGGGGGCGCGCCGGACGCCAGGGCGACCCGGGAACCTCGCAGTTCTTCCTCTCCCTCGAAGACGACCTGATGCGTCTGTTCATGTCGGACCGCGTGGCGGGGGCCATGGAGAAGCTCGGCGCCGAGGAAGGCGAGGTGATCGCGCATCCCCTGGTTACGCGCTCGATCGGAAGGGCCCAGGTGCGCGTGGAGGGGAACAACTTCGAGGCGCGCAAGCGGCTTCTCGACTACGACGATGTCATGAACCAGCAGCGCGAGGTCATCTACGACCTGCGCCTGTTCGCACTGGAGGGGGGAGAGGATCTCAAGGGCGAGATCTGGGAGATGATCGAGTACGCCCTCGGGAGCACGCTGGACGAGTATGTGCCCGCCTCCAGCCCCGAGGAGGAATGGGACCTGGCCGGACTCAAGCGCCGCCTGCTGCTCGAGTTCCTGGTGCTCGTGAACGATTTGCCCGATGGGGACGAGCCGGTCCCGGAACTGGACCACGAGGATCTGGCGGCACTCGTCAACGAGGCCGGAAGGGACGCTTTCCAGCGCAAGCTGGAGGGATTCGGCGAGACCGCGGAACGCGTCACCTCCTACATCCTGCTGTCGGTGATCGACCAGAAATGGAAGGATCACCTGTACGACCTCGACCACCTCAAGGCGTCCATCTCGTACCGCAGCTGGGGGCAGAAGGACCCCCTGGTCGAATACAAGAAAGAGGCCTACGACATGTTCGTGGACCTCATGCACGATCTGCGCAAGACGCTGGCGTCGCTCATCCTGCGGGCGCAGGTCGAGCAGCAGCCGATGATGCGGCGGCGCCCGATGGGAGGCCAGCGCCTCACCTATACGGGTCCGCAGGAGACATCGGCCGCCACCACCCGCGCACGGTCGGCTGCTCCGGTCTCCCGCCGGGCGGACGTGCCGGGGCGAGTCGATGCGACCGGCATCGCCCGGAGCGCGCGCGCCGCTGCCGGTCCCGCAACCGACGTGTCCACCCTGGCAACCAACCGCGGGGAGGCGCGCAAGTCCCGGCCGGTCACCGTCGAGGCCCGCCCGGGACGCAACGCGCCCTGTCCCTGCGGCTCGGGAAAGAAATACAAGAAGTGCCACGGGCGCGCCGCCTGACACCCCCCCGCCCGATGCGCGAATGGCCGCGCGGAGACCGCCCGCGCGAACGCCTGCGGGAGGTGGGCGTGCACGGGCTGGCGACCCGCGAGCTGCTTTCGCTCGTGGTGGGCAGCGGAAGCAGGGGCGCGAGCGCGATGGACGTGGCGGATGCCCTGCTGCGGCGCTGCGAGGGATCGCTGGCGCGCATGGGATCGGCCCCCGCCGGGCTCCTGGAGGGCGTTGCGGGCGTCGGAGAGGCGACCGCCGCCAGGGTGCTGGCGGCGCTGGAACTGGGTCGCCGGGGCGTGAGGGAGCGCCTTTCCACCCGCGACCCCATCCGCGGCCCCGGCGACATCTATGCGCGCATGGCCCCCCGGCTGCGCGATCTGCGCCACGAGGAGTTTCACGCCCTTCTGCTCAACAGCCAGCACGGCGTGCTGCGCGAGGTGCTGATCACGCGCGGAATCCTGGACGCCTCCCTCATCCATCCGCGCGAGGTGTTGCGGGAGGCGATCGTGGAAAGCGCGGCAGCGGTGATTCTGGTGCACAACCACCCATCCGGAAACCCGTCACCCTCCGCCGAGGACCGCGAGGTCACCCGGCAGCTGTCGGCGGCCGGCCGCACGGTCGGGATCCCGGTGCTCGACCACGTGATCATCGCGGGCGAAGCGTTTCGCTCGCTGGCCCAGGACGGCCTGATGTAGCGGACCGCTCGTCGGAAACTGCCCGCAGCACCCCGCGTGCGCCCGGTCCCTGCGGATAACCCGGCTGGCGATTATGTTCACTGGTCGAGCGCAGCTCGAACGAGTCCGCACACCGCTGTCTCACCTGCAGAGTCCCGATAATGGCGACTTCGACTGCCACGATTGCCAGGAACGCGGTTCAGAAACTGCCCGCGCATCTTGCTCCGGCCATCGAGGCGTACGCCGACCGCCTGGACGTCAGCCAGATCGAGAGGGCCTACCGGGTCGCAGCGGAAGCACACGCGGGCCAGCGGCGCGCTTCCGGCGCACGCTATGTCACCCACGCCGTCGGTGTCGCCACCATCCTGGCGGAACTGCGCCTGGATACCGCTTCCATTGCCGCGGGCCTGATCCACGATGTCGTGGAGGACACCGCCGTCGACCTGACCGATGTGGAAGCCCAGTTCGGCGCCGAGGTGGCGGGGATCGTGGACGGCGTCACGAAGATCGGGCGCGTGCGCTTCCGGTCGAATGCGGAACGGCAGGTCGAGAACTACCGCAAGCTGCTCGTGTCGATGGTGCAGGATGCCCGCGTGATCCTCATCAAGCTCGCCGACCGGCTCCACAACATGCGCACGCTCGAGCACCTGAGGCCGCCCAAGCAGAGGCGAATCGCGCTGGAGACGCGCAACATCTATGCCCCCATCGCCCATCGCCTCGGGCTGGCGGCCATCAAGTGGGAGCTGGAGGACCTGGCTTTCAAGTTTCTCGAACCCGGCGAATACAACCAGCTGAAGAAGAAGATTCAGCAGCGCCGCCGGGAACGGGAGCGGCAGATCATGGAGATGAAGCGTCCGCTGGTCGACATGCTGACCGAAGCGGGAATCCCCTTCGTCGACGTGACCGGCAGGCCGAAGCATCTGTGGTCGATCCACAAGAAGATCCGCGCCAACGACCTTCCCTTCGAGGAGATACAGGATCTGCTCGCACTGCGCGTGATTACGGACTCGGTGCAGCACTGCTACGCGTCGCTCGGGGTGATCCACAACCGCTGGACTCCGGTGCAGGAGCGCTTCCGCGACTATATCGCGACGCCGAAGTCCAACATGTACCAATCCCTGCACACGACCGTGTTCGGTCCGCGCGGCCGCCGCTACGAGATCCAGATCCGCACCGAGGCGATGCACCTGACGGCGGAGCAGGGGATCGCCGCGCACTGGCGCTACAAGGAAGGCGGGGGCGCCAGGAAAGACGAGGTCGGAGAAGCTCTCTCCTGGTTCCGCCAGGTGCTCGAATGGCAGAAGGATACCAGCGAGCCGGAGGAATTCATGGAATTCCTCCGCATGGACCTCTTTCAGGGAGAGATCTTCGTCTTTACCCCCAAGGGCGAAGTCAAGCAGCTTCCCGTCGGCGCGACTCCGATCGATTTCGCGTATTCCGTCCACAGCGAAATCGGATCGCACTGCGCGGGCGCGCGGGTGAACGGCCGCATCGCCCCGCTCTCGCGCAAGCTCAAGAACGGCGACACGGTCGAGATCATCAAGAACGCCAAGCAGCGTCCAAACCGCGACTGGCTCGCGTTCGTCAAGACGTCGCGGGCGCGCGGGCAGATCCGCCGCTGGATCCGCAAGGAGGAATTCGCCTCCGCCCTTCAGCTGGGTGGGGATTTCCTGAAGCAGGAGCTTCGCAAGCGACGCCTTCCCAAGCCGGGCGACGACGCGAAGATCCATGCGGCCGCGCAGCTGGGCTATCCCGACTTCGACCAGATGCAGGCGGCGCTGGGGCGGGGAGACGTGGGTCCGGCTGCCGCCCTCAGGGCCCTCTTCCCGGACCAGGAGACCACTCCCGGCTCCCAGCGCCCTTCCACGTTGCGGCGCATCGCCGCGAGGATACGTCCTTCCAGCAAAGGCGTGCGCATCCAGGGCGTGGACAACCTGATGGTGCGCTACTCCCAGTGCTGCCAGCCGGTGCCGGGCGACGACGTCATCGGCTACATCACGGTCGGGCGCGGCATCTCGATTCACCGGACCGACTGCGCCAACGTGCTCTATCTGTCCCAGGATCCGGAGCGCAGGGTCGAAATCCGATGGACGGCGGAGAAGGGAGATACCCGGATGGTGAAGATTCAGGCGCGGGCCGTGGATCGCCGGGGGCTCCTGTCGGATATCGCCAAGGCCATCGCCAACACCGGAACCAACATCCAGAATGCGGACGTTCGATCGGACAGGGCGGGCATGAGCGGCGAGTTCGTGGTGGAGGTGGAGGACCTGGCTCACCTGGAAAAGGTGCTCAAGGCCGTGAACCAGGTGAAGGGCGTGCTCACGGTCGAACGGCGCGAGAGCAAGGGCGAGACGGGAAGGATCGAGGCCTGAGTTCGTGCCCCGGTTCGAGATCCACTCCTCCTTCGAGCCCGCGGGAGACCAGCCCTCCGCGATCGAGGAGCTTTCGGCCGGCCTGGAGGATGGCAGCCGCTTCCAGACCCTGCTGGGGGCGACCGGCACCGGGAAGACGCTCTCGATGGCGCACGTCATCCAGCGCCACGGTCGTCCCACGCTGGTGATGTCCCACAACAAGACCCTTGCGGCTCAGCTCTACGGGGAACTCAAGGCGCTTTTCCCCGTCAATGCGGTCGAGTATTTCGTCTCCTACTACGACTATTATCAGCCGGAGGCCTATGTCCCGGCCACCGACACCTATATCGAGAAGGACGCGAGCATCAACGAGGACATCGACCGGCTGCGTCTCCGCTCCACCTCCTCGCTGTTCGAGCGGGACGACGTAATCGTGGTGGCGTCGGTTTCGTGCATCTACGGCCTGGGCAACCCCGCCGACTATCGCTCCCTCATGCTGGAGGCGCGGGTGGGGGAGCTCGTGCCGCGTGACGAGTTGCTGCGGGGGCTGGTCGACATTCAGTACCACCGCAACGACTTCGCCTTCGAGCGCGGCACCTTCAGGGTACGGGGCGACACCGTCGAGATTCTGCCCGCCTATGAGGAGCAGGGGATCCGCATCGAACTGTGGGGCGACGAAATCGAGCGCATCACGCGGTTCGAGCCCCTCACCGGAGAGGCGATCGTTTCCCTGAACCGCACCGCCATCTACCCCGCCAGCCACTATGTCACGCACCGCCGCACCTTGGAGGAGGCGGTGCCCCTGATCCGCGACGAACTGGCCGATCAACTGCACCGCTTTCGCGGGGCGGGCAAGCTGCTGGAGGCGCAGCGGCTCGAGTCGCGCACCAACTTCGACATTGAGATGATGCTGGAGGTGGGAACCTGCCCGGGCATCGAGAACTACTCGCGCTTCATCAGCCGCCGCGAGGCCGGAGAACGGCCATCCTGCCTTCTGGACTACTTCCCGGAGCGCTTTCTCACCATCGTGGACGAATCGCACGTGTCCCTTCCGCAGATCCGCGGGATGTTCAACGGCGACAAGGCGCGCAAGGATACCCTGGTCGAGTTCGGCTTTCGGCTGCCCAGCGCGCTGGACAACCGGCCGCTCCGGTACGAGGAGTGGGAGTCCGTTCTGGATCAGGCGGTTTTCGTCTCGGCCACCCCTGGCGACATGGAGCTGGGGCTGTCGCGGGGCGTCGTGGTGGAACAGATCATCCGCCCCACGGGGCTGGTCGACCCGGAGGTGGAGGTGCGTCCCGTGCGCGGCCAGGTCGACGATCTGCTCGCCGAAATCCACGAACGGGCGGCCCGCGGCGAGCGCATCCTGGTCACCACCCTCACCAAGCGCATGGCTGAGGACCTCTCGGAGTACCTGCAGTCGCTGGGGGTGCGCGTCCGCTACATGCACTCGGAGATCAACACCATCGACCGGGTGGACATCCTGCGCGCCCTGCGGCTCGGCGGAATCGACGTGCTGGTGGGCATCAACCTGCTGCGCGAGGGTCTCGATCTGCCGGAGGTGTCTCTGGTCGCCATTCTGGACGCCGACAAGGAGGGCTTCCTGCGCGATGCCCGTTCGCTTATCCAGACCATCGGCCGGGCCGCCCGCAACGTTCGCGGCACGGCGATTCTCTATGCCGACACCATCACCGAATCGATGGCGAGGTGCCTCGACGAGACCAATCGGCGACGCGAGATTCAGCTCGCCTACAACAGGGAACATCGGATCACTCCGGAAACCATCGTGAAGAGCGTAGAGGAGATCGAGTTCAGCACCCGTGTGGCGGATGCGCGCGAGAAGCCGGTCGCCCTGGTGGCGGAAGCACAGCCGGGCTATTCGGACGAAGTCAACCGCGAAGAGTACGTGAAGATTCTGGAAGAGGAGATGAACCGGGCGTCGGGCGCACTCGAGTTCGAGCGGGCCGCGATGCTGCGGGACCAGCTTTTCGAGCTGCGGGTGTCGCTCGAGGGCGAAGGCGCGAAAAGGTAGGCCGGGATGCCCCCGGACACGGCGGAGACCGCGTCGGTGAAGACGCGGAGGGTGCTGAGCGAGGAAGAGCTGGCGAGGTGGGGCGAGCGCATCGGGTCTTCGGTCAGGCCTCCGGTGTTTCTGATGCTGCGCGGACCGGTGGGTGCGGGGAAGTCGGTGCTGGCGAGGGCGGTGGCGCGAGGGGCCGGGGTGCGCGGGGCCGTGCCGTCGCCGACCTTCAATCTGGTCTTCCGTTATCCGGGCGTGAGGGGAAAAACCATCGTACACATGGATCTGTATCGTCTGAACGACGAATCCGAACTGGCGGAACTGGGCTGGTTCGAGCTTGGCGACAGAGGTGAAATCGTGATCGTCGAATGGCCGGAGAGAGCGCGGGCCCTCCTTCCGCCGGACCGCTGGGAGATATCCCTGACCGCGCCGGCTCCCGGCGCAACCGTGCGCGCGGTCGAGGTCTCCTGCAGCGGAAACCCGCCCGGGTTGCCGGATCGATGAACGGACGCAGCCGCACCATTCTCGCCTTCGACACGTCGTCGCGGCTGGGGTCCGTGATCGTGACCGCGAACGGCAACGTGCTCGCGCGTGCCTTCCTGCGCAGCCCGCGCCGGCACGCCGCCCGCCTTTTGCCCGCCATTCGCGGCGTGCTCGTGGCTTCGGGCGCCCAACTGGGCGATCTGGCGGGTATCGTGGTGGGGAGTGGCCCGGGGTCCTTTACCGGCGTACGGGTGGCGGCGGCGACTGCAAAGGGGCTGACGGAGGGATGCGGGGTGCCGATATGGACCTACTCCAGCCTGGCCGCCGCCGCGGCTTCGGAAGGCGTTTGGCTGCCCGCCGGCTGGTCCGGACCGGCCGGGTGGCGCAAGGGGCACGAGGACCGGGCGGTGGAGCCTCCCGAACCCGGCACTCCCTGCTACGTCCTCTTCGACGCGCGCGCGGACCGGGTGTACGCAGGCTGTTTCCGGGTGGGACCCGCCTCCGTCGATGTCCTGGTCCCCCCGTCCGCCACGCGCCTGGGCGAAGTACTGTCCTCGGCCATTCCGGAAGGGGCGATCTTCGCGGGCGACGGCGCATTTCGCCACGCCGCGGCGATCGGGCGGCGCGGCTGGCGTGTCGTCCCGCCCCCGGCCGGATTGCCCACCGCCGAGGGGCTCGCCCGCCTCTTCACGCTCATGCCCGGGCCGCCCGTGGACAACGCGCGAGCGTGGGAGCCGGAGTACCTGCGTCCCTGGAGGGCCGGGGCTGCCGGTCCGTGATCGCCGCGCCCCAGACGCCAGGATCCCGCGGAGCGGGCGGGGGTAGTGTGTCCCGGATCTCGCCATCGCACGGGCCGCCGTCCATGCCCGGCCCCCGTCACCCTGAAGAGCCGGAGGACTGAACCCCAAATGACCGCGGTCGGGATCCTGGCGCTCCAGAGCCGTCCCTCGGCAACCTTGCTGGAAATGGTCGTCGGGGCGAGCGCCCCTACCCTGGTGGTGCTGGCCGTGCTCGGCGTGTTTTCCCTGGCGAGCTGGTACGTGATCGGCTGGAAGTACCTCCAGTTTCGCAAGGTTCGGACCCAGGGAAACCAGTTCCTGGACGCGGTGTCCAATGCGCGGGGGCTCGAAGAGGCCTATACCGCGATTCTGGCCCTCCCGGAGTCCCCCTACGGCCGCCTCTTTCGACACGGGGTCAACTTCTTCAGCGAGTTGCGGCCGGGGGCGCTGCGCGGAGGCGTGTCCGCAAGGGAAGGATTGACCCAGGTTGAGCTGGAGACGCTTCGGATGGTATTGCAGAAGGAGGAATCCGACGAGCGCGACGACCTCGCCCAGGGCCTTACCTGGCTCGCGGTCATCGGCTCCATCTCGCCCCTGCTCGGGCTGATGGGAACCGTGATCGGCATCATGAACACCTTCCGGGGAATCACCGCGAGCGGCTCGGCGAACATTGCCGCCGTGGCCCCGGGGGTGGCGGAGGCGCTGGTGACCACCGTGACCGGCCTCTTCGTCGCCATCCCGGCGGTCATCGCCTACAACTACTACGTTTCGCGGTTGAACCTGGTCGCGGGTGAGCTCGAGGGGTTCTCGAGCGAGTTCATCGGCACGCTCGCGCGGGAAGGGCACGTTTGAGCCACGAAGGCCGGTCGCGGGGACGCCGCGGGGATCTGCCGCTGCGCGCGGAGATCAACGTGACCTCGCTCGTGGACGTCGCCTTCACGTTGCTGGTGATCTTCATCATCACCGCCCCCATCCTCCAGGGGGGCATCGAGGTGGGCGTGCCGCGAGCCGATGTCGCTCCGCTGACCGCGGACGAAGAGCCCCTGATCCTCGCGGTTCGCGCCAACGGGGAGATCGTGCTCTCCGAGACGGTCGTGCCCTACGAGGACCTCGAGGGCGTGCTGTCCCAGGCGGTTAGCGCGCGCAACGTGGGGCAGATCTACATTCGGGGCGACTCCCTCGCGTATCATGGCGACATGGTGCGGGTCTTTGCGAAGGTGCAGGACCTCGCGCGGCAGGAGGGAATCCGCTTCGCGATCGTTGCCGAGCCCGACGCGAGCCGATAGAAGGGGGGGAGTGGCGGTGGGCCGAAGCGCGCGACGGCGAAGGGACCGGCCGGGCAGGTCTCCGGTCTTCTTCTCGGTCGGCCTGCACGGGTTCTTCCTGATGCTGGTCGTGGCGACCAACATCCAGCCCGAACCGGTGCAGCTGGTGACCATCGAGCTTGAACTGGTCGCCATGCCCGCTCCCGCTGCCGAGGTCGAACCCGCGCCGGCTCCGGAGGAGGAGGAACTGACGGTCGACACCCCCGAGCCCGAAGCCCTTCCCGAGGAGGAGCCGGTAGCCGAACTGGAGGACGAAGCGGAGCCCGAGCCCGTTCCTCTCCCGGATGCCCCGGAGCCCGTCCCGGAGGAACGGCCGGTGGAGGAGGAACCCGAGCCGGCGCCGCTGGACGAACCCAGCACGGGCACCGACGATCTCGATGTCCGCATGAGGGGCGTGGAACGGGATTTCCCACAGTATTACGCCAACATGCAGCGGCAGATGCGGCGGTGCTTCCGTCCGCCGGGGATGGCCGATCTTACCGCTTCGGTGGACTTCGTGCTCGACCGGGAGGGCAAGGTGATCGACACGACGGTGCGCATCTCCGAGACATCGAGAAGCGTCGTCTTCGATCTGGCCGTGCGGGAGGCCGTCGAATGCGCCGGAGGTGGACGCTTCGGTCCGCTGCCGCCGGAGATGGGGCTCGAAAACGCACCCTTCCGGTTCACTTTCAGCCCGGCGCGGCGCCGGCCGCCGACGGAGTCCACGGTCCGTCACGGGCCGGGTCCGGCCGCGTAGGGAGGAGCGTCACATGAGGAAAGGCGTCCGGATCGCGAACCAGGTCCGACAGGTCAGCCGCGGCGGCCCCGGGCGGGCCCTGGGCGGAGCCACAGCCCTCCTGCTGGTCCTGCTGTCGGCCACCGCCGGCCGGGCGGCTGCCCAGGTCGACACCATCCCGGGTGCGGTTCGCCACCTGGGGGTGGTCTACGAGAGCTATGTGCCCACCCTGGCGATCAGCCCCTTCACGGGCCGCTTCGGCGGCCTGACGGTCGCGCCCAGGGTCGAGGCCGTGATCGCGCGCGACCTGCGCTACAGCGACCGGTTCGAGATGATGGATTCGATTCCGCTGACCCCCGGTGGCGGAGCCGTGGACTACGGCCTGTGGGACCAGTTTGGCGCCGATTGGCTGGTGACCGGACAGGTCGAGGGGCTTGGCAACCGCTTCGTGCTCGTCCTGGAACTGCACGACGTCGTCTTCTCGGAGGTGAAGGAGCGGGCCCGCTTCTCACTTCCGCGCCCCGACGCGGAGGACTTCCGCATGGCCATCCACGCGATCTCCGACGATGTCGTCCGATGGATTACCGGGGAGCCCGGGATGGCCGCCACCCGGATCTGCTTTTCCATGGAATCGGCTGCCGGTTCCCAGGAGCTGTACGTGGTCGACTCGGACGGCGAGAACCTGCGGCGGCTCACCAACTTCAACTCCCTCACCATGTCCTGTTCGTGGTCCCCGGACGGCTCGCGCCTGGCGTTCCTGTCCTTCGCAAGCGGGGATCCGGCCATCCATGAAATGGAAATCGCCACCAGGCAGACGCGCGTCCTCGACTTCAACCGCGCCGGCCAGCCGATGACCCCGGTGTACCATCCGAACGGGGAGGAGATCATCTTCTCGCTGGCGGATGGCGCCGAGAGCGGTCTCTTCTCCTGGCGCGTCCGCGAGGACTGCTGCCTCTGGCGCCTCACCGCAGGGCGCTGGAACGACCTTTCGCCTTCGTTCTCGCCGGACGGGAGACGCCTGGCCTTCAACTCCAACCGGCTGGGCGTGGCCATCCCGCAGATCTACGTGATGCCGGCGGAATCCGGCGGTCGGCCGGACCTGGTATCTCCCTACCTCTACGGACAGGGCGGCTACTATACCTCGCCGGACTGGGCGCCCTCCGGCGACCGGGTCGCGTTCCACGGCCGCTACCGCCGCGGCAGCTACCACATCCTCATCGCGGATGTGGCCGCACAGGGACAACGGTTGCTGCAGCTCACCTACGAGGGCAACAACGAGGATCCCAGCTGGGCGCCCGATGGCCGCCATCTGGTGTTCGTGGGAGAGCGGGACTGGGGATTCGGGCTCTTCGTCGTAGACACCGTGAGCGGCAGAATTCGCCCCGTGCTCTCGGGGGTGAGGCCGCGCGTGCCGGACTGGTCGCCCAGTCTGGCTTCCACCGAGGCCCCGACCAGGGAGAACTGAGCCGGCGATCCCCATGCACCTTGCAGCACCACAAGATGTTGCGCTTGGGCGTCCGATTTCTTACGTATATGGCTGATTCGTGCGCACGCCTGATACCGGACACCGACACCCATATTCGAGGAGTAGCGATGTTGCACCGCGGTCTCATTATTTCCGTCGTCGCGGCCGGACTGTTCGTCGCCTCGTGCGGACAGGAGGAACTGCCCCCTCCCCCTCCGCCCCCCGCTGAGGAAGGTCCGAACCAGGATTCCATCGACGCGGCCCGCAGAGCGGCGGAAGAAGCGGCCCGCAGGGCGGCTGAAGAGGAAGCACGTCGTGCTGCCGCGCTCGAGGCTGCCCGCGAGGCGCTGACGGCGATGGTTTTCTTCGACTTCGACATGGCGGAGATTCGCGGCGACGCCGAGGGCGTGCTCCAGCGCAAGGTCCGTGTACTGCGCGCGAGCCCGGCGGTACGGCTCCGCATCGAGGGACACGCGGACGAGCGCGGATCCTCGGAGTACAACCTGGCGCTGGGCAGCCGGCGCGCGGAAGCCGTGCGCCAGTTCTTCGTCAACGCCGGGCTCGCCGAGTCTCGCTTCGACGTGCGTTCCTACGGCGAGGAACAGCCCCGCGAGATGGGCAGCAACGAGCAGTCCTGGGCCCAGAACCGGCGCGACGAGTTCGTGATCACGGCTGGAGGCAATCAGATCCAGGTTCCGGGCGGCGGCCAGTAGCCGCCCCATCCGGGATCGACCGGGCCGGGTAAGTGCGTCCGTACAGGAACGCCGTGCCGCGACAGGTCCTCCTCCCGATCGCCCTGATCGGGGCGCTGGCCGGCGCGGGGTGCGCCACCAAGGGAGACATCCGCGTTCTTCAGGAGGAGGTCAGCTCGGTCGCCACGCGCCAGGCGAGGGAGTTGGCCGACTTCGAGGCGCTGGTTCGCGCCAGCCAGGACACCCTCTCCGGCCAGACCGGTCTCTACCTGGAGTTGCGCCGCGAGGTACTGCAGCGGCTGGATGACCTCCACCAGCAGATTCTGATCCTCCTTGAGGTCGAGGGCCAGAGCCAGCGTGCCCTGGCCTCCCTGCGCGACCAGGTGGAAATGATGCAGCGGGCGCCGGTCGTCGTTGCGGACTCGGGCGACGTCGGGCTTCCGATGGAGGAGATCGAGGGGCCCGAAGCCCTTTTCGAGGCGGCGCTGCGGATGTACGACCGGGGCTCGAACGTCACCGCGCGCCGCAGTTTCGACCTGTTCCTCGCCACCTACCCGAATCACGAACTCGCCGGGGACGCGACCTTCTTCCTTTCCGACCTCGACCTGCAGGAGGAACGCCTCGAGGACGCAATCGAAGGGTTCATGCGCGTGCCCATGATGTACCCGGACTCCCCGCGGGTTCCGGAGGCGCTCTATCGTGCCGCGCTTCTCCACGACGAACTCGGAAACACCGACGAGGCGCGCAATCTGCTTGAACGGGTGATCGGCGGGTTCCCCGACTCCGACGTCGCGGAGCTCGCGGAGCAGAAACTTCAGGAAATCCCCTAGGCCGGGTCCGGGAAGGGGGCGGTCACCGGGCGGCCGCGCTCAGGCTGTCGGGTCAACCGGCGCTGCCCGCCGGCGATGTCCCTGCGGGAGGTGCGGGATGCGGTGTCCTCACTGTGGCTGCCCCGACAATCACGTCGTTGATACGCGCTCGACCGGGCAGGGGCAGGCTGTGCGCCGCCGCCGCGAGTGCAAGGAGTGCCGGGGCCGCTTCACCACCTACGAGTACATCCAGGAGCGGCCCCTCCGGGTGCTGAAGAGCCGCGGCGACACCGAGGACTTCGAACGCGCGAAACTCGTGCGCAGCATTCAGGTGGCGTGCGCCAAGCGCCCCGTCTCCCCGTCCACGATCGACGCCATTGCCGGCAACATCCAGTACACGCTCACCGTGGAGGGGGGTGGCGAGGTCCGGAGTTCGCGCATCGGCGAGATGGTGATGGAAGCGCTCAAGCCGCTGGACCGGGTTGCCTACGTCCGCTTCGCGTCCGTGTACAGGAACTTCCAGGATATCCAAGAGTTCCAAGAGATGATCGCGGACCTGAACCTCCGGCGGGAACGCAGCCTTCGCGCCAGGGACCAGGTCGAGCTTCCGATCTGACGCGCGAGCGGAGCGTCGGCGGAAGCTTTGCGGGTGGCGTTATTCCCCCGCCGCCGAGGCATTATCTTTCGCGATCATCGGTCGGGCCGTAACCCGCGGAGTCGCATCGGATGCCCAGCAAAACCCCGAACCCAGCCGGAGAGATGCCTTTTCTCGACCACCTCGAAGAGCTTCGCTGGCGCATCCTGTGGAGCCTGCTGGCGCTGGCGATCGGGGCGGTGGCGGGGTTCCTGCTGGTGCACTACGGGGACATGCTCCAGGTGCTTTTCAGTCCCTACCGGGCGCTGTTCGGCGAGGATCAGACGCTCATCAACCTGAAGCCCACCGACGCGTTCTTCATCACGCTCAAGTACGGGATCCTGATCGGGTTCCTTCTGGTGTTCCCCATCATCGTCTATCACGTCTGGTCGTTTCTGGCGCCGGCGCTCAAGAAGTCCGAGAAGCGGGTCATCGTGCCCTCGCTCTACATGGGACTGGTTCTGTTCCTTCTCGGCGTGCTGATGGCGTACTACATCGCGCTGCCGATCACCCTGGAGTTCCTCGTCGGGTTCCAGACGGAAATCATGAGCCCGCAGTGGACCGCCCAGGACTACTTCGGATTCACGATTCAGCTGCTCGTGGCGTTCGGCATCATCTTCGAATTGCCGGTGGTCGTCATGATCCTGAGCGTACTGGGCCTTGTGACGCCGAAGTTCCTGCGCACCAAGCGCAGGCACGCAATCCTGCTCATCACGATCGTCGCGGCGCTCATCTCCCCGGGTGACGTCATCATGGTGACGCTGCTCATGATGGTGCCGCTGATCATCCTGTACGAGTTCTCGATCATGCTTTCGGTAATGATCTACCGGAAGCGCGAGGAGCGCGTCGCCGCCGCGGCCGATCCGCCGCCGGACTCCGTTCAGGCGGGATAGGCATGGCCCCGGACCCGCGCCGCCGACGGGCGCGCCTCCCGACCGCCCTGCTCCTGCCGCTGGTCGTGGCGGGTCTGCCCATCCCGGCCCACGGCCAGCAGACCCAGGACTCGATTCCCCCACCGGGGCCGCCCGACACGACCGTTGTCGTTGACTCCGCCCGGGTACAGGTCCTCGAGGTGCTCCAACGTCTGGCCGCCCCGCCGCTGCCGGACTCGCTCCGGGAGCTGCCCGACTCGACGGTACGGGCTCCCCGGCCGGTGGCCCCGGGTCCGGACTCCGTGCTCAACGCCCTGCTCTCGCTGCCGGGATACCAGGCCAGCCAGTACGAGGGCGCCGGGCTCGAGTTCGGGTCGAGCGGCGAGGTGATCCTCTACGGCAACCCGGACGCGCGCGCGCGGTTCTTCCGGGAAGGCGCCGAGCGCATGCAGCTGGAGGCCGATTCGTCCATCACCATGGACGACTCCACGAACCTGATCTGGACCGAGGGGGCCTCGGTGTTCACGGGGCGCGAGGGCGAACCCCTCAACAGCACCTCGATGATCTACAGCCTCGACAGCCAGCGCGGCACCGCCTACAGCGCGCGCACCCGGTTCGCCGAAGGCGGCAGTCCCTGGAACGTGTTCGGCGACCTGCCCTCGGTTACGCCCGAGATCGTCCACGGAGCACACGTCGGTTTCACCTCCTGCGACCTGGAGCATCCGCACTACCACTTCGACACCAGCGAGATCAAGATCGTGGCGGGCAACATGCTGGTGGCGAGGTCGGTGAAGCTCTACTTCGCCGATGTCCCCGTCTTCTGGTTCCCCTTCATGTTCCAGAGCATCGAGCGCGGACGTGCCAGCGGCATCCTGACGCCGCGTTTCAGCGTGAACGACATCGTGCGCAGCTCGGCGGGCTACAGTCGCCGCGTCTCCAATCTGGGCTTCTACTGGGCCATCAACGACTACGCGGACGCGTCGGTGGCGATGGACTGGTGGGCCGACAACTACGTGGGCGTGACCGGGACCCTGAACTACAACTGGCTGCGCCAGTTTCTGCGTGGCAACGTCAACTTCCGCAACTTCTGGCGGGAGGACGGGAGCACGACGCTCGCCTTCAGCACCTCGCACAACTGGGAGCTCGACGAGCGCACCCGCTTCGAGATCCGGTCGAGCTACGCCTCCTCCACCGACTTCGTGCGCCAGAATTCCTTCGACCCGCGCGAGGTCACGCAGTCTATCGATTCGCAGGGCGGGATCAACCGGCGCTTCGACTGGGGCAACGTTTCGATGAGCGCCAACCGGCGCCAGTTCCTCTCCGACGACCGGGTGTCGCTCACGCTGCCGTCGACCAACCTCTCGCTATCGCCGATCACCTTCTTCTCCGCTCCGTCGTCGCGGGCCAGCTGGTACAACAACATCATCTGGACCGGAAGCGGGAACTACACGCGCAGCATCGAGGACCGGCTGGATCAGCCGCCGGGCGAGTTCAAGGAGAGCTTGGCCGACAAGGAGAACACGCGCGGAGGCCTGTCGTCCAGCCTGAGCCTGGGTGCGCTCTCCCTGTCGCACAGCCTGAGCTTCAACGAGGCCGTGACCAGGGACGGGCTGGAGGTCTTCGCGCCCGCCGCCGGCCTGGCGGCGGCGGACCGGCTCGAGGCCTGGTTCGGCAGCGTGGTCGCGCCCGCGGCCGACAGCGCGTCCCCGGAGCGCGTGGACCTGAGCAGCACCGACCTCACCTGGTCCCAGACGCTCAGCTACCAGCAGCGCCTCATCGGGACGACGACCTTCACGCCCAATCTGTCCATGTCGGGGCGGGCGCTGCAGACGAACAAGATCCCGGAGGCGGGGTCGCTGGTGTCGGCGCCCACCCGCATCTCGTTCGGCGCCGGGCTCAAGACCGACCTCTACGGGCTCTGGCCGGGCGTGGGGGGCTTCTCCGCCATCCGCCACAAGCTCTCGCCCGGCTTCGACTATTCTTATGCTCCCGCGGTGACGCAGACGGAGGTTCAGAACGCCGTCTTCGGCCGGGGGGAATTCCGCGCCAAGAACGAGATGCGGATCCGGCTGAACCAGACCTTCGAGGCGAAGCGCGAAACCGGGGAATCCGAGGAGGAGGAAGAAGAAGCTCCTCCCGATCCGAGCGGCGAACCCCGGCGGAGGGAGCGGGCGGAAATAGTTCAGCTGCTGGCCCTGCAGACCAGCGCCGTCAACTATGACTTCGTGCGCGCCGACTCTCTTGGCCAGTTCACGGACGGCTTCACGACCACCACGCTCTCCAACAGCATCAGCTCGGACTTTCTGCGCGGCCTGCAGATCTCCATGGAGCACCTGCTGTTCGACGAGAGCGGCCAGGCAGGGGAGGGAAGGCAGTTTGCTCCCCATCTCTCCGGACTCGATCTCTCGTTCTCGCTGAACGCGGCTTCCCCTCCGCTGCGCTGGATCGGAGGGCTGATCGGGCTGGGGGGCGACGGAGAGGCGGATCCGGAGCCGGAACCGGAAGAGGACGAGCTGCTCGAAGAGGAGGACCCCTTCTCGGCGGCCAGCGGCCTCGACGAGAGCCAGATCGTGCCGGGTTTCGGCGATACCTCGCGCGATTTCGGCAGGCAGAGCGCTCAGGGTCGTCCCCGCGGCGGTGGGGGCGGATGGGACGCGAGCGTCTCCTATTCGCTACAGCGCCCGCGCCAGGCTGACCTGGCCCGGCAGATGGTTCAGCTCAACGTCAGGTTCGAGCCCACCGAGCTGTGGCGCGCGAGCTGGCGTACTTCCTACGACGTGGAGCTGGGGTCCTTCAACGACCACATGATCACGTTCACCCGGCAATTGCATCGCTGGGAAGCCAACTTCGATTTCAGGCGCACGGTCACCGGCAACTGGGCGTTCCGCTTCGAGGTGGCCCTGAGCGACAATCGCGATCTGAAGTTCGACTACCAGCAGTACGACCGCTCCGATCCCCTCGAGAGGCAGTTCCGCTAGCAGTCCGTGGACGAATCGGCCCGGGCACCGCGAGCGGTGAAGCGCCGGGCCGGCGGGGCGCTCCCGAGACCGGCGTTTGGCACACCTCGTGCAGACCAATGGGCGCTGATTGGGCAGGAGACGCCTGCGATGCGCTCCGGGATGCCACGAGGAGGTTCCGATGTTCGGTGACGGGTATGCGTTTGGACGATGTGCTCGCAGCTTGAAGGCGCTCCTTCTGCTGGGCACCCTGACGGCCTGCGACGAGGATGGAGTGCTGCTCACTCTGGAAGATCCGCCCGCCGCGCCGCGCGCGCTGGATGCCCACTATTTCGCGGGGGTGGTCACCGTCACATGGACCCTCGCGCCCGGCTGGAGCGGTGAGACCTTCCGCGTCTACTCCCGGCGCATCACCGACCGGGACTACTTTCTCATCGCCGAGGTGAGCAGCTGCGCGGAGGGAGCCTGCGAATACCGGGACGCCAACGTGGCGGCGGGGGCGACCTACGAGTACTACGTGGCCGCGGTCGGGGCATCGGGGCTGGAAACACCTTCCAGCCACCTGGTGGAGGTGGCCGTGCCGATGCCGGATCCGCCCGCCGTGCCGGTTACGGTCCTGGCGACGGCGCTGGACGGATCCGTCTTCCTCACCTGGAGCGACGACGCGCGCGCCGCCGAGGATTTTTCCCACTACAGGGTATACCTCGAGGACGGCGACGTCTTCCTCCTGGGCGAGACGGACTCCGAGGGATTCCTCGACCTGCGGGCGAGCAACGGCGAGACCTACAACTATTTCGTTTCCGCCCTCGACGATCAGGGACACGAGAGCGGGGGCAGCTCGATGGCGAGCGCGACCCCGCGTCCCGATTACCACGGCGAGCTGATCTACTCCTACCTCGACGCGCCGTCGTCTTCGGGTTTTCGGTTCCCGCTGAATGAACAGGACGGACCCATCGTCCACGGCGACGCGCCCGACCGCCACTTCCGGTTCGAACAGGACCAGGCCGGGTGGTGGCTGGTCCCCGGGCCGGGCGCCGAGATCCACAACCGGGTCTTTTCGACCAGCCAGCTCAAGTGCGGACCCGGGAGCGACGCGGGATGCATCGACGTGACCGTCGCGCCCGCGCGGGACTACACCACCCAGGCGGTGGAGGCGCTGCCCGCGACCACCTACGTGCTTCGCTATTCGGGAGCCGGCGGCAACCACTACGCGGCGGTGCGGATCACCAGCCAGGGCTACCTGGACGATGGCGCGGTGATGGTCTTCGACTGGGCCCATCAGCTTCAGCCCGGCAATGTGGGGCTGGAGCGCCGGGGGCCCGCAGCGCTCGTTCGCTACGGGACTTGACACCGAACCCGGATCTTTTCCGGCAATCGGGGACGGTGCGTCCTCTGACCGGTTCGGGTTGAGAGGGCGCCGCCGCCGGGGTATAATCGCGACATGACCCCGGTCCTTGAAGCGGTCCCCAACTTCAGCGAAGGCCGCGACCTTGCTCTGGTACGCGAGTTTGCCCGGGTCATCGCCTCCGAGGGCGCCGAAGTGCTGGCCCGGAGCGCCGATCCGGACCACCATCGTTCGGTCATCTCCTTCGCCGGCCCTCCCCGGGTCGTGGAGCGGGCGGCCCTGTCGGTCGCGCGGCTGGCGGTGGAAGCCATCGACATGCGGCGGCACGCGGGCGTACATCCGCGCGTGGGCGCCCTCGACGTGCTCCCGTTCATCCCCGCCCGGGGCCTTGGTCTGCAGGATGCGGCTGCGAGCGCCCGCCGGGTGGCGGAAGGGCTGGCCGCGATGGGGATACCCGTCTACCTGTACGGGGCCGCCGGAACCGGCCGCTCCCTGTCCGCTCTGCGGGCCGGAGGCTTCGAGGCGCTCACGGGGGGGTTCCCAGCCGGCCGCGAGCCCGATATCCTGCCTCGGCCCTGGGCTCATCCGGGCGTCCATCCGACGGCGGGCGCGACCTGCGTCGGAGCCCGGCCGCCCCTCCTCGCGTGGAATGTCTGCGTATCGGGGTTATCGTTGGAGCAGGTGAAGGATGTCGCGGGCCGGCTGCGCGAGAGCAGCGGCGGATTTGTCGGGTTGAGGGCGCTGGGGCTATATCTGCCCTCCCGCGACGTATTTCAGATCTCCATGAACCTGGAAGACATGGAACGCACACCGCCCATGCGCGTTTTCGAGGCTATTGAAGCAGAGGTGGACCGGATGGGTGGCCGCATCACACAGACCGAGGTCATCGGAACCATCCCCGGGAGGCTGGTCCTTTCCGCGGCCGCCTCCCGCCTCAACCTGCTGGATCCGGACCCGTCCCGGCTGCGCGAGGCTCTGCTCGCGGAGGTCCGTTCATGACGGCCGACGCGCGCCTGGAGCGGGCCGGGGACGCTCCGGGCACGGACCCGCCCGCCGGTCCCGGGGGGGCGGCCCGCAAGTCCGAATCGCCCCGCCGGTATGTCGACCTCAGGGCGCTGCTCCTGGACGACGGGTCGGCGCCGGAGGCGACCCGGCTGACCGACGAAGATGAGAACACGGAACCCGGCGAGGACTTCCGGGCCGCGTTGTCGCGCTTCCGGGCCCGGTTGGTCCGCAGCGTTCCGGCCGGGGATGCGCGCATCCATCAGGACATGGGCACGGCGTACCGGACCATGGGGCTCGGCCCGGAGGCCATAGCCGAGTTTCAACGTGCGGTCCGCGTGGACCCCGCCAACTCGGCGGCCCGTGAGATGCTGGGTCGCTCCCTTCTCGACGCCGGCCACGCCGAACTCGCGGTCAGCACGCTGGCGAAGGCCCTCGACCTGCCCCTCGAGCGCGAAGACGACTTCCTTGGAATCTACTACTATATGGGGCGCGCTCAGGAGGCGTCCGGCAACCCCGAGGCGGCGTGCGACTTCTACAGGAAGACCCTCGCAATCGACATCGGCTTTCAGGATGTCGAGGCGCGGCTGCGCGATCTCGGCCGGGCGCTGATGGGGACGGCCGGCGAGTCGGCGGATCCTGTTCCCGACGGCCCCTCCTGACCCAGCAACCCCTGGACGAACGGGGACTCATCCACGGACTGCCACGCCAACCCCTTTCAGGAAAGAGGTCGTTGACCCAGCCCGTCACCACCAGCCCATCCACGCTTGCCCACATCCAGGAGCCCGTGCGCGAGGATCTGGACCGCGTGCGCGAGGAGCTCCGGCGCATCGTTCGCGCCAATCTTGGGATGACCGACGAGGTCAACCAGTACCTCCTGCTCATGCGGGGCAAGATGTTCCGCCCCACCCTGGTGCTCCTGGCGGACCGCATATGCGGGGGAGACGGAGATCCCGCCGTCACCCTGGCGGCGGCCGTCGAACTGGTGCACCTCGCGACCCTGGTGCACGACGATGCCGTGGACCACTCCGTGCTGCGCCGCGGCCTGCCCACGGTAAACGCGCTGTGGACGCATCAGGTCGCGATCATCATGGGGGACTACCTGTACAGCCGCTCCGTCACCGAGCTGACGCGCGTCGGCAATCTGGAGGTGCTTCGCTGCCTGGCGATCGCCGCCAACGAGATGAGTCTGGGGGAAATGCGCCAGCTCACCTCCTACGACGCCCTGGACTTCTCCGAAGAGGACTACTATGCCCTTATCGCGGCCAAGACGGCGTCCCTGATGGCCGCATCCTGCGAGATCGGCGCCCTCGCGACCGGGCCGGATCCCCGGTGCTCGGCGCTCAGGCGCTTCGGACACAATCTCGGAATGGCGTTTCAGATTGCCGACGACCTGCTGGACTACACCGGGACCGAGGCCGTGACCGGCAAACCCACGGGCCACGACCTGCGCCAGCGGAAGGTCACACTACCCCTGATCGGAGCGATGAAGGTGGCCGGCGCCAGGGAACGGAAAGGGATTCGCAGGTTCTTCTCCAGCCGCGATCCCTCCGACGAGGAGATCGCCGGGCTCATCGAGCTGGTGGAGGAACTGGGCGGGCTCGAGTACGCTCGCGAACGGGCGGAACGCTACGCGGGCTGGGCGGCGGCGGCGCTCGAGGATCTGGAGGCGGGGTCCGCCAAACAGGCGCTTCTCACCTCGATCGCCTACGTGGTCGATCGGCGTCGATGAGACCTCCGGGAGTCAGGCACGCGACGGGAGGCACGAAGTCGTTACACAAGCTCCGCGGCCGGGATGGCCGCGGTCGGAGGTCGTCAAGTGGCTAAGTTGCTCGAAGCTCGAAGCAGATCGTACTCCCGGGCCGTGGTGGTCGTGGTGGGTGGCTTCATCCTGGGTGCGCTGCTTACCCGCCTCGCCCAGTTCATGCCCGAGAGCGCGACCCGGGAGTTCCTTACCGCGGCGGTGACCGCGAGCCTGGGCCCGGTCTCCGTCGGGCTGGTTGCGCTTGACATTACGCTCGGACCGCTGGCATTTCATTTCAACGTGCTCACGCTGGCGGGCATCGGCATCGTGGCGCCCATCGTCCGCGCCTGGCTCTAGCAGCCCGCGGACGACCCCCACGGACCCGGCGCGCGAGACGCCGGTATGAGTTAGATTGACCACGCACGTCGAACGGACCAGCACGCTTCGCCGGTCTTCAGCGGGAAGGAGCTGTCATGGGATTCAGCGGACTTGGAATGTGGGAGATCATCCTGATCTTCCTGGTGTTCTTGCTTCTCTTCGGCGCCAAGCGCCTCCCGGAAATCGGCTCGTCACTGGGCAAGGGGATTCGCGAGTTCAAGGGTTCGGTGCGCGACATCGAGCGCGAGTTGAAGACACCCCAACAGCCCAAAATGGTCGCGCCCTCTCCCGCGGAGAGTTCCGAAGAGGGTGGAGAGCCGCGTAAACTCGGCAGTCGAACGGAAGCCGGCGCGGAAGCCGGGACGACTGCCTGAGGAAGGAGGTCGAGCCGCCGCCCGGGCGAGTGGCGGCGCCCGTCTACTGGAAGGCCAGCGGTAGCTGCGTCTGGTTCGCAGCCTCCTCCTGGGCCCGGAAGACCTCCCGGCGGCGATCGACGATGTTGGCGCGCTCACGCAGGCTGGTGATCCACTGGTCCAGCCGCTGCTGGCCCAGCGTGCCTCCGATCATCGCGCGCTGAACCACCTTCTGCTCCTCCCACGTGGTGCTGTCGGCGGGAATCCGCTCCGTCAACTCGATGACGAAGGCGCGCCCGTTGGCCTCCACGACGCCGCTCAGCTGGTCCGGCTCCAGACCGAATGCGGTGCCGATGACCGCGTTCTGCCGACCGAGTCCGGGCACGAAATCGCTGCGTGAGAACGGGGGGGACTCCTCGATATCGGCCTCCAGACGCTCGGCGATCTGTTCCAGCGTGCCCCCGTCCCGCGCGGCTTGTTCCGCCTGCGCCAGAGCACGCTCGAGCTTCCTTTCCAGCCGCAGGGTTCGCTCGATGGCCGGACGCGCCTGTTCGAGCGGCAGAACCCCCTCCGGTTCACGGCCGACCAGCTCCAGCGCGTAGAAGGCCTCGGCGTTCTCGAAGACGGGGCTGACGTCCCCTTCCTCCGCTTCCTCGAACGCCCACTCCGACCCCTCGCGCACCTGGCCCGCGCCCAGTACGAAGGGGAACTCCTCGGTGATGTCGACGGGGTTGGCCTCCAGGCCCAGCTCGGCTGCTGCTTCCCTGAGAGGAAGGTTCTCGCCCAGCACTTCGAGGGAGTCGGCCGTGGTCAACAGATCGATTTCGGAGGCGTCGGTACGCTCCACGGGCACCAGGATGTGACGCGCGCTCACGGAGTCCGCGCTACGCGAGGTCACCTCGATGAGGTGCCATCCGAACTGCGTGGCGACCGGCTCGGTAACCGTTTCCAGCGGCGCGCTGAACGCCACCGAATCGAATTCCGGCACCATCATCCCCCGGGGGAAGGTTCCCAGGTCTCCGCCCAGGGCGGCCGAACCCTCGTCCACCGATTCCTCCGCCGCCAGCTCGGCGAAGTCGGCCCCATCGAGGATCTCGCTGCGGATTTCCTCGGCGCGCTCCCGCGCCGCGGCCGTGTCGGCGGCGCTGGGATCCTTGTCGAGCACGACCGCGACCACGGTAGCCCTCGGGGGCACCGCGAACTCGTCCCGGTTCTCCCTGTAGTACGCGGCGACTTCCGCATCGGAAACCTCGACCTCGTCATCGCCGATGCGGGTCGCCGGATCCAGCGACAGGTACCGCACTTCGACCTGTTCGTTCTCGTCCCTGTACGCCGACCAGAGGGCCGCGTCCGGGAGGTAGATGCCCGTGCTCAGCTGCCGCAGGAGCTTCGTGCGGGGGATGATGTCGCGGTAGTAGGCTTCGAGCTCCAGCAGGGCGATCTCCGACGCGGTGGCAAGGTAGTCCTGATACTTCTGCATGTCGAAGACGCCTTCGGTCTGAAAGCCCTCGAGCGCCTGGAACTGCGGCGGAGGGCTGAAGCGCGCCGCCTGGCGGATTTCGTCGTCGCTCACCCGGATGCCGCGCCGCTGGAGTTCGCGCTGGATCAGGATCTGGGTCACGACCTCGTCGAAGGCCGCGTCCTCGATTCCGAGGTTCTGGTCGGACGTGATCGCTTCTTCCTGGGCCAGTTGCGTCTGCTCGTAGAGGTTGCGATAGGCGAACTGGTACTGCTCGTACATGACCGGCACGCCATCGACCTCACCCAGCTCGCTCAACCCGGCGGTGCGCCCGGTAATGTCCATTCCCCACTCGAAGACCATGAGCGCGGCGAACGCCAGCGCGGTGATCATCATGATCCACTTCGTGTTGTCCCGCATGGTCCGCATCATGGCGAGGCGTCTCCTGGCGTGTCCGGGTCCGGCAAGAATGGCGTGATCGCGGGAATCTTCCGCAAGGAACGCAATTTACGGGAATGCCGGATGCCTCTCAAGCGAGGCCCCGGAAAGGGTCCGTTGACACCCTTCGCAGCGGCTCCCTACTTTTCCCGGTTGAGGCGCGAGCGCCTCTCGCGAATTCGACACGCCTTCCCCCGAGCGCGCGGCGCCGGAGTCTTCCCTCTTTCCGAGAGCCTGCCTGTGGATCAGTCGCTTGAGCGGAGGATTCGCAGGCTCTACTCCTGCTTCCACTCTTCGGAGGATCGACAGGGCCGGTCGTTCGTGCCCCTGGCGGACGCCTACAGGCGGGCGGGGGATCTCCTGCGGGCCAGGCTCCTGCTCGACGAGGGCCTGCGGCGTCATCCCGATTTCGCGAGTGCACACGTGGTGGCGATGCGGGTCGCGCGGGATGTTTCGGACCATGCGGGGGCTCTGGCCGCTACCCGGCGCGTGCTCGAGCTCGATCCGGGCAACGTGGAGGCGCGGCAGGTTCTGGCCAGGGTCGGTCCCCTCGTCGAGGACGCCCCGGCGTCCGGTTCCAGGGTTGACGGCGATGCCGAGCTCCCGGACGAGTCGTGGATGGCGGGCGACGCGGGCGTATGGGCTGCCGGAACCGACAGCGGACTGGCCTCGGTCGATCCGGTTGCTCTGGAAGCCGAGGAAGAGCAGCTGGCGGTAGCGGAGCCCGAGGAGCAGCAGCCGGCCGTCACCGAGCCCGCGCAAGAGCGAGCCGCTCCGGCATCCGGGAAGGGAGCCGGAAGAGGTGCCCGTCCCGCCGGGATCCCGATCGAGACGCCTGCCGCCGCTTCCGACGCCGTTGCGGACGCGGGCATCTACACCCGCACCATGGGCCGGCTTTACGAACAGCAGGGGCTCCAGGCCCAGGCGATCGCCGTCTACGAGCAGCTCATCGAATCCGAGCCCGGCGACGAGGCGCTTGTGAGCCGCCTGGAGCGCCTTCGCCGGCAAATCGGGGCCGAAGTGGACGCGACGGGGGAGCCGGAGGCGGTTCGGGGCGGTGAGACGGCGAAGACCCGGGATGTCGTTCCGCTGCGCGGTGGCGAAGCGGAGGTCGTTCCGATCGAGGCGCTGGCGCCCGATGCGCCCATGGCCGGCGCGCGCGAGGGGGTGCCGTGAGGATCGCGATCGTACACGGCGCCAACCTGCGCCTGCTGGGCCGACGCGAACCGGAGGTGTACGGCTCCGACACGCTCGAGGACATCAACCGGCGCCTTCGCGCGCTGGCGGAGGAACTGGGAGTGGAGATCGAAGTCTTCCAGTCCAATTCGGAAGGGGCGATTCTCGACTATCTGGAGGAAGCCGC
Source organism: Gammaproteobacteria bacterium (assembly GCA_028820325.1). Classification (GTDB taxonomy): domain Bacteria; phylum Gemmatimonadota; class Gemmatimonadetes; order Longimicrobiales; family Gaopeijiaceae; genus BD2-11. Next base: position 27,880 of record JAPPJO010000025.1, on the reverse strand, counting down.
GCCCCGGATCGACGGCGTTCTGATCAATCCGGGGGCGTTCACGCACACCAGCGTCGCCCTGCGGGATGCGCTCGCGGGGATCGCGAGGCCCTTCGTGGAGGTACATCTGTCGAACCCGGCGGCGCGCGAATCCTTCCGGCGCCGGTCGTACCTGGCGCCCGTTGCCGCGGGCGTGGTCGCCGGTTTTCGCGCGGAAAGCTATCTTCTTGCCCTCAGGGGGCTTCTGGCACACCTGTCCCGGGATTGACCTGCGGCTCCCGGGAGGGCGCTACTCAACCGATCGAGGCTGCATGGCCACTACAGCCGATTTTCGCAATGGCATGATCCTGGACATCGGCGGTGTCCTCTGGGCGATCACGTATTTTCAGCACGTCAAGCCGGGGAAGGGCGGCGCGTTCGTGCGCACGCGGCTCAAGAACGTGCTGGACGGCCACGTGGTGGAGAAGACCTTCCGGGCGGGGGAACGGGTGACGGGCGTTCGCCTGGAGCGCCGTCCCATGCAGTACAGCTACACCGACGGCGCATTCTTCCACTTCATGGACCTGCGCACCTACGACATGCATGCGGTCTCTGGAAGCATGGTCGGAGAAGATCAGTTGAAATACCTGAAAGAGAACATGGAGTGCGAAGTCCTGGTCCACGACGACGACGCCATCGCCGTGGAACTCCCGGCTTTCGTCGAACTCGAAGTGACCGGCACGGAGCCCGGCGTGCGCGGCGATACCGCCCAGGGCGGCACCAAGCCGGCCACCCTGGAGACCGGGGCGGTGGTCCAGGTTCCCCTCTTCGTGGAGGTGGGAGACGTGCTCAGGGTGGATCGCAGGGAGGACAAGTACCTGACGCGGGTGACGTCATGATCGACGCCGAGTTCGTCGAGCGCCTCATCCGCGCGGTGGATGAGAGCGGGATCGACACCGTGGAGATCCGGCGCGGCGGCACGCGCGTGCGGATCAGCAAGACCCCCCCGCCAGCTCCGGTGCCGACCGAAGCGGGGGCCGGACCCGTTGCGGGGGCGGTCGAGTCACCGGCCTCCGGGGACGGTGCCTCGGCTGCCCCGGCGGAATCGACGGTGGCGGGCGATTCGCCCGCAGGGGAACAGCCGGCCACGACGCTGATCGAGATCAAGTCGCCGATGGTGGGGACCTTCTACCGCGCCGGAGCCCCGGGAGCCCCACCCTACGTGGACACCGGACAGAGAATCTCCGAGGGGGACACCCTCTGCATCATCGAGGCGATGAAGCTCATGAACGAGTTCGAGAGCGACATCAGCGGGACCATCGAGGAGATCCTGGTGGAAGACGGCGAGCCGGTTGAGTACGGACAGGTGCTTTTCAGGGTGGCGCCGGTCTGAGCGGGTCGCGGCCCTCTGGCCGGGGCTCCACGGGCCCGACCCGACGCGCGCGATGCGGGAGCTTCACGGGTGTTCGCTAAGGTACTGATCGCCAATCGGGGCGAGATCGCGCTCCGCATCATTCGCGCGTGCCACGAGTTGGGCGTCGAGGCCGTGGCGGTCTTCTCGGAGGCGGACCGGGACTCGCTGCACGTGCGCTTCGCGGATGAGGCGGTCTGCATCGGACCGCCGTCGGTGGCGGAGAGCTATCTGAACATCCCGCGGATCATCGCCGCGGCGGAGATCACGGGCGCGGAAGCGATCCATCCCGGCTACGGGCTGCTTGCGGAGAACGCGGAATTCTCCGAGATCTGCGACGCCTCCGGCATCACTTTCATCGGCCCGACCGCGGACCAGATTCGGGCCATGGGCGACAAGGTCGTGGCGCGCGAGACGATGATGGAGATCGGGGTGCCCACGGTGCCGGGTTCGGAGGGGGCGCTCAGCAGCGTGCGCGAAGCCCTTCGGCTCGCGGACGAGATCGCGTACCCGGTGATGGTCAAGGCCGCGGCGGGCGGCGGCGGCAAGGGGATGCGCATCGCGCGCGACGGCGGCGAGCTGGAACGGGTCTTCGGTTCCACCCGGATGGAGGCGCAGGCGGCGTTCGGGGATTCCTCGGTCTACCTGGAGAAGCTCATCGAGCGGCCGCGCCATGTGGAGATTCAGGTCTTCGGGGACAGGCATGGCCGCGTGGTGCATCTGGGCGAGCGGGACTGCTCCGTGCAGCGCCGCCACCAGAAGCTGATCGAGGAGGCGCCCGCGTACGGACTGTCGCCCGAATTGCGCGAGGAGATGGGCCGCGCCGCCGTGCGGGGGGCCGCGGGCATAGAATACGCCGGCGCGGGCACGGTGGAGTTTCTGCTGGATCCCTCGGGGGCGTTCTACTTCATCGAGATGAATACCCGCATCCAGGTGGAGCATCCGGTGACGGAGGTGACGACCGGCCTGGATCTGGTGAAGGAGCAGATCCGGGTGGCGTTCGGAGTCCCGCTGTCGTTTCCGCCCGAGCCTGCCAGTCATCGTGGGCACGCCATCGAGTTCCGGATCAATGCCGAGGATCCGGACCGGGACTTCATGCCCGCGCCGGGAACGATCGATGTCTTCCATCCGCCCGCGGGCCCCGGGATTCGCCTCGACACGCACGTCTACGCCGGCTACACGGTCCCGCGGTACTACGATTCACTGCTGGCCAAGGTCATCGTCAGCGCGGCCACCCGCCGGGAGGCGATCGACCGGGCCCGCCACAGCCTGGACAACTTCGTGGTGGGCGGCGTGCCCACCACCCTGAGTTTCCTCTCGCGCATCCTGCGGGACCGGCGCTTTGTGGAGGGAGCGGTCGACACCAGCCTGGTGGACCGCCTGATGAGCGAGGCGGCGTAGGCGGTGGCGGCGCGCAGGAAGCCGGGACGAGCAGGCAGGAAGGCGCCTGCGGGCCGTGGGCGCGCGCGGGACAGGGAAGAGGGCGCTTTTCTGTCCAGGAGTCAGAAGTCCGACATCCTGGCTCTGTCCCTGGTGGTCCTGGCGCTGTTCCTGCTTCTGGCGCTCTTCCCGGTATCGGTTCTGGGCGCGCGCGCCCAGGCGTGGTTTCCTTCGGGGAACGCGATCGGCCTGCTGGGTGCGCGGTTCCGGGAAGCGGCAACCGGGGCGCTGGGCGCGGCGGCGTTCGCGCTCCCGGTCCTGCTGACGCTGGGGGGGCTGCGCGCGGGCGCGTGGACGACCACCCGCACCACCGTGCGGGCGGCGATCCTGACGGCCGGCCTGGCCGTGGTCGCGTCCTGCGTGGCCTCGCTGCTGGGGAGCGCCGGCGGTGCGGGATGGCTGGGGGCGACCCTGGCCGGGGGGCTCAGCTCGGTCATCGGCTGGCTGGGGACGACGTTGCTGCTCGCGGGCTTCCTGGTCGGGCTCCTGGTGGCCACCCTCGACTGGAACCCGCTCCGCTGGCTGGGACGCGCGCTCAGGTCGGCATGGTCCGCGATCGATCTGCGCGGAAGGTTGGCTCGCCTGCTGCGGCCGGGACCGCGAAAGGACGGGGACGACCGCGGGACAGCCCGGCGGGGGACGGAGCGGGGCATTCCCGAGGATGTCGCGGAAGTGCTGGACGGGGTTGTGGAGGAGCTGGGGGATGCGGCCGCGGCGCCCGACCCGGCCGGCCACGCGCTGCCGGAACTGCCGCAGGCACCGGACACGGAGTCGGCCGGCACTGGTACGGAGGGCCCCGCGTCTGCGGAGGCTGCGGGCGAGCCGGCGCCGGAAGAGCCGACCGGAGGGGCGTTGCCGTCGATCGACCTGCTGGACGCCCCGGAGCCGAAGGATCCCTTCCGCATGGAACTGAAGCTCTCGCAGCTGGGCGAGGTGCTGGTGGAGAAGCTTCGCTCGTTCGGCGTGCAGAGCCGAATCGGCGGCCGCACCACCGGGCCCGTCGTGACCCAGTTCGAGGTGGTGCCCGCGCCGGGGGTCAAGGTCAACCGCATCGCCAACCTGGAGGCCGACCTCGCGCTGGCGATGAAGGCGAGGAGCATCCGCATCGTCGCCCCGATCCCCGGCAAGGGCGCGGTCGGCGTGGAGATCCCCAATCCCGAGCCGGAAATCGTCTATCTGCGAGACATCCTCGAGTCTCCCGCCTTCCGGTCGTCGAAGGCCGCGCTGCCCCTCGCCCTGGGCAAGGACCTGACCGGGCGCCCCTACGTTTCCGACCTGGCGCGCATGCCCCATGTGCTCATCGCGGGCGCCACCGGATCGGGGAAGTCGGTCTGCCTGAACGCCTTCATCACCAGCCTGGTGTACTCCCACTCCCCGGAGTCGCTTCGCCTGCTGATGGTCGATCCCAAGATGGTCGAGCTGTCGGTGTACGCCGATCTGCCCCACCTGCGTCATCCGGTGGTGACCGATCCCTCCGACGCGGCGAGCGTCCTGAAATGGGCGGTGATGGAGATGGAGCGCCGGTACGCGCTGCTCTCGGCGAACCAGGCGCGCTCGCTGGGGGAGTTCAACCGGATGGTGCGCGACGGGAAGCCCCTGCGCCATCCGCCGCGACCGCCCGCGCCCGGCGAGGAACCCGGGGAGGAAGCCTGGGACGAGGGCATCCTCCCCTTCGTGGTGGTGATCGTCGACGAGCTCGCCGATCTGATGATGACCGTCCAGGGCGAAGTCGAACGCCCCCTGACCATGCTCGCCCAGAAGGCGCGCGCCATCGGCATCCATCTGATGGTGGCGACCCAGCGGCCCAGCGTGAACGTGATCACCGGGCTCATCAAGGCGAACTTCCCATGCCGCATCGCCTTCCGGGTCGCCTCGAAGACCGATTCGCGCACCATCCTGGACCAGAACGGCGCGGACGCGCTGCTGGGCAACGGCGACATGCTGTTCCTGCCGCCCGGCCAGAGCGAGCCCGTGCGCATTCAGGGCGCGTACGTGCCGGGATCGGACACGAACCGGCTCACGGGCTGGTTCCGGCAGCTGGTGCGCCACTGGGAAGATGCGGGCGAAATGCCCGACTTCGCCGGGGAGGAGGACATCCTGGCCGTGGTGCGCAACCGGGAAGGCGAGGGCGACGCAGAAGAGGAGGACGGCCCGGTGGAGCGCGACGACCTGTTCTTCGCGGCTGCAGAGGTGTGCGTCCGGCAGAACCAGGGCTCGACCTCACTTCTGCAGCGCAAGCTGCGCATCGGTTACGGCCGCGCCGCGCGCGTGGTGGACCAGTTGCACGAGGCGGGCGTGCTGGGTCCGCCGGATGGCTCGAAGCCGCGTGAAGTGCTCATGGGTCTCGACGAGATCGAGGCGTTGCGCTAGCCGTCCGCCAAGGGGCCGCGGGGGCCGCCCGACTGCGCGCCGGGCCGGAACGGGGGCGCTCGCCTGCGGGTATGGCGTGCCATGAAAAACACGTGCTTCGTCGTTCTGGCGATGTTGTGCGCGGCCGCCGATCCGGGTGCCGCCCTCGCCATGCAGGAGACCGCGGACCCGTTGGCGATTCTCGAGCGGGCTTCCGCGGAGTATTCCGGATTGACGGGGTTCTGCGCCGACTTCCGGCAGACCCTGACCTCGCCGCTTCTGAACCAGGTGACGCGCTCCCGGGGGCGCATGTGCCAGCAGCAGCCGGACCGCTTCTCCATGCGCTTCACCGATCCCGAAGGCGACCTGGTGGTCGCCGACGGGGAGTGGCTGTGGGTCTACTTTCCGAGCGGCGACGCCGGCCAGGTCATTCGCTCGCCCTTGACCTCCGGGGGACGGGGCGGCTTCGACTTCCACCGCGAATTCCTCTCGGATCCGGGGACCCGCTACGCCCCCGCGTATCTGCGCAGCGAGCAACTCGACGGCGCCCCCACCCACGTCATCCGGCTGATACCGCGCCGGCCGTCCGCCTATCGCGAGGCGCGGGTGTGGATCGATGAGGGGACGTGGTTCATCCGGCGTACCGAGATCGAGGAGGAAAACGGCAACCTGCGCGAGGTGCGGCTGGCCGGATTCGAGCCGAACCCCCAGCTGGGGAGCGAGGTCTTCCACTTCACGCCGCCCCGGGGGGTCCAGGTCATCACGCGATGAGGGCCTGGCGCCGGACGGGGGAGAGTGATCGCGGGAAGGAACGGATGAGGGGCGCTGCGATGGTCCTGATGGCCCTCGTGGCCACGTCCGGCATGGCTACGCGCGCGGCCGCCCAGGACCTCGCGGACTTCGACTACGAACATCTGAGCCTGCGGGGCATCGGCTTCGAGGCCGGCTACCTTCCCGGGTACAGGATCCACGGGGTGCGCGGGGAGATACGGAGCCTGGGCGCGCGGCTCGACCTCGGGTACCTGGGTCCCGGGCTCCGTATTGCGCCTTCGGTCACGTACTGGTCGTCGGAGCTCGAGGCCGAGGAGGTATCCCGCCTTGAGACGCGGCTCGGGCAGCTGATCGCCCGGGAGGTGGGGCCGTCCGGATCCGAAGCCGGACCCGAGGTGGATCTCGGCAGGATCACGTGGAGCGATCTGGTGGTGGGTGTCGACGCCCACGTCGTCTGGAACATTCCCTTCGGATGGCTCAGCTTTCTCGGGCTGGGCGCCTCGGTGCACGTTCTCGACGGACAGGGCGAGGCGGTCGACGACACGTTCATCGAGGATCTTCTGGACACGGCGCGCCCGGGAGTGAACGTGCATCTGGGGCTCGAGTATCCGCTCTGGTCATGGTCCCGGCTCTATTGGCACGGCCGCTACGAGGTGACCGACGACCTGCGCTACTTCAACGTCCGGGGCGGGCTCCAGCTCATGTTCGGTGGCACGGCTCCCGGGGAGATGGAGCCTCGCTGAGGCGAGTTGCGAGGGGCTGCGGGCGTGCGCACCGTGGCTGATCCCCGGCCGGCAAGAGCGGGGATGATGTGGGTCGGGGCCCTCATCGGCCTGGATGCGCGGGAATGGCGGCTGGCGTCGGCCTCCGCCCTCCTGCTCTTCGCCGCCTATCCCCCGTTTCACCTGATCGCGCCTTCCCTGCTGGCGCTGGTCCCGCTGTCGGTCGCGGTTCGGGAGGCGCGCACGCCCCGTCGGGCCGCGCGCATCGGCTTCGTGTTCGGGGTGCTGCACTACGGTCTGCTGCTGCACTGGATGATCCCGGCGCTGGCGCGGCTGACCGCTACGGCCCCGCTGGTCTACGCCACGGCCGTGATGCTGCTGGCGCTGTCACAGGCGCTGGCGTGCTGGATGCTCGCCCTCCTCGGGCGTGGCGGCCGCGTTCCGTTCTGGCTCGCGCTGCCCCTTGTCTGGACGGCCGTGGAGTGGGGGATCGCCCACGCCCCGGGGACGCTGGCCTATCCGTGGCTGGGGCTGGGGACGTCGCTCACGGGATACCCGGAGGCGGTCGGGATCGCCGAGCTGGCCGGAGCGCGCGGAGTGACGTTCTGGCTGGCGCTTGTAAACGGTCTGGTTGCCGAGGCCGTGGTGACCGGCAGGGGCAGGTCGGCGGCCACCGGGCGACCGCGAACGGCGACGCGGAAGGGCGTGTCCGGGCGTTCGCGGCCTCGGTTGGCGCGATGGTTGCGGGGTGGAATCGGGCCGGCCCGCCCGTGGCTGGCGGTCGCTCTGGTCGTGGCGGCCGTCCCCGCCGCCTGGGGAGTGTGGCGCGCCCGTCACCTCGATCTGCGGCCTGGGCCGGTGGTCGCCACCGTGCGCACCACATTGCGCGCGCAGCCGGGCGAGACGGCGACCGACCTGGAGGCGCTCGCCGAGGTTGACGCGCTGCTCGCGGCGCCCGTCGCCGAAGCGCCCGCGCCCTCCCTGGTGGTGCTCCCGGAGGGCACCTTCCGGGACGGGCTGGAACAGCCGGAAGCGGTCGAAGGGCTGACGGATCTGTCGCGGCGGCTGGGGGCGCCCGTCCTGTTCGGCATGGTGCGCACGGAAGAGGCGGGGGCGGGGCGGTACAACTCGGCCGCCCTGGCCGGGCCGGCCGGGCTGCTGGCCGACCCCTACGACAAGCGCCGCCTGGTGCCGTGGGTCGAGCGGATGCCGCTGGCGGGCCTGTTCCCGATGGCCGCCGGGGAGAGTCCGCTGCGCGCGGGCGCCGAATGGACGGTACTGGAGGCCGGTCTCCATGACGTGGGCGCGCTCATCTGCTACGAGGCCGCGTTCGCCGGCGCCGCCAGGGCGCTCCGCCGCGCGGGGGCCGGCGTGCTGCTCAACATCACCAACGACGCCTGGTTCGCGGACGCGGGCGCCTTCGCGGTCGCGCAGCACGAGGCCCACCTGGTCATGCGCGCCATCGAGACCCGCACCGGGGTGGTGCGCTCGGCCAACCTCGGCCCCGCGGGCTTCGTCGAGCCCACCGGGAGGGTGCGCGTGCGTGTCCAGGGCCCGGGCGCGGCCGTGGCGGTCGCCCGGGTGGATGCGGTGGCCGGGCCCACATGGTACGTGCGCGTCGGGGACGTGGCGGGGCCGGGGGCCGTGGCCGCACTGCTCCTGCTGCTCCTCTTCGCCGGCCCCGCCGTCCGCAGCCGACCGGGACGATGGCCCGCGCGCCCGAAACCGGCCATTGAACGCCCTTCGGGCCAAATCTATACTACGGGCTCCCGATCCCGGCCGGCCGCTCGTTGTTCCCGGCGGCCCGGCAGGGCCCTGACTCATCCCGAAGGGACGACCCGGACATCGCTGCGCATGGCGCACGGAACGACGATTCTGGACAGACCCTTGGACCGCCTCGACCAGGTGCGCAAGCGCCTTGAGGGGGCGGAGGAACGCCTGCGCGCACTGGACGCGGAACTGGCCGAACCGGAGGTGGCGCGCGACCCCGCGCGCCTGCGCGTCCTCAGCCGCCGGCGCGCCGAGGTGGACCCGGTCGCCCGCATCTCCCGCGAGATCGAGAGCGTCCTGGAGCAGCTGGAGGCGGCGCGCGACCTCACGGACGATCCGGACGACGCGGAGGTGCGGGAACTCGCGCGCATGGAGGTCGAGGAGCTGGAAGCCCGGCTCGAGGAACTGGCGAGGCAGGCCTGGGAACTGGTCCTCCCCCGCGATCCCATGGACGACCGCGCCGCGGTCGTCGAGGTGCGGGCCGGGACCGGCGGCGACGAAGCGGGGCTGTTCGCGGCCGAGGTGATGCGCATGTATCAGCGCCTGGCGGAGCGCCGGAACTGGAGCATCGAGCTCCTCAGCCTCTCCGAGGGCATCCCCGGCGCCATCAAGGAAGCCGTCTTCACGGTGAGCGGCCGCGGAGCGTACGGCGCGCTGCGCTACGAATCGGGGGTGCACCGGGTGCAGCGGGTTCCGGTCACCGAGAGCCAGGGCCGCATTCACACGTCCGCGGCGTCGGTCGCGGTGTTGCCGGAGGCGGAGCCGGTGGACATCGAAATCGATCCGGCGCACTTGCGCATCGACGTGTTCCGCTCGTCCGGTCCGGGCGGACAGTCGGTGAACACCACCGACTCGGCCGTGCGCATCACCCACGAGCCCAGCGGCCTGGTGGTGACCTGCCAGGACGAGAAGTCGCAGCACAAGAACAAGGCCAGGGCCATGAAGGTGCTGCGCAGTCGTCTTCTCGACCGCGAGATCGCCGAGCGCGCGGCGGAACGCTCGCGGGAGCGCAAGTCGCAGATCGGATCGGGAGACCGATCTGCCAAGATCCGCACCTACAACTTTCCCCAGAACCGGGTGACGGATCATCGTATCGGGCTCACCCTGCACCGCCTGGAATCGATACTTCACGGCGAACTGGACGAGCTTCTGGAAGCGCTTCACCTGGCCGAGCGGCACGAGCGCCTGGAGGACCGGTGAGCACGCTCTCGCTCGAGCGGCCCTCCGGTCGCGTACCGGGAAGGGAAGAACCGTGGACTGTCCTGAACCTGATCCTCTGGAGCGCGCACTACCTGGACGAGAAGGGGGTGCCTGGGGCGCGGCTGGACGCCGAGCACCTGCTGGCCGACACGCTCGGGGTGCCGCGCCTCGAGCTCTACCTGCAGCATGACCGGCCGCTTGAGGCATCCGAACTCGCCGCCTTCAAGCCGCGGCTCCTGCGCCGCGCCCGCCGGGAGCCGCTCCAGTACATCCTGGGCAGGGCGGCTTTCCGGAAGATGGACCTCGCCGTGGACCGTCGGGTTCTCGTTCCTCGTTCGGAAACGGAACTGCTCGCGGGAGAGGTGCTGGCCTGGGCCGCGGGGCGCGCGGGCGCCGGCCTCCGGGCGCTCGACCTGGGAACCGGCTGCGGTGCTCTGGCCCTGGCCCTCGCCACGGAAGGCGACTTCGCCGGCATCGTGGCCACCGACCTGAGCCGCGACGCGCTCGAGGTGGCTTCGCTCAACCATGGGCAATACCATGACGGGGCTCCGCTGGAGTTCAGGGCGGGATCGCTGTACGAGCCCCTCGGACGCGACGAGCGCTTCGACGTGATCGTGTCCAACCCTCCCTACATCCCCAGTGCCGAACTGGAGGGCCTGGAGCCGGAGGTGCGGGACTGGGAGCCCCGACGGGCGCTGGACGCGGGTGCCGACGGCATGCAGGTGCTGGAACCGCTGATCGCCGGTGCGCCGCGGCATCTGGCGCCCGCGGGTCTGCTGGCGCTGGAGGTGGGCGCCGATCAGGCGGCTCGGGCAGCGCGCCGGATCGACGAAACGGGCGCCTTCGCCCGGGTGCGCGTCATCCCCGACCTTGCGGGCCGCGAACGGATGGTGCTGGCACACCGGCACCGGAACGAGGACCGATAACGGGAGGCTGAATGGCGGCGATCGAGGAGATGGCGCGCGAACTGGGTCTGGCCCTGGGCCGGACCGCTCAGTATCAGGATCTGCAACGTGCCGCGCGGCGCGCCGATGACGATCGCGAGCTGGCGACCCTGCGAAGCGAGCTGGCGAAGCTGGAGGAGAGCGTGGCCCGGAGCGTGCGCGCCGGCGAGGAGCCCGCGCCCGAAGTGGCCGAGGAATACGAAAAGGCGTTCGGGCGCCTGCAGGCGAGTCCGGCGTACCAGGGGCTGGTTGCGGCCCAGGCCAACTTCGACCGGGTGCTGGGCCGTGTGAACGAGGGCATCTCGAAGGCCATCGAGGAAGGCGCGAAATCGCGCATCATCATCAGTTCCTGACCGCCCGCCAGCTGTGGCCGGGACGGAAGGCGACGCTCACCCCAGGCAGGGGGCTCGATCAGTGAGAAAACCACAACGGATTCCGCCGGCCAGCGGCCGGCTCGGGGTGCTGCTTCCGGGTTTCGGCGCCGTGGCCACCACCTTCGTCGCCGGAGTGGAGGCAATTCGCAGGGGCATGGCCGAGCCCACGGGAAGCCTCACCCAGATGAATACCATCCGACTCGGAAAGCGCACCGAGGGACGAACGCCGCTCATCAGGGAGCTGGTGCCGCTGGCGGAGCTGGACGATCTGGTCTTCGGCGCCTGGGACCCGATTCCCGACAACGGCTACGAGAGCTCCGTGCGGGCTGGCGTGCTGCACCGTGAACGCCATCTGGATCCGATTAGGGACTTCCTGGCCGGCATCGAACCCATGCCCGCGGTCTTCGACACCGGATACGTAAAGAAGCTGGACGGTCCCAACACGAAGAAGGGCGCCAGCAAGCGCGACCTCGCGGAGCAGCTGCGCGCGGACATCCGCGCCTTCAAGGCGCAGCACGGATGCGATCGCGCGGTCATGGTATGGTGCGGCTCGACCGAGGTGTACGTGCGCCCGGGCGAAGTGCACGCCTCGCTGGCCGCCTTCGAGAAGGGCATGGACGAGAACCATCCCGACATCGCGCCCAGCCAGCTCTACGCTTGGGCCGCTCTCAAGGAGGGCGTGCCCTACGCCAACGGCGCCCCCAACCTGTCGGCCGACTTCGAGGCGCTCGAGGATCTGGCGCGCGAGCGCTCGGTTCCCATCGCGGGCAAGGATTTCAAGACCGGCCAGACCCTCATGAAGACCATCCTGGCGCCGGGCTTCAAGGCGCGCATGATCGGCCTTTCGGGCTGGTTCAGCACCAACATCCTGGGCAACCGGGACGGAGAGGTGCTCGACGACCCGGAATCGTTCAAGACCAAGGAGGTCTCCAAACTCGGGGTGCTCGAGCACATCCTGCAGCCGCAGATGTACCCCGAGCTTTACGGCGACATCTACCACAAGGTGCGCATCAACTACTATCCGCCCCGCGGCGACAACAAGGAAGGCTGGGACAACATCGATATCTTCGGCTGGCTGGGATATCCGATGCAGATCAAGATCGACTTCCTGTGCCGCGACTCCATCCTGGCCGCGCCCATCGTCCTGGACCTCGCGCTCTTCCTCGATCTGGCCTCGCGCTCGGGGCTGGGCGGCATCCAGGAGTGGCTCTCCTTCTACTTCAAGAGCCCTCAGACGGCGCCCGGCCTGTATCCGGAACACGACATCTTCATCCAGCACTGGAAGCTGAAGAACACGCTGCGCTGGCTCGCGGGGGAGGAGCAGATCACCCATCTGGGCGTTGAGTACTACGAGTAGCGGGCCGTCCGCGGCGAACCGGGGTGCCCACTACCCGTCGTGGGCCACCCACTACCGGTAGTAGGTCGGAGAAGGCTCGATGCCGAAGGGGTGCTTCGTGGTGCTGGAGGGCGGGGAGGGTGCGGGCAAGTCCACGCAGGCGGCGCTCCTGGCCCGGTGGCTTCGGGACCGGGGCGTGCCCTGCACCCTGGCGCGCGAACCGGGGTCCACGGGGGTGGGTGAAGCCATTCGCGAGGTGGTGCTGGGGAGAACGGATCTGGAGATGCCCGCGGAATCGGAGCTGCTGCTGATCCTGGCGGCACGCGCGGCGTTCGTGCGCGAGGTGGTGCGTCCCGCGCTGGCGCGCGGCGACGTGGTCGTTGCGGATCGCTTCGACCTCTCCACGCTGGCCTACCAGGGATACGGCCGCGGCCTGGAACTCGCGCGCGTGCGTGCCGCGATGGAGGTTGCGACCGGAGACCTGCGGCCGGATCTCTACCTGGTGCTCGACGTGCCGGTTGAGGAGGGCGTGGCTCGGCGCCGGGCCGCCGGAGGCAGCGAGGATCGCATCGAGCGCGCGGGCGCCGACTTTCTGCGCGCGGTGAGAGACGGGTATCTTGAGCTGGCCGAGGCCGGGGAGCGCATGGAGCTGGTCAGCGGTCTGGGTTCGTCCCTTCGGGTCCAGGAGCGCGTCCTCGGTTGTCTGAGGCGCCGCCTGCCCGACGTGTTCGGTCCCCGGGGGAATTGAATCGGAGAGACATATGAGGACCTTCCCACCGACTCCGTCGATGGTCGCGCTGTCCCTTGCCGCACTCCTCGCCGCCGGCTGTGCCGAGTCCGGTGCCGGGGGCTCCGGGTCCGCTCCAGGGCGCGTCGGCGACGAGAGCATGCGTGCCGCCCTGTTCGAGAGCATTCTCGCCCGCACGGAGGCCCGCGAGGCCTTCTCGCCGGTGAAGAACGAGGCGCTGGGGCTGGATCCGCTCGAAGCGATGCGCGCCCTGCGCGACCGCGTCGTCGCCGCCGACGGCGAGGAGGAGCTCTACTACGCGCTGGCGGCGCTCAGCGCCGCGCGCCGCGACCGCCACCTCGATGTCATTCTGGTGCCCGGCGGCCTGGAGCTGCCCGACAGCGCCGGCGTCGAGGTAAGCAGAGGGGACGCCCCCGAGCCCCGCCAGGCGGGGGTCAGGGTGTTCCCCGACTACGGGAGCGGGGAGCTCGCCTACTTCGTGGGGGAGATCGCGGAAGGAGTCGACGGGCCACCCGTCGGCAGCCGGGTGCTCGAAGTGAACGGCATGCCGGTGCAGGCGTGGCACGACGCGGCCGCGGTCTATGTGCCCCACTCCACCGAGGCCGGGCTGCGCTGGAAGCTGGCCGAGGCGATGACCGTCTCCAGCGCCATCTTCCCGCCCGCGCTGCGCCCGGAACAGCTCACGCTGGTGGTGGCCGGCGGCGACGGGGCCGAGGCGGAGTACCGGTTCCCCTGGCACGAACCCGCGGAGTTGGCGTGGTCCGGCCTCTCCGAGCCGCGCTATCCCGGCACCCGCAACGTGCTCAGCACTCCTACCTACGACTTCCTGGTGCCCGTGGCCCCGGCCGGACACGTGGTCCTGGTGTGGTACGGGTTCCGGGAGACCATGGTCCCCGACGTCGACCGCCTGGTCGAGTACGCCGCCGCCAACGACCTCCTGGACCACACCCTGGTGATGGACGTCACCCGCAGCCGCGGCGGCTCGCTCGGACCCTACGCCATGCAGCGCCTGCAGCCGCGCGCCTTCAGGACCACCTTCGGCAACCTGCGCCTGAGCGACGTCATCCAGCCCTTCATCGACGAAAAGCGGGCCGAAGCCGCCGAGGAGGGCGCGATGGACTCCGGGGTTCCGGAGGTGATCGACGACGGCACCTGGCTGCTCGACTGGCTGGAGACGGACGTGGCGCCCGCCCTGGCGCGCGGCGACGCCTACTCGAACGCGGTGCCCTTCAAGAGCGCGCACGCCCCGCGCGACTCGGACGGGATCCTCGAACCCGCGCCGGTGCACTTCCGCGGGGCGATCGCGATCATCTCCGGGCCGAGCGGGGGGTCGCACCTGGATCAGTTCGTCTCCATCATCTCGGACAACGGGCTTGGGCCGGTGGTGGGCCTGCCCCCCGGCGGCTACTCCAACACCTGGGAGTGGGAGGAGACCCTGACTCTCGAGCCCGGCGGACAGCCGCTGGTCGGCTTCATGTGGAATATCGGCCACACGCTGCGGCCCAACGGCGAGATTCTCGAAGGCAACCCGGTGGAGGTCGACGAGTGGATTCCGCTCACGGCGGACAACGTGGCCGACTACTACGGGATCCTGCTCGACCGGGCGCTGGCGCTTGCCGAATCCTGGAACTGAAGGGCCCGGGCCCGGGGCGCCGGGTTCACCGGGCATGAGTCGGCCGTCGGAAACGGGACGCCGCCGTTTCGGACCCGGCGCGCTCATCTTCGCCGGCATGGCGGTGGGGATCGTGGTCGGCGCCATCCTGGGCGAGCGGGCCGCCGTGCTCCAGCCGGTCGGCGACCTGTTCATCCGGTTGCTGGTGCTGGCGGCGGTGCCGCTGGTCTGCTTCAACCTGCTGGCCGGGCTGGCGGCCCATTCGGGCGTGGGCGCGTTCGGCCGGCTGGCCGCGAAGATCCTGGCCTGGTTCGTCGCCACCGACCTCGTGGCGCTGTGCGCGGGAATGGGGGCGATGACGCTCCTGCGGCCCGGCGCCGGGATGGAGCTGACCACTCCGGTGGACGAGGCCGTGGGCGCGGTTCCCTCGCTCGCGGATGTCCTGCTGGACATGATCCCGGTCAACCTCTTCCAGGCCTTTGCGGAGGGGAACATCGTGCAGGTGGTGGTGGCCTCGCTCGCGATCGGGATGGCCACCCTGATGCTCGGAGGCGGCGCGCGCGCGCGGCTGGAGGCGGCCTACCGCGACCTGGCCGACCTCTTCCGCCGCCTGGTGGACCTGGTGCTCGTGCTGGCGCCGCTGGGGATCGGCGCGCTGATGGCGGTGACCGCCGGCCGCTACGGCGCCGAGCTGCTCGGCGGCCTGGCGCGCTTCCTGACGGGGGTGTGGGGCGCGCAGGCGATCCTCTTCTGCGGGTACATGCTCGTGCTCCGCTTCCTGACCGCGCAGCGTCCCCGGCGCTTCCTGAGCGATACCGGTCCGCTATGGGCGACCACGGCGGCAACCTCCTCCAGCCTGGCTTCCCTCTCGGTCGGTCTGGAGAAGGCGGAGAAACTGGGCATGCCGCGCCGAATCTACAGCTTCACGCTGCCGCTGGGCGCGCAACTCAACAAGGACGGCACCGCGGTTATGCTCGGGGCGGTGCTGGTGTTCACCGCCCAGGCGGCGGGGGTGGAGTTCGGGCCGGAGGCGCTGCTCGCCATCCTGCCGATCGGGCTCCTGCTCGCGCAGGGTTCGGGCGGGATCCCGGGCGGCGGTTTCGTGGTGGCCCTGGTCTACGTGCAGGCGTTCAGCCTGCCGATCGAAATCGCGGCCATGGTGGGGGGCATTTACCGGCTGGTCGACATGGGAAACACGACGTTGAACATCATGGGGGACATGGTCGGGACGGCGCTGGTGGCGGGGCGGGCCGCGGGCGGGACCGAGCCCGCGGTCTCCGGGGCGGGCTCGTGAACCCCGCGGTGCGCGCACTCTTTCCGGGCGCGGGGCGCCGGGCGTATTTCGACATCGCCGCGCGCTGCCTGCTGGCGGAGCCGGTGCGGAACGCCGCCGCCGCCCACCTGGAGACGCGCATGTGCGACGGGGGCGATAAGGACGAGCTGCGGGCGGTGGTCGAAGAGGCCCGCTCCGGCTTCGCCTCCCTGGTCGGGGCCGACCCCGAGGAGATCGCGATCACCAAGAACGTCTCCGACGGGCTCAACCTCTTCGCCGCCAGCCTGCCGTGGCGAGCGGGGGACAACGTCGTCTTTTGCCCCGAACTCGAGCATCCCAACAACATCTACCTGTGGTACAACCTGCGACGCACGCGGGGGGTGGAGGTGCGCCCGGTGGCGCCGGTGGACGGGGAGGTGCCGGTGGAGGCGATGGTGGCGGCCATGGACGGGCGCACGCGCCTGGTGACGGTCCCGAGCATCTCCTTCGCCCCAGGTTTCGTCACCGACATGGAGCCGGTTGCGGCGGCGGCGCGGGAGGTGGGGGCGCTCACGCTCGTCGACGCGGCCCAGTCGGTGGGGGCGGCGGTCACGGATGTGCGCCGCCCGGGGATCGACGCCCTCGCGGTGGCGACCCAGAAGTGCCTGCTGTCGCTCTACGGGTTCGGGTTTCTGTACGTGCGCCGGGAGGTGGCCGACGACCTGATCCCGGGTCACGTGGCCCGTTACGGCATCGAGCTGGACGGCGCCCACGAGACCGCCTTCTCCGCCGACGAGCTTCGCTATCGTCCGGGCGCCATGCGCTTCGATGTCGGCAACTACAACTATCTGGGCGCGGTGGCGGCGCGCGCGGCGCTCGGGCTGATCCGCCGGTGGACGGTCGAGACGGTTGAGACGCATGTCTGCCGCGTGGCGGGCCGGCTGGCCGCGGGCTTCGCCGAGCTCGGACTGCCCGTGGTGGGAGGGGCGTCGTCGCCTCGCCGGGCGCACATCGTGACGGTCGGCGCGAGCGGCGGCGGGCGCCACTATACGGCGGACGATCCGGCGATGAACGCCCTCCATGCGCGCCTGAACACCGATGGCGTCCGCCTCGCCATCCGTAGCGGAGTGTTGCGCTTCTCGGTGGGTGTCTACAACGATGACTCGGACGTGGAGCGTGTCCTGACCAGCGCCCGCGGGTGGATCGAGGACCGGTGACGCGCCAGGCGCGCCGGTCCGGAAACCTTCGGCGCGGGCGGGGTTAGCAACCGGACAGCTCCCGGTTCCGTCCAATGGAGGAGACCCGACGCCGGGAACTGCGGTTCCCGCGCGTGAACCAGCCACGCGGGAAGATCGAAGCCCGCCTTCAGCGGAGTCGTGAAACCCATGCGATTCTCCCGCTCACTGCTTGCTCCGGGCCTCATTCTGGCAGCGGCCCTGCTGTGTGGCGGCTGGTTCCTCCAGCAGGGTATCGCGCAGGATCGCAACGTCTACTTCCAGGCGCGTCTCCTGGAAGAGGTGCTTGACCGGGTGGCGGAGGACTTCGTGGACCCGGTCGAGCTGAATGCGCTCTACGGCACCGCCATCGACGCCGTCATAGAGGAACTCGACGATCCCAACTCGGAGTTCCTGAGCGCCTACGAATGGGACAACCTCCGCATCGATACCGAAGGTGAGTACGCCGGGGTGGGGCTGGAGATCGTGCGCCAGGGAGACTGGATCACGGTGATGAGCGCCCTGCCGGGCACCCCGGGGGAGCGGGCGGGCATCCGCGCGGGGGATCGCATCGTGGAGGTCGAGGGCGAATCCGCGCAGGGCTGGAACCCGGATCGGGCGGCGATGTCGCTGCGCGGCAGGCCGGGCACGGAGGTGGACGTCAGGATCGGGCGCCCGGGGATCGAGGAGCTCATTCCGTACACGCTGGAGCGAGCCACGGTTCAGATCCTCTCGGTGCCGTTCACCCATCTCTTTCAGGACGGCGTGGGATACGTTCCCCTGCGGGTGTTCAGCGAAAACGCCCGCGACGAACTCGAGGCGGCCACCCGAGCCCTGATGGCGGACGGGGCCACCCGGATGATCCTGGATCTGCGCGGAAACCCGGGCGGATTGCTGGATCAGGGCGTCGCGCTTGCCGACCTCTTCCTCGACGAGGACCTGACGGTCGCGGAGACGCGTGGCCGCACGAGGAGCCAGAACTCGGTGCTGCGCACCGGGCAGGGGGAATCCTTCCCGGGGCTTCCCCTGGTGATTCTGATCAATGGACGCAGCGCGAGCGCCTCGGAGATCGTCGCCGGCGCGCTTCAGGATCACGACCGGGCCCTCGTCCTGGGGGCGACCTCATTCGGAAAGGGGTTGGTGCAGACGCTCTACCGGCTGAGCGGGGGCAACGTTCTCAAGCTGACGACGGCGCGCTGGTACACGCCGTCGGGGCGCTCGATTCAGAAGGCCCGGGCGGGTGACGAATCGGCCTTCGAGGATGTCGTGCTGACCCTGTCGGGGGAGTGGGTTCAGCGGTCGGACGGCGAGGACCGGCAGCCGTACCGGTCTCTGGGGGGGCGACGCGTCCTCGGTGGCGGCGGCATCACTCCGGATCTCCATGTCCTTCCCGATACCCTGACCGACGACGAAGAGGCGGCGGTGCTTCGCCTGGACCGGCACGCGCGCGGCTTCAGCAGCGCCGTGTTCGAGTTCGCCGTCCTTTACATTCAGGAGCGGCCGGACGCCCCTCCGGGCTCCGCGGTCGAGGACGCCGACCTCGCGCGCTTCCGGCAGCACCTTGCCGATCGGGGGATCGACGCCGAGGCCGCCACGCTTGAGCGTGCGGAACGCTATCTGCGGTTCCAGCTGGAGCGCGAGATCGCCCGCAGGCGCGCGGGCCGGGAAGGCGAGTTTCTGCGCCTGATGACCGCCGATCCGCCGCTGGCGCGCGCCGTCGAGTTGCTGGCGCGCGCGCGGTCGCAGCAGGACCTGTTCGATCTGGTGGCCGCCGAGAAGTCGCTCGCGAACAGCGCCGTTCAAGCGCCAGGCGGCATCGCCGGAGACGGTTCGCCGGGCGCGGGATCCCGCTGAGGACGCGTCCGCCGGCCCCCGGACGGCGGCCGGCTCATCCCGCCATTCCATCGCCCGGAGAAACGGTGTTCCTTTCTCGTGCGAGTCGCGCACGGCGTCCGCAGCTTTCGTGAGCCGGGATATGAGTGCACCGGCGCGCCGGGCTGGCCGCGGGCCGTGCGTCCGGGTTACGCGCTCTGGTGCCGTCGAGTCTGTGCATCGGGTGCATGTGGCGGTAGCCGATGCCCGCGGGCGGCTGATCGGCGGTTGTGGCGACGCGGGGCGCGTGGCGTTCTATCGGTCGGCCGCGAAGCCCTTCCAGGCGCTTCCGCTGGTGGAGGACGGCGTCCTTGAAAGGTTCGGTTTCACGGAAGAGGAGCTGGCGCTGTGTTGCGCGTCCCACAACGCCGAACGCGGACACCTGGCTCTGGCCCGAAGCATGCTGGCCAGGGCGGGACTGGACGAGCGCGCGCTGGAGTGCGGGCCGCACCCGTCTCTGCGGCCGGAACGGGCGCGCGAGCTGTGGGCACGGGGCGTTCGCCTGGGCGCCGTGCACAACAACTGTTCGGGAAAACACGCGGGGATGCTCGCGCTGGCGGTGGCCAACGGCTGGCCTCCCGAGGGATACCTCGAGCCCGGCCATCCCGTGCAGCAGCGCATGCGCGCCGAGATCGCGCGCTGGACGGGGGTGGCCGCATCGGAACTCGTGACCGGCACCGACGGATGCGGCGTGGTGACCTTCGCGCTCCCGCTGGCGGACATGGCGGCGTCCTTCGCGCGTCTCACGGCGGCGGCGGATGCGGGAGAACCCGCGGCGCGCATCGTGGGCGCGATGACGGGGCATCCGTTCGCGGTCGCGGGCACGGGTCGTGTCTGTACGGCGGTCATGGAACGGCTGGGTGGACGGGTGTTCGTCAAGACGGGCGCCGAGGGCGTGTACTGCGGAGGCGTGCGCGGGCGCGGCCTGGGCTTCGCTCTCAAGGTGGAAGACGGGGCCCGGCGCGCGAGCGACGTTGCGCTTGTCGGGGTGCTGTCGGATCTGGGCGTGGCGGACGCGGACGACATCGCGGCGCTTGCCCGGGGGCGCGTGGAGGTGCTCAATACCCTGGGGGTGGATGTGGGACGGATCGAGAACGCGTTCCGGGTTGAAGTGGATCGGTGAGCGGTACGCCTGGGGATGGGATCGTGCGCGCGCCGGCGCTCACCCCGGCGGAGCGGTCGCTGGTGAGGGTGAGCGCCGCACTGGCTGCGGGACGCGAGGACGCCCTCCGCGCCGCGCTGGCGGAGGCGGCACGCACTGCCGACGCGACCGAGGTGGAGGAGGCGCTGTTGCAGAGCTATCTGTTCGTGGGGTATCCGGCCGCGCTGGCCGCGCTTGCCGCGTGGCGGGAGGTCGGCCCGGCACCACCCGCGGAGGCCAGCCCCGACGACTGGCCGGGTTGGGCGCGCCGGGGCGCGGCGCTCTGCCGGCGCGTCTACTCCACGCAGTACCGCGAGCTGCGCGACAGCGTCCGGAGCCTGCACCCGGACATGGAGCGGTGGATGGTGGTGGAAGGCTACGGGAAGGTGCTCGCCCGCCCCGGGCTGGCCCCGCTCGCCCGGGAGTACTGCATCGCGGCCCTGCTCGCCGTGGCCGACGCGGGTCCGCAGCTCTATTCGCACCTGCGCGGGGGGCTCAACCTGGGAGCGTCGGCGGCTGCGCTGGCGGAGACCCTGGCGGTGGCTGCCCGCTTCATGGACGACGCGCGAAGCGAGGCCGCGCGCGCCACGTTGCGCCGGGTGCTGTCCCGCCGCGGGGAAGGGTAGCAGATGGGGGAGGGGATCTTCGTCGACCGCGCCGTCATCGAGGTCGCCGCGGGAACCGGCGGATCGGGGGCCGAGGCGTTCCGGCGCGAGAAGGGTACGCCGCGCGGGGGGCCCTCCGGGGGAGACGGCGGCCGCGGGGGGGATGTGGTGCTGGTCACGGATCCTCAGCTGTCGACCCTGCTCGACTTCAGCTACCGGCGTCACTACAGGGCGGAGAGGGGGCAGCACGGAGGGGGCAACAACCGCACCGGCCGCAGCGGCGCGGACCGGGTGGTGTCCGTCCCGCCGGGCACCACCGTGCGGGACGCCGGCACCTCGGAACTCATGGGGGAACTGCTCGCGGCCCACGACCGGGTGGTGGTCGCCCGGGGGGGGCGGGGGGGGCGGGGCAACACCCGCTTCGCCTCGTCGCGCAACCAGGCCCCGACGCGATGGGAGCCCGGCGCGGAGGGAGAGGCGCGGCGCATCGAACTCGAGCTCAGGCTGATCGCGGATGTCGGCCTGGTCGGTGAACCCAACGCCGGCAAGTCGACCCTGCTCTCGAGCGTTTCGGCGGCCCGGCCGAAGGTGGCGGACTATCCCTTTACCACGCTCGTCCCCAGCCTGGGGGTGGTTCACCTGCCCGACTTCCGATCCTTCGTGCTGGCCGACATCCCGGGCATCATCGAGGGTGCCCACGAGGGGAAGGGGCTGGGGCTGCGCTTTCTGCGCCACGTCGAGCGCACGCGCACGCTGGTCTACCTGATTCCGGCCGACTCGAGCGATCCCCAGGCGGAGTACGGGCGCCTGCGCTCCGAGCTGCGGAGCCACTCCCGCGCGCTGGCCGCAAGGGAGCATTGCCTTGTGGTGTCCAAGATGGACCTGGTGGATCCCGGCGAGCCGGCGCCCCGCATTGAAGCCCCCGACGCCTGGGGGTGCTTTGCGGTATCGGCGGTGACCCGCCGAGGTCTCGACGAACTGTGCGAAGCGCTCTGGCGGCGAACCCGGCCGAGGTGACCGTCGTGCCCGACGCATCGACCGTCCCCGTGGCGGAGGCGCCGCTCGATGTCATGGACGACGAGGTCATCACCCGGATTCACTGGACTCTCCACGAGGGACTCGGGGCGGTGACCCTGCGGCAACTCATCGACAAGTTCGGTTCCGCCCGCAAGGCGTTCTCCGCAGACAAGAAGAAGCTGCCGCTGAAGGCTCGCCGGGCGCGCGACGCGCGCAAAATCACGCGCCCGCTCGAGGAGGTGCTCGCCATCGCGCGGCGGGCAGGGGCGTTGGCGACCGGATACCGCTTGTCCGGGTTTCCCGAGCGGCTGAAGCACCTGCACCATCCACCGCCGCTTCTCTTTCTGCGCGGAGATCCGTCCCTGCTGCACCCTCCGGCCGTGGCCGTGGTGGGGTCGCGCAAGGCCAGCGAGTACGGGCGCGGCATGGCGCGCAGCATGGGGGAGGGGCTGGCCCGGGCGGGAGTGGCGGTCGTGAGCGGGCTGGCGCTGGGAATCGACGGCGCCGCGCATCGGGGAGCGCTGGCCGCCGGTGGAGGCACCATCGCGGTGCTCGGGTGCGGCCCCGACGTAGCCTATCCGCCCTACCACCGCCGGCTCTTCCGGGACATCCTCGAGAGAGGTCTGGTGGTCTCCGAGTTTCTTCCCGGCGAGGCGCCTCTGCCGCACCACTTCCCCCGGCGCAACCGGTTGATTGCCGGTCTGTCGAAGGCGGTGGTGGTCGTCGAGGCCGCCAGGAGGAGCGGCGCTTTGATCACCGTCGAGCACGCCCTGGAACTCGGCCGCGACGTGTTTGCGGTTCCGGGAACGGTCGGCCGTCCCCGGAGCGAGGGAGCCAACGCCCTGATCCGCGACGGAGCCGGACTGGTTACGAGCGCCCACGACGTGCTCTTCGGAACCGGCCTCGCGGACGCATTGCCGGAGGCGCGCTCCCGCGACCGGATCCCCTCTGGAATGGACGCCCGCCAGCGGGCCCTGTGGGACGCGCTGGAGGCGGAGCCCGACCACATCGACCTCCTGGCCCGAAGGGCCCGCCTGGATATCGCCACCGCGGCGGCGATCCTGTCGGTCATGGAGGTTCAAGGATGGGTGCGGCGAGCGCCCGGGCTGCGCTTTGCCAGATCCCTTACCTGACGGCCCATGGACGAAGTGCCCAGTGCTGCCGGCACCCGGTGCGGGAAGCAAACCCGGGAAGCGCCGTCTTCGCGGGATGGCGCGACATCATCCGTCTACGTGCACGCGCCCTTCTGCGCGCGCCGCTGCTCCTACTGCGACTTCGCCGTAACGGTCGACCGCGAGGGCGGAGACGACGCCTGGCTGCGGGCGATCTCCCGGGAATGGGACCAGATCCTGCGCGAGGAACTGTTCTCATTCCCGGAACCCCTCGATACCCTCTACGTCGGCGGAGGCACGCCGTCCCTCCTGGGTACCGGCGCCATGGACGGACTCGCATCCGTTTTCGGTCCGCGCCTTCTGAGCCACCCCTTCCTGGAGTGGACGGCGGAAGCGAACCCGGAGAGCTTCACTCCCGGCATTGCGCGAGCCTGGCGAGAGGCGGGCGTGAATCGCGTCAGCCTGGGCGTACAGAGCTTCCACGAGCCCTCGCTGCGCTGGATGGGACGCCTGCACGGCTCCGCAGGCGCCGCGGAGGCGGTGCGCAACGCCCGGCGGGCCGGCTTCGGAAATGTGAGCGCGGATCTTATCTTCGGCCTCCCGGGGCACCTGGCGCGGGACTGGGACGACGACCTCGAACGCCTGCTCGACCTTGGCGTCGAACACATGAGTCTCTACGGGCTGACCGTGGAGCCGCGTACGCCCCTGGGGCGTGCCGTGGCCGACGGGCGCGAGCGGGTCGCCTCCGAGGGTCGGTACCGCGACGAGTATCTGGCGGCAGTGGAACGGCTCACCGGCGCGGGCTACCTTCACTACGAGGTCAGCAGTTTCGCCATGCCGGGCCGGGAGTCGCGCCACAACGAAGTGTACTGGTCGGGCCGTCCCTACCTGGGTCTGGGGAATGGGGCGCACAGCTTTCGCAAGCCCTTGCGCCGCTGGAACCTGCGTGACTGGAAGGAATACAGTACATCGGTCGCGAAGGGGGACTCCGCGATCGCGGGACACGAGCTGCTGGACCGGGCCGAGCTGCGCCTGGAACGGATCTGGCTGGGACTCCGCGCACGCAGGGGCGTTTCCCTCGCGTCGATTCCCGCGCGGGCGGCGGCCGTGACGGAGCGATGGATGCGGTGGGATTGGGCCCGGGCCGAAGCCGGCAGACTTCGCCTTACCGTCGAAGGCTGGCTGTTGCTCGACGCTCTCGCCATCGAATTGGACGAAGCAGTGACGAATCGAAGGAACGGGGAATGACGATGCGGACAGGGCGATTGCGCGAGCGCATCGTCGTCCGCGAGGAGCTGACGCCTCGAGAACGACAGGTTCTGGAGGCCGTGGTGCGCACCTACGTGGATACGGCCGGCCCGGTAGGCAGTCATTCGGTGAACCGGCGCTGGAAGCTGGGGGTGTCGTCCGCCACCATCCGCAACACCATGGCGGAGCTGGAGTCGAAGGGTTTCCTGGCCCGGCCGCACACGTCCGCCGGCCGGGTGCCGACCGACACTGCGTACCGGTACTTCGTCGACCGCCTCATCCGCCCCGCGCCGCTGACCAACGCGGAGCGCGACCGCATCGAGGAAGAACTCGACCCGGATGCCGCCTCCCCGATCGAGCGCCTGGTACGGCGAACCACCCGCGCCCTCAGCCTGATCAGCCACGAGCTGGGCCTGGGGCTGGTGCCGAGCCTGGACTCGGCGGTACTCGAGAAGATCGAACTCATCCGGCTGTCCTCGCACAAGGCGCTCATGGTGGCCACCGTGCGCAACGGACTGGTTCGCACGGTCTACGTCGATCTTCCACTGGAGATTCCGCGGGATACCCTGGTGACCCTCACGGTCATCCTCAACGAGCGTCTCGCCGGGCTCACCTTCGCGGACCTGAGGGAGTCGCTGCCCGAACGCCTGCGCGATCCGGGCACGGAGAGCGATACCGCCACCGAGCTGCTGAATATCTTCATGGAGTCCGCCCAGTCGCTGCTGGACTGGCCGGAAGCCGGCGAATCGCCGGTGCTCTTCGGACAGACCTCGGTGCTTGCCAGCCAGCCGGAGTTCACCAGCGGCCAGCGGCTCAAGAGCCTTATCGAATTGACCGAGCGCAACCAGCTGATGGAGAGCGTGCTGAGCAACCGCCGCCACAGCGGCGGACTGCGCATCACGATCGGCCGGGAGCATCAGGACGAAGCGTTGTCCGGCTTCACGCTCGTGACCGCCGAGTACCATGTGGGCGGGCTCAAAGGGGTGGTGGGGGTGATCGGCCCCACGCGCATGCCCTACGAAAAGGTGATCAGCCTGGTGGGCTACACTTCTTCACTCGTGAACGACATTCTGCGCTGAGCGCGGGGTCCGAATGGCAGACTACTACGAGACCCTGGGGGTGTCCCGGGGCGCGGACGTGCAGGAGATCCGGAAGGCGTACAGGCGTCTGGCGATGCAGCACCACCCGGATCGCAATCAGGGTTCGCGGGAGGCGGAGGAGCGCTTCAAGGAGGTCACCCGCGCGTACGAGGTTCTGAGCAATCCGGAGAAAAGGGAGGTCTACGACCGGTACGGGGAGCGGGGGCTGAACCGCGGCCAGGGAGGGGCCGGCTTTGGCGGCTTCGACTTCTCCGACGCGATCGAGATCTTCATGCGGGACTTCGGCAGCGGAGGCACCTTCGGAGACCTGTTCGGCCGCCGTTCCGGGGGCACCCCGCGCAGCCGGAGAGGGAAGGGCATTCGGCTGCGGCTTCCCCTGACGCTGGTCGAGGTCGCGAGCGGGGTCGACAAGCGCTTGCGGGTAAGCCTGCTCGAGCCGTGCGAGGATTGTGGGGCCACCGGGGCGCGCGGTGCCGGACCGACGCTCTGTCCGGGTTGCAGCGGCACCGGCCAGGAGCGCATCAGCCAGCGTTCCCCCTTTGGGCAGTTCGTGAGCGTGCAGCCGTGCCGCAGGTGCGGCGGGGAGGGACAGGTCATCCAGGATCCCTGCCCCGCATGCCGCGGAGAGGGGAGGGTACGCGAGGAATCCACCATCACGGTGGAGGTCCCGGCGGGCGTCTCCTCGGAGAACTACATCACCCTGCGGGGGCAGGGGAACGCCGGACCCCGGGGAGGGCCGCGCGGCGACATCACCGTTCTGATCGCCGTGGAGGATCATCCCGACTTCAGGAGGGACGGCAACGACCTCGTCCACGAGCTTCACGTGACCTTCACCCAGGCCGCGTTGGGCGATCGTCTGGAGGTGCCGACCGTCGAGGGCAGCGCGCCCCTTTCGGTGCCCGCCGGGGTCCAGACCGGCGAGATGTTGCGCATGCGCGGCCTGGGTGTGCCGGATCTGGAGGGCGGCATGAGGGGCGACCAGCTTGTGCGCGTGGTCGTATGGACTCCCGAGAACCTCGACCGTCGTCAGCGGGAGGCGCTGGAACGGTTGCGGGAGGTGGAGGATCCGGTTCCCGAGGATGCGGGGCGCGGGAGGAGGGGGTTCTGGGCCCGCGTGAAGGAAGCCTTCGTCCCGTAGCACCAGTCCCGTGGATGCATCCGCCCGGGCACCGGAGAGCGGCGAAGCGCCTTCCGTGATACCCGACCGCTGGCTCACCGTCGTCGCCGGCGTACCCGACTCCGCCGCGGTCGGCGTGGTGGCCGCGCAACTCGTGCACAGGGGTGCGCGCGCCGTGGTGGAGCAGGCGGACGGGACGCTGGTCACGCATTTCCCGCCCCCCGGCGACGTCCCCGCGTTTCTGGCCGCCCTCGGCAGCGAACTGAACGGGGCAGCCGGCCGGACCGTCGATCTGAGCTGGCGCTGGCAGCCGCACGAGGAGTGGGCGGAGACGTGGAGGCAGGGACTTGGGCCCACGCGGGTCAGTCGCCGCATCACCGTGGCGCCGACCTGGGATGTCCCCCACGAGCCGGACGGAGGCGTGCTGATCACCCTCGACCCCGGCATGGCGTTCGGCACCGCCCGCCACGCCTCGACCCGTAGCGCCCTGCGATTGCTCGACACCGCGGTTCGCCCGGGGACCGACATCGCCGACGTGGGCACGGGTACCGGAATCCTCGCCATAGCCGCGGCCGGGCTCGGCGCCGCTCGCGTGCTAGCCGCGGACAACGATCCCTTCGCGTGTGCCGCAGCCCGCGTCAACGTGGACGCCAACCAGGCCGCGCATGCGGTCGAAATCCACGAACGGAAGGTTTCGCCCGACTGGCTCGCGGCGCACCACCCCCTCGACGGCGTGGCCGCCAACATCGAGAGCGGGGTGCTGACCGCTCTTCTGCCGGGATTTGCAGGCGCCCTGGCGCCGGGCGGATGGCTGGTGGTTTCGGGGCTGCTCGCCGAAGAGGCAGGGGACTTCGCCTACGAGGCCGCGCCCTTCGGTTTCCGTCTGCGGGACGACGATGCCGAGGACGGCTGGTGGGCAGGGACCTTCCGCCTCGTCCCCGGGCCGGCGGACGGGTAGGCAAAGCGCAGCCCGGCCGCGTTGCGCCGCTCCCGCAGGCGCCGATGCTCCCTCAGCAGCCGGAACCAGCGGTTGACGGCGGAGGGTGATTTCACGTCCAGGCTGCGGGCGAGCCAGGCGAGGGTTCGGTGGTTCCAGCGCACCAGCGGGTCGCCGTGCATGTAACGTCGATCGTCGGTCTCAAGAAGGACCACCCATGGGCAGGGCGTGAGATACTGCTCCGAGAGCGCATCGGCGTAGGGTCCCGGCGACTGGTGCAGGTCGCCGGCGCTCCACGCTCCCCGCATGGGATCGAGGAGGCGGTAGCGCTCGGGGTGGTGGAGCACAGCCTCGACAACCTCCCGAGCCCCGGGTTCCGCCTCGCCGTCGCGCCCGAGCCTGTGCAAGAGGGTGTCCAGGCTGGCGGCGATCATCGAGGTCTCCGACATCACTCGGCCGATCCGGTCCGCCATCTCGGTCAACCAGAACCTCCGTCTTTCGAGCAGGTCGCGCTGTCACCGGGAGGTTCCCGGGAATGAGTCCCAGATAGGTTAGGCTCTCGAGGCGGGCTCTCCCATGGCTCGATGGGCGTTAATTTTATAAGCTATTGATATTCATAGCTTTAGATCA
>JAPPJO010000028.1 GCA_028820325.1 Gammaproteobacteria bacterium | reverse complement strand
GTACGGAAGACCATGAGGGAGAGGGAGCGCGAACAGACACGGGAGCGGGAGCGCGAACGGACCATCACCCGCATTGTCGTACCGCGACCGCCCCGGCCGCGAGGCCCCGAGCGTGGCGGGGGAGGTTTTGAGCGATGATTCTAGATTTCGGTCTTGGACCGGTTGAACCAAGCCCGCCAGCGGAAGCTATCTTGTCGGAAGGTGCCGTGTTTCTGAAGCGATCTCACCCCCGAGAAGGGATGACACAGCCAAGATGAGGTCCGTAGCGTACATCGAAACATCGGTCGTCAGCTATCTGACGGCTCGCCCGTCGCGCGATGTCGTGATGATGGCCCGGCAGCAGGTAACTCGCGAATGGTGGCGGACCGCCCCGGAAAGATTCCAACTCGTCGCTTCGGAACTCGTGATTCGCGAAGCAAGGCAAGGAGATCCGAATGCCGCTCGGGACCGGCTGATGAGGCTCGAAAGGGTGGCGCTCCTCGATGCGACCGAAGAGGCCGAGCAACTGGCGCGCGAACTCATCGCCGCCGGCGCGGTCCCTCCCCACGCTGCGGTGGACGCCGCCCACATCGCCATCGCCGTTACGAACCGTGTCCATTATCTTGTGACTTGGAACTTCCGCCACATTGCCAATGCCGCCATGCGGTCCCGGATTGAGTGGACTTGTCGGAGCGAGGGTTACGAGCCTCCCGTCATCTGCACTCCCAACGAACTGATGGAGGTCAGCCATGGAGACCAATAGGGACGCCCGTATGATCGCCGCGGTGCGCGCCCTAGGGGACGACCGGGTGATAGCTGGGGTCCGGGCAGCGCGAGACACATACGCGGCGATGCACGGACACGACATCGCAGCCATTTTCGAGGACGTTCGCGCCTTCCAGGAGACTTCGGGCCGCGAGTACGTCCGCAACGTCGAGCGGCTGGCCCAAGCAGCAGCACCGATCGCAGCGCAGGTTTCGGAAGCCGCGCGGCAAATGGCGCGTTCGCTCGGCCCTGCCATGGATGCGCTGAATGCATGGTCCGCTGCCGCCGCGCCCTTTCGGGAGGAATTCGAACGAACCGCCAAGGCGGCGGCCGCAGCTATGGAGCGGATTCGGCCTGCTCTGAAGCAGTTCTACGAGAGGAAGCAAACCCACGACGCTCTGAACAAAGTCGGCTGGCTTCCCCATTATTCCGTACCCCACCGGCTTGTAGCAGGATGCGAAGGCGACCGTGCTCTGCTGGATAGCCGCGTCGCCGAACACTACCGCACCCGCTGGACTAAGATTCGTGACAACATGGAGTTGGATCTCGCGACATATCACATCGACGATGAAGCGAGGGCGACGTTCCGGGAGGCTCTCATGGCCCACGAGTCTGGACTGTACCGGTGCATCTGCCGGCTGTTATTTCCAGAAATCGAGCGGATCATCGGTGCCGGACACCGTTCAGGACCGATGATTGAGACACTGCTTGCATCGGGAGAGCCGACCAAGCTTGACGCCAGAGAGATGTTCGATTGGGTCATGCTCGAACGCATTCGAGAGCACGCCTACGAGCAGGTATGGACCGAGGGCGAGCGGGAGAGATTCGAGCGGGATCCGGTCCCGAACCGTCATGCCGCCATCCATGGCCAAGTGGCATATTCGACGCACAAGCACAGCATGAACATGCTGATCATGACTGACTACGTGTTCCGGATCTTGCCTCCGCTCGATGATTCCCACACGTAGTTGGCGGCGGTTCTGTCGGGCGGCCGGACGGGCTCACCGTCTTCGCCGCTTCAGCTTCTTGATCCCGACGCCCAGCGGCGCGCGCATCGTCTCGTAGAGCATGAAGAGGTGCTCAGCGCGTTCGCGTTCAGAGGCGAAGCCCCGAGCGCGGTAGAGCCGATCCACGGCGCGGTCGAGCGCCCGGTGGGCGCGTCGGAGACCGGGCGGCATGAGATCGGGGTCGTAGAGGTCCGCCAGCGTCGCGTCAGGAAAGGTCGCGCGTGAGTCGAGGACCGCCTGCGCCAATGACTCAAGCTTATCGTTGTTGGCCGAACGGGTGGGCGTCGGAAAGGTGTTGTAGACGACACCGACCGAGTACATGTAGTCGCTCTTCATCCGGCCCGTCACCGCCCGCATCCATGCCATGTGCATGGCAGAGGTCAGGAGTGCGAACTCGCCGAGAGTCGCGTCGGGGAGGATTCGTAGCTTCTCGCTGGGGATGGCCGGGGGTTCCAGCCATCCGATGGGCACGTACTCGCGTCGTTCCGAACTAACCTGAGGGATGATCAGGAACGGGGCTTCCGGTACTACGGTTACCCCGTAGGATCGGGGAAAGTCTGCGAGCCGTCGTGTCGCAACCCGCTTGCTTTTCTCCCGGAACGTCCGAACGGCGCGAAGCCTTTCGCGAACCGCGGGCAGTTCACGCAGTTCCTGAGGCGGGATGTCCGCCGTATGGAGGATCCAGCGGTCTTGTCGACGGATGAATTCGCGCGATCCTGGAAAGGGCCTGAAATACGGTTCGGCTTCTGGTTCCCGAACCAGAAACGAGGACTTCGCTTCACTTGAGAAAGTGAGATTGCCATTCTCAAGAGGCTGGGTTCCGGTGATCAACTTCTTCATGCCATTGATGGGGCTGCTCTCCTCCCGCACGGTCAGGTGTGGATCGCCAACCCCTCCAGCGTCGAACAGATAGGGTGAGAGCACCGCGTGCCGGGTTTCCTCGGGATCCCCGTTGATGTCGGGATAGCTGAACAGGCGCTTCCTCCCAGGCACCGCATCGCGGCCATCGAGTCCGAGGATAACCACATGCACATGGGCCTTTCCGCGCGCGTCAGATCCCCATGCGAAGGTCCGGTGAGCGAAGGCAATCTCTAGTTTGCAGCGGTCGAAGAGGATCGGCCACAACTGAGCCACCTGCTCCCCTTGGGTGATCGAATTCGTGGCCACGAACCCGATCCGGATGCGCGTGTCTTTGGCGTACTCTCCCGCCTTGATGAACCACGCGGTCACATAGTCGAGCGTGCCGCCCGTCCCGCCGAGGGCCGCGATCCTCCGCACCTGAGAGCGCTGGGCCGTGCTCTGGAACTTCGCGCCCCCGAACGGCGGATTGCCGAAGACGAACGAGCACTGCTCGACCGGCAGCAAGTCAGTCCAGTCCATCTCCAGCGCGTCCCCGTGGACGATGTGCGGAGAAGTCTCAAGCGGAATCCGCGTGTACGTCTGCCCGAACTCCAAGCTCAGACGGTTGTTCATGATGTGGTCCATCATCCACATCGCGGTCTCCGCGATACGGACGGGAAACTCGCCGATCTCGATTCCGTGAAACTGGTCCACATTGACGAGGGACAGTTCTGCCGCCAGCACGTCCAACTGCCGGTCGTCCTTTCGGTGAAGCTCCTTCAGCACCTCGATCTCAAGCTCCCGCAACTCGCGGTAGGCGATGATGAGGAAGTTCCCGCACCCGCACGCGGGGTCGAAGAAGGTCATCCGCCCGAGCTTCTCCTGAAACCGGCGGAGGTCAGCCCTGCGGCGGCTGTCCTTCCGGGCCTTCAACCGCTCGAACTCGGCCCGAAGATCGTCCAGAAACAGCGGCCCGATCACCTTCAGGATGTTCTTCTCGGTCGTGTAGTGCGCGCCCTGCTTGCGGCGCTCCGCCGGTTCCATGACCGACTGGAACAGCGCGCCGAAGATCGCGGGCGAGATGTTCGACCAGTCGAACCGGCAGGCGTCCAGCAACGCGGTCCGCATCTCCCCGCTGAACGCTGGGATGCGTAGCGGCTCCTCGAACAACCGGCCATTGACGTAGGGGAAGCGGGCCAAGTCCTCGTCGGTCGTCGCGTATCGCGCCTCCTCCCGCGTGTCCAAGACTTGGAACAGGTCGGCCAACACGCGGCCCGTATCCGACCCGTCCTTGGCGGTGCGGTGGTCAAGAAGGTCGAAGAAGATGTCGCGCGGCTCGAAGATGCCGGTGTCGTCGGCGAACAGGCAGAACACGATCCGCACGAGAAACCGCTCCAGATCGTGGCCCCGGTAGCCCGCGGCGTCGAGCGCGTCGTGGAGCCGCCCGACGAGTTCCGCCGCCTCGATGTTGACGGGGTCCTGGTCTCGAAACGTCCGGCGCTGGACGCCGAGTATGAAGCCGAATTCCTCGACATGGCCGGGCAGGTCCGCGAGGGAGAATGAAACGGTCTCCCGCTCGTCCAGATCGCGAAGCTGAAAGGTCTGGAAGTCGCTGACGAGGATGTAGCGCGGGCGCTCGCGCTCGGACAGCGCGTCGAAATACTCCCCGGCCTGTCCGTACGCCTTGCCGAGATCGCGCCCGGCGCTCTTCTGCTCGACGATCAGGACGCCCGGCCAGAACAGGTCGATGTACCCCGAGCGGTTGTCCAGCTTGGCGACATGCTCCTCGTAGCGGGCGACGGACCGGCGGCGCACGTCGAACACCTTGAAGAAGTCGTTGTAGAAGCTCTGCGTCTCACCCTTCTCGTACGCGGCGTCCCGCCACTCTTTGGCGAAGGCCGCTGCCCGGACCCGCACTTCGTTCCACGAGAGACGCATCCGGCTATCCCTTCGGCGTTTGAATCACTGCCCGGACCACAAATCGGCTACCGGGGGACGGCATCGCGTACCCGGATGTCCTCCTGCCATCCGCGCG
This sequence comes from Gammaproteobacteria bacterium, assembly GCA_028820325.1. Taxonomy (GTDB): domain Bacteria; phylum Gemmatimonadota; class Gemmatimonadetes; order Longimicrobiales; family Gaopeijiaceae; genus BD2-11. The sequence goes on along the minus strand of JAPPJO010000028.1, from coordinate 5,878 downwards.
CCCTGCGCGCTTCCGCAAGCTCGTAGCTTGCCTGCATCCGCATCCAGTGATCGGCCGTCCCCCAGCCGATGGCCTCCAACGCGAGCGCCATGTTCGCCGACACGCCCGCCTTGCCGTTCAGCAGCCGCGACAGCGTGCCTCGCTCGCAACCCAGACGGGCAGCCGTCTCGGTCACGTTCCATCCGACCTCGTCCATGCTCTCACGGATCAGTTCGCCCAAGTGCGGGGGGTTGAGCATCGCAACGACCCGCGCGCCGCCTCCGGTCATGTCCTTCCTCCTTCCGGTCAATGGTAATCTACCAGATCCACGTCCACCGCCTCGCCGTCCTCGAAGCGGAACACCACGCGCCAGTTCCCGGAGGCGCGCACGCTCCATTGGCCCGCCCGGTCCCCCTTCAAGGGGTGCAGCCTGAAGCCGGGGGCATCCGCGCTACCGGGGTGCGTCGCTTCCTGCAATCGGAACAGGATGCGCCGAAGCCGGGGAACCAGATTCGCTGGGAGCCGGGATCGGTCATCGCGTTCGTGGAGCGCGCGCAGCCCCTTGTGGCGGATCTTCATGGATCAACTGTAGCGCGTCGCGTTACGCGCCGCCATAAGGACGGTCGCGGGTAGCCCGTCGCATCCCGCCGTGCGATCATTCAAGGTCGTCCACAGGGAGGCACCGAAAGGAGGACCATTCCTTCATGCAGGCCAACCATACCGACTTCTTGAAGTTGTTGAACGGCGAGGTGCAGTACGTCGTGCCTCGCTGGCAGCGCAGGTACTGCTGGGACGAGTCGGACATCGAGCGCCTAGTCGAAGACCTCTTGACCATCGCGGAGGCCGACCGCCCAGGGGCCGCTCATTACGGGGGTGCGCTTCTGACCTTTCCAGAGCCCACGACAGCGGGCGGTGTCCCGACGCACCGCGTCGTTGACGGGCAACAGAGGCTAACGACGGTCAGCATCCTGCTGGCATGCATCGCCGAGAGCTTGGGGGACGACGATAGGGGTGGTTGGACTGCGAAGCGCCTCAGGAAGCACCTGACCAACACCGATGTGCCCCGGCGGAAGCGGCTCAAGCTCCGACTACAGGACGAGGATGAAGGCGAATACCGTCGCGGCCTCAAGGGCGATCCCGGCGGTCCCGGTGCGGTGGCGCAAGCGTGGCGCATCGCCCGGCGGCTGGTGGCCCGCGACGATGTGGCAAGCCTGCTCAAGGGAATCGAGCGGTTCAGGGTGGTCGCCATCGCCTTGGACACCACGGACGATCCGCAGCAGATCTTCGAGAGCCTAAACGCCACCGGGCGTCCACTGACCGAGAGCGAGAAGGTCAAGAACTGGCTGCTCATGGGTTTGGCCGATGAGAAGCAACAGGACCTCCACGACAACCACTGGATCGTGATCGAGCGAAAGCTCGGGGTCGAACGCAACACGGAGCCGGTGGACCTCTTCCTGCGGGACTTCCTCCGCTGGAAGACCGGCAAGAATCTCGGGATCAAGCGGGTCCACGAAGAACTCAGGCGATGGGCCGTGCGGCAGGGAATGGACCAAGACCGGCCAGCCCTCTGCCGTGAGTTGGCGAGGCTTGCGAGGCTCTATGGCATTCTGACAGGTACGGCGGGGAAGCATCCGGACGCCGGAGCTGAGCGAGCGCTTCGGCACCTCCGAGCCATGGGCATCGACACCCACCGGCCCCTGACGCTGCGTCTACTTGACGACGCGGCTAGGGGCGTCCACGAGGGTGTCAAGTATGCGTTGGCTCCGACCTTGGAGGCGGTGGGCGCATGGATCACGCGCTTGTGGGTTGCCAATCGGCCGATGGCGGGGCTCAACACTGCTGCGACGGAACTCGCTCACAGACGGGGACCAGGCCCGGACGTGGACTACTCCACATACTGGCTGGACCGCATCCGTAGGCTCCGAAACACCCGTGTCGGCGTACCGGGCGACGCCGAGGTGAGGGAAGGCCTCCGGACCCGGAAGGCGTACGGGGGCAGTGCCACCCGGTCGTCCTTCGCCATTCTGTGCGCCCTGATGGAAGAGGAGCATGGCCCGCAATCTCCCGCTCGCGAGAGGCTTACGATCGAGCACGTGATGCCGCGCAAGCTCACCGAGGCTTGGAAGCGGGGATTGGGAGACGACGCCGAGGACCTGCACGGGCGTTGGCGCGACCGGCTGGCGAACCTGACGCTGTGCGGCGACACCATCAATACGGCGATGGGCGCGGGCACGTTCGCGGCGAAAAAGGTGGTCTACGCCGAGAGCACCATCGGAATGACGCGGCGGGTCGCCGAGGAGAGTGATTGGAACCAAGAGGCGTTTCAGCGCCGCGCCCTCGGCTTGGCGGATCAGGCACTGAAACGCTGGCCATGGGAAGACCGGAAAGAAACGCCGACCGGTGGCAGTGTGGTGCCGCTGAAGTGGCGCATCGGCAACGACCCATGGCGCGAGGAAACGGTCGCAAGCTCAATGGTGCTGAACGTCGCCGGAGCCCTGCTGAGCATGGATCCGGCCAACGCCGAGAAGCTGTCCGGCGACGCGATTAGCTCGAACGTTCACCCCGCGACTCGCTATCCGCCCGATACTGCGGTGGGAGCCTTGACCATGCGGGCAGTTTCCGGCCATGACGGGTGGGTGATCTATCCGTACAAGGGGAACTACCGCCAGAGCGCCGACTTCTGCCGGACGCTGGGCGAGCGGTGTGGGGTTAAGGTAGAGGTGGAGTTGGAGGAGAAGAGCCGGACACCCGCCTTCTGGACGCTCCTCATGGACTGCGTGGGCGGCGTCCCCGGCCAGAAAGGCACGTGGCGCGGGCCGTCCCAGTGGACCGATCCCATCAACAGGCATGGCGACAGGATCGGGATCTACGTCGGGCACCCAGATCGGCTCTGGCTCTATGTGCGGGCCGGTGAGAGCAAGGCATCCGAGACGAGATTCGCACGGATGCGGAGGTGTTCGCGGATGATCCGCGAGCAGATGGCCGATCAGAACGTCGGTGACGATGTTGAGCGCAACTGCGAAAAGGGCTGGTCAGTCCCCGTCGAGCTAAGCTGGGTACGTGACGACGAGAGCGAATGGCCGGAGGCGGCGCTGTGGATCAAGGATCAGCACGACAGGCTGCTGGCGATCGCAGGCGACACCAGCCGAGTGACGCGGGGACATGCCAACCGGACGAGCCCCCAGCGTCCCAAGGATGGGACAAAGACGGGCAGGGTCTGGACGCTGGCCGACAGGCACCGCACACGGAAGGCGACGATTGCCGCCGCCGTTGCGGAGGGGATCAATTCCGGGACGGCAAGGGCGCAGTTCGTGCGCTGGCAGCGTGCCCAGCGCGAACCCACTCCGAAGGTGTAGAAACGGCCGCCTTGGACGAGGCAGACACTCCCGCCAATCCACACCGGTTTTCCCGCTTTCGGGGCACGGTCCAGCAAGGTCCAGCCAAGCGGCAGGAGTGGCAGATCGTGCAGCCCTGATTAGACTTACGTGATCTCCTGCCGGGATGTTGGCCGTTAGCCGTCCGCCTACGCGCCTGTCTTCCGGCCCGCGCTCTCGGTGCTCGGCGCGCTGCCGCACGACGAGGCTACCGGCGACGCGATAAGGGTCGTTGCCGAGTGCGCGAACCGCGTTGCGGACTCCCTGAGCGAATTGGGCTACGATCATGCGGGGCCGCTCTATCACCGCATCCTCGGTTCCGCGAAGAGCGACGGCGCGTTCTACACGAACAACCTGTCGGCGATCATGCTCGCTCGGCTGTCGCTAGCCAACGATCTGATCGACTGGTCCGATTCCGGTGCGGTAGGGAAGCTGCGGATCATCGACCCGGCGTGCGGGACGGGAACGCTTCTGATGGCGTCGCTCCAGACTATCAAGGCGCTCGTCGCCGGTCGAGGGAACGGCGAGATGGGCGAGGGCGAGCGGAACGCTCTTCACAAGCGGATTGTCGAAGACGTGCTCTGCGGCTTGGACATCAACCAACACGGCGTCCAGCTTGCCGCCTGCAACATGACCCTCGGTGCGCCCACCGTGGACTACGAGCGCATGAACCTCGTGACAATGCCGCACGGTCCGCAGGGCGACGGATCGCCAAAGGCCGGGTCGCTGGAGATTCTGACCGCCGCCGACGATGTAACGGACCTCAGCACGGTCACCCATGGCGCGCCGCAACGATCCTTGGAGACGCTCGACGGCGAGCAGGTGAGCGAAAGCGAAGAGATCCGGTTTCCGCTGCACGATCTCGATGGCGTCATCATGAACGCACCCTTCACCGACAACAGAAAGCGCGGACGCAAGTTCAGCCGAGCGGCGCTAACGGAGATGCAGCGCCACGAAATCGAGATCCGCAACCGATTGGAAGAGCGCGATCCCGATGCTGCTGCGGTGATTACGACCAACAGCATACGGAGCTTCTTCACGCCGTTGGCCGAGAGGCTCCTACGTTCGGATCGCGCCTTCTTGGCCAAGGTGTTGCCCGTGACGGCATGCACGGGCGCTTCCGGCGTGGCGGAGCGGCGCTTTCTCGCCGAACGCTTCCACATCGAACGGATCGTGACCACCCACGACCCTAAGCGGATTGCGTTCTCGGAGAACACGAGCATCCACGAGAGCCTACTGATCTGCCGCCGCCGGTCGAAGGAAGACCGGCCGCCGACAGAGTTCGTGTCGTTGCGGAAGATGCCATCCAATGCTGAGGAGGCCATCGAGGTTGCCGACGCCATCTCCGCTGGCAGGGTCGGGGATTGGGGCAGTGTCTGCCGCTGGCCAGCGGATCGAATGAGGGGAGGCGACTGGACGCCGGTTCAGTGGTTCGACGGCGCGCTGGCCGAAGCGGTGTTTGGTCTGGAAGGACACGCCGACCTTGTGACGACAGGCTCCGTGCTCACCCCAGGAGCCACGGGCAGGACTGCGCAAGACTCATGGCGACGGATGCGAGAGGGCGCGGACCCACAGATGGTTCGGAAGGTCTTCGACAGCGTATCCGCCGAGATTCGACGCACGATGCTGGATGCTCCAGAGCAGTCCGTCGTCCCTGGCGGTCGGCGCGCTCACCTGCACGAGCGCGTTCTGCGCACCAGCGGACACCTGATGCTCGCCACCCGCTATAACACCGTAAGCGGTCGCCTCACCGCGTTGTGGAGCGAGACCCGAACCTTCGGGTTTGGCTGGATCCCCTCGACCGGTCCCAGCCGCGGGTACGAGAAGGCGGTGTGTGCGTGGTGGAACAGCACGCCGGGCCGAATGCTGTTGCTCAATCGCCGTGCAAAGACGCTGACTTACCTAAAGTGGTCAAAGGAGCATCTGAAGTCGGTACCGTGTCCCGAACCGGACACCCCGGGATCTAATGCACTCGCCAAGGCATGGGAGCAGGTCAAACACGTTCCGCTGTTCCGCTTGGCGCAGGCAGAGGGTTGTGCAGCCCGACAGGTCATCGACGCAGCAGCCGCGATCACGCTTGGTGTGAGCGGAGACGAGATCGCCGAATGGCGGAAGCGGTTGGCGGCTGAGCCGACCATCACGAACGCGAGGGCTCCACAACTCGGCGAGGACCGGCAAGGGTGAGGCTTCGGACTTCAGAACGGCCCGAGAGAGAGACCCGGACGATGGTGCGGATTGTCGGGCAAGCTGATTGAAGGTGAGCCCAAGACATACCGGGGATACGTCCGCAAAGCGCATCCGACCGCCTTGGAAGTCCCGCCATTCAGACCCGTTTTTCTCGCTTTCACGGCACGGTCCAGCAAGATTCAGTCAAGCGGCAGGAAACGCAGATCGTGCAGTCCCAGTTAGACTTAGACGATTTCCTGCCGGGATTTCATCCTCTGGCGATCCGTTGGGCGGGAATTGCCTGGATGGGCTTCTGTGTGTCCCGGCCCTAAAGGCCTTTCTGACATTGTTTCGATGCG